>NZ_JBAKFF010000001.1:0-633333 GCF_040838345.1 Spiribacter sp. 1M189 | reverse complement strand
GATCGACTTCTGGGCGATGGGCCTGGAACGCCGGGCGTAGTCACCCTACGATCAGACGCGCTCGATCAATGCCGCAATGCCCTGACCGCCGCCAATACACATACTGATGACGCCGTACCGGCCTCCGGTTCGCTGGAGTTCGGCGAGGGCCTTGACGGTCAGGTTGGCACCGGTCGCACCGATCGGATGACCGAGCGAGACGCCGCTGCCGTTCGGGTTGACACGCACCGGATCGAGCTCGAGATCCTTCACGACGGCCAGTGCCTGCGCCGCAAACGCCTCGTTGATCTCCCAGACATCGATGTCGTCGGCATTGACGCCGGTCTGCTCGAGCAATTGGGAAATCGCCGGCACCGGGCCAATGCCCATGTACTTGGGATCCACCGCAGCGAGGGATGAACCGACCAGACGCGCCAACGGCGTGATCCCGGACTGCTCGGCAGCCCTCGCTGACATCATCGTGACGGCCGCCGCACCGTCGTTGATGGACGAGGCATTGCCGGCGGTGACCGTACCGCCCTCACGCTTGAACACCGGACGCATCGCGCCCAGCCGCTCGGCGGTGACATCGGCGCGCGGCCCCTCATCGGTATCGAAGACGACCTCTCCCTTGCGCGTTTTGATCGACACCGGGACGATCTGCTCAATAAAGCGACCGGCCTCGATCGCCGCCACCGCCCGTTGGTGCGACGCCAGCGCCAGCGCATCCTGTTCTTCGCGCGAAATGCCCCACTTCTCGGCGACATTCTCGGCGGTGATCCCCATGTGGCACCGGTCGAACGGATCGGTCAGCGCGCCCACCATGGCATCCACCATGCCGCCGTCGCCCATGCGCTGCCCCCAACGGGCGGTCGGCAACCAGTAGGGCGCCCGCGACATGCACTCCGCACCACCGCCCACTACGGCCTCCGCCTCACCCAGGCGAATGTAGGACGCGGCCGTTACAATGGCCTGCAGGCCACTGCCGCAGAGCCGGTTCAATGTCAGCGCACAGGCGCTGTCAGGCAACCCACCCTCGATTGCGGCAACGCGGCTCAGGTACATATCTCGTGGTTCGGTGTGGATGACGTTACCGAAAACCACCTGACTGACCTGGTCGGGCGCGACACCCGCACGCTTGACCGACTCGCCCAACACCGTGGCCGCGAGCTGCGTCGGCGGTACATCCTTGAGACCACCACCGAATTCGCCGATGGGGGTCCGTGCCCCACCAACAATCACGACATCCTGCTGTCCCGTCATCGTCTCTCTCCTCTCTCGTCGTTATTTTGCTGATTCTATGCAGACTAGCGCAGTGAGCCGCAAATGGCCTCTGCGGCATTGGCACCGGATAAAAGGGCACTCTCATAACTGCCCATGCGCGCATCAGTGGCGACGTAATCCCCGCAGAAGGCGACGCGGGCGTCCGGGCAGACGGCCAGGGATCGCGGCAGTGGTTCGCCGAGCGGGAAGGCATTGCCCCAGCGATGCAACAGCGGGCCGAAAGCATAGGCGCTCGGTTCGACCGCCGGCATGGACGGAATCCCTGTAAGTGCCGAGAGCAGATCCTCAATGATCACCGCTTCCCGATCGGCGCTGGATGCGGCATTGCCCACCCTGGCCGCGCTCGAGGAGGCGCCATGGACCCCGGCGTTTTCACGGGCGTATTCGCTGGTGGAGTAAAGGACCACCGAGCAACTCCCCTCCCCCGTCGGCTGAACCGACAGCCTGGCGATCCTGGTGTCTCCCTCCACAACCCCATCGTTGAGGCCCATCGCGAGCCATGGCTCCGCCGCCTCCCCCGTCAGGTAGAAAAACACCGTCAGAACGGGGGCCACGCCCTGCCCGGCGATCACCGCCAATGCCTTGTCCAGCGTGGAATCGTCCACCGACTGGGCCGCGGACACCAAGGGCGGCTCGCCACCGAAGGTCTGCGACCATCGCGGATGCGCCACGCCACTGCCGGCGACGACCAGCCAATCGGCCCGGTCAATGGTCTCACCGTGTTTATCGCTCAGCCGCCATGGGCCCTTGTCTGTCGGCTCACGGGTGAGCCCCCGCACCATGCTGGTGAACCGGGTCTCTATGGGGGCGAGCACACCACCGGCGTCATCCCGCAGCAAGCCCTCGGCGATCTGGGCCATCTCGCCACCCGCGCCGGTGACAAGCGATACCCCCTCTGGCTTTGCGAGCGGGTGCATCCTGCCGGTCTGCGCGTCAATCCGCACACGTTCACCGGTGTAGGCTTCGGCTGCCCCGTCCAGCGCAGCAATCAGCGCCTGACCCTGAGCGGTGGTGATATCCGCATAGGGGGCGCCGTGGTTCACCCGAAAGCCAAGCAGCGATCGGGACTTGCGAGTGGCCGCCCGACCGCCCGGGCCGCGGCCGATTTCGTGGATGGCGATACGCCCCAACCGAGCCGGCAAGGAGAGTGCGAGCTGACGCGCGGCCGATGCGCCCGCCACGCCGCTGCCGATGATGGCGATGTCGAGAGGCGCCTCGGCGCCGGAATGCGTCGTGGAGTCCGTCATAGTGGCCTCAGCATCCGCTCACGTTCGCTTGCGCTCAAGTGCCGCGGATTCAGTCACAGACCAGTCCGCCATCGACAATCAACGTCTGCCCGGTTACCGCTCGAGCCCAGGGTGAGGCGAAGAACAGCACCGCATCGGCCAGTTCTTCCGGTGTGGTCACATGGCCCAATGGGGTCTGGCTGGCGATCAGGTCGAAGACCGCCTCCGGGGTGGCGGCGCTGGCATCCGTGGTGCGCAACAGCCCACCGGCGACCATATTCACGGTAACGCCGCGGGGGCCGAGCTCGCGCGCGGCGGTACGTGTCATCGCCATTAAGGCGGCCTTGGCCGCCGTGTAGTCATGATACGGCACCACCGGGTTGTGAAAGAGATTGGTGCCCACGGTAATGACACGACCACCCTGGTGAGTCGTAAAATGCTCATCAAGGGCACGCAGCGCGTTAATCAAGCCACCCACGGCCACCTCCCCCTGCGCCGCGACATCCGACCACTGCAGCGTATCGAGGTGCTTCCGGGCCTCGCCGTTAAAGCGGAAATTCGCCAGCGCGTTGTGCACCAGCGTGGTGGGTGGTCCAAGCTCATCGGCAACTCGGGCCACCAGTTCCTGGACCGCCTGCGCATCGCTGACATCCGCCTGGTAGACAGCGGCTTGAGGGCCAATCGACGCAGCCAGTGCCTCAGCATGATTACGACTATGGCGATAATTGATGGCCACGCGGGCGCCTTCGCGCGCAAACGCCGTGGCAATGGCAGCGCCAAGTCCTCGGCCCGCTCCGGTAATCAGGACCGTCTGTTCACCGATCGGATGATTCACTGATGCCTCTCCCGCTCACTTAGCTGAATGTACCAGCACCCATGCACCCAGACATGGCGCTGAAAGTCTTTCGGGATGGACCACGCCGTGCGGTCTTCGATGCTGAACTGCTCATGCAGCACCGGGTCGAGCTTGAAGCCTTTGCGGTTGGTGGAAAAGATCATCAGGCCGTCCTCACTCAGACACGCGGCCGCCGCCTGGATCAGCGCCACATGATCGCGCTGGATGTCCAGACTGCCGGCCATGCGCTTTGAGCTGGAAAAACTCGGTGGGTCCAGAAAGATCAGGTCGTACCGCCGATCACAGCCCTTCAGCCATGCCATCACATCTTCCTGGACCAGCGCATGCACGGGGCTGTTGAGCTGATTGCGATGCAGATTGCGCTGCAACCAGCCGAGGTAGGTTTTTGATAGATCCACGCTGGTGGTGCTGGCCGCGCCCCCCAGGCCCGCATGCACGGTGGCGGCACCGGTGTAGGCATACAGGTTCAGAAAATGCTTACCCCGAGCGTTCTCACCAATCCACTGCCGCACCGGCCGGTGATCCAGAAACAGGCCCGTGTCCAGATGATCGGTGAGGTTGACCAGCAAGCGGCAGGGCCCTTCCTGCACCTCCAGATACTGGCCTTGTTCCGCGAGGCGCTGATACTGATGCTCGCCACGCTGGCGCTGGCGGACTTTGTACACCAGTTTTGAAGGGTCCGTGCCGAGTGCGCCGGGCAACACACTCAAAGCGGCGCGCAAGCGGGCCTGCGCCTTGCCGGCATCGACCGTGGCGGGGGCGGCATACTCCTGGACGTGCAGCCACCGGGCATCCTGGCTGTTGTACACATCCACGGCCAGCGCGTACTCCGGGATGTCGGCGTCGTACACCCGATAGGCGTGTATGGCCTCACGCGCCAGCCATTTCTTTAACTGCCGTTGGTTTTTGTGCAGGCGGTTGACCAGGTCCTGGGCGGGGGTTGCCTCCCCGCCACCGGCCTGCAGCTCAAATCGCTCAAGGCGGCACTCAATGGGCCCATTGAAGACCTGCCAGCTGCGCTCGGGTTTCAATCCCAGCGCACAGCCCGAGCCGTTCAGCACCATCGCGCGCCAGCCCGCAAACCGCGTCTTCAGGGTCTGGCCCAGGCTCAGGTACAACGGCACCAGCTCATGTTGCTCGGCC
Source organism: Spiribacter sp. 1M189 (assembly GCF_040838345.1). Taxonomy (NCBI): domain Bacteria; kingdom Pseudomonadati; phylum Pseudomonadota; class Gammaproteobacteria; order Chromatiales; family Ectothiorhodospiraceae; genus Spiribacter; species Spiribacter insolitus. The sequence goes on along the minus strand of NZ_JBAKFF010000001.1, from coordinate 628,845 downwards.
AGGCGCTGGCCATAGGGTGGGTTGGTGATGACCAGACCGCGCGGCCGATCGGCCGGTCGCTGCAGTTGAGACAACCCGGCGCACTCCACCGGCACGCAATCGGCCAGACCCACTCGACGCAGGTGATCGCGGCTGGCGGCGACCGCCTCCTCATCCTGATCAAACCCCAGGATCGTCGGTGGCTTTTCAGCACCGCGCGCCTGACGCTCCAGCGCCTCGTCGATGAGGGGTTTCCACAGGGCGTCGTCGTGGCCCCGCCAGTGATGAAAGCCAAAGCGTGTACGCAAGAGCCCTGGCGCCGTGTCGGTGGCCATCCACACCGCCTCGATCAACAGCGTGCCCGAGCCACACATGGGGTCAATCAACGCCCCGCCCTGGGCCGCCAGTGTGGGCCAGTCGCCACGCAGCAGCATGGCGGCCGCCAGGTTCTCCTTTAACGGTGCGCTGCGGCCCTGGCGCCGATAGCCACGCTGATGCAGGCTCTCGCCCGACAGATCAATCGCCACCGTCACCGCCGCTTCCATCATGTGGACGTTCACCCGCACATCGGGTTGATCGGTATCCACTGACGGCCGCGCACCACTGGCATCACGCAGCTGATCGACCACGGCATCCTTGACGCGCTGCTGGGCGAAGCGACCATGGGCAATGCGCGCCCGCACCCCGGTAAAGTCCACCGCCAGGGTGTTGTCCACGCCCAGATGCGCCGACCAGTCGATGCCCTGCACGCCGTCATACAAGGCCTGTTCGTCCTCTGCCTCAAAGCGTGCGATGGGCAGGAGGATGCGGTTGGCGAGCCGTGACCACAAACACGCGCGGTAGGCGGCGGCCAGCGATTCGCTAAAGCTGACCCCGCCACGCCGCACCCGCGCGCTGGCCAGGCCGAGGCCGCGCAACTCCGCGGCCAGCAGCTCTTCGAAGCCGCGCGGAGCGGTGGCGAAAAAGTCAGTCATTGGGGGTGTGGGCTCAGTGAGTTATTCAGCATCGTAAAGCTGTTCACGCGTCCAGTCGCGCTCTGAGGATTCTTCGTCATCTATCTTGATCGACATGGATTTCTCTCGAGCCCGCTGCCGTTCGGTAGCCTCCTCAAACAGCCGCAAACGCTCCGCCGGTGAACAGGCGTCGTGATGCTGGAGCTCCCGAATACCCTGCAAAATTTCATCGCTTACTTTTTGCTTACTCATTTTTCAGTGCCTCTTTAATCGCAACGCCGGTAGCTGGGCCTCGATTGCCGCTCGCATCGGTTCATGCGCGTCGGTGAGCTTAAGCGCCTCGCCCAGGGACTCGGCGGGCTCATCCACGGCAAAGCCCGGGTCATCGGTGGCGATCTCAAAGAGCATGCCGCCGGGCTCGCGGAAATAGACGGATTTGAAATAGAACCGGTCCACCTCACCGGACGACGGCAGACGCGTGGCCTGCACGCGCTCGAGCATCTCTAGCAGTGCCGAGTGATCCGACACACGGAACGCGATGTGGTGCACCGTGCCATAGCCTGGCTGGCCGGGCGCCGCATCGTTGAATAAATACAGCTGATCTCCAGTGCCACCCTCCGGAGCGTGAAACCAGCGGCCGTCGGTATCGGCTGCGCCCTCGGTATACCCGAGTAATTCAGTCAGCACCCGCGCGGTGGAATCCGGCCGGTGACTGGAGAGCGTCATCCCGGCAAACCGCTGGATTGCCATGCCGGCGGCCAGACCCGGCGCCTGCCAGATGTCTGAGTCTGGCGCGCCGGGAGCGCCTTCCGCCGTGCCCTGCCCCACCAGCGCCAGTGGCAGGCCATCGGGGTCGGTGAAATGCAGGGAGGGCGCTCCCTCTGCCACTGATCCCGTCCGGGGCTGAATGCCGGCCTGTGTCAGGCGCGCCTGCCAGTCCGGCAATGATTCCGCCGGCACCGTAAACCGCGTCTCCAACGGCTGTCCTCGGCCCGGTTGCCCGGCCCGCACACCGCGGAATGGGAAAAACGTCATCGCCGTTCCGGGTCGGCCCAGGGCATCGCCGTAGTAGAGGTGATAGGTGAACGGATCGTCCTGATTAACGGTCTTTTTCACCAGCCGCAGGCCGAGGACGCCGGCGTAGAAGTCGAGATTCCGCTGCGGGTCGGCGGCCACGGCGGTGATGTGGTGAAGGCCTTTGACGGGAATCATTCAGAAAGAGTAGCAGACTGCGCGATCAACCCCGCGTCGTCCCGGGCAAGCAGGTGCATGACCAGCCGCACCATCAGGTCCTTCGCCTTCGGATCGCTCTCGGCAATCAGCAGGGTCAGTGCCGTCAGGCCGTTTTCATCGAACGTCAGCGGCATGCCTTCCTGGCGCAAGTACAGGAGAAACAGGAAGGCGCCCGATGTCGCCCACCAGCTCCTGGCGCACCAACGTTTCGCCCAGCAGATGGACGGCCTGCTCCAGCTCGGTCAGACCGCGTTGCGCCAGCCGATGCTCATTAAGGCTGTAGCCCTGCGTGAGATGCTGGCGAAGGACGCGGGTGGCCCACTGCCGGAAGCGAGTGGCGCGCATGGAGCTAACCCGATAGCCCACCGAGATGATGGCGTCGAGGTTGTAGTGTTTGAGGCGGCGCTTGACCTGCCGAGAGCCTTCCTGACGAACCACCGAGAAATCCTCGGTAGTTGCCCCTTCATCCAACTCCCCGACTTTATAAATATTCTTCAAGTGCAGCCCGATATTGTCCGTCGAGGTGTCGAACAGAGCCGCCATCTGCGACTGGCTGAGCCAAACGGTCTCCCCTTCCAGCCGCACTTCCACCTGCTGGGCATCGTCTTCGAAGATGATCAGATCGCTCATCGTGCAGCCCCTGGGCCGGCCTGGGATGTATCCGCTTCCGCGCTGCCAATCTCCTCAGGGGAGAGCTTGACCGCCCTGCCGTCGCGCCAGACCACTGCATACTGTCCCAGTCGACGCTTACGCTCCAGGGCGTCAGCTACCGCCTGCCCCAAGGCGGTGAGTGCGTTCAATTCATCATCCTGTACGGGATCCATCGGTGAAACCATCCTTGGCTGGTGTGCCTAGTACCGTATCGTTATCACACCTCTGCGTAGCAGACCGCGCAAAGGGTCCCGGGCGAGGCGTTTAACGACCGGATCATTGATTTTAGACCACTGCAGGGTCGAGAACAGATCCCAACCAGGAGGGTTTATGCAACTCGACATCACGGATGCCAAAGCACGACTTACTGATCTCGTCCGCAGGGCCGAGGCTGGTGAAGATATCGTGTTGACCCGGCACGGGCATGCCGTTGCCCGACTGGTTGCAATGCGCCCTCGCACTTTGGGCGCAGGCAGAGCGGTGCGAATCGCCGCTGTCCGCGCTCGGGCGGCGGCGAAAGCCCTGCCCGGCACCAGCGCCCGCCAAAGTCAGGACTTTCTCTACGACGAAGACGGCCTGCCGGAATGATGGCTTTTGACACCTCTAGCCCTGTGAAGCGATCAACCCCGCATCATCATTGGCTGGTTTGTTGACGCGTGTATCGACTCGCCAAGCATTGAGCTGAGCCGGGTCGAGTGCGCGGGTGACGGCCTTTACCTCGTCCCGGGTTTGATTGGCCGGATCCAACCAATCCTGCAGGCAGGTCTGATCCAGCACCACCGGCATGCGCGGGTGGATATGGGCGATGCCCTGCGCGGCGGGCTGCGTGATGATGGCAAAGCTGCCCGCACTGTCCTCTCGCGGCGGGTCGTAGAGCCCGGCGAAAAACATCAGCGGCTGAGCCGTGGTGACGTAATACGGCGTCTTCGCACCATCGTGCTTCTGCCACTCATACCAGCCCGTCGCGGGCACCACACAGCGGTAACGGGCAAAGGCATCACGAAAGAATGGCGAGGCCGCCACCTTCTCGGCCCGGGCATTGATGGGCTGCGGCGCATCCTGGCCCGCCCACACCGGGCGATACCCCCACCCCAGCTGCTCCAGCACCACACCGCCTTCACCAGCGGCATGCGCCACCCACTGCCGCGTGCCCGGGGGGATGTTAAACGATGACGTGACCTCCGGCGCCTGGGAGATACCAAGGGCCTGGGCGATTTCAGTGCCTGAGGCGTTCAGGACGTAGCGGCCGCACATGGGGAGGCGTTACCGACAATGCTCATTTCGGATCCTTATCGTCCGTGAAGAACTAAAGATGAGAAGCGTTCACCATGACCCGAGGACCTCGTCCACCCAGGCGGGCACCACCTCGCTGGCCGGACCCTCGATGACACGGTCGAAGGCATCGCTTGCTTCGCTGCGGGCCAAATTGATTTCCACCGTGTGCGCATCCAGTTGGCTGGCCACCTCCACGAACCCAGCGGCGGGATATACCGTCCCCGAGGTCCCGATGACCACCAGCTGCGTGGCGCGTCGCAGTGCCTGCTCGATTTCGTCGAGGTGATAGGGCATCTCGCCAAACCAGACCACATCGGGACGACAGGTGCTCTGCCCGCATGCCGGGCACGCCGTCTGGGTTGATAGCTGTGGCGGCGATGGCCAGCGGTGCGCGCAGGCAGCACAGACGGCCCGGTCAACCCGGCCATGCATGGCGTAGATCCGACGGCTGCCCGCGCGCTCATGCAGACCGTCGATGTTCTGGGTGATCAGCGTGACCCGGCCGAGCAGACGGCGCTCGAGTCGGGCCAGCGCCTCATGGGCGGCATTGGGTTGGGCAAGCGCGGCGTTCTCCCGGCGGGCATTGTAGAAGTCGTGGACCAGCGCCGGATTGCGAGCGAACCCCTCCGGCGCTGCGACGTCTTCGAGATCGTACTGGTCCCAGATTCCTCCGGAATCGCGAAAGGTTCCCAAGCCGCTCTCGGCGGACACCCCGGCACCGGTGAGAATGACGATGGATTCAGGCATGGAGCCCTAACCTGCCAGCCGCGCCAAAGGTTGCCTGATTAGCGCCTGCCAATCCGCATCTGGCGTTAGGTGGCACCAGGACAACCGCATTGCCCCTTCAATCCGATCTTCGGAGAAGCCCATGGCCTCGAGAACATGGCTCGGCGTGTACGACACTGACGTGCAGGCCGATCCATTGGAGATCGCAATCTTGCCCTTGCATGCCAACATGCCCGCTTCAGAGTCTACGCCCGGCACCGAACAGTTTAGGACATGCGGCATTACCAACGATTGATCGCCATTGAACTGAACACCAAGCGGTGCGAGCGCATGAACGATGCCTCGGCGAATCTCTTGGCAGCGGGCTGCTCGCTCCACTTTATCTTGAGCCGCTTGCTGAGCAGCCTCACCCAATCCAACGATCAGATGAACGGGCAAGGTACCCGGACGCAGTCCTCGCTCCTGTCCCCCGCCATGCATCAGCGGCTCCAGCGGGGGCCGGGCTCGACCGCGACGTCGTGCGATTAACGCGCCCACCCCCTTTGGACCAAAGATCTTATGAGCGCTCAGACTGATCAAGTCGACCCGTGGATGCTGTAGTGGGTCATCGAGCTTACCGAAGGTCTGGGCTGCATCCACGTGGAGATACGGTCCCTCCGGGTCAAGCTGTTCAGCAATCTCCTCAATAGGCTGGACGACACCCGTCTCGTTGTTCGCGTGCATAACAGAAACGACAAGCGTGTCACTGCGGATAGCGTCCTCCACAGCGGCGACAGAGACGGCCCCCGATGCGTCCACTGGGACTATCGTGACCTCAAATCCCTGTCGCTCGAGCTGCTCAAAAGGCTCTAAAACCGCCTTGTGCTCGATTGCTGTCGTGACCAAATGCGTCTTGCCCTCACGCCGCCCGTACTCCGCCAACCCACGGATCGCGAGGTTATTACTCTCCGTAGCCCCGCTCGTGAAGACGACATCCTGAGCGTCTGCCTTTGCCAGACTGGCGACGGAGCGCCGCGCTTCTTCGACTGACTGTTTTGCTCGGGCTCCGAACTCGTGGGTTCGGCTCCCCGCGTTACCGAACTCATCTTCCAGGAAGCGCAACATTGCTTCACGCACGACTGGGTCAAGCGGCGTTGTTGAATTGCAGTCCAGGTAAACCGTCAAGGCTAATCCTCCCTGTCCGACGAACGGAGTCGCTGAAGGTGTTTGCAGGTCTTGCATCCACACATTCAGCTTTTATCATACAAACATACATACAAACACGGGACCAACGCATGGATGCTTCTTTCGAGTACGTCTTCCCCTCCATACGTGGCGTGCAGGCCGGGCGTGAGTACTATGTGTCGATGTGCCCATTGCGGCTCATCCCAAAAATCTTCCTCTTCGACGAGGAGGAGCTTGTGCCAGAGCTACGGGCGCAGCGCACGCTCAACCACTCTCGCATCCCCGAGATGACACGTTACCTGCTGGAGAATCGGGAAGACTACGTGTTCTCCGCGCTCACGGCTTCCATCGATGGTGATGTGCGGTTTAACGCCGTCGGCGATGAGGGCGAAGCAAACCGTCTCGGGGCACTCCATGTCGACATGCAGAGCCGATTTATCGTCAATGATGGGCAGCATAGACGGAAGGCGGTCGAAGAGGCTCTAAAACAGGATCCAACACTCGCGGACGAGACCATCGCGGTGGTGTTTTTCCTGGACCGCAACCTCGAACGGTGCCAGCAGATGTTCGCTGACCTCAACCGCTATGCCGTCAAGCCAAGCCGGTCACTCGGGCTGCTATACGACCATCGGAACAACATGGCCAAAGTAGCCAAACACGTTGCCATGGAATCAGATGCCTTCAAAGACGTCGTCGAGATGGAAAAGACGACCTTGTCGGCTCGGTCACGGAAGCTCTTCACGCTGAGCGCTATCTATTCCGCCTGCAGCTCCCTTCAGGGCACGGAGAACGTTGACTCTGTTGAATCGGCGGCCGCTGCATGTCAGGCCTATTGGGACGAAATCGCCAAGTACATTCCGGAGTGGCACTACGTCCGGCAGTCGAAGATGTCTGCAGGAGAGGTCCGAAGGGACTTCATACACTCACACTCGATCGTCCTACAGGCACTTGGGACCGCGGGCCGCAAATTGCTGGCTGAGCACCCCAATGGTTGGCGAGAGCGCCTTAAGCCGCTCAAGGACGTCGACTGGGCCCGTAGTAATGGCTATCTCTGGGAAGGCAGAGCCATGATCGGCGGACGCGTCCAGAAGGGGTCTCACAACGTAACCCTGACCACCAACTTGATTAAGAACCGCTTCGGGCTCGACCTTTCCCCGGAGGAAGCCCGTGCCGAAGCCGCTTTCCAGCGAGGTGATTATGTCGACTGAACCTGTCTCTGCACTTCCCCGCAAGACGGCCTTTGAAGCCGGATTGCAGACCTCAATCGACGCGCTCAGCGAAGCGATCCGAGGGCTTTACCTCAGCGACGATATCCCATGGGTGATCGGTTATAGCGGTGGCAAGGACTCGACGGCCACCCTTCAAGTGGTATGGCACGCCATCGCCGAGCTTCCCAGCGAAAAACGCCAAAAACCGATCCATGTCATCAGTACAGACACTCTGGTTGAAAACCCGATTGTAGCTATGTGGGTGGAGAACTCGCTGCGCAAAGTCCGCACAGCGAGCGAAGATCAGGGCATGCCGATCCAGGCGCATCGGCTAACGCCGGACCCGAGTGATAGCTTCTGGGTCAATTTGATTGGCCGCGGCTATCCGGCACCGAGGCCGAAGTTCCGTTGGTGCACGAGCCGTCTCAAGATTAACCCGTCGAACCGTTTCATCAACGAAGTCGTTGAGTCAAACGGCGAAGCAATCCTTGTCTTGGGCACAAGGAAGGCAGAGAGCGCCGCTCGCGCCGCCAATATGGCGAAGTATGAAAAAGGTAGTACCCGGGAGATGCTCAGCCGCCACGGAGATCTCGATCGGAGCTGGGTATTCACCCCGATCGGCGAGTGGACGAACGATGACGTATGGCAGTACCTGATGCAGGTGAAAAATCCTTGGGGATACCGCAACAAAGACCTGCTTGGGATGTACCAAGGCGCGACGGAAGACGGCGAGTGCCCCCTGGTAGTCGACACGAGCACGCCAAGCTGCGGAGACAGCCGCTTCGGTTGCTATGTCTGCACGCTTGTCGAGCAGGACAAATCAATGGAAGCGATGATCCAGAACGACCACGAGAAGGAGTGGATGACACCTCTTATGGAGTTCCGGAACAAATATCTTGACACCAAGGAAGACCGGCAACATCGAGACTTCCGCAAGATGAACGGTTCACTCATGGTCCACAACGGACGACTCGTGCACGGACCTTATAAGCAGTACTACCGGGAGACTCTATTGAAGGCCCTGCTGCACTCCCAACAGGAAGTGCGAGAGGCTGCACATCGCGGGGAAGCCCCTGAAATGGTGAAAGACTTTGAGAGTATCTCGCTTGCTGAGCTCGAGGAAATCCGCAGGATCTGGGTGGTCGAGAAACATGAGATTGAGGACCGGCTACCTTCCCTTTACGAGGAAGCGACAGGCGAACCTTACGCTGGCAGAAATCTCGGCGAGGGTTCCGCCTTCTCCACCGAGGCCTTGGCACTGCTCAAGGAAGTTTGCACAGAACACGAGGACCCCGAGGGCCTTCGCTTCGAACTAATCCGCGAGCTTCTACACATTGAAGAACGCCATCGCACTATGGCGCGGCGCTCTGGCCTTTTTAAAGCCCTGGATAAAGCGATGGAGCGCGGCGCATTTACGACAGAAGCGGAGGCTGAGGCCTTCGCGTTGAGGCGCAAAGAGGCGCTTGACTCGGCTCGGGAACAGCTTGCAGGGAGCCATCCCGATTATTTCTCTGAGCTTGTTAACGAGATGCCTTAGAGCCTTTTATGTACTTCGAAGAACTCACACTCCACAACTTCGGTATCTATAGAGGACGGCACACGCTCGACCTCAGTGTAGAGCCAGACAAACCAATCGTCCTGATTGGTGCCCTGAATGGCGGCGGCAAGACTACCATCCTTGATGCTCTGCAATTGGCCCTGCACGGCAAATTCGCTCGATGCTCTAACCGAGGGACGCTTGGATATGATGCTTTCCTCAAAAGGGCAATTAATCGTTACTCCGATCCGGCAGAGGGCGCTGCAGTCGAACTCGAATTCACCCGTTATGCTGCAAACCGTCCTGAAACGATCCGCATAATGCGGACCTGGCGACAGGCAGGTGATGGGATAAAAGAACAATTTGAAGTGACGAGGGATGGCAAGCTCGACCCCGTTTACTCTGAAAATTGGTATGAACACGTCGACGAGTTTATACCAACCAGGCTAGCCGAGTTGTTCTTTTTCGACGGAGAAAAGATCGAATATTTTGCTGACCCCAATAATGCATCAGAGCTTATACGCAGCGGATTAGATGCTCTACTCGGACTGGATACTGTCAACCAGCTTAAGAAGGATCTGGATGTAGTCGCTCAAAGACGTATAAAGTCAACGGGCAACAAGAACGCTAACGCGGACATCGATCAGGCCCGAGCGGAACTCACCCACTTAGAGGGGATGCGAGAACAGCTGACAAGACGGCGAGCAGTATCTCAAAAGGACCTCGATATAGTAAGCAAGGAGATCAACAAGCTCAGCGCTCACTTCCAATCCATCGGCGGCGATCTATATGAGCGGCAGTCTGAGCTCGAAGAGGAGAAGCAAGCGGCGGACACCGCAGTCGAGGCCTCATCGCAAGCACTTCGTGAGCTAGCGGCTGGAGGATTACCCTTGCTGCTGGTTGAACAGCAGCTAAGAGACTGCCAAGAACAGGCCGCCAAAGAGGAAGCGGCGCAACGCGATGGAGCAATACTGGATGTACTACAAGAGAGGGACGAGGCGCTAACTGCCTATCTGGAATCCATCAGCATCGATGAGGACACGCTCGCAGCCATTCAGGACTTTATTACCTCTGACAGAACCCGACGGGCTGAAGGCATAAACGCGGAGGTAACCATCGGCATACCCTATTCCGAACTCGCGAAGTATGATCAAGAGTACTTCGATCAGCTTCGAAATGCGGCCAGGGACGCACACGCCGCTCACGAAGCCGCAACGGAACGACAGACACGTGCGACGCGTACGCTCGCTGGGCTGCCGCAAACGGAAGACGTGCAACTCGTCAGCCGCGACCTGGCCGACAAAAAGGCCTCTCGCGAGAGCCTAATGGTAGAAATCGCGACCACAAAAGAGCAAATCGAGAAAGTCCAGCGAGAAATTGAGGAGATGGAGGGCAAGATCAGCAACTTAATGGGTGACAAGGCCCTGATCGATTTCGCGGATGAAACAGCACAGCGTATCCTCACCGAGCGAGAAGCCGCTCAAACCATATTAAGTCAATTTAATGACCGGCTCAGAGCTCAGCATATTAATCGACTAGAAACCCTTCTATTGGAAAGCTTAAAACTCTTATACCGGAAAGAGCGACTGGTTACGGGCGTGACAATTCACCCACGGACACTCGAGCTGACTCTCAAGGACCAGGAGGGGGGGCCGATAACACCGGACCGACTGTCCGCCGGCGAGCGCCAGTTACTAGCCGTCGGCCTCGTGTGGTCTATCGCCAAGGCTTCAACGAGCGCCTTACCCACGGTGATCGATACACCCCTGGGTCGGCTGGATAGCCTGCACCGGCGAACTCTCGTCGACAACTACTTCCCCATGGCAAGCCATCAGTCCCTGCTACTTTCCACGGACGAAGAGATCAACGGAGATCTATATGCCGCCCTAAGGACGAACACCTCAAAAGCCATCACAATACAGTACAGTGAGGAAAGGGCGACTTCACATATCGAAACCGGATACTTTGGAGCCTGATTGAGGAATGTCTGACATCATCCGCATTAGCGAACAGGGGAAGCGCCAATTAATTGGGCTGAAGCGCACTACAAAGATACAACAGTGGAACATTCTCTGCCGATGGGCCCTTTGCACCTCGTTAAAAGACAAATCACCTATCCATACCTTTGACCTCGGCCCGATGAGTAATGTGGAAATGACATGGGAGACTTTCTGTGGACCTCATCAAGCTTGTATCTATGCCTTAATAAAGAACCGCATGAATGCGACCCCCATCGCGCAAGAGTCAAGGAACGCAATAAGTCTATGTACTACACATATACACCGTGGTGTTTTCATGTTGTCGCATAGCAAGCCGACATTACCAAATCTCATGGCAATGCTCCCATATTTCTAACATAAAGAGCACAGCCTGGCCACCAAATTTCTCGAAGCCCGGATAATCGAAATGATATACCGATTCAGCAATTTATTAACCATCTTCATTCTCCAATACCAACGCCAATCCCTCAATAATACGATGGGAAATTATGCGTGTGCTTTCCCAGTCCCTCCAAAACCGCGGGGCCGTTTTTTCCGTATCGGAAATAACCTCCACCCTCCGAATTAATTGACTTGGCCTACTACCGAGATCACAGTGGACTTGATGTTCGACTGCTTTAAGTGCCGTTTTCTTTTGACTATCCTTGACATCACTCAGCTCCTCCGCACAAGAGAACGAGATGAACCGCAAAGGTTCCCACCAGTCAACATAATTAGTATCTATCGCAGAAAGCTTTTGTCTTAAGCTCCCACCCGGAGCGACGTGTGCGCCCCACCTCTGCGCCGGAAAGGACATCGTCTCCCCGATATATATATACGCGTCGACGAGAATAAAATAAATCGTAGGATCAACCGTCCTTCGCAAAAAAAGGATGCCTGTTTCTACGATCATGATCTACTCAAATAAATCCTGGTTCTGCAGAATCCATCTTTCCAATCGCTGGGAAACCTCCAATGAATGCTTATTCAACAGTCTCTCTAAATCGTCAGTAGTAACTTTCGACTCGGTCTTATACAAGCTATTATAGACAGACGCCAAGATAAAGATGATTGCTTCTACAGACTGCCGAGTCGTATCTGCTGCCGGTAATTGTGACAATACTGTATCGTAAAAGGGGTGCGACTTACTGATACGCACAAAGGTGCCGTGATACGTGTCCATACCGGGTCGATATAAATATGACCCAGTTACGGTTTCAGAATAACGAACTTTTGCGAACTCGGACTCCTCCGTCTCTGCGCGCTCCCCCGAATTTACTTCCGCAATATTATCCTCGCTTTCATCTACCACAACCTCCTCTTCCTGCTCCGCTTTGCTGCTATCAACGAGATCCCGCTCTCTTATCTCTTGCTCACCGGGCGGGACATCACTCTCGCTATCACTCGCATCTTCATCGAAGTCTTCAAGCCTTTCGCTTACAGCGTGACCCTCAGCATCGTCTCCGGAATCCAACAAACGCCTACAGATCTTGAACGCCTCTCTCGCCTGACCGAGCGGTACGCGAAACAGGCGCTTCAAGTTTTCTTCAAATTCTTCCGGATATTCGACATTCTGTTTAGAAACGTCAATACGGAAAGAGTCATCATGCTCATCTTGCAAACTGATTTTAACACGAAAACCTATGTCGTCTTTCGTGATTCCAGCAAGCAAGTCTCCGCACCGAATTGCGCGCCCATTACGGAAAACAAAAACTCCTGACGTGTCCCTTTTGATTTTATATGAATTAATCTTCTTTTTTTCCTCCACGGAAAATCCTGGATAATTTCCCATTTTATTCTGCGGAAAAATTGCCGCACGCACTTTTATGCGGGGGCTTTTTTCTGGATCGAGTGGGTCATCGAGATCTTCATCGATAGCTAGAACCGGGTATCTTGGGTCGTACACATCGGGATCAAAACTATTCCTTGCTTCTTCGCTGCAAAGGATATCAAATCCATTAACGGTCCAGGCATCATCGCCGCACTTTATTTTTATTTCGACCCCACCCTCGCAGCCGAGCTTTTCGTAGTAGACAATTCCAGCTCGCTCATCGAGTTCGTTAATGATTTTTTTCGGTGAGTCCTGTGGCTTCGCGGGCTTTTCTATTACAACCACAGTCCCGGACTGATAATCCGTAAGGAGATCAGCAAAGCGAGGTTCAGGGCTTTCTTCCACTAGACCGTATGAACCTTCAGAACGCACCACCTCTCTATCTATATACTTGGCATTTGTCAGTTTACCATCCTGTTTACTCACTACATATATACGGTCACCAAGGGACAGCCCTGCAGACTTAAGACCTAACCCAAACTTGGACAAGGAATGTGGTGGATACTTCACGTTAGACCCGATGTCCAGCGCCGTCTGGACTTCAGCATTTGTCATGCCTTTTCCATTATCGACGAGTATAAATCGTTTAATTGCGGATCGATTATGAAATTTTTTTCCCTCTTCGAGATCCAGGATAACATCAATTTTATTTGCGAATGCTGCAATTGAATTATCAATTATATCCATTAAGGCAATTGGCGGACGATAACCAATTTTTGAAACCGCTTCTAATATCCGGTCTGGGTTTATGTTAAGCTCGGTAAATCCAGTCACTTCAATTTTCCTTTATATCATGGGCCAAGTTGCTGATGGAGTAGCGAAGCCAAACTGCGTCGGCATACTCGACCCGAGGGATTCGTCGACATTCGCCAAGGTAGTCGTGAAACGCTAGCAAATATTCAATAAGGTAAACATCCTATCTTTAAAAATCTGGCTATTCTGTCGAGGCGGACTCTTGGTGAAGGGTTTTTATGTTTATGTGGTTGAGTCATGAACTCGACTTTACTGCGAGTGACACTTGACCCCATCTGAACAGAACGAATTAAATTCTCAAGAATAACTCTATATTTTAAGGTCCTATCTAGGCGGAAATAGGCTTCGGCTAGTACGTTGGGGTCTTGATAATATCCCTTCGACAGTGCGGATACCCGAACCGATAACCGTTAGCGTGGAAAGCATCGCCGGTTCTACTGCAATAAGTAACGCATAGATTCAAACCCAAACAAACTCTTCACGATTTACGCTCCTATCTCCACTCCACCGATACGCCGTCAACTTCCCTTCTGGCGCCGGCTCAGTGACGGTGTAATCCAGACAGGCCACTCGGTCGCTCATGGGCTCGGGTGTCCCGCGCAGCCAGTAGTGCCCGACGAAGACCGGCTTTTCGTCGGTGTAGCCAGGTAACACGTCACCCGGAACAGGCTCCTCCGAGAGTGTCTCGCGCGTCGCGTCATCCAGCATTGCGACGGAGCGGTAGGTGCCCGCGCCCTCACCCCACCAGCGGGTTCGGATGTGCTGGCGCTCGTGGCCGTCCTTATCCAGAAAGCGCTCACCCGGCGGCAACGGGATCTCAAGGCCTTTCAGCAGGGTTTCGGTGGCGTTATAGGCATCCGTGCCCTTGCGGGCGGCATCGGGCCAGGCATCCGCATGCAGGCACTGTTGGCGATCCAGGTGGGATTTCAGCGTCTCGAGCGACGAATCGTGCCAGCAGGCATGAACCACACGCAGGCCCTCGAGATCGAGGTAGAGCGGCAGCGTCTTGAACCAGGCGATCATCTCGTCGTGCAGGGCGCTGTCTTCGCCCACCTGGTCGAGGAAGGCCGCATGCTGATTGCGGTTCTTTTCGCTGTGCGGTCGAAGGCGCTCACCGGGTTGCTCCGGGTGCGGCGTCTTAAAGGCGACGGCGTTGAACTCGTGATTGCCCATGACGGCAAGCGCGGCGCCGCGGTCGATCATGGATCGCACGAGGCGATAGGTCGCGATCTGCTCCGGCCCGCGATCGATGAAGTCACCAACAAAGATGGCCTGGCGATCCGGATGCCGCCAGCTGTCCGCATCCCGCTCGTAGCCCATCCTCTCGAGCAGCTGCTCCAGCCGGCTGGCATGCCCATGAATGTCGCCGATGATGTCGTACATGCCCTACTCCCTGGCCGTCCGTCCGAATTTACGGTACTAGCGGTTGACCTCATCCGCTACCCCAGCATGCACCGGGTCGCTTGCAACGCCGCTTCATCCCTTCAGCTCGGCGGCTTCCATGATCGAGGTCTTGTCATCCGAGATGAAATAACTGCGCAGCTCGCTGGCGGCTTTCAGCCAGTCGGCCGCCAGTCCGTCATCCACCCAGGCCTGGAGTCGTTGGCGTGTTTCGGCGTCCAGGTCATAGACCGTGATGCTCCAGTAGGTGACCGGGCGGATGGTCTGCCGCGTCCGAATCCAGCCCGCCGTGACGAGATACCGAATGACGGCCGCGCGTGCACGGCCTTCGCAGCCAAAACGCTCGGCCTCGCCGTACTCGGCATAGACCGCTCGCAACCACGCCTCGGTGACGCCAAAGCGGGCCGGGTCCGCAATGACGGCCGCAATGTGCGAAGTGCGTACGTCGAGGCGCTCGCCATCCGGCGCGATCCAGTGGGCCGGGGTCAGCATCAATCGGTCACCGTTCCGTCGGGGTGGTGGAACTCCATCGGCACACCCACCTTGTCCGCATGCGCCAGCGCCGAACGCGTACCGCGGGACTTGCCATCCCAGAGGGCGATGACGAGATCCGCCGACTCGACGATCTGTTTATTGCGAATGGGGCCGGCTCCCCGGCCGTAGCGATTCCAGTCGGCGCGGATGACGTCGATGGTCAGCCCGCGCTCCTGGGCCAGGCGCTCGGCGAGCGCATCAGCGCCCTGGGCGCCGCCGGAGACGAGGACGGCGGGCAGATGGGGCTCAAGCACGGACTCCAGCCGTGCATAGTCATCAAAATCCCGGGAGCCGATCACGGCAATACGTTTGAGCCTGGGATCCGCCATCAGTCGAGCACCCAACCTGCTTCGATGACCGCGTCCGGCGTATCGAAGGACTCCACAGTGTCTGTCTCGCGGCGGGTGATCACGAACCGGCCCATGAGCAGCTCGTCAATCTGCATCAGTCCGTAGCCGCCATCGGCGTTTTTAAAGTTGATGTATTCCCAGGCGAAGCCAGGCATATCCAGTCCATGGCTCTCGAGCGCCTGGCGCGTTTGATTTGTCAGGGTGTCAGACCACTGGATGGGCGATGTCATAGCCGGACCTCATTGCAAGCGGAACGCGTAACGTAACGCGCAACTCCGACAGGACCTGTCGCACCCGTGGGATACGATTCTATCGCGATGGGCGATGACCGCTCATCCTCCCCCCTGGCGGAAAAGGAGGCAAAACCATGCCCGGTATGCCATCCATCGAGCGTCATGAATTCAAGGTCGACGGCTTTGAATACGTCCTTGTCCTGCGTGAGGCAGGCGAGATCACCCTCGCCCTTACCGGCGGACATATCCCCGGCCGTGGCCACCTATTCGATCTCTACCGCGAATACGATCCCTTTGAGAAATGGGAAGACTATGTGCCGGGTATCGAGCTATTCGACGATATTGATACCGGCATCAATGCCTTCCGGCTGATGCGCGCTGTGCGCGGGCGCATTAACGGCTGGATCAACCGCGCCCGGCCGAGCTACTTCGTCATCTCACCCAACACGACGCGTAAAGCCGCCATCTACGCCCGTGTAAGCGCCCTGCTCGCCCGGCGCATCCGTGGCTATCACTGCCAGCTCATCGACCGGCGCTTTTATTTCTTCCGACTCGCCACGGGTGTGCCCCAGCAGGCCAACGGCACCAAAAACGCAAGGGAGGCCGCCGATGCCTGAGCGAACGCCCCTCGAGCAACTGGTGCGTGATCGCATGGCCGCGCTGCGACGAGCCCGCGGCGATATCGGCCAGCGCTTGAGCCCGAGTAACCCGAGCAAGGCGCTGCGGCGGCTCGATGCGTTCGCGGCGGCCGGTGCATTGCCGGAAGACAACCTCTGCGAGCGCCTCGCCGGCGCACTGGGCCTACCCGTGACGGACATCGCGGATGCTGCACGCGCCACCCGCAAGGCCATCGAGGCGCAGGCCGAAGCGGACTACCGCGCCCGCTTCGAACCCCATGCCGTCTGGACCACTGCACGCAGCCAGCCGAGCTCCACGGCCATGGCGGGGTTCATCAATGCCCCGGCACGGCTGCGTCTGCCCTTCCCCTCGGGCCTGCCCACCGAGGGTTATGTCGCCTACTGCCAGGATCAGGCCCCGAACGGCATCCCCCTCTATGGCCCGGTCACCGGATTCATCATCAACTACACCCCGGACCACGCACGCCGGTATGACCTGGACGGGCAGCCACTCGAGACGCTGCAAAGCGCCGTCCGGGTCGGCAGTGCCTTGACCCGGGTCTAGTCCGATCCGCATGAGCTCTTGCGCCCTGGCGGGCTGCGGGCTCAAGGTTGAAGACACTGCCATGGTCGGCGTTAAAGGGAGCTCAAGGATGTCGTTGGGGAAGGCGCGGGTCATGCCAACCAACATCGCCGAACTCAGGCTCGGCGGTGCCTCCGAGGCCGAACTGGCGACACTCCAGCGCCTGGCTGACGAGCTCTCTGCCGATTACACCGTCTTCTACAGCCGCCACGTCGCCGATCTCACCCCTCGTCGGCAGGCATTCGGCGAAATCGACTTCGTCATCGTCAATCAATCCGGCGATGTCGTGCTGATTGAGCAAAAGAACGGGTCATTGCAGGAGGCGGAAGACGACCTGGGCATTCGCTACGCCGGCCAGGCGGCGGTTGGCTGAAGGCGATGCAGCGGGCCCGCAAATAGCGAGGCCGCCAGCAGTGGTATTGTCCCTTGATCGGGACAGGGTGGCCTTCCCTGGCCGAATCCGGCTTCACAAACCGGGGCGCTCCCTGCCAGCACCACCCTAGTGGCATGTGGCGTCATATGGTGTCGCAGACGGTCCTGGCCCAGCGCCGCGGGACACCTCGCATGGTCCCCTCGAAAATAGGGGCATTCGGCGGCACCGGGCGGCTATAGCGATAGACCGGCACTCAGACCCCGCATCGTCCGCTGCACCGAGCGCCCGCGAGTCATCAGTCTGACGACTCGCTCACAGACTCCAGCGTTCCGTTACCGACGTTGTAGACAAACCCACTGATAGCCTCACGATTGGGCAGGTACGGGACGGCTTTTAACCGCCGAATCGACTGGCGGACGTCCGCATGGGGGTCATCGAATGCATCGAGCGCGAACGCCGGCCGATGGCCCGTCTCCTCTTCGATATCGGCTTTCACCGCGTCATCCTTGAACGTCAGCATGCCGCAGTCGGTGTGGTGGATCAGGACGATTTCCGTGGTCCCGAGCAGACGCTGCGAAATGAGGAGTGACCGGACAACATCATCGGTGACCACGCCGCCCGCATTACGGATGACATGCGCCTCGCCGAGGCCGAGACCTAACAGGCGATAGACATCGAGGCGGGCATCCATGCAGGCGACGACTGCGACCTGGCGCCCGGGGGGCATGGGCAGGTCGCCCTGCGTGAACTGGCTGGCGTACTGCTGGTTCGCTTCAATAAACTCGTCGGCTCGACTCATGGCGATCTGTTCCTGAAATAATTGAATTACCGAGCGTATCAGCCAGCGTTTCAGGCCAGTAATACCGAGTATTCATCCGCTTATTCCAGGCGCGTCTAAGGAGATAGATCATGCAGAACCTTCGAATCGACCTGGTTTCTGACATCGCCTGCCCGTGGTGTGCGATTGGCTACCGACGCCTTGAACAGGCGCTGGAAATACTCAACGGCGATATCGAAGTCGAGCTCGCATGGCAGCCGTTCGAGCTCAATCCGGACATGCCACCCGAAGGTGAGCCGATACTCGATCATCTATGCCGGAAATACGGCCAGGACGCCGACAGTGTTGAGCGCACTCAGGACGAAATGATCAAGCTCGCCAGCGACCTTGGCCTGAATTTCGATGGTGCGAGGGCGCGTCGTGCGCACAATACGTTCGACGCCCACCGCGTGCTCGCCTGGGCCGCGGAACAAGGCCGCGAAACCGCATTGCAGCAGGCGCTCTTCGATGCTTACTTCGGTGAAGCGAAGCGCCCATCAGATCCGGTGGTCCTGCGCGAGGCGGCGCAGCAGGTTGGCCTGGACGGTGAAGCTGCCGAGGCCGTCGCCCGCTCCGATCGCTACGCCGAGACCGTCCGGGCGGCCGAGCAACGATTCATGCAGGCAGGCGTCAGTGCCGTGCCGGGTTTTGTCATCGACGGACGCTATCTGATTTCGGGCGCTCAGCCGCCCGACCGCCTCGCCGATGCGATCCGACAGATCGCCGACACCTAACGATGCAGGCCACATTCCCAAAAATGGCCCTGGGCGCGCATGCGCAGGATCGCGAACGATTATCGGCTTCATGACGCCCACGCGATCACTCAACAACCGCCACCGGTCGGGCACTGTCGATGGTCCCGCTCGTACTGGATGGTGGTGTGCTGGATGTTGAAGTCCTCGGCCAGTAGGGCCGAAGCCACGTTGAGGAGCCTGTCGTCGCCCTCGGGATCGGGTTTGACGAGATGGACGGTGAGCGCGTTCTCGGTCGTGCTCAGCGCCCAGATATGTAAATGATGGGCGGAGCTCACACCGGGTAGCGCCTCGAGCCGGGCCCGTACCGCGGCCGGATCAATGCCCCGGGGCACGGCGTCGATGGCAAGCGCTAACGAATCCTTGAGCAGCTGCCAGGTGCCGATGAAGATCACCGCCGCAATGACGAGGCTCACTACGGGGTCGATCCAGGCGAGCCCGGTCAGCACCAGCACCGTGCCGGAGACCACAACACCAACCGACACCGCCGTGTCGGCGGCCATATGCAGGAATGCCCCGCGGATATTGATATCCCCCCGCTGACCCTTGAGGAACAGCAGCATGGTGATGGCGTTGATCACCACCCCGATTGCCGCCACCCCGATAACGGTGAGCCCGGCGACATCGGCCGGATCCGTCAGCCGTCGCACGGCCTCCCAGGTGATCCCGCCGACCGCTGCGATGAGGATCAGCGCATTGAATAGCGCCGCCAGAATCGTGGTCTTTTTCAGGCCATAGGTCTTAGCGTTGGTGGCGGCCCTGCTCGCCATCCAGCTGGCCGCCCAGGCCATGGTGAGCCCCATGACGTCGCTGAGGTTATGACCGGCATCGGCGATGAGCGCGAGCGATCCGGCCATCACGCCGTAAACCGCCTCAATCACCACGAACAGCGTATTGAGCCCCACTGCGATGGCGAAGGAGCGGTTATGGGCGGCGAAATGCGCGCTATGGTCGTGGCTATGATCGTGTGACATCAGATGTTGACGTTAACGTAGTCACCCGGAGCGCGTCGCCACCGCCTCCCTACGTCATATCGTGTCGCAGACCACGTCAGCCTCGCCCAAGATCAGCCTTCTTCCTCTTCTTCCTCTTCTTCCTCGAACCATACCTCATCCGCCCAGCGCTCCGCGTCGCCGTTGATCAGCCCCACGCCGGTCAGCTCCTCCCAGCGTTCCTGCAGACATGAGGCCTGAGCCCGCCACCAGTCAACGATGATCGCCCTGATGCCCGCCTCGACATCACCGGCGGCCGGAAACCAGCCGATGGCCTGGTCGTGGTACGCGTAGACATCGGTTGATGGCTGCGAGGCGGTGACCACGAGCACGTCGAAGCCGGGCAGATAGCCCATGTGATAGTCCTCGGGCCAGTCGAGGCCCGGGCCGGTGCTCGCCCAGTTGATGCTGAAAAGGTAGGTCGGCAGCAGTGGCACACCGGTCGAGCGCGCGGACTGGGATTCGCGGGAGCTCACCAGTTCGCCATCGTCCCTGCGCGCGAACCACTGTGGCAGGCGATCCTCGATCGCATTGAGGGCGAGCCGGGCAACACAGTTCTCGATCAGCAGTATGTCCGAACCCCCGGCGCCGATCACCGGCCGGATGAACCCCTCCGGGCTCTGACCGGCCCGATCATCAAGCCGGACCTCGAGTTGCCGCGATTTAAGCGCATCCGGCCGCGGCATGCGCAGGTAATCGCAGAGAAAACAGATCTCCACCGGATCATAGTAATGGTGGATGCTCGCATAGTCCGGTGCATTGCCCAGGCTCATCGCTCCCCCTCTCTGGTGAAGGTGATGCCGCCGGCCTCGATCCGGAACGGATGATGACCACCCCGAGCATCTTCCGCCCAGCCGCGGCGGTCATGCTCATCAAGGCACTGCTGCTGGAAATCCAGAAGATCCTCGACGTGACGACACTCGAGGATCAACCCGTTGCTGCCGCCTCCATCGAAGGTGTTGAACAGTCGGGCCTCAATGCCGTTGTCGCGCACCCAGGCGATGACGGTATCGATATCAGGCCCCGGTGGCATGGGATGGAAACGGATGTTGTAGTTGGCATAGACGGCCCGGTCGGGCCCATCGAAAGGCAGGTTGTCGGATGACATGCGAAGCGCCTCCGCTTTAGCCGCATTTGCCGGTATGGCGGGGGCGGCAAGCTGGATCAAATCCCCCCGGCCCGTGAGTGGGCCAGCTTTTAGTTTATGAGATTACTATCCCGGAGGCTATAGGCGGCAGCGAGGAAAATCCCCGCTAAAGAGATTCTCCGCATTGTTGCTGTCCAGGTGGATTCAGTTCTTACGACGCTTCCATGTCCCGCCATACTGGTACGTATCGGCATGGGCTGATTTGATCTCGGCAAGACATGAGCCACACACAAAAACCCAATCGGTGCCTGTCCCATACCGACACCGGTAGAGGACATCGCCTGGGGTGCTGCACTCAGCGCAGGATTTCGTTCGTCTCCGCATCATGATCTTCGGTATGCGCCTGGGCATCTAAGTCTTGATCTTGCAATCCAGCGCTGCCTGGGCGGAAGGAGCCTTTTAAAGGTGCCCCACCGCCCTCGCCTCTGCCTCGCGGATCACGGTCGGATTCTTGGCGGCGCTGGTGCACAGATACTGCGGGTCGACCTTGATCCCCACCCGCGGCAAATCCAGGCGATCGGCGTCCCAGCAGGTCGCGATCGTGGCATCAGCATGCGTGCGCTCGACGGTATGGCCGCGACAGGCAATCACTAACAGATCGAGTTCCGCCTCACTGGCCGGCAGCAGACCCTCGCCATGGTAGGCAAGCGCCAGCTCGGCGCCCTTTGGCCCGTGTTCGATATCCCAGCCATCGGTCTCGCGGCAGCTGTCATGGAAGAAGGCAAACAGCTCGATGACCCGCCGGTTGGCACCGGTGATCTCGGCAAGCAGTAGCCCGTTGTAGCGTACCCGCTGCCAGTGATCGGGCCCATGCGGGCTGTGGGCGGGCAACACAAAACAGCCGCTGGTGTACTCAAGAACGGCCTGGCGCTCTGCGGCGGAAAGCGCCTCGGCAATGGTCGGTTGATTCAAGTCGGGTCTCCTCTCCGTCAGGACCTGAAACTGATGAGCCTGCCTAGCAGTGGCGCCGCCTGCACCGTAGTTGTCTGCGGACGGGTCAGGATGTCATCGCCCTCATGCCGGACCGTGGCAATGCCCGTGAAATCGGCGAAACGCTCCAGCACGCGTAGAGTGTAGAGGCTACGCAAGAGCTCCTCCGGCGAGCGGCACAGGAGGTCGTCTTCGAGTTCGTGGTCGATCGCCGGGAACGCCCGGTGAAAGGCATCGGCGTAAAACGTGGCGGGTTGCTGCCGGTGCCCCTCGAGATGAAGCAGATAGGCGGTGAATCCCCAGGCCTGCTGCACGAAAGGCACTTCCGGATACCCGTCCTGGTATGCCCAGTTGAACTCGGTGACGTAGGTCCGGAAGAGCTGGGGGTAGAGTTCCCGCTGCCCCATGGCGGACAGCATGGCGCGCGCTGGACGGGCATGGATCATTCCGGCCGGTCTTGTCTACGGTCATCATGGCCTCCGCAGCTGGTCATTCATAGTGGCTCTCCTGCATCGCATCCATGCACCGGGGTATCCATTCCCTCATGAATGGATTCCCGCATACCGGGTATGGAAAGCAGGAACAGTGTCTCCTGAATTGCAGACCAGTCTTCTTCGGAAACCAGGACGGCGCTGTTTCGCTTGCCCGTAATAATAACGGGCTGATGGGACTCGGCGGTCTCCTCAATCAATTGAGAAAGCCTGCTGCGCGCCTCAGTTGCTGTAATCCCCGCCATGACGCATTCCTCACGTATGGACGCCCAATTGTGCGCTATTCCACGAGTACGGCAAATGGGCCGTTAGGCAATTTCCAATCCTGCCTTGCGTCCCGGCCCGCACCCCACGAGGATAAGCGCTATCAGCGTCACGGAAAGGCACCGGTCTCATGCATCGCATCAACTACCGTCATCGCTTCTGGCTCGCCGTCGCCGCCTTCCTCGGCCTCGGAAGCGCCGTGCATGCCCAGCCCGCCACGCAGTGCGTCGATGACGTCACAACGCTGACGGCACAGGGCGAGGCACGGACCGAACGCCCGGCCACCCATGTCGATATTCATGCCCGCTTTGTGGAGCGCGCCCAGACAAGCGCCGCGGCCAGCAATGCCCTCGAGGCACGCTTTGGACCACTGCTCGACCGCCTGCGCGCACGCACGGAAAAGCCCATGCGCCTGGTGGCCGCCAACGCCTCAATCACCCCGCAGTGGCGCTATGACGATGGGGACAGGACCCTTGCCGGCTTTGTGGCAACGCGGATGCTTCGTCTCACCGATGTGCCGGTGGACGAGGCGGGCGCATGGATGCAGACGCTGACCGATGCCGAACCGGATTCGCTGTCGCTCGAGAACTACACGGCGCGACCCGAGGGCGGCGCGGATGCTCATCCGGCCCTCGCCGCGGCGATCAGGAACGCCCGGACCCGGGCGGAGACCATGGCCGACGCACTCGGCCAGTCCATTGGCGAGGCGCTCTGCATCCACGAAGTGAGTGCACCCTCGCCCCGTCCGATGCGCTCGGCGACGCTCGCCGCCACCGGGCCAGATGATGCGACACGCGAACCCTCAATCGAGCCCGATACCGTGACCGACCATGCCCGGGTGACGGTGGTCTTTTTCCTCGAGCCGCCCTCAGCGTGAATCAACGGCGGGAGAGATAATCCTGTATCGGCCCGAGTGCCTCGGCCATGTGCTCAAAGCGATGCGAACCGCCCTCGAACGCCAGGGGGTCACCGAGCCTTCCGTACGCCCGCAGCGTGGCGTCGGCATCCAGCAGCTCGTCCGCCCGATCAACAATGAGCTTCGGCGGGATGGCGTAGTCGTCCGGGTCCGGCGATAGCGCCTGCCCGGCGTAGGACGCCACGGCCTCCGGCGTCAGCCGGCGCGGGGGGAGATCCGGTAGCTTGGGGTTTGGCAGCCATTGATCCAGGTAATGACTCAGACCCCAATGGGGATCCGTGCTGGGGTTGATCATAACCGACGGGCAACCGTGGCGTTTTCCCATGACCGCCGCGTAGTAGCCGCCCAGTGATGTGCCGATGAACGCCACCGGGCCCTGCGCTCGCGTGGCCGCCTCGAGCTGTTCGATGATGGCATCCCTCGGCGCAAAACTGTTGTAGTTGATGAGCCGCACGGTAAACCGGCGCCGCAGCTCGATGACCTTTGTGTCCGTCTCGAGCGCGGCGGAGTTGAAGCCGTGCAGGTACTGCAGTTCGATATCTAGCGTCATGCGATGCATTGTGCCCTGCCCACCACCGTCCTGTCCGCCCGTTGCGCCGAGCAACATGAGTGCGCGACGCTAGCAGCTGATTCACGGACAACCTGCCGGCCGGCTCCGGTAATTGATTGGTGGCCCCTATGACCGCAACACCCCTTACCGCCTGGCGCCTCATCCTTCTGTGTTGCAGCTTACTGCTCGTCGCGGCGACGACTCAGGCCGACGAGAGACCGCAGCCCGGGATGGTTGCGGCGGCCCATCCGCTGGCCACGGCGGCGGGTGTCGAGGTGCTCGAGGCCGGCGGCGCCGCCATTGATGCGGCAATCGCCATACAGGCCGTACTCACCCTGGTGGAGCCGCAGTCAAGCGGCATTGGCGGCGGGGCCTTTCTGCTGTACTACGACAACGCAACGGACGAAGTGCAGGCCTACGATGGACGTGAGACGGCGCCTTCGGCGGTGGAAACCGACCATTTTCTCACCGAAGACGGCACGCCGATGGATTTCCTCGATGCGGTCCCCGGCGGGCAATCGGTGGGCGTACCCGGCACCCTGCGCATGCTCGAGCTGGCCCACGAGGAACATGGCCGACTGCCATGGAAAACACTCTTTCAGCCGGCCATCCGCCTGGCCGAAACGGGTTTTGAGGTCACACCCCGCCTGGCCGAAATGCTGCGCATTGACCTGCCACTGGATGCGTTCGAGCCGATGGCAGGGTATTTCTTCCCCGATGGCGAGCCCGTCAGCGCCGGGATGACACTGACCAACCCCGCCCTTGCGGAAACCCTCACAGAGATCGCCAACCACGGGGCAGATGCCTTTTATGAGGGCCCGATTGCCGATGCGATCGTGGCAACGGTGCAGGCCCACGGGGGTGAGCTCACGCGCGAGGACATGGCGGACTACCGGGCGGTTGAGCGAGCGCCGGTCTGCCGATCCATCGCGGGCGAATCGGTCTGCGGCATGCCGCTGCCAAGCAGCGGTGGCATGACGGTTTTACAGATCCTCCGCCTGATGGAGATCGCGAGCGCCGAGACCGAGGACATGACCCGGCTGGCCTGGGCGCACTTGCTGCTTGAGGCGTCGCGTCTCGGCTTTGCGGATCGAAACGAATATCTCGGCGATACCGACTTCGTTGATGTCCCCGTCGCGACCCTGCTGAGTGAGCCCTATCTGACCGAGCGCGCGGCGTTGATATCGCCAACGCAATCGATGGGTAAGGCGGCCCCGGGCCTGAACGACCCGGACAGCGCCATGAGCGAGGCGAAACGCATCAATCACTCGACCAGTCATTTCAGTGTGCTCGACACCCATGGCAATGCCGTCTCGATGACCAGCTCGATCGAGATGCCCTTCGGCTCCCGTCTGATGGTGGACGGCTTTCTGCTGAACAATCAGCTCACGGATTTTCGCTTCGACCCCCGTGCGGCGAATGGACGACTTCATCCGAACCGGGTTCAGCCCGGCAAGCGCCCCCTGTCCTCCATGTCGCCGGTGATTGCGCTCGATGCCGACAATCAACCGCGCCTCATCATCGGTTCACCGGGGGGTACACGCATCATTGGCTATGTCGCACAGCGCGTTGCCGATGTGCTGATGCAGGACAGTGGCGTTGAAGCGGCGATCGAGGCGGGGAATATGGTCAACCGCAATGGCAGGACGGAGATCGAGGCCGATACCGACGCCGAAGCGTTGGTCCCCGGCCTGGAGGCGCTGGGCCATGAGATCGAGGTCGATTCCATGACCAGCGGACTGCATGGCATCGAGCATCTACCCAATGGCGTAATCCGCGGCGCCGCCGATCCGCGCCGGGAGGGGACGGTCGGTCGGGCACGGCCGTCATCCCGGGCAGAGTAGCGGGCTATGAGCACGCGTCTGCCACCCCCTCTCCTCCTGCTACTGGCCGGTATCGGCGCCTGGGCCATCGATCGATGGTGGCCATCGGCGCGCCTCGAGTTGTCCGGGCAGGCAACGCTGGCCGTCATCCTCGCGGGGCTTAGCGTGGCGGTCATGATGATTTCCGCGATCTGGTTTGCCCGCGCCCACACCACCATCAACCCGATGCATCCGGAGCAGACCCGGCACCTCATCACCACGGGGCCCTATGCCCGCAGCCGCAATCCGATCTACCTCGCCGATGCGCTGCTGCTGTTCGCCTGGATCCTGTGGCTCGGGAACGTCGCCAGTCTCGTGATGCTGCCCGCATTCACCGTTGCCCTCACCGTCTGGCAGATCCGGCCCGAGGAAGAGGCCCTCGCCACGAAGTTCGGCGAAGATTACCGGGCTTACTGCCGCCGGACGCGCCGCTGGCTATAGGGCGGCACCCGTGAGTGCGGGGACCAGGTGATCATCAAGATGCGCCCGGCCCTGTCACCGTGGTCACGGTGGCGGTCACGAGCAGAATCCCAAGAAGCAGTCCCGACTCGAGCACCAGGGAGGCGCGCAGATGGCCCGGGGCCGCCGGGTCGCCGCACAGCAGCGCCGGCGTGAGCCTGAGCCGGTTATAGGCCGCAAAGCCCATGACCAGCACGAAGAGCGAAAGCTTCACCGCGAAGATCTGGCCGTAGAGCGTTGCCAGTGCAGCGAGCAGCCCGCCCGTCAGCTGGTGCAGGGTGATCAGCCCGGCGGCCGCGAGCCCGGCAACGGCCCAGACCGCCTGACGTCCGAATTGATGTGCGACCGCACCGGCCCGCAGCGGATCCCCTCGGCTCATCCGGTAGAGCGGGACAAAAACACCCAGCCAGAACGAGAGCAGTAAGACGTGCAAGGCGACAAGGGCATTCAGAAGGATGTCCGGTGCGGTCCAGGTATGACCGGTAAGCCCGAAGCTGATGGCGATGGCGAATACACCGGCGAGCGCCAGCCAGTCGGCCGCCAGACGCCGGAGCCAGATGAGCGAGCTCAGGATCAGCCCCGCAACGAGAACGGCTAGCGAGAGCCCCTTTGGCCCGTCCAGAATGAACCCGATGAGCTCTGTATCCAGTGCAGCGCCCCAATCATTCCCCGCCAGGAAGACTGCCTCCAGCGCCACACCCGACCCGGCCGCGACAAGGGCCACGAGCCCGGCAATCGGCGTGAGCATCCGCAGTCTCTCCCGCTCCGCGGCGGGCAGGGTCGAGAGCAGCCAAAGGCAAAGCACCGAGCCGGCCGCGACTAGCGCACCGGCGTAGAATACGGCGCGGACGACGACGGCCAGCCCGTCCAGCATTAATTGCCCATCACTGAGAACCCGAGCTCACCGGACATGGCATGTCCGTCCGTGGCCAGACCGCGCCATTCGAAGCGATAGTCGCCCGCCGGCAGCTCGGGCAGATCCACGCGCAGCGTGTCGGAAGCGGACCGCCCGCTGCGCGGTTCAAGGTCATAGGCTTCGCCGGCGGCACTGGTCAGCGCGACGCTGATGATCCGCATCCGGTCATCAAAACCGATCTCGATCGCCGGCGGCGACGTCTCCAGCTCCGCCCCATCCGCCGGCACGGTGGCGCGCTGCTCGGAATGGGCGAACGCCATCGGGCTCCATGCCATCGCCACTGCGATTAAAAGCGCTGCGAGTGTTCTCATCACTGACCTCATGGGTGACTCATGGGATTTCGCGCCCGGGCCGACAGTTTTGACCCGCCGCGCTCGTCACTCAACCCCGCGTGTTGCCGGGCGATATCAAACGCATCATGCATCCAGTGACCACCCCGGGCGTCATACTCGATGACCCGCCATTCACCCACGCGGTTCCAGCAGATAATGAACGACCGCAGCTTCGAGGCATGCGCGCCGAGCAATTTCTCGAACTGCCTGCTGGTCCGGATATCGCCGGCGGAGGGCGTCGTGCTGCCCTCGTAAACGGGGTGATTGTGGTACTGGCGTATTTCATCGCACCGCAGGCGGTCGATGTGATCACGCCACTTCGCCGGATCATCCGCCGGCCGGCACCGGTACGAGGAGCCGATCGAGGCGGTGACACGGACGACCACCCCGGATCGCATGAAAGCGGTGACGAAAACCTCGCGCCGCTCGCGGTGCATGCCGACGGCGAGGGCCTCCTCCAGGCTACGGATATCGCGCCCGGCAAGACCATAAGCCTTCTTGAACGATTCACCGCGGGCCCGGACGCGGAAGGCGTTAAAGCGCTCGGCCAACGCCTGCCGCAGCCGAGCCCGTTCGGCGCGAACCTGACACGATCGCCGCCATGCAACCCGATATCTCACTGAGCCCAACAGCAGCAGCGCATGGACGCTTACCGGTGTCAGCACCAGCGCCAGTACGATCGACAGGAGTCCATCGGCAGGACTTTTTGACAGCGCATAGGCCGCGACGGCGACCAAGAAGGTGGGCACGCCCAGAAAAAGCATCTGCTGTCGGCGCAGGACCGCGCCCTCTGCGATGAGCCGTTCGTACTGAGACAATTC
This sequence comes from Spiribacter sp. 1M189, assembly GCF_040838345.1. NCBI lineage: Bacteria > Pseudomonadati > Pseudomonadota > Gammaproteobacteria > Chromatiales > Ectothiorhodospiraceae > Spiribacter > Spiribacter insolitus. The sequence goes on along the minus strand of NZ_JBAKFF010000001.1, from coordinate 600,216 downwards.
GAGCGCGCCGCTTCAGTCGGAATCGGTCCGCTGACGATCACCCGAGAGGGTGAGCACCAGCGTGCGGGGACGGGCAAGCTGTATTTCGCGCTGGATCCACATGTCGGTAATGATAGCAGTGGCAGCGCTCTGCTCTGCGTCCTACGCGTCAAGGCCTTGGCGTCTGGTCCGGCTTTGTCCACTTGTGACGCCTCGCCGCCCTGATTAGTCTTTAACCCGTCCACGCCACCGAGACCGCCCGCATGCAGACTATTGAGTTCGAAGACTTCGCCCGCGTGGAGCTGCGGGTCGGCACCGTCATTGGTGTCGAGGAATTCCCGGAGGCCCGGCGTCCCGCCTGGAGAATGCGCATCGACTTCGGCCCGGAGATAGGCGAGCGCAAGTCGAGCGCGCAGATCACCGACCTCTACGACCCAGAAAGCCTGATGGGCCGGCAGGTCCTTGCAGTCGTCAACTTCCCGCCCAAGCAGATCGGGCCATTCATGTCCGAGTGCCTGGTCACCGGATTCCATCGTGACGACGGGGCCATCGTGCTCTGCGGCCCCGATATCGTCGTACCCAACGGGAGCCGCCTTATCTGATGGGCTGATGAGCCTCGAGGCATCGACCCGCGGCGGGTCTGAGATCAGGCGGACCGGCGCGCGGCAATGAACGAGCGGATCATCTGCACCAGCAATACGGCGCAAAGCCCCAGCATCCCCACGTTGACCAACAGCGCCAGCGGACTCATCTGCGCCGCTCTCACGACTAATGCGGACGCCGGCGCAAGGGCACCCAGCAGCGCAACCGCTGCGGCTGCATGCATCCAGTGCCGCCGGGCATTCTGAAAAGCGCCTGCGAGCGCACCCAGAACCGCAAGCAGAATACCCGGATACGCAGGCATAAGCGCCGTTTGACTGCCGGAGAAGAGGTAGGCGCCGACACCGAGGATGATCAGTAGCACACCGAAGACAATGGTCTGTTTGGGCATCAGATTGCGATCCTGTCTGGTAGAGGTTGTCCGGGTTCCCGGTCGACTGGAGGATTGGAACACATCCGACGACGCCGGTCGCTGACAACGCATTGAAAAAAATTGTTGCGCCGCACAATCGTGCTTGATATATTGCACTGCAACAAGACGGAGATGGCCGTCTTCACATGCAGCAAATCCGATGAGGACAACACGATGAACGACTTCATGATGAACAACGAGATGTTTACCAAGTACAGCGAGCAGGCCGAGAAGCTTTTCATGGCGCCGACGCGCGACTACGCGAAGCTGGCCATGGACTATGCCGAGAAGCTGATTGACGCGCAGATGGAAGCGGCACGGACCTACAACGAGCTTGGTCTGCAGCAGGCCCGCGCCATGCTCGACATCAAGGACACCGCAGCCCTTCAGCAGTACGCCGAGAAGCAGCAGGCTGTCGCCAAGGACCTCGGCGAGCGCGTCAAGGGTGATGCCGAGAAGGTCGTCGCAATGAACCAGGACTTCGTCAACGAGACCCGCAAGCTCGTCGAGTCCAGCGTTCAGAGTGTTTCTGACACGGCGACCCAGACGGTCAACGCCGCGAAGAAGACCGCGAAGACCGCCAAGGCCAGCTAAAACGGCCTCATCCCGCCGGGCCTTAGTCCGGCGTACTCAAACCGCCGGTCACCGACCGGCGGTTTTTTTTGGCCGGCGCCAGATCAGGCCCTCACGACAACGACAGCTCGATCACCACCACGCCCAGCAGGCCGGCCGCGGCAGGCCAGGGGCTGCGCAGCGCGACGCCAAAGAAAACCCCGGGGATGAGGAGGGTCAGTGCCGCCAGGATATGCGGCAAAGCGGCGACACCCGTGGAGGCCATGACCCAGATGCGCACACCGCCCAGGACACCCAGGAGCAGCGCCAGCCAGACGCTGCGGTTATAGATGAGCGATGTCACGATGCCCTCCGAAAGCTGACAGGACGGGCCAGCGGAATTTCGCATTGAGTCCACATGCCATCAGCTTATCGCCGTGAACCCGTTGCAGCCAGCAGCCTCCGCGGTCAGCGCCGGCCAGTCCATCCTGGAATCGCCCCGACGCAGACTGTCGCGGCTGCATGATCTCCTCGAGGCTCAATCAAGCACTCGGGAGTCCGGATCATGCAGGTCACATTCAGGCTGCCCTTAATCATCATGCTGGCGATCTCCATGGCACTGGCGATCATCAATACGGCGGCCGCAGATGTCTGGGTGGGCGGAGCTGATGCCGATGGGGAAGGCGGTGCCTACGCCGGGCTGATGGGCGATGAGTTGGGGCTCATCATCGGTGCCGTTTTCGATAGTGATTATTCGGACAGCGAGATCCGGGACTATCCCGTGCCCCACTCTGATTACACCGAACTCGGCAAGAAACGCATCGGCAGCCTGATTTCCCTTGATGTGGCCTATCGCCTGCTCCCCGGCCGCTATGGCTCGCTCTGGATTGCGGGCGGATTCACGTTCTACGAGGAAAGCGAGATCGCCCGCTCCGACATCACCGGATGGCTCTACAAGCAGAACGAGGACAACGTCATCCGGCCCGACGCCGGCGTTTATTACCACCTGCCAGTCAGCCATTCCATGGGCATCATTGCCGGGGCGCATACGGAACTGGGTGGCAGTCTGGGCCTGAGTTTCCGTTACTGAGGGAAAAGGGCGTCGCCATGCAATGGATCGCCGTACTGGCCCTGGTCGGACTGGTCTACCTGCTACTGCAGCAAGCCTTCTGGATCATGCTCTGGTATCTCGTGATGCTGATGCTGGCCATCACAGGGGTGTGGATGCTGATCGACGGATCGGCTCTTATGGGCGCGATCCTGCTGTTGATGACCTGGGGTGTGAGCCGGCTTCTGGATTTCATCAAGGGCGGGACCCAAAGGGATGATTGAGGTCCAGGCGAGCCCATACTGCTGGGTGATTCTTCCGACGCGAGCCGTCGTTGCTACCGCCTACCCTGGAGACTTCATTCGCGATCCAGGGAAAAGGCAATGCGAGCACTTTCACTCACCGCCATTGGATTCACGGCGATCCTGACCGGTTGCGCCTCCATCGTTGGCGAACGGGAACAGGCGGTCACCATCAACAGTACGCCGGATGACGCGCAGGTAACCATTACCGATGAGCGTAGCAAAGAGATCCATTCCGGCGAGACACCGGTCACGGTCCAGCTCAAAAAGTCCGACGGCAGTTATTTCGGCGGTAAAACCTACACGGTGGATGTCAGCAAGACCGGATTTGAATCGCGGGAGATTCTCATCGAATCCCGTCCAAACGGATGGTATGTCGCAGGAAATCTCGTATTCGGGGGCCTGATCGGCTGGCTGGTCGTCGACCCGATGACGGGCGCGATGTACAACCTCAGACCCGACTCGATCGATGTCGCACTCGGCGATGAGGTCAGCCTGGACAGTGAAGGTGGCCGAGTGCTCAGGGTCGCATTGGTCAAGGATGTACCCGCCGACGCCCGCGACCAGATGGAATACATCGGGCGCCTGTAGGCGAATGCGAGGATCTGGAAAGCCGCCCGCGGCAATCTGAGCTCTGGCATGATGACCACTCTCAGGCATAGGCAGCGACGGCGGGTGGCTTTCAATGAAATACTTCGCCTTCTTATTAGTGGCAGCGCTGGTGAGCACCAGCGCCGCGGCTGACGACGACGTCTTCGAAGCACTCAGGGAAAATGGGCATGTCCTGCTGCTTCGTCATGCCATCGCGCCCGGATTTGGCGATCCGGCAGGATTCGATGTGGCGGATTGCACCACCCAGCGAAACCTTTCGGAAAACGGCCGCCAGCAGGCCCGGGCCATTGGCGCGCAGCTCCGCGACGAGGGCCTCAAAGACGCCGTTGTGTACACGAGTTACTGGTGCCGCTGCCGGGACACGGCCGATGAGATGGCACTGACAGAGGCGAAACCCCATCCGGGGCTGAACAGCTTTTTCCAGGCCCGTGATCAGCGCGATGAAATCGTCTCCGACCTGCGCCACCTACTTGGCGAGCTCGCCAACGGCCCACCGGCCGTCCTTGTGACTCACCAGGTGAATATCCGGGCGATCACCGGACAGGGCGTGCGCTCCGGTGAGGGTGTCGTTGTCCGGCCCGATGAGACCGGCTCAGTGCATGTCATAGGGTCATTCCCGCCCTGAGTCCGCGCCGCATGCCGGGTCAGATCGCCTCAACAACCACCGCCAGCCGGTCCCGGACTTCTCCGGCGATCTTTGTAAGCTCGGGGTTATCGATCCCGGACATGGACGAGACCGGATCGACGGCGCTGACTTCAATACCCTCGGCCACCTCGCGCAGAATGACATTGCATGGCAGCATCGCTCCAACCCGTGGCTCGACGCCAATGGCCTCCCAGGCCATTGCCGGGTTGCAGGCGCCAAGGATCCGATAGCCCGCCATGTCGTTGTCCAGCTTTTTCTTCATGGTGCCCTGGACGTCAATTTCCGTCAGCACGCCGAAGCTGTGATCGGCAAGCGCCTTGCGGGTGCGCTCATCGACGGCCTCGAAATCGGCATCCTCGATGACCCGGTTAATCGTGTAGGACATGCTTGTCTCCATTATTGGTGCGGACTGGGATGCTATCACCTGCGGCACGCTGGACCTGACCGCGGAGAAGTTACCGAGGCGGGGTACCCCGTGAAAAGCCTGAAACGATCGCGGTACAGTCGTCCGATCGAAGCTTGAGACAGGAGCGGTATGAGCGAGCGCAAGATCACCGAGACGGAGATCCTCAACCGGGTCTATAACGCCACCGATCACGAGGCGCTGATGAGCGCCTATCGCGACTGGGCCGACCAATACGACAGCGACCTGCTGGACCGGTTTGGCTATGTCGCTCATGTTGCCACGGCCAAGGCTCTCCACGAGGCCTTGGGTGGCTCGACCGACGCACGAATCCTCGATGCCGGCTGCGGCACCGGCCTGGTGGGCGAGGAGCTGGTCAAACTGGGTTACCGCCACATCGACGCCCTCGACTACTCCGCGGACATGCTCGCCCAGGCGGCGCGTAAAGGGATTTACGGTGAACGCATGCAGGCCGACATGAAACATCGCCTGCCCGTCGACGACGACGCCTATGACGCGGTTGTGTGTACCGGCACCTTCACCTACGGCCATGTCACCGGCGATGCCTTCGACGAGTTGGTGCGCATCGTCCGCCCCGGTGGCGTGATCGTCTTCACCATTCGGGAAGGGGCCTACGAGGAATATGGCTACCGTCGCCGCATGCTCGATCTGGAGACGGCCGGTGCATGGGAGCTGGTGAGCTTCTATGACACGCCCTACCAGCTCGAGGAAGGCAACACCTGCAAGATGTGCAGCTACCGGGTGCCATACCGGGCTTAGCGGCTCAATCCAGCAGACTGATCTCGAAATCGATGGGATTGCGGATGGTGTTGCCGATGGGCGAGAAGTAATTCGCCCGCTGGACGATTTCGTCCAACGTCTCCCGCGGGGCGTCACCCTCGATATCGACGCGCACGCGGACGGCCTGGATGCCCATTTCCTCCGGCGATGGCTCGTGGCCACCGGCGCCCCAGGCCGCGGGATTGCCGATATCGCCCTCAAGGTGGAGCTCAACTTTGCTAAGGGAGACCTGCTTCCAGGTGGCGACCGCAGTGATTCCGACGGCAAGGCAGCCCCCCAGCGCAGAAAGGATGACCTCCGCCGGCGCAGGCGCCGTGTCCTCGCCAAACAAATGCAGAGGCTCGTCAACGACTACCTCGTGGCCACGGACATAGCTGATGGTCCGGTACTGGCCTTCCACCACGGTGTGCACCGTGTTCGTGCCGCGTGCTCCCGGGTTGTTCCGGCCTTTCTCGGCGAAACCGAGGAGGCCCTCCCGATCGATGGGCCGCAGGTTTGCCTTGGTGGTGGATTCGTTGGTAACGCTACTCATCGGATCGTCTCCCTTGACAGTACTGAGTGATTAAGCGGTTTGCCGCCATGCGACACGCCGCATGAAAAAGACCACGAGGCTATCCAGCAGATAACCGATAAGTCCGATCCACAGGACCAGAGCGGCGAGTCGGTCATAGGCAAGAATGTCCCGGGCATCGTTGATGGCGTAGCCAAGCCCGCTGGTCACGCCCAGATATTCCGCCGGCACGAGCACCACCCAGGCCACGCCCAGCGCAAGCCGCAGTCCCGCGAGGACATCTGGTGCGATGGCCGGCAGGATGAGGCGTCGCAACCGGCCCGCGAAGGAGGCACCGAGATTGCGCGCCACGCGGGCATGCAGGGGGTCGATGCGCTGGACCGCGAAGGCGGTCGAGAAAAGCACCGGCCAGATGGCAGCCATAACAATCAGGAAGATGATCGCCCCGTCCCAGGTGGCGAAGACCATCACCGCAATCGGCATCCACGCCAACGGGCTTACCATGCGCAGGAGCTGGAAAGGGAACGACGTCGCGCGTTGCAGTACCTCGGAGAGCCCCACAAGGATGCCGACCGGCACAGCGATCAGCGTCGCGATCAACATCCCCCAACCAATACGCTGAAGACTCGCCGCGGCGGCATTGAGCAGATCACCGCTCACGAGCAACTGCCACGCCGCCGGCAATGCGGCCGAGGGAGCAAACCGCGTGAAGGCGAAGAGATCGGGCTGCGCATCGATGTAAACGCCACCAAGCCACCAGAGGAACAACAGGCCTCCCGCACCGGCAAGCGGATAGCCGATCCGCTGCAGCCAATGCATCAGGCCGGCATACCGCGGGAGTGTTGCGCCACGGGCCGCACTCACAGCGCCAGACGCTCCCGACGTTTGCGACTGCCCAGATAATCGGCCTCTGGATACCGCCGCAATGCCTCGTCGATGAATCGGTAGTCCACCAGATCATCGGCGACAAATTCAGGATCCAGGCCATTCAGAAAAGTCTGATCGCCTTCGACGAGCGTCTGGTTCATCTCCCGGACGAGCCGCTTGGTCGCCGAGGGATAAGGATAGGGCGAGAAGTCGATCCGCCCTGTCGCCCAATCCGGGTGCTGAACCGCGCCCGTTTCCCGATATTCGGGCGTGTCGTAGTGCGTCATGGCGCGGCGCACCACCTCTGCCGGCATCGGCAGATACCCCTCACCGTCGCGCGAGAGCATCTCCGCGACCTCCGCCTTGTGATTCTGCGCATACTGCGCACCGCGGACCACAGCGTTGATGACCCGTTGCGTCCATTGCGGATTGGCGCTGACCTGATGCTCATGCATGCAGACCACACAGCAGGGGTGGTTTTCCCACATATCGCCGGTAAACCGCAGCAATCGACCGCCCGCCAGCAACTCGCCGGCGGCATTGAAGGGCTCGGCAACGATGTAGCCGTCAATCTGCCCTGCCGCAAGGCTCGCCGGCATCTCCGGCGGCGGCAGTATCAGCAGATTGACCTGCTGCGGGCCGAGCGGTGCCTCCTGAGCCTGAATGACCGGCTCCAGACCTGCTTTGCGGAGTGCCATCTGCAAGAGCGTGTTGTGCACCGAGTACCAGTACGGCACGGCGATCTGCGTCCCGCCAAGGTCGACGAAGCTTTCGATATCGGAGCGCCCGCCCACGACCAGCCCCGAGCCATTGACATGCGCCCAGGCCATTATCTTGACCGGAAAGTCGTTGTTGTAGCGCATCCATACTGGGATGGGCTTGAGAAGATGAACCAGGTTGAAACGGTCGCGTGCGAAGCCTTCTACCAATGACGACCAGCTTCGGATCAACTCAGGCTTTTCGGCCTGGACGCCCTCATCCTGATAATAGCCCATCGCGTAGGCGGTGAGGAGCGAGGTGGCATCGGTAATCGGCAGGTAACCGATTCGCAGGACAGGATGAGTCTCCGCGTGAGCCGGCGAAAACCCCACCGGCAGCGTCATTGCGGCGGTGAGGCCGCCCATGGCGGCAAGACCATCAAGCATGAACCGGCGCCGGCCAGCGCGAATCTCATAATCAGGTGTCAGCACCCGGCTGCAGCCGCAATCCGACTGACTCTGCGCGCGCCCCGTCGGGTCTTCTTCTGTCATCTTCCTTTCCTCTGACTGATCAGGCATTGACGGCGACCGGCGCTTGGCTCGGCCGGGTATCAGTACTCAACGGGTTTCGGCGCGCGCGACCGAACGCGGCAAGCAACTCGTCACGCATTTCCGCGAAACCGGGCCGTCCGGGCTGCCGCGGGGCAGGCATGCGGTTTTCGATCACGCCGTGAATCCGGCCGGGGTGGCGCTCCATGACCGCGATTCGGTCGCCCATAATCACCGCCTCGTCCAGGTCATGAGTCACCTGGACCAGCGTGATCCCCTGCTCGGCGACGATCGATAGCACCTCGGCCTGGAGGTCGCTGCGAGTAAACGTATCCAGCGCCGAGAAGGGCTCATCCAAAAGAATCACGGAGGGTGAGACCACCAACGACCTTGCCAGGGCGACGCGCTGCTGCTGTCCCCCGGAAAGGTCCTGGGGGTGCGCATCCGCTCGGTCGGCAAGCCCCACCCGCTCGAGCATCGCCAGGGCTCGAGCCCGTCTGCCCTTTCGGATACCAGCAAACTCCAGCCCCAGCGCAACATTCTTCACGACGGTGAGCCACGGGTAGAGTGCTGAGCGTTGAAACATGATGTTCCAGCGCGGATTGGGTGCCAGCGCCGGCTGCCCGCCTACGTAAACCCGGCCCGTCCGTGGCTGCAGCATGCCCGCGATCATGTGCAGCAGAGTGGACTTGCCACAGCCGCTCTCGCCGACGATTGACAGTGTTTGTCCGGCATCGAGGTTGAGATTCACCCCGTCGAGCACCGGGTCCTCGGGCGAGGCAAACCAGTGCGACACGCCGGCGATACGAATATTGATACTCAAGACCTGCGCCTTATCGTTCGCTTGACCAATGGGGAGGGACGGTACGGAACCGGTTACGGCATCGGAACGAATTTTTCGGCATATCGTTATAAACAAGCGATGGATATCTCAATATGGAATATCGCTAGCCGGATTCGATATTTCCGTCCCAGAGCGGTCGCCTCTAGCCTCTTCGGGCTGTCATAGCCGCTCAGAGAGATAAGCAATGGAATCGGTACACGCACTCGACGAGGTATGGACGCGTGACCCCCGCGAACTCGCCGCGAGGGAGCTTGCACCGCTCGCGGCAACGATTGATCGGGATGGGCTTTATCCCGAGGGGTTCATGCGAACACTGGGCGATCACGGGCTCTATAACCGCCACACGGCGGCCGGAGGGCATGACTTCGCGAGTGCCATCGATGCCATGGCTGAGGTGTCCCGCGTCTGCATGTCGACCGGTTTTTGCCATTGGTGCCACGACGCACTGACCTGGTACCTGGACAACGCCGAGGAGGCGGCGACCCGGGAGAAGTGGCTCGAAGCGGTCGCAAGCGGTCGGCTGCTGGGCGGCACCGGGCTCTCCAATGGCATGAAAAACGTCGCCGCCATCGAGGAGCTTAAAATCCGCGTCAGGCGGGTGGACGGTGGTTATCTCGCTAATGGAACCCTGCCCTGGGTCTCCAACCTTGCCGATCATCATGTCTTCGCCGCCGTGTTCCTCGAACCTGACAGCGACCGTCGCGTCATGGCGCTGGTCGACTGCGCGCAGGCAGGCTTTTCCCTGAAACAGTGCGCCGAGTTCATCGCGCTTGAGGGCAGCGGCACCTACGCATGCCATTTCAAAGACGTGTTTATCCCGGATGATCACGTGATCAGCCACGATGCCGCAGCCTTCCTGCCGCGTATCCGCGCAGGGTTCGTCTTGTTACAGATGGGTATGCCGCTCGGCGTCATTGCGGCCTGCATCGACATCATAGAAGACATGAGCCGGACGCATGCGCATGTCAATGCATTCCTCGATGAGCAGCCGGATACCTTACGCACGGAGCTCGAAGACCTGCGGGGCGCCGTGAACGCCCTGGCCGAGGAGGTTGCATCGGGATCCGACGATCGTTTGTTCCGGGATGTACTCCAGGTCCGGGAGCGGGCATCGGTGCTGAGTCTCAGGGCGTCGCAGGCGGCAATGCTACACGCCGGCGCCCGCGGCTACCTGGCAGACTCCGCCGTGCAGCGGAAATTGCGCGAGTCGTATTTCGTTGCCATTGTCACGCCGGCGATCAAGCATATCCGCAAGGAGCTGGCCCGGCTGGAGGCGGCGTGAGGCATGACGGCGGGTAAAAGCGAGATGCCCTACCGCCAGTACCTATGTGTGGTCTGCGGCTATATCTATGATGAGGCCGCGGGCGACCCGGACGGAGGCCTGGCACCGGGAACGCGATTCGAAGACATTCCGGACGACTGGGTCTGTCCCGACTGCGGCGTCAGCAAGGCGGACTTCGTTCCGCTTGAAGAGGCAGTCAAGGAGCGACCGGCCAATGCGCCGCAAAGCCCCCGGCTCGCCGAGAACGCCGCCCAGACCGTGATCATCGGCTCGGGCATGGCCGGCTGGGCGGCTGCAGAGGCATTGCGCCGCGCCGACCCGGAACGGGCCATTGTGGTGATCACGTCGGACAATGGCGCCTTCTACCCCAAGCCCCGACTCTCGACCGCGGCGGGGGAAGGGCTCACACCCGATGACTTGATCCTGAATGATGGCACAGCGCAGGCAGCCAGGCTCGGCGTGACATTAATGGCTCACACCCGCGCACTATGCATCGACCGGGAGCGACGGCGGGTGCTGACGCCGAGGGGTGGCGTCCCCTACGCGCAGTTAATTCTGGCACTGGGCGCCACGCAACGCCCACTCCCGCTACCACCGGGAAGCAGCGGCCAGCCGATGAGCGTAAACGCGCTAAATGATTACCGCCAACTTCGCTCGACGATTGATGACAGAACAGCGTCGGTGCTGATTATTGGTGGCGGGCTGATCGGCTGCGAGTTTGCCAACGACCTCACCGTTGCCGGCCATGAGGTCACCCTGGTTGAGCGGTCAGACCGGCTGCTGGCATCACTCATTCCGCACGGAGCGTCGGAGGCACTACGCTCGCATCTGGCCTTCGCTGATGTCCGAATCCATACCGGGCGAACCATCCAGAACCTGGTGGGCAATCCCGAGCAGGGTTTTTCCGCCCGCCTCGACGACGGCGGCCATTGGCAAGGCGATATCGTAATCAGTGCACTGGGTCTGGCTCCCAGCACGGGACTGGCCGACGCGGCCGGACTGCGGACCTCGCGTGGTATCGTTGTCGACTCAAAGCTGTGCACCAGCGACCCGCTCATCCGTGCACTAGGCGACTGCGTTGAATACCAGGGTGCGGTTCGGCCCTACGTCCGGGCTCTTCGCCGTCAGGCGGAGATCATCGCGGCGTCGTTGACTGGCGGCGATGCCGCCTATGACGGGACGCCGGATACCATCAACATCAAGACCACGCTTTATCCCCTTGCCGTCCGTGAACCGATCGAAGCCGGGGAATGGCACCAGCTGGATAGCGATCGCTGGATCCATTACGCAGGCGACCGCTGCGATGGATTCGCCCTGGGCGGTCCGGCTTTGGCCGACAGCAAACGGGCCGAGCAGTGGCTCGGCGGCAAAGCCTGACGGCCACGGCCCGATCGGTTACCCTCTGGCCCCGTTCATCCAGGCGATCAACGACCTTAAAAAAACGACGGGGCAGACATGGAAGGCACACTGGCGCTGGCGGCGAACAACCTGACGTCGCCGATCATTCTTTTCTTCGTGCTCGGCGTCCTCGCGGCATTTGCCCGATCGGATCTCTCGATTCCCGAGGCCATCGCCAAAGGCCTGTCGATCTACCTGCTGTTCGCCATCGGCTTCAAGGGTGGCGCAAGCGTGGCCTCGCATGGCGTCGATGCCACCCTGATCCTGTCGCTGATCGCGGGCATAATCCTCTCGTTCGCCATTCCGCTGGTGGCCTTTGGTCTGCTCCGCGTGATGTCGAAACTCTCGGTCACCGATGCCGCCGCCGTGGCCGGTCACTATGGCTCGATCTCCATCGTCACCTTCGTCGCCGCCACCTCCGTGGCAGAGTCCGCCGGGCTCTCGCCGGAGGGCTACATGGTCGCGGTGGCCGCGGTCATGGAAGCACCGGCGATCCTCTCGGCGCTCTGGATCATCGCCCGCTTTGGCAAGGAATCCGCCGGAATGGAGGAAGGCCTCGTCCGCGAGATCCTGCTGAACGGCTCCATCGTGCTGCTGGTGGGCTCGTTCCTGATCGGCTGGATCACCGGCGACGAGGGGATGAACATGATCGCCCCGTTCATCCAGGCGCCGTTCCAGGGTGTGCTCTGCCTGTTCCTGCTCGACATGGGGCTGGTGGCCGGACGCGGCCTGCGCGAGGCGAAATCCGTACTCACCGCCGGTCTGTTCGCCTTCGGTCTGGTGATGCCGCTGATCGGCTCCGTGTTTGGCCTCGCCGCGGGCCTGCTGCTCGGGCTGAGCCCGGGCGGTGTCCTGCTTTTCATGACGCTGGCGGCGTCGGCGTCCTACATCGCGGTGCCGGCGGCTATGCGGGTGGCGTTGCCTGAGGCCAACCCGTCCATCTACCTCACCCTGTCATTGGGTGTAACCTTCCCTTTCAACCTCACCCTCGGCATCCCGATCTATCTCGCGGTGTCGCAGACGCTGACCGGAGGCTGATGCCATGCAGACCCACAAGGCGAAGCGCGTCGAGATCATTATCGAGTCGATCATGGAGGAGCGCCTGAGTGCGGCACTGATCAAGGCCGGCGTGACCGGATTCAGCGTGCTGCCGGTGCTGGGTGGCTCGGGCCGGTCCGGCCACTGGAGCGGTGAGGGCCAGATCAGCCGCGTCGGTGGCATGGTCAACGTAGTCTGCATCGTCCGGCCAGAGCGTGTGGATACACTGCTTGATGCCGCCTTCGCGGTCGTCGAGCGGCACATTGGCGTCGTCAGCGTGGTCGACTGCGAGGTGCTGCGAGCGGAACGCTTCTAGGCCGGCACGCCATCATCCGGCTGCGTCAGCAGTTGTCGCGCGAGACGATTAGGATGGACGAATGACGCGCTGGCATGGAACGCTCTCCGGATGAACGATGCCTTTCCGCCCGGCTTTGCCCAGATACACGCCAACCGGCTCGAGACGCTGCGGGATCTGGCGGTCACTCACCTGCATGATCATCCACTCAACCCGCTGGAGCACGAGACCGTGCTCATCCAGTCCAATGGCATGGCGCAGTGGCTCAAGCTCGCCTTCGCCGCCGAGCAGACGCCCGACGCCGCCGGTTGCGGCATTGCGGCGGCCCAGCGCTTCGTCCTCCCGCAGTCCTTCCTCTGGCAGTCCTACCGAACGGTACTGGGCGCGAGCGAGGTGCCGGAGACCTCGCCATTCGAGAAGCAACGTCTGCAGTGGCGGATCTACCGACTGCTGCCCGACCTGCTCGACGCCGATCCCGAGACGTTCGCCCCGCTGATCCGCTTCCTCGCCGGGGATACGGACCAGCGCAAACGCTACCAGCTCGCCCGGCGCCTGGCGGATCTCTACGACCAGTACCAGGTCTACCGGCCGGACTGGCTCGCTGACTGGCTCGAGGGGCGTGACGAGCTCCGCAGCGCCCGTGGCGAGGCGCTGGCAATGGCGGCGGACCAGCACTGGCAACCGGCGCTGTGGCGGGCCCTGCATGCCGACATGGGCGAGGCCGCCCGCACACTCTCTCGCCCCGGTATCCAGACGAGATTCATCGCCGCGCTCGATGCCGCGGAGCCGGGTCATTTCGCCGCGCTGCCACGACGTCTGACGGTTTTCGGGATCACCTCCATGCCCCGCCCGGTCCTGGAGGCGCTGCACGCCCTCTCCCGTCACACCCAGATCCTGCAACTGATCCAGAACCCCTCGGGCTATTTCTGGGCGGATCTGATCGAAGATCGCGAACTGCTCAGGCTCGACCGGCAACGCCATCAGCGCAGGACGGGCACACCCGGCCACCCGCTGCTCGCCGCCTGGGGCAAGCAGGGCCGTGACTTCATCGGCCTGCTCGCCGAGCTGGACGAGCCTGAACGCTACCGGGACTGGTTCCAGTCCATTGATCTTTTCGAGCCGCCGATCGGCGACACCACCGATATCGAATCCGCGCCGCTTCTCCAGCAGCTCCAGCAGGACATCTACGCGCTGACACCGCTGCCTGCGCCGGGCGAAGAACGCCCACTGGGCGTGGACGACTCCATCCGTTTTCATCGCGCCCACAGTCGCCAGCGCGAAGTCGAGGTGCTCCACGACCGGCTGCTGGAGGCCTTCGAGCGGGCCGACCGCGAAGGCCACCCCCTTCGCCCGCGGGACATTATCGTCATGGTCCCGGATGTCGATGCCTACGCCCCGGCGGTCGAGGCGGTATTCGGCACGGTGGACAGCCGGGACGCGCGCTATATCCCCTATACCATCGGCGATCGCCGCAGTCGCAGTGAGGCGCCGGTGGCGGCCGCCCTCGCCCGGCTGAGCGACCTGCCGAACGCGCGGCTCACCCTGGGCGACGTACTGGACCTGCTCGAGGTGGCGCCATTCCGCCGGCGCTTCGGCCTGTCCGAGGACGACGTCGCGCTGCTGCGACGGTGGTGCCGGGAGGCCGGCATCCGCTGGGGGCTTGATGGCCAGCAGCGCCAGCGGCTCGATCTGCCTGGCGCGTTCGAGCAGAACAGCTGGCGGTTCGGCCTGCGCCGCCTGCTGCTCGGTTATGCCGTGGGCAGCGGCGATGCCTGGCAGGGCGTTGAGCCCTACCCCGAGGTAGGCAGTCTGGATGCCGCGCTGCTTGGCCCCCTGCGCGCCCTGCTGGATACCCTCGAGGCCCAGCTCGCCGCCTTCAGCGAGCCAGGCCGGCCAGCCGAGTGGGCTCAGCGCTTGGAGACCCTGCTCGCCGACTGCTTCGCCCTGGAGGCGACCGACGAGCTGGCACTGGAAGCGCGCATAACCGACGCACTGCGGAAATGGGTCGCGGCCTGCGAGGAGGCACAGTTCGACGAACCGGTCCCGCTCGCGGTGGCCCGCGATGTCTGGCTCGGCGCGCTGGAGGATGAGGGCCCGACCCAGCGCTTCCTGGCCGGGCGCGTGAATATCTGCACCATGATGCCGATGCGCAGCATCCCCTTTCGCATGGTCTGCCTGCTCGGGATGAACGAGGGCGACTACCCGCGCACGCGGCCGCCGGCGGATTTCGACCTGATGGCAGCGTCGGGACAGTACCGCCCGGGCGATCGCTCGGGCCGTGAGGACGATCGCTACCTCTTTCTCGAGGCGCTGCTCGCCGCCCGTGAGCGTCTTCATCTGAGCTGGATCGGCCGCAACCCGCGGGACGACAGCGAACTGCCGCCGTCGGTGCTGGTCAGCCAGCTGCGTGATCATCTGGATCGCGGCTGGCGACTGTCCGGGCCCGAGGGCGGGAACAGGAGCGGACGGGTTACAGCGAGCACTGCGCTCACCGTGGATCATCCCCTGCAGCCCTTCAGCGCGCGTTATACCGGCGAGGGCGAATACTTCACCTATGCCCGGGAGTGGGAGACGGCGGCGACCGACAAGGCAGCGCTGCCCGGGGATGCCGCCTGCCCTGACACGCTCCCGCCGCCGGCGCTCTCCGACCCCCACCCCATCAGCCTGCGGGATCTGAGCCGTTTCCTCCGCGACCCGGCCGGGCACTTCCTCGCCGAACGGCTCAAACTGCGCTTTGACGAAACCGGCGAGGTGACCCCGGAGACCGAGCCCTTCGAGCTCGACGGACTGGATGCGCATGCGCTGCATGAGGCGCTGCTTGCCCCGCTCAGACAAGACCCGCTGCCGGATGACCCGGCGGCGGCGATCGAGGCCGCTGGCGAGCGGCTGCGGCGCGCCGGTCGGCTACCAGTGGGCGGCATGGGCCATCTGCTCCTGGACGAGGCCAGGAACGGCGCGCAGCAGGCGGCCGCCCGCTGGCAGCGCTGGATGGCGGAAGTCGCCGGGCACGAGCCTGCGCAGGAACTCCAGCTGCTTAGAGAAGTGAGCGGGCAGGTCTTCCGGATCGAGGACTGGGCAACGGGTCTCTGCCGCCTGACAGATGGTCGTCTGATCCGACTCATCCTGAAGGCAGGCGATACCCGCAAAGACGGCAACCCCCACTACCCGAGACTCATACCGGAATGGCTGGCCCATGTGGCCATAAACGCCGGTTCGATCAACTGCGAGACCATCATTGTGGGGCATGATGGCGAGTATCCGTTCCCGGCCCTCGATACCGAGACGGCCACGGAGAGGCTTGACTGGCTGCTCGCCGGCTGGATTGCCGGACTCGAGCGCCCCCTCCCCCTGCCCCAGCGCACGGTTTTCCGGTATCTCGCCGAAGCGCACAAAAAGCCACTCTCGGCAGAATCCATCGCCCCGTTCTACGAGGGCAACCCGAACCAGACCGGCGAGGTGGATTACGCCGGCAGTGGCGCACTACGCCGCTGCTTCCCGGATGCCGCCTCGCTGCTTGAGCCGCGACACGCCGAAGAAACGCTTTTCGCCTACTGGGCCGCCCGGCTCCATCAGCCCCTTATCGATCATCTCGGCCGGGAGGGCGAAGGATGACCCACCCGATCCCCCTCGACCCGCTCACGACACCCCTCGATGGCCGACATCTCATCGAGGCAAGTGCCGGCACCGGCAAGACCTTCACCCTGGCCGCGCTCTACCTGCGCCTGGTCCTCGGCCACGATCCGGCCAATCCCGACCGCGCCCCCATGCTGCCGCCGCAGATCCTGGTGATGACCTTCACCCGGGATGCCACCAAGGAGCTGCGCGAGCGCATCCGCGATCGCCTGGCCCAGGCGGCGCGCTGCTTTGCCGGCGTGGAGGCGCCCGATCCGGCGGATGCCGTATTGATGGGACTGCTGGCCGCCTACCCGGATGCGCCGGAGCGCGAGCGCCATGCCGATCACCTGCGCGCCGCCGCCGACTGGATGGACGAGGCCGCCATCTACACCATTCATGGCTTCTGTCAGCGGATGCTCAGGCAACATGCCTTCGACTCAGGAAACGCCTTCGACCTTGAGCTCTCCGCTGACGAATCGCTCATCCAGCGTGAGGCGATCGAGGATTACTGGCGTGTCCATGTCTATCCGCTCGACGGCGGGGCGCTGGCGGCACTGGGCGTCGTGCTCTCCGTCGGTAAGGGTGGTTCGGCGCGCTCGCCGGGCGCCTTCGCCCGCAGGCTCCGCCCGCTGCTGGGCCGCAGCGAGATACTCGCCGAGACGCCGGCGGACGCCCCCACCAGGGCGGTGCAGGCCATGGCCACCGACTGGCGAGCCGCGATCGATGGGCTGCGCCGCGCACTCGGCCCGAATGGCGAGGGATTGGACAGCCTCAGCGAGGCGCTGGAGTCGGCGTGGGAGGCTAAGATTCTCTCGCGAGGCAATCGCCCGAAGCCGGATACCTGGCGCAATCGTCTCGAGCCGGCGCTTCGGGAATGGCTCAGCAGCGACGGCCCCCGGCTACCCGACATCGACCTCAGCCAGCTTGGCACCGAGGCACTCAGCAAGGCCTGCCGGAGAAACCAGACACTGCCAGAGACACTCGCCGGCCATCCGGCAGTCGAGGCGATTGATGCACTCAACGCGCTTCAGACCGACCTGGCGGGCATGGCGCCGGCGCTTTACGCCCATGCGGCGCGATGGGTCGATCATCGGGTGGAAGAGACCCGCCGCCAACGCGGCATCATCGGTTTTAGCGACATGCTCACCCGCCTGCGCGATGCCCTCGCGGGATCCACGGGCGGGGCGCGACTGGCGCGCGTCATCCGAGAGCAGTTCCCGGTCGCACTGGTGGACGAGTTCCAGGACACCGACCGCGTGCAGTACGCGATCCTCAATACCGTCTACCGGGACGATGCCGATGGCGAGTCCACCAGCGGCGCCACCGGCCTGTTCCTGATCGGAGACCCCAAGCAGGCGATCTATGGCTTCCGCGGCGCGGATCTCGCGACCTACCTCGCGGCGGCGGAGGACGTGCCCGACGCGCAGCGCCATACCCTCGCCCGCAACTACCGCTCCAGCGCCGACATGGTCAATGCGGTCAATGCGCTCTTCGGTCACTCCCCGCTGGCTCCCGGCCAGTTTCTGGAGAAGGGCATCGGTTTCCACCGCGTGGCGGCCAAGGGTCGCCAGGATCGGCTTGAGATCGACGGACAGCAGCCGCCGGCACTGACATTCTGGCACCTCGAGGCCCACGGCGAGGATGGCGGCGCGGAGAGCATCCCCATCCCGCGGTATCGCCGGGAGATGGCGGAAATCGGCGCCGAAAGAATCCAGGCGCTACTCGACAAGGGCCGTCGGGGCGAGGCCGGGTTCCGTGGCGATGGGCCACCCCGTCCGGTGCGTCCGGCGGATATCGCGATCCTGGTGCGTACCGGCAAGGAGGCCGAGCTCATCCGCGCCGCCCTGAACCGCCATGGCCTGACCTCGGTCTATCTCTCCGACCGCGATAATGTCCTGCAGACCCCCGAGGCGCAGGATGTGCTGCGCTGGCTGCAGGCGATGGCCGAGCCGGAGTCGGAACGGCAGGTCCGCACCGCGCTCGGCACGGCCAGCCTGGCATGGGACTGGAGAACACTGGATGCGCTGTTCAGCAGCGATGCCCGCTGGGAGGCGGCCCTTGAGCAGTTCCACGACTATGCGGGGTTGTGGCAGCGGCGCGGCATCCTCCCGGCGCTACGCCGACTGATCCACGACCATGCCGTGGCACCGCGCCTGCTGGCGCGTCCGGGCGGCGAGCGCCGGCTCAGCAACCTTCTGCAGATCAGCGAGTTGCTGCAGGATGCCGCGGCGGGACTGGATGGACCGGCCAGTGTCATCCGCTGGCTCGAGGAGGCCATTAACGACGATGGCGAGACCACTCCCGACGAGCGGATCCTCCGCCTCGAGAGCGATGCCGCGCTCATCAAAGTCATCACGCTGCACAAGTCGAAGGGCCTGGAGTACCCGCTGGTGTTCATGCCGTTCGTCTGCGCCTACCGGACGAAGCAGGACGGCGCACCCTGGGTGGATCATGACGGAGATGAGGTCACCATCACCTTCGAGCCAACGAAGAAAGACGAGGATGCGGCCGAGCACCGTCGTCTCGCCGAGGATATGCGGCTGCTCTACGTCGGCATCACCCGCGCCATCCATGCCTGCTGGCTGGGTATGGCCGCCGTACGCCCGAGCGCCCGATCCGGCGCCAGAACAGTCGTGCTGGACCGCTCGGCCATCGGCTGCCTGATCGGTTGTCCGGAGAAGGCCGCCCCCGAGGCGGTGGCAGACTGTCTCGACAGGGCCACCCAGGGCGATGCCGGCATGGCCACCGAAGGGGTCACGCCACCTGGCCGCATGGAATGCCATGAGGCGGCGACCGATGTCAGGCCGGCAATGGCCTCGGCCCGGCGCTACCATGGCCAGCCCCCCAGTTCGGAGAACTGGTGGATCGCCAGTTACAGCGCGCTGGTGGCCGAGGGGCCGAAGGCCTGGACACCCGGGAGTGCGCAGGAGGCGGTGCTGGAAGAGGCCGTCGCCGATGAACGCCACCCAACGGCTCCACCAAAACCGCCCGGACGCCTCGTGCCCGACCCGGAAAGCCCCCATGCCGTTCCCCCCGGCCCGGCCACCGGCACGCTGGTCCACAATCTCCTCGAGTCGCTGGCGGCACGGCAGTTCCCCGGCGCGGATGAACCGCCTTTCCGGCAGGTGCTCGAGCGCAGCCTCAATACGGGACGCTGGCAGGCATGGCGGCCGGTCGTCCAACAATGGCTTAGTGAGGTCACCGCAACGCCGGTGCCGCTGCCGGATAGTCCAGCGCTGTGTCTTGCCGATCTGGGACCGGGTGATTTCATCGCTGAAATGGAGTTCCTCGTCTCGGTCGGCAACGTCCGCGCCCTCGAGATCGACGCCGTCATCCGCCGTCACACACTGGATGACGCCGGCCGGCCCGCCCTTGGCGAGAATGACCTCAACGGCATGATCAAGGGATACATCGATCTCGTGTTCGTGCATGGCGGGCGGTACTGGGTGATGGACTACAAGTCGAACAACCTGGGCCCTGCCGATCGCGACTACAACGCGGACAGTCTGCGCGCCGCTGTCATGGACAAGCGCTATGACGCCCAGTACGCCCTCTACCTGCTGGCGCTGCATCGCCTGCTGCGCGCTCGGCTGGGGGATGAATACGACTATGACCAGCATGTCGGCGGTGCCATCTGCTGGTTCCTGCGCGGCATCCACCATCCAAGCCGCGGGCTGCATGCCGAGCGACCGGAACGCGCGATGGTCGAGGAACTGGATGCCCTGTTCCGCCACGAGGTGCGCCATGAGCAATGAGGCCTTGCCCCGCAGCGGGCGACTTCCCCACCGGCTCCTCCGCTGGGTGTCCGACGGCTGGCTGCGCGGCACGGATACCGCCTTTGCCGCGCTCCTGGCCGAGGACGGCGGCGAGCGCAGCGACACCGTCCTGAGCCTGGCGGCCCTCGCGAGTCGCCAGGTGGGCGAGGGGCATACCCGGCTGGATCTGGACGCGGCCCTTCGCGAACCGCAGAGCCTCTGGCCGGACCCCCCGGAAGAGGCGAGTGAAGCCGACGGCCCGGCGCGCTGGCTGAATGCGCTGGCTCTGACCGACGCCGTGCAGGCGCTGACCGAATCGGCCGTGGTCGATGTGCCCGATCCCGCCACGACAGACGACACCGGGATAGCGCCCCTTGTACTCGACGGCCATCATCTCTACCTGCGCCGCTACTGGGCCAACGAGCAGCTCATCCGGGCGGCGCTGGATGCCCGCCTTAACGCCCCGAAACAGACGCTGCCCGGTCTTCGCAGTCGACTGGATACGCTCTTCCCGCCGCAGGAGAAGCAACCTGACTGGCAGCGGGTGGCCTGCGCGCTGGCAAGCCGGTCGCGCTTTACCCTCATCACCGGCGGGCCGGGCACCGGAAAGACGCGTACCGTCCTGCGCCTGCTCGGCCTGCTGCAGTCCCAGCGCATGGATACCGAGCCGGACCAGCCCCTGCGCATCCGCCTGGCCGCCCCCACGGGCAAGGCGGCAGCGCGGCTCGGTGAATCCATCAGCGCCGAGATCGACGCCCTACCCCTGCCCGAATCCATTCGCGCGGCCATTCCCCGCGAGGTCAGCACCCTGCATCGGCTGCTCGGCCCGCGCCCCGGCAGCCGGCTGTTCCGGCATGACCGTCATAACCCCCTGCATGCCGATCTGGTGGTGGTCGACGAGGCGTCGATGATCGACCAGGAACTCACGGCCCGACTACTCGACGCCCTGCGCCCGGAGACCACCCTGGTGTTGCTCGGTGATAAGGACCAGCTCGCCTCCGTGGAAGCCGGGGCGGTGCTCGGTGAGCTCTGCAGGGGCGCCGATGAGGGCAACTACACCGCGGAGACCATCGCCTGGGTGGCGGATGCCAGTGGTGATGACATCAGCGCCTGGAAGGCGAAGGGCGACGACTTGCAGCAGCATATCGTCAAGCTTCGCGAGAGCCGGCGATTCAGCGCCGGGAGCGGCATCGGCGCCTTCGCCGAATCCGTGCGCCTGGACGATTATCCGCGCGCCGCCGCCCTGCTCGATGGCGATGACGATGATATCCGGCGCATGCCACTGCGCGACGCCACCGATGCCCGAATCGACGCCGCCGGCGCCGAGGGCTATCACCCGTATCTGGACCGATTGCATGGCACACGCCCGGCGACGGATGACTGGGAGGCGACCAGTGCCTGGGCTCGGGACGTCCTACAGGCCTTCGCGGCTTTCCAGGTGCTCGCCGTTGTCCGCCAGGGACGGCTGGGCGTCAGCGGGCTCAATGAACGCATTGCCCGGCGGCTCAAGGCCGACGGTCGGATCGCCCGGGATACGGGATGGTTCGAGGGCCGCCCGGTCATGGTGGTGCGCAATGACTATGAGCTGGGTCTCATGAACGGTGACGTGGGGATCTGCCTGGAGACGCGCTTGCCCGGCGAGGAGGAACCACGCCTGCGCGTCGCCTTCGAGCTGCCGGATCAGGGCATCCGCCTCTTTCTCCCCAGTCGACTGGAGGCCGTGGAGACGGTGTTCGCCATGACCGTGCATAAGTCCCAGGGATCGGAATTCGAGGACGTCCTGGTCGTCCTGCCCCGGCCGGAACTCCGGCTGGCCGGCCGCGAGCTGCTCTACACGGCGGTCACCCGGGCCAGGCGCCATTCGGTGATCGCACACCCGGGCCCGTCATGATCCATCAGGACGGCGATACTGCCCCGCCGCCCGATTGAGTCGCTCGGCGATCTCATCGCGGAGCGTCTCCGGAGCGATCACTTCGACCTGATCACCGAGCCCCAGCAGCCACCAGCGGACCTGGGCGGTATCCGCCACGCTGGCGCGGAGCTGCATTCGCCCGTCAACGGACTCGGTCATTTGCTGATCATCGCTGAGGGGCGTCTCCGCAAGGTGAACCGCCGTGGCGGGATCCAGCATCAACTCAAGGCGCAGGGGCTGCCGCCCCATCCTGAAATCCAGCCCGCCGTCCTCGATGTAGCGCTGCAGATCGAAATCCGCCGGACGTTCCGCCGGTGCATCCAGCGGCTCCGCCGACTGCATCCGATGCAGCGCCATCTGCGCGATCCCCTCGCGGCCGTACCGCCTGCAGATCAGGTAAACCACGCCATCGCGGAAGACAATGCCAAGCGGATGAATGACGTAGTCGTGAACACTGTCATCGTAACGACGGTGGTATCGGGCGCGGAACTGCCGGTCATTAAAGAGCGCGTCGTAGACCGTCTCGAGAATGATCGGATCAATGGCCGGCGCGATCAGTGTCTGGCCGCGGGTGACGGTCTGGATTTTCTCCGGCCAGGCGCTCACCGGGCTGTCCATTTCGGCGAGGACGGCCCCGGCCCGCTGGAAATACGGCGCCAGCGCATTCAGCGTCGCCGGGGCCATGAGCTGCCCGGAGAAATGCTCCGCGAGCTTGAATGCGAGCGCGGTCTGCGGCTCCATGCCGGGAATGTCCAGCTGTGCGGCGTCTCGGTCCCAGGACCATCCATGGGGTCGGCTGCGATCGTCCAGCAAGAGGCCGAAGAGCGCGCCGGATAGACGCAGCAGGTCGCGCTGGATGGTGCGCTCGGTGACGGCGTAACCCTGCTCGAGAAGCTGTGTCCGCAATGCCCGAACGGTGACCTTGCGCGGGTAGCGGGGGATCTGCCGCAGCATGACCCACTGGCGCAGCAGCGTATCCGTCATGGCTTTCTTATCCCTGAATGCCCGTCCTCTACCGATCCTACTGCTCAGGGCATGGGAAAGGGAAATCCACGGTGCCCGGACCGTCTTGACCTGCGGCATACATCGCCACACAATCAGGAATCATTCTCAATCAGGAGCCAGGATGGCCTCCGCGTCGAACCCCTGTACCGGTGTCTGCAAATTCCGTGATCAGGTCTGCCTGTCCTGCGGCAGACTGCGTGCAGAGAAAAAGCGCTGGAAGAAGATGAAGAAATCCGAACGCCGTGAAGTGGTCAGCCAGTCCGCGGCTCGACTCGCCGCCCTTGGCGATCAGGCAATCCCCAGCAAGAAGGCGCGTCGCAAGGCGAAAAAGCAGGCCGCCGCGGTGCCGGCGCATCCACCGGCCACGCCCGTGCGCGTCACACCCGACTCCCTCGATCTGGGCGAGCCCATCCTTGCACGGGATGCACCACTACCCATCGTGGATACCGACGCCGCCAAGCAAGCCAGGAAGACCTGGAAGAAGGCCCGCAAACTGGCCAAAAAGGCCAAGAAGGCGGCACGCCGGGCCCGGGAAGCCGAGGCCCTCGCCCGTGGCCTGCCACCCGGGGAACACGCCCGGGCGCTCAACCCCTCGCGCCAGCCCGCCGCCCGGGGCGTCCACTAGGCGCCTCACCCCTCAACATGCTCAGTCATCGCAGACGGCCTGGCGGGCAGCCGTCTGACCAATGCCTCGGCCGGAGGGCAGCACCGACCCAGAGTCGGTGAGAAAGACGCGGATATCGGACATCACCGCGGCCGATCCGCTGTAGCGGGTGAGCATGTGATAGCCATCCGGGTAAAACGCCGCCCGCCATGGCGCGCCGGCTGGCAGCGCGCTGAACATGGCGCAGGCCGCCTCGGCGGGAATCACCTCATCCATACCGCCGTACTGGATCAGCGTCGGTGGGCCATCAAAGCGCGGCAGCGCCCGCAGCGCGCGGTCCATGAGATCGGCAACTCCCGCCATTGCGTCAACACTGGGCGCCCGGATCCAGCGCGGGTCGTCGCCGAGCGCCTGCATCACCGCAGGATCGTCCGTCGGCTCTATGTCGAGGGTCTCACTGCTCAGGGTGAGATCAGGGGCGACCTGCTCACCCGCCCAGAGGGCGAAGCGCTGATACCAGGGCATGACACCCCGGCCCCAGAATGCCGGTGCCACCAGCACCGCGCTGTCCACCTTGGGCGCCGGCGAGCGGTCCATGAGCAGGCTCGCCACCGCACCGCCCATACTCAGGCCGACGAGATGGATGGGTGTGTCCGGGTATCGATGACGCAGCTGGGTGAGTGCCCAGCGGGCGTCCGAGACGAGTTGACCGGCGCCCGGCCAGTCGCCGCGCTGATCCGATCCACCAAAGCCGCGCTGGTCATAGGCGTAGACGGCCATGCCGGCCGCACTCAGGGCCCGGGCCGTGGCAATGAACGCCCCGGCGTGATCATTGAACCCGTGCAGCCCGAGAACCACCGCGTCGGGCGCTTGACCGGCCTCCGGCGCCGGCCCCCAACGCCTCAAGGGGAGCGCCGTGCCGTCAGGCATAACGAGGCGGTGGGGCGTGGCGGCATACACGGTCGACTCTCCGGGCGTCGGTGCCGGGGCATCACGCAAGGCAACGGGATCGAGCCGCAGCCCCCGGTCAAGCGCCGACGCATCCGCCGTCAAGCCAACCAGTGCGATGGCGACGACAAGCGCCTGGAGGCGGGCGATCGGTTGTGTGTAAGCGCTATGCATGACCGGATTTTCGCACAGCGGGACAGGGGTGTAGCCTTCGGGTATGCGCATCGCACAGGCAATTCTGGACATCGCCCTACCGCCCCTGAGACGCCGGGTGAGTCACGCCTTTGCCTCCTGAGTCTCCCGACAACCGCGGGATCTCCGTCATCATTCCGGCGTGGAATGAGGCCGACTACCTCCCGAAAACGATCAAGGCACTGCAGCACGCGGTGGCAGGACTGCCACTGCGCTCGGAGATCATCGTCGTCGACAACGACTCCAGCGATGAAACCGCCGCCCTGGCCCGCGCCGCCGGAGTACGGGTGGTCCATGAACCAGAGCACCGCATCGCAAGCGCGCGGAATGCCGGCGCCTCAGCGGCGCGTGGCGACTGGCTGCTGTTCGTCGATGCCGACACGCAGGTCACACCAGCGCAGCTGAACGCTGTCTGTCTGGCAATCAAGCATGGCTGCGCTGGCGGTGGCGCGCCGATCGGCTTTGACCGGCTGGACTCCACCGGACAGCGCCTGGGTCTCGCGGCGTGGAACGCCCTGTCCCGCCACCTGCGGCTGGCGGCCGGATGCTTCGTATTCGCCCGCGCCGATCTGCACCGGGCCATCGGTGGGTTCAACGAAAGGCTCTATGCCGGCGACGAGCTCGGCTACTCGCGGGCACTTCGCCGAGCCGCCCGCGCCCGCGGACTGGATTTCCGCATCCTCGATGTGTCGCCGGTGATCAGCTCCGCCCGCAAGGTCGAGTGGTTCAAGCCATGGCAGCACGCGCTGGTGCTGTTCACCTTTGTGCTCTTTCCGTGGGCCGGGCATTTCAAGCGGTTGAGCTGGTTCTGGTACCGGCGCCCCTGAGCGAGGGGCATTAATCGCCGTTCAGCGCACCGGACTGGCCACCAGATTATCGGACAGCGCCGTCTGGACAACACCGGCCACCTGCTCCGCTGTCACCGCAGAAAGCGTCCAGCCCAGATGCCCGTGGCCGGTGTTGTAGAACACGCCGGGGCGTCTGCCCTCGCCCACCCGGGGCATCATGTCGGGCATCATTGGACGCAGCCCCGCCCAGGGCACCGCCTGTCGGGTGCTGACCGCCGGAAAACACTGCTTGACCCAGTCCAGCAGCGGCCGGATCCGGTCATCGCGGATATCCCGGTTATAGCCGTTGAACTCGGCCGTGCCAGCGACGCGGAATCGGTCTTCGCCCAGGCGGCTCGAGACCAGTTTGGTCTCATCATCCAGCAGGCTCATCCAGGGAGCGGCATCCCGGGAGGTTTCGTCCTCGAGCTCGACGGTGATGGAATACCCCTTGACCGGATAGACATTGACGCGGTCTCCAAAACGCGCGGCCAGCTCACGGCTACCGACGCCGGCACAGACCACCACGCCATCAAATGACTCGCGGCCCCCGGCGGTTTCCACCCAGGCGCCATCCGCCGCCGTGCCGACATCGCGGATGGGGCAGTCGTAGCGCATGCGCGCACCGCGCCGCTCGACGGCCTGCGCAAGGCCGTGGGTGAACTTGTGGATATCGCCGGTGCTGTCGCTCTCGGTGTAGAAACCGCCGTAGTACTCGCCCCGCAGATTGGGCTCGATGGCGCGCATCTCTTCCGGCGAGACGGCACGGCGTTCCAGCCCGCCCTTCGCCAGCAGCCGGGTGACTTCGGCCGCGTGATCGAACCCCGCCTGGTCGCGGTAGATATGCAGAATGCCGCGTTGTTCCAGATCGAAATCAATGCCCTCGCGGCGCCCCCAGTCGAATAGATAATCCCGCGCGGC
This sequence comes from Spiribacter sp. 1M189, assembly GCF_040838345.1. Classification (NCBI taxonomy): domain Bacteria; kingdom Pseudomonadati; phylum Pseudomonadota; class Gammaproteobacteria; order Chromatiales; family Ectothiorhodospiraceae; genus Spiribacter; species Spiribacter insolitus. The sequence continues at coordinate 573,600 of NZ_JBAKFF010000001.1, read as the reverse complement.
GATGGCGAGACGGGCCGTCTCAGTGGTGTTATCCGCATAATGCCGCGTAGCCGCGACAAACTCCGCAAACCACGAGAGCTTGTGCCAGGACGGCTTGGGGTTGACCAGCAGCGGGGCGTCGGCGCGCAGCATCCAGCGCAGCCCCTTCATGATGGTCGGCCAATGGTTCCAGACCTCGGCATTGGATGCCGATAGCTGGCCGCCGTTGGCAAAGGAGGTTTCCATCGCCGCGTAGCGGTTGCGCTCGAAGACAGTCACCTCGAAGCCGCGGTTGAGGAGCGCGTAGGCCGTGGTGATGCCGGTGATTCCGCCGCCGATGACTGCAATGGTGTTCATCGTCGATCTCCCAGTCCGGTTGTGTGCACCCGTCGCCATCCGGCGACCCGTGCCCCTTCCGTCCTGGTGCCTGAGAGATTCACGGCGCGACCCGGGCCGCTCCGCTTGCTCCTTCGGCGAGCCGTTATGAGTTGCCGGCTGCTTTTCGGAATGTTCAACACGCAGGCGGTCCGGGTGCCTGAGAGATTCCGGGGCGGTTGCTCCTTCGGCGCCGGCACCTGGTGCCGGACTCTCCCGCCTGCGCTGGATTTCGAGTCTCCGGGATTTATTCAGCGATTTCAACAAATCAAGGCCGCATTTGGCGACTCGATCGGCATGAAGCGTATACTCGGGGTCATGGGAAAGTTCAGCGCTACCAATGTCTTCGGTGAGGAACTGCAGGCTTGCGGCAAGGATCCAGTGACCGGTTTTTTCCGTGACGGCTGCTGCAACACCGGTCATGAGGATGGCGGCATGCACACGGTGTGCGCGATCGTCACCGAGGCCTTCCTCTCCTTTTCACGCAGTCGCGGCAACGACCTGACCGCGCCCGTGCCGTTCGCCGATTTCCCGGGACTCAGACCCGGTGATCGCTGGTGTCTGTGTGCCGGCCGCTGGCTGGAGGCCTACCGGGCCGGCGTGGCGCCACCAGTGGACCTGGCGGCCACCCATGAGGAGACGCTTGCCGTGATTGATCTTGAGACGCTCCAGCGCTATGAGCTGAACAATCCGGACAGCGGCTAGATGCGCCTTAGCAGTCCGGAGTTCTCCGACGGCGCGGAGTTGCCGTGGACCATGTCGGCGGCGAGCGAAAACCGCCTGCCGCCGCTGGAGATCCACGATACCCCCGGCACGGCGGCGAGCCTCGCGCTGTTGCTGGAGGACCTCGACTCTCCGGTGGGCCAGCTCACCCACTGGCTGGTGTGGAACCTGCCGCCGGCGACCGAGTCGGTGAGTGCAATCGATTTGCCGGATGAGGCGGTGCGGGGTATGAACGCCTTCGGTAAGACCGGTTACACGGGCCCGATTCCACCGGAGGGCCGTCACATCTATCGCTTCACGCTGCTGGCGCTCGATCAGATCCTGGACCTGACCGCTGGCGCCACCCGCCGCCAGTTCGACACCGAAATCCAAGGTCATACCCTGGCGACGGCCACCCTGGAGGGCGGGATTTCCCGAACCCGGGAGGGTGGCTGAAGCCATGGCGCGCACCTACCGCGCAGACGCCTTTTTTGCCACCGTCAACCCAACGGTCTTTACGGCCTCGGCATTGATCATCGGTGGCTTCGTCGCCTTTGGCGTGTTTCTGCCGGATACCGCCAGCATGGCGTTCTCACGCCTGCATGCCTTTATCACCGAATACCTGGGCTGGAGCTATCTGCTGGCGGTCACGTTTTTTGTCGGCTTCCTGCTCTGGCTTGGCTTCAGCCGCTACGGCAGTATCCGCCTGGGTCAGCCCAATGATCGACCTCAGTTCGGTTTCACGGCCTGGTTTGCCATGCTCTTCAGCGCCGGCATGGGTATCGGCCTGGTGTTCTGGAGTATTGCCGAGCCGATCCTGCACTACCAGAACCCGCCCAGCGGCGCCGGTGAAACACCGCAGGCCGCCCGCGAGGCGATGATCTACACCTTCTACCACTGGGGCCTGCATGCCTGGGCGGTGTATGTCGTCCTCGGGCTCTCGGTGGCCTACTTCAGCTTTCGTCATCGGCTGCCGCTGACCATCCGCTCCATCTTCTACCCGCTGCTGGGCGACCGCATCTATGGCCCCATCGGCCATGTCATCGACATCCTGGCCGTGTTCGGCACGCTCTTCGGGCTGGCCACCTCGCTCGGCTTCGGCGCCATGCAGCTCAACACCGGCCTCAATATCCTGGTAGGCATGCCGGTGGCCCCCGTCTGGCAGGTGGCCATCATCGCCACCATCACGGGGTTCGCGGTCATCTCGGTGATCTCCGGGCTTGATCGCGGTCTGAAATGGCTGAGCCTGTTCAACCTCGGGCTTGCGCTGGTCTTTATGGCGTTCGTCTTCATCACCGGCCCCACGCTGTTTCTCATCCGCTTCCTGCTGGACTCCACCGGCGGCTATCTGCAGCAGCTGGTGGGCATGAGCCTGCACACGGGCGCAATGAACGGCAGTGAATGGCAGAAAGACTGGACCATGTTCTACTGGGGCTGGTGGATCGCTTGGTCGCCGTTCGTGGGCATTTTCATCGCGCGGATCTCCCGTGGCCGCACGATCCGCGAGTTCATCATCGGCGTGCTCGCCCTGCCCACACTGTTCGTCTTTGCCTGGCTGACCGTCTTCGGGGGGACCGCGCTATACATGGAAGTCTTCGGCACGGCCCAGGGGCTCGCTGCCGCGGTCAACGAAGACACCACGGTGGCGCTCTACCGCACGCTGGCGGAACTGCCCTGGACGACCGTCTCATCGGCCCTCGCGACGTTGCTGATCGCCACCTACTTCGTGACGTCGTCCGACTCCGGGACCTTCGTGGTCGACTCGCTGATCTCGCGGGGCGCAAAGCACTCACCCCGTCGGCAGCGGGTGATCTGGGGTATCACCGAAGGTGCCATCGCCGCCACGCTGCTGCTGGTCGGCGGAGAGGAGGCCTTGCAGAGCCTGCAGACCGGCGCGCTGACCGCCGGATTCCCGGTCGCGATCATTCTGATGATCTGTTGCATCAGCCTGTTAAAGGCGCTCCGCCGCGAGTACCGAGTCCCAGGCGTCAAACCCTCACTTGAATAACGGACCCGCATGACCGACACGCCACTCGCGATCATCGGCGCTGGCCTCGCCGGCCTGACCGCCGCTCGTACCGCCCATGAAGCCGGCATCAGATCGCTGGTTCTCGAGGCCAGCGACCGCATTGGCGGTCGTATCGACAGTATTCGCGGGTCCGACGGGCAGATCGTCGGCGACCTCGGTCCCACCTGGGTATGGCCACCGTTCCAGCCCGGTGTGCCGCGCTGGCTGGAGCGGCTCGGCCTTGGCACCTTCGAGCAGTACGACAGCGGCGAGGCGGTACTGGATGGGTTTGCCGAACGACCTGTGTGTCAGCCACTGCCGGGCCAGTACGGAATGGCCCGGATCGCCGCCGGACCCGGCAGCCTTGTCGACGCGATGGCCGCTGAACTCCCCGACGACGCCATCCAGACCGGACATGCCGTCAACGCAGTTCGCCATCACGACGACGGCCGGCTGCGCATTGAGACGGCCGGACGCGAGCCACTGATCGCCGAGCGGGTGCTGATCGCCGCGCCACTGCGCATCGTTGCCGAACGAATCCAGCTGCCAGCGGACATCGGTGCGCCGCTGCAGGACATGCTTCGAGCCATGCCGACCTGGATGGCCGCTCAAGCGAAGGCAGTGATCCGTTACCCGCGCCCGTTCTGGCGTGAGTCCGGTCTCTCGGGCCGGATCGCCAGCCGCCTCGGGCCGCTGTTCGAAGCCCATGACCACACCAGCCTCGATGGCGAGGCGGCCCTGTTCGGCTTCGTGGCGACCCCGCCGGCGCAGCGCGGGGCCGAGACGCTGCGCACGGCTATCTTAGATCAGTTGACCCGGTGCCTGGGCCCTCAGGCTGCGGCGCCCACCGACGTCGTCATCCGCGACTGGGCCGACGCGCCATGGATCTGCGCCGATGCGGATCGTCACGGGCCACCGGAACACCCAAGCGTGGGCCCCGAGGCGCTGCGCACGGGTCATCTCGACGGTCGCCTATGGTTCTGTGCCGCCGAGACCGCCGAGCAGAGTCCGGGTCTGATCGAAGGCGCCCTACTCGCCGGCGAGGCGGCGGCGCGGGCTGCCGTTCAGGGGCTGGAAGGGGACGCCTGAGCCGTGGCGACACCGGCCTTCCAGCGCTATATCGGCATCGACTACTCCGGCGCCGCCACGCCGGAGAAAGGCCTGACCGGACTTCGCGTCTACCGCGCGGAGGGCGACGAATCGCCGGGGGAACGACGACCGACCGCAGACGGCCGCCGCCACTGGAGCCGTCGCTCGCTGGCGGAATGGCTCATGGACACACTGGACGATCCGGTGCCGACACTGGTTGGCATCGACCACGGTTTCGCCTTCCCCGTCGCCTGGCATGAACAGTACGGCATGGCCAGGGCGTGGGATGGTTTTCTGGCGGATTTCCGCGCCCATTACCCCACCGACCTGCCTGGAGTGAGCGTTCAACAGGTGCGTGACGGCACGATCGGGAGCGGCCCCGCACGAGCGGGTCATGCCCGATGGCGACGCCGGGCGGAAGCGCGGGTCGGCGCCAAGTCGGTCTTCCACTTCGATGTACCCGGCTCGGTGGCCAAGTCCACGCATGCCGGACTGCCCTGGCTATGGCATCTGCGACAGCGGTATGGGGATACCCTGCATGCCTGGCCCTTCGATGGCTGGCGGCTGCCGCCGGGGCGCTCCGCCGTGGCGGAGATCTACCCCTCGATCTGGTCCGCCGATCACCCCCGCGATGAGCGCACGCCGGATCAGCACGACGCCTACGTCGTCGCCCGGACGCTGCAGCGCAGCGACCGTGAAGGCTGGCTCCGGCCGTTGCTGGAGCCCGTGCTTGATGCCGACACTCGGGCGGCTGCCGCCCTCGAGGGCTGGATACTCGGCGTCACTTAGCCTCGATCAGCGCTTGAGATAACCCGCGATTTCATCCAAAACGCCCGGGTCATCGATGGTGGCCGGCATGTTCCATTCCTCGCCGTTGGCGATACTGCGCATGGTCCCGCGCAGGGTCTTGCCGGAGCGCGTCTTGGGCAGGCGCTTGACCACCACGCACTGACGGAATGCGGCCACCGGCCCCACCTCCTCGCGGACGCGCTGGACGAGCTCCGCCGCCAACGCCTCATCATCACCGTCGAACGCGCTGCCCGGGACGACCAGCCCCATCGGCAGCTGTCCCTTGGTGGCATCCTTGACCCCGAAGACCGCCGCCTCGACCACCGCCGGATGGTCGCTCAGCACCTCTTCGAGGCGCCCGGTGGAGAGGCGATGACCGGCGACGTTAATGACGTCATCGATCCGGCTCATGATATGGACGTAGCCATCCGTGTCGATCACGCCGGAGTCGCCGGTGAGATAGTAACCGGGGTAGCGCATCAGGTACCCATCGCGGTGGCGTTCGCGATTGCCCCACAGCGTCAGCATGGTCCCCGGCGGCATCGGCAGGCGGATGACGATATTGCCGAGCTCGCCATACGGCATCTCCTCACCCTCCTCATCCAGCACACGCACGTCATAGCCCGGCATCGGCCGGCCGGCGGTGCCGATTTTCACCGGCATCTCTTCGAGGCCGAACGGGTAGCCGGCAATGGCCCAGCCGGTTTCCGTCTGCCACCAGTGATCCAGAATCGGAATACCCAGGTGGCCATCGGCCCAGCGGACGCTGTCGGGATCGGAGCGCTCACCGGCCAGGAAAAAGGCGCGCAGCTTGTTCAGGTCATGACGATGGATGAACTCACCGTCGGGATCCTCCTTCTTGATGGCCCGCAGCGCGGTGGGCGCGGTGAAAAGCGCCCGGGCGCCATAGGTCTCGCAGATCCGCCAGAATGCGCCGGCATCCGGCGTCCCGATGGGCTTGCCCTCATAGATCACGGTGGTCGAGCCGTTCAACAAGGGGGCGTAGACGATATAGGAATGCCCCACGACCCAGCCGACATCCGAGGCGGTGAACATGACCTCGCCGGGTGCGACCCCATAGATGCTGCGCATGGTCCAGAGCAGTGCGACGGCGTGCCCGCCGTGGTCACGGACGATGCCCTTCGGCCGGCCGGTGGTGCCGGAGGTGTAGAGGATATAGAGCGGGTGGTTGGCGTCGACCGATACGCATGCCGCCGGTGCGGCCTCGGCCATGGCCGTCTCCCAGTCGAGATCCCGCTCCGCGTCCAGCTCGCAGCGATGGATCTCGCGCTGCAGGATGACGCACCGATCAACTGAATGCTCCGAGCGCTCCAGTGCCTCGTTAAGCAGCGATTTGTAATCCACGACGCCGCTCGGCTCGATGCCGCAGGAGGCCGACAGGATGACCCGGGGTTCGGCATCGTCGATGCGCTTGGCCAGTTCCGGTCCCGCGAATCCGCCGAACACCACGGAGTGAATGGCCCCGATCCGCGCGCAGGCCAGCATCGCCATGGCCGCCTCCGGCACCATGGGCATATAGATGATGACGCGATCGCCGGTCTCCACCCCCAGATTCCGTAGCACACCGGCCAGCCGCGATACCTGGTCCTGGAGTTCGGAATAGCTGATGTGGCGGGTCTGGCCGGTAACCGGGCTGTCCCAGATGATCGCGTCCTGATCGCCACGCCCGGCGTCGACATGCCGGTCCACGGCGTTATGACAGGTATTGAGGCGGCCACCGGAGAACCAGCGATAGAAGGGGGCATCGCTGTCGTCGAGCACCCGGTCCCAGGGTCGGTCCCAGTCAACCGCGCCGGCCTGTTCGGCCCAGAATTCCTGGGGCTTGTCCAGCGACTCCTGATACAGCGAATTATAGTGATGACTCATGGCGGCCACTCTCCTCATGTTGCAGCCGCGCCCTTTCAGCGTGCGGCCTTTCTTTCCTCTTTGCTGCGCCAGAGCCATAGGCCCTCCGACGTCAGCCAGATATCGAGCCCGAAATCCCGTTCGAGCTGCTCCCGTGTGGCATCGGACGGAAGCCAGCGGCACCAGCCATCCAGCAGGCGCTGATTGAGATCCGCCGCCGACGCGGCCTGCCAGGTCCATTCGATGGCGGCGTCGAGCATCGCCTCGAGCAGCGATGCCGCGGCGTCGACCCGATCGATGATGGGGAAATGCGCGGGTGCCACCGCCCGCGGCGCCAGCGCTACAATCCTCGCCAGGGTCGCGCGATAGGCAGCCGGATTGAACTGCGGCGGCGGCACCACCGGGACCATGAACAGGCTGCGCTGCTGGATGTAGCCGGGATAGCTCGCGCCAACGGCATCACCGGCGATCAGCACCGCGGATTCGACATCGAAGACGCTCAGGTGATGCCAGGCATGCCCCGGGGTGTGCAGTATCTCCAGTGGACGCTGGCCGACGAACAGCGTTTCGCCGTCATCCAGCGTCACCATGCGCTCGCGGGCCACCGGAGTGAGCGGTGCATACTCACGATCGAAGAATTCATCACCGTAGAGCGCCCGGACGCCCACCTCAAGCCGGCTGGGATCGGCCATGTGCTCGGCGCCCGAGGGATGGATGCCAAGCCGTGCGCTCGGTAACGCCTGCATCAGGGCACCGGCACCACCGGCATGATCGAGATGGACATGGGTGGGAATCACCCAGTCGACGGCATCCCGGGGGATATCCTGTCGGGAGAGCGCATCGAGAATACCGGGGACGCTGGCCCCGACGCCGGTATCGATGATGGCGGCGCGGCCGCCATGAGTGAGCAGATAGCAGGCGGTATGGCCGGCTCGCAGATACCCGGTGTCGCACCGCATGAGCCCCGGCGCGATTTCGGTGAGAGGATCCACTTTCGGACCGTCGCTCACTGCTCTCCTCCTCTGCACTTGACCCCGCCCGGCGGGCATCCAGTGGGGCTATTCGCGTTTTCCGGCGTAGCGCATCACGCCCCAGACCAGCAGCCCCGCGCCGGCGATCTTCATCACTGCGCCGGGCAGGAAAGGCAGCAGCCCGGCGGTGACGGCCTGGGACAGACTGCCCAGCCAAACAGCCAGCCAGCTCACGCCCAGCGCATATACCGCCAGGTTGCCGGCGGCCGCCGCGGCAACGGCCCGGATCGGATCTGCGCCCCAGCCGCGGCGCACGAGCTCACCGGCAATCCATGCCGCCGGCACCATACCCAGCAGATAACCGCCCGTCGGGCCGGCGAGATAGGCGGGGCCGCCGCCAGCCACGAAAACCGGCAGGCCGACAAGGCCCTGGCCGAGATAAGTCAGTACCGTTGCAGCGCCCAGGACAGGCCCGTAGACCATGCCGAGCGCCAGGACGACGAAAGTCTGCATGCTGAAGGGAACGGGCCAGAACGGGATCTGGACCCTTGCAGAGAGCGCCAGCAACAGCGTGCCGGCCAGTACGGAAACCACCTGACGAGTGAGGCTCTGCGATGCCCACTCATCAATCATCCACTGTGTTCTGGTTGCCATGACGCTCTCCGTGAAATCCGCCAGATTGAAAGGTAGCAGAGCCACGCCGATCCGTCAGCCATTGCGGCCATCGGATCGGCGGCATTAACCTTGCCGCCACTCGCGAACGGAGCACAAAGGAGAGCAATGATGGATCGTCGCGGATTTCTCAAGGGTGCGGGAACAGGTCTGGTGGCGGCGGGCGGTGTCAACGCACCTGCCGTCATAGCGCAACCGCGACGCTTCCGCATCAACCTGCTCACCTCCTGGCCCGCGGCCCTCGACAACCTCTATGGCACGGCCGAGTACTTCGCCCGGCGTATCGAGGAAATAACCGATGGCGACGTCCGCGTAAGGACCTCTCCGGGCGGGGCGGAGGTGGGCGCCCTGGAGGTCTACGACGCGGTCTCGAACGGTGCCTTCGAGGCCTGCCACACCGCGCCCTATTACTTTATTGGCAAGAATCCGGCCCATGGGTTCTTCACTGCGCTGCCTTTCGGCATGACGCTGGAACAACAGAACGCCTGGATGACCGGCGGCGATGGCCAGGCACTGTGGAATGAGCTCAACGCAAAGGACAATCTCATCGCCTTCCCCGGCGGCAATACCAGCGCCCAGTGCGGCGGTTGGTTCAACGTCGAAGTCAACAGCCCCGCCGATCTGCAGGGCCTGCGCATGCGCTTCCCCGGCCATGGCGGCCGGGTGATGGCGAAGGCCGGGGTCAACATCCAGCAGCTCCCCGGCGGCGAGGTGTTCACCGCGATGGAGCGCGGCGCACTGGATGCCGCCGAATGGGTCGGCCCCTACGATGACCAGATTCTGGGCATGCAGGATGTGGCGAAGTACTACTACCTGCCGAGCTGGGCCGAGCCTAGTGCCATGCTGGGCTTTTACTTCAACCTGGAGATCTGGAACACGTTCCCCACGGACATCCAGGCGCAGATCCAGGCCTGCTGTGCGGAGGCGAACAACTGGATGGCCGCGCAGTACCTGGCGAAGAACCCACTGGCCCTGGAGGAGCTCAAGGCGGCCGGCGTGGAGATCAAGCACTTCCCCGACTCGGTGCTGGAGGCCTTTGCCCAGGCGGCCACCGAGGTCAACGAGGAGGATATGGCCAACCCAGACTATGCGCGGATTTACGAGTCATGGTCGGCCTTCCTCGAGCGGCTCCGTGGCTGGGATCAGACCAACAGCTTCCGCTATCGCGAATTCATCTACAGGGATCGCGGCTAGACACTCAGCGGGGAGGCACCGGCGCTCATTCGGACGCGGGCGCCTCCCCTCAGCCGGCCAGACCCGGCAGCCAGGTCACCAGACCGGGGAAGGCCACGATCACCGCCAGCATGAGTAGCTGAATGGCGATGTACGGCAATATGCCCTGGTAAATCGTGCCGGTGGGCACGGCCGCCGGCGTGACCCCGCGTAGATAGAAAAGCGAGAAACCGAACGGTGGCGTGAGGAAAGAGGCCTGCAGGTTCATCGCGATGAGCACGGCAAACCAGACCGGGTTCAGGCCAAAGCTATCGGCGATGGGGGCAATCAGTGGCACGACGATGAAGGTGATCTCGATGAAATCGAGAAAGAAGCCGAGCACGAAGATCGTCAGCATCACAAAGAGAATGAAACTCATCTCGCCGCCGGGCAGGGCGAGGAGGAAATCCTCCACCAGCCACTTCCCACCCATGGCACTGAAGACAGTGGCGAAGACCGTGGCACCCACCAGAATGGTGAACACCATGGCCGTCAGGCGCACGGTGCTATCGGAAACCGAGAGCAGATTGCTGCCCGAGAGCTTGCCGTAGAAAAGCGCCAGCAGCGTAGCGCCCAACGCACCCATGGCGCCGGCCTCCGTGGGCGTCGCAATACCAAGGAAAATCGTGCCGAGCACCGCGCCCACCAGCGCGAGCGGGGGCACCAGGCAGCGCAGAACGGCCCGCCAGAGAGGGCCCGCCGCGCCTTCGTCGTCCGCCCCCGCCGGCAGCGCCGGCGCTGCCAGTGGCCGCCGCCAGGCCACAATAATCAGCCACGCCACATACGCGGCACCCAGCAGTAGGCCGGGCAGCAGCGCGCCGACAAACAGATCGCCGACATTCACCCCCATCTGGTCACCAAGGATGATGAGGACGATTGAGGGGGGAATGATCTGGCCGAGCGTACCGCTCGCGGCGATGGTGCCGGTGGCGAGTCGCTGGTCATAGCCGTACTTGAGCATCACCGGCAGCGCCAGCACGCCCATCGTGACCACGGATGCGCCGACCACGCCGGTGGCGGCCGCCAGAAGCATGCCGACAAGCACCACGGAAATCGCCAGCCCGCCCCGCAGTCGCCCGAACAGCCGCCCCATGGTCTGGAGCAGATCCTCGGCGAGCCCCGAGCGCTCCAGCATCGTGCCCATGAAAATGAAAAACGGCACCGCCACCAGTGTGTAGTTCTCCATGATCGAGCCGTACAGGCGCTGCGGCAGGACATTCAGGCGCGCGACCCGAAACAGGGGCTCCCATGGCAATGCCAGGCCGAGCGACGGCAGCCAGTCGCTGCCGAGCACCGTGAAGAGCAGCCCGGTGCCGGCCAGTGCGAAGGCCACCGGATAGCCGGTGAGCAGCAGCAAGAGCAGCACGGCGAACATCGCCAGCGGCATGAGTTCGATGAGCATCACGCCCGCTTCCCGCGCAGACGGGCGGCGGCCTTGATCGCCTGGCTGACACCCTGGAGCAGCAGCAGCGAGAAGCCGATGAGAATCATGGTCTTGATCGGATAGAGCGGCAATCCACCGGGATTGGGACTCACCTCGAGCCGGGACCAGGCCCGCGCCACATAATCGACACCGTAAATCAGCATCACCATGCAGAAGGGGATCAGGGCCATCAGCGCCCCCAGCAACTCGATCCAGGCCCGCAGGCGCGGACCGAATCGTGACTGCAGGATATCGACGCGAATATGCCCGTCATGGCGCAGCAGGTAGGCGCTGCCGAGCAGGAAGATCACGGCGAACGCCTGAATCTGCGCCTCCAGCAGGGCATTGGAGCTGAGCTGCATACCAAGCTGTGCACCGAGGTAGCGGCCAATCACATTGACCACGCCCACAACGACCAGCAACAGGGCCACCCAGCGCAGCCCCTGGCCCACCCGGTCGCTGAGGGTGTCGATCCATTCACTAAGGCGCAGCAGTGGGTCCATGAGGTGGCGGAGTATGGCCAAGCCGATCGCGGGGGGCAAGCGGGCTTACCACGCCTCTTCCATCGCCTGCACCAGCCTTGCCGCGGGCAACACGACGGGATTGCCCTTCATGGAGGACGAGCCGGCGGCGGCCTCGGCGATAGCCGCGAGCGATGATGATTCCAGGCCAGCGGTACCCAGTCCGGGCAAACCCTTGGCGCGCGACCAGGCGGCGAGGCGATCAATGGCCTCGTCGCTGCCACAGGCAAGCGCGCCCGCGATCCACTGCTCTACCTCATGGATCCGCGTGGCCACCGAGCCCTGAACCACCTCACGATTGGCTCTCAGGACCGGCGGCAGCAACGCGCCGGCGATCGCGCCATGCGGCATATCCGTCACGCCGCCCAGGGGGCCGGCCAGACCATGGACTGCACCCAGTTTTGCGTTGGCGAGCGCGAGGCCACCACTGAGGCTGACCCAGGCCATGTCATCGCGAGCAGCGGGATCCTCATCCGTCATCAGGCGCACCAGGGCCTGCAGACCAACCGGAATGGCCTCGCGGCAGAGGGCATCGGTGAAGCGGTTGGCCTGACAGCTGATATACGGTTCGATCACCTGCGTAATGGCGTCAAGGCCACTCGCCAGCGTGACATGCCGCGGCGTGGCATCGGTCAATGCGGGATCCACGATGGCCGTTGCCGGCAGCAGTCTCGGGTCGCGCAGCGAGACCTTGCGCCTGGCCGACGGCACGTCGATGACCGCATTGCGGGTCGCCTCAGTGCCAGTCCCGGCGGTTGTCGGCACCGCCACGAAGGGCAACGGCTCAGCATCCAGCGTCTGCCCTCCCCCCACGACCTCAAGGTAGTCGATCACCTCACCATGAGCCGGAATCAATCCGGCGACGGCCTTGGCCATGTCAATCACCGATCCGCCGCCGAGGCCGACGACGACGTCGGCATTGACCTCCCGCCCCAGCGCGACCCCCTGTTCGATCAGCCCGACGTCGGGCTCGCGCGGGCAGGCGATCCCCCATGGCTTGCGGCCGACCGCATCAAGGGCCTGTATGAGCCAATCCGCCCGCCCCGCGCAGGCGCCATGCACGAGCAGAGGCCGCTCGCCGAGTGCCATGGCGGCATCAGCGGTCGCTCCGGCCGCCCCGCGACCGAAACGGATATTGCGGGGGAGGAACAGGCCGAACGTTGCGCTCATTGAGGAACTCCATGGGATTCAGGGGCAATCCCGCTATCGTCGCAGCCGTGACGTCCGCCGTCCATGCTGTGCCGCGCGCCATCTCGGTGCACTGCCTGCATGCCTTGTCCAGCATGGTGCATTCGTGACATAACGGACAGGCGATCGTATGACGCGGGCCGGCCAGGAGGAGGAGAGTCCCGTGTTGGCATGAGCCTTGCGTTATCAACGGTTGCCACGATGGCTTTGCACAACCTCGATGCAATAGGGGAAGCAGTGATGAAGAAGACGATCATAACCATGGGCCTTGCCGCCACGGGGCTGCTGGCTCTGGGTGGACAGGCCCAGGCCTCAACGCTGGAAGATGTCCGCGATGCAGGTCAGCTGCGCTGCGGCGTGAGCAACGGCCTGCCCGGATTCTCGCAGCCCGATAGCGACGGCAACTGGGCCGGGCTGGACGTTGACACCTGCCGGGCGGTGGCCGCTGCCGTGCTGGGCGATGCCGACGCGGTGGAGTTCATCCCGCTGACGGCGGCCGAGCGTTTCACGGCGCTCCAGTCCGGCGAGATCGACGTGCTCTCGCGCAACACCACCTGGACCACCACCCGGGATGCCTCGCTGGGGCTCAATTTCACCGGCACCAACTACTACGACGGCCAGGGCTTTCTGGTCAAAGAGGCCCTCGGTGTCGACAGTGCCTATGACCTGGACGGCGCGGCGGTCTGCACCCAGGCCGGCACCACGACCGAGCTCAACCTCGCCGACTTCTTCCGTGCCAACGACATGGACTACGAGGCCGTGGTGTTCGACACCTCGGAGGGCAGTGCCCAGGGGTTCGACAACAACCGCTGCGACATCCTCACCTCCGATACCTCTCAGCTGGCCGCACTGCGCACACAGCTGAGCGATCCGGACTCCGCAGTGATCCTCCCCGAGGTGATCTCCAAGGAGCCGCTCGGGCCGGTGGTACGCCAGGGTGACGACGAGTGGTTCAACGTCGTGAAGTGGGTCCTGTTCGGGCAGATCAATGCCGAGGAGTATGGCGTCGACTCGAGCAATGTCGAGGAGATGACCGACTCCAACAACCCGAACGTCCAGCGCATCCTCGGTGCGGATGGCAACATGGGCGAGATCCTCGGGCTCGACGATGACTTCATGGTCGAGGTGATCAGCGAGGTGGGCAACTACGGCGAGATGTTCAACCGCAACGTCGGGCCGGATACGCCGGTCGGCCTGAGCCGCGGCGTCAACGCGCTCTGGACTGACGGTGGCATCCTCTACGCACCGCCGTTCCGGTAAGCCAGACGCCAGACTCTGATCGCCGGGCGGAGCCGGACATGTCCGGTTCCGCCCTCTCCTGAAACCCATCAGCGGAACAGGGCGGCACAATGACCACCGATCCGCGGCCGCTTCGACCCGGACGCCCAAAACCCTGGAATGACCCGCGGGTCCGCTCCGTGGTCTTCCAGATCCTTGCCATTGCCGGTGTGGCATGGATCGGCTACAGCCTGTTCCAGAACACCGTCAACAACATGGAAAGCCGCGGCATCACCACCGGCTTTGGCTTTCTCAATGAAACCGCCGGCTTCGGCATCATCATGAGTCTCATCCCCTACGACGAGACCATGAGTTATGGCCGGACCTTCCTGGTCGGGCTCGCCAACACCCTGCTTGTCTCCGGACTGGGCATTCTGCTGGCCACCATCGTGGGCTTCATCGTTGGCATCGCACGGCTGTCCAGCAACTGGCTGGTGGCCAAGGTCGCGCTGGGCTACATCGAGATATTCCGGAATATCCCGCTGCTGCTGCAGATCTTTTTCTGGTACTTCGCGGTCCTGGGCGCCCTGCCGGGTCCCCGACAGGCCGTGAACGTGGGTGATATCGCGTTCATGAGCAACCGCGGCATCGTCCTGCCCAAACCGATCTTCGAGCCTGGCGCCTGGGTGATGGGCGCGGGGCTGCTGGTCGCCCTGGCGATCACCGTGGTCCTGGCCGTCTGGGCGCGACGCCGGCAGGCGGCCACCGGGCGCATTTTCCCGGTGCTGCCCATCTCACTCGTCCTCATTCCGGGCCTGCCGCTGCTCGGCTACCTGCTCATGGGCGGGCCGGTGAGCTGGGACATCCCGGCGCTGGGCGGATTCAATTTCCGCGGCGGCATCACGGCGATCCCCGAGCTGGGCGCCCTGCTACTGGCGCTTACGCTCTATACGGCTTCCTTCATTGCCGAGATCGTGCGCTCGGGCATCGTCTCGGTCAGCAGCGGACAGACCGAGGCGGCACTGGCGCTGGGACTGCCGGCGCGGCGGGTACTGCGTCTGGTGGTTATCCCGCAGGCCCTGCGGGTCATCATCCCGCCGCTCACCAGCCAGTACCTGAACCTGACCAAGAACTCGTCGCTGGCGGTGGCCATCGGCTATCCCGATCTGGTGAACGTGTTCATGGGGACAACGCTCAATCAGACCGGTCAGGCGGTGGAGATCGTGGCCATCACCATGGCCGTCTACCTGACCATCAGCCTGGCGATCTCGCTGCTCATGAATCTCTACAACCGCGCGGTTGCGCTCAAGGAGCGATAGGACGATGGCAACGCACCAGGCATCGCCCGACCTGCCGCCGCCGCCCACCCAACGTGGCCTGCTGCGGTGGCTGCGGGAAAACCTGTTCTCCACCTGGTACAACAGTCTGCTGACGGTGGCGATCGGTTACTGGCTGATCACCACTTTCGTCCCACTGATCAACTGGGCGTTCATTCAGGCGGTTTTCACCGGTAGCGGCGCCGACGCCTGCAACCCGGATGGTGCCTGCTGGGTGTTCGTCGAGCAGCGCCTGGGCTTTTTCATCTATGGTTTCTACCCGGCAGAGATGCGCTGGCGCCCGAACGTTGTCTTTGCGCTGTTCGCCCTCAGTGTGGTGCCGCAGTTCCTGCCGCTGCCGGCGCAGGTCCGCAAGTGGTTGGCGATTTTCGGCATCACCGGACTGCCGGTGGCCGCCTACGTGCTGATCTCGGGCGGATATTTCGGCCTGGAGTCCGTGCCCACCTCGCGTTGGGGCGGGCTGATGCTCACGCTCATCCTCGCCTATGTCGGCATCCTCGCCGCGCTGCCCATCGGCATCCTCCTCGCACTCGGCCGGCGCTCGGAGATGCCCGTGATCCGCGGCATCTGCGTGGTGTTCATTGAATTCTGGCGGGCGGTGCCGCTGATCACCATTCTTTTCATGGCTTCGGTCATGCTGCCACTGTTCCTGCCCGACGGCGTGACCTTCGACAAGCTCCTGCGGGCGCTGGTCGGCATCACGCTGTTCCAGTCGGCCTACATGGCCGAGGTTGTGCGCGGTGGACTTCAGGCCATCCCCCGGGGACAGTACGAGGCTGCGGAAGCGCTGGGACTTGGCTACTGGCGCCGCATGCGGCTCATCATCCTGCCCCAGGCGCTGAAGATCGTGATTCCGGGTATTGCCAATACGGTCATTTCGCTATTCAAGGACACTACGCTGGTGCTGATCATCGGGCTGTTCGACCTGCTCGGGGCGGTCAAGTCCACGCTCAGCGACCCGGCGTGGAACAATGTGATGGCCGAGGGCTATCTGTTCGTGGCCTTCTGCTTCTGGGTCTTCTGTTTTGGCATGTCACGCTACAGCCATCGCCTTGAGAAACAGCTGGAAACCGGTCACGGGAACTAAGGGAGAGGGGTCGAGCATGCATGAGACGGGCGCACCACTCGAAACCGAGTCCATCACATCGCCGGTGGAGTCGACGGCACGGGATGAGGCCATCATCCAGGTGGAGGACCTCAACAAATGGTTCGGGGAATTCCACGTGCTCAAGTCACTGAATCTGGACGTGCGCAAGGGCGAGCGGATTGTCATCTGCGGCCCCTCGGGATCGGGCAAGTCCACCTTCATCCGCTGCATCAATCATCTGGAGGCCCATCAGCGCGGGCGCATCGTGGTCGACGGCGTGGAGCTGAATGAGGACGTCAAGAACATCGAGGCGATCCGGCGCGAGGTCGGCATGGTCTTCCAGCACTTCAACCTCTTCCCCCACCTCAGTGTGCTGGAGAACTGCCTGCTCGCACCCATCTGGGTGCGCAAGACGCCCCGCGGTGAAGCCATCGAGACGGCCATGCACTACCTGGAACGGGTGCGTATCCCGGACCAGGCCCACAAGTATCCCGGACAGCTCTCCGGAGGCCAGCAACAACGCGTCGCCATTGCCCGTGCGCTGTGCATGCAGCCCAAGATCATGCTGTTCGACGAACCCACCTCGGCGCTGGACCCGGAGATGATCAAGGAGGTCCTCGATGTCATGGTGGAACTCGCCGGCAGTGGCATGACCATGCTCTGTGTCACGCACGAGATGGGGTTTGCGAAGACCGTCGCCGACCGCGTCATCTTCATGGACGGCGGTGAAATCGTCGAGACGGCGGCACCGGGTGATTTCTTCACCAACCCGCAACAGCCTCGCACACGGGAATTCCTCGAACAGATCCTCCAGCACTAGTCCGGCATCGGCCAAAAACTATGAATAGGGCGTCAGGGCTGATATACGTCAGTCCGCAGGCGGCGATGGCGGCCGTGAGCAAAGGATTGTGGAATGAGACGTGCACTGGTTATCGATCCCGATCCCACGGAGCAGCACCGGGTCAGTCAGATTCTCTTCAATCTCTGGCCTCAGATCGATCTGGCAACGGCCATGGGGCTGAAAGATGGCCATGCCCGGCTCGGTCAGTACATGCCGGGTCTGCTGGTAACGGACTTCTACCTGCCGGATGGCTCAGGACTGGAGCTGATCGAGCAGACGCTGGCGCTGTACCCGGAAGCTGCACGCGTGTTGATCACCCGGCACGATGACGATGCCCATATCCGGGCCGCGCTCCGGCACGGTATCGATGGCTATATCCTCAAGGATCAGGGCGATGCCGGTATCAAGCGCCTGCTGGCGGGCATCGCCAAGGGCGAACCGGGGCTTTCACCGGAGATCACCCGGCAGATCCTGCGCCAGTTCCAGCGCGCGGAGACTCAGGATGGAGCGGGTGACGGCGTATGGCAATCCACTGTCGAGACCGCCGGCCTCACCCGCCGCGAGGTCGAGGTCCTCAAACTGCTCTCCCAGGGATGGGATCGGCATCGGGTCGGCGAAGCGCTGGCCATTCGGCCATCAACAGTCGCCGGCCACATCAAGGCGATCTATCTCAAGCTCAACGTGTCGACCCGGGCAGAGGCCACCCTGGCGGCCGTGAAAATGGGGCTGATCAACCTCGAGACCTAGGTCACTCCCGGCCGGCGGCTTCGAGCAGATCAGGATTGCCAGCCAGCGCCGCGAGGCTGATCCCCGCCAGAAAGCTCTGAATCTGGCCCGAGAGCTCGGCCCAGAGATCATGCGTGAGGCAGCGATCGCCCAGGTCACAGTCCTCCTCGCCCCCGCAAGCCGTGGCATCGACTGGCTGTTCAACCGCCAGAATAACGTCGGCAATGCTGATCTCTTCGGGTAACCGCGCCAGGCAATATCCGCCCCCCGGCCCGCGCACGCCTCGCACCAGGCCATGGCGGCGCAACTGCGCGAAAAGCTGCTCGAGGTAGGAAAGGGAGAGATTCTGTCGGCGGGAGATATCCGCCAGCGCGACCGGCCCTCTATCCTGATGCAGGGCCAGGTCCATGATGGTCGTGACTGAATACCGTCCCTTGGTGGAAAGCCGCATGGCAGAGCGCGCTACACCGCCCAGCGTCGTGCCAGTGGGCGATCCTGACCCCAGCCATCCTCATCGACCGGGAAACCATGCCCCTCGCCCAGACAGTACAGCAGCCAGCGGTTGAGAAAGCGATTGGCGGCCCAGCGCCAGGCCAGCGTGCCGCCCGCATGCTGCGGTTCCGCCGGCGGAATCGATGCCGATGGCGACGCGCTTGCCATGAGCACTTCGGCGACCCGGGCATCGTGATAGATACGCACCTTTAGATCGGGCAGCGCCTCCTCGCCACGATGGCGCGGGAACCGATGCGTCAGCAGAAGGCTGGTCGTGTACGGACAGCGCTCGATGACCTCGAGATGCAGATCGGGCCCGCGGTCCACGCTGGAAACCTGGGCATCCCGCCTGCCGTCGAGCTGGGGCACCAGCCGGCGCAGATAAATGTAGTTGTTCTCGTAGAGCTCCATGAGTGCCGCGAAACTGCCCTGCACCGGAAGCTCTGGAGTGGTGTTCGTTGCCTGCATGACCATGGGTGAATCCTAGCACACGCCAGGTGCGGTTCTGAGCGTTGAGACTGGCATTCCGCGGGGGAATTTAATACAGTCGCCGCGGCAGTTGACGGGTTTGGATGATCATGGCGGCGATCTCTTCAATGGACATCGTTGTCGTATCAGAGAAGGGCAGCTTTTCCTGGTGGAACAGGCCCTCCGCCCGGACCGTTTCATACTGGCACTGCCGCAGCGACGCATATCGCGTGTCCGGTCGTCGCTCGGCGCGAATCTGGGCCAGGCGCTCCGGACGGATGGTGAGGGCATAGAGATGGTCACGATGCGGGCGCAGGACCTCCGGCAACCGGCCGCTCAGCAAGTCGTCGTCGGTCAGCGGATAGTTGGCTGCGAACAGCCCGTAATGGAGCGCCATATAGATACAGGTCGGCGTTTTCCCGCAACGCGACACTCCCACCAGAATGACATCCGCCTGTTCGTAATGCCGCACGACCGCGCCGTCATCCGCCGACAGGGCGTAGTTCATGGCATCGATTCGCAGATTGTAGGCACCCGGGTCGGCCATGCCATGGCTCTGCCCGACGGTATGGCTCGACTCCATGCCGAGCTCGCTCTCCAGCGGGCCGATGAACGTATCGAAGAAATCGAGCACCACGGCATTCACGCGACGCAGCCGATTGCGCAGCCCGGCATCGATAATCGTGCTGAACACGATGGGACGCGCACCCGTCGCCCGCCCGGCGGCCTCGATGCGCTCAATCGCGGCGTCCACCGCCTCGGGGCTGTCGGTGAACGGCAGGCTGACCGGCCTGCAGTCCAGGGAGAACTGGGTCAGAAGGCTATGACCGAGGGTCTCGGCGGTAATGCCGGTCCGGTCGGAGACAAAGAAAACGCTTCGATCGGGCTCCATGACACCTTTCAACCAGGCTATCCAACATTAACCCCCAGTGTACCGGGGTCAGCATAATCTTGAACGGGAGAGCGCAAGTGAGCGAGTACGTAGTGTGGTTCGAGTCCCTCGGCATGAACGACGTCGAGCATGTCGGGGGCAAGAACGCCTCACTCGGTGAGATGATCAGTAACCTGGCGGATGCCGGTGTCCAGGTGCCGGGCGGGTTCGCAACCACGGCGCAGGCTTATTGGGATTTCCTCGATGAGAGCGGCCTGCGCCCGAAAATCGAAGCCGAACTCGCTGGCCTCGACGTCGAGGATGTCCGTGCGCTTGCCAGGGCCGGTGCACGAATCCGCCAGATGATCGTCGACACGCCCTTCCCCGGTCGGCTGCATGACGAGATCACCGGGGCCTGGGAGCAGCTGCTCGCCCGCACCGGCAAGACCGATCTCGCCGTCGCGGTGCGCTCCTCCGCCACCGCCGAGGACCTGCCGGATGCCTCCTTCGCGGGCCAGCAGGAGACCTTCCTCAACGTCCGCGGCCTGGACAACGTCCTGCGGACCATCCGCGACGTGTTCGCTTCACTGTTCAACGACCGGGCGATCTCCTACCGCGTCCATCATGGGTTTGAACATGATCAGGTCGCCCTGTCGGCGGGCATCCAGGAGATGGTGCGATCGGACACCGGCGCCTCTGGCGTGATGTTCACCATGGACACCGAATCCGGATTCCGGGACGTGGTGTTCGTCACCGCCTCCTACGGCCTCGGCGAGACCGTGGTACAGGGCTCGGTCAACCCGGATGAGTTCTACGTCCACAAATCCACGCTCGAGGCGGGCAGGCCCGCCGTGCTGCGCCGCATACTCGGCGAGAAGGCCATCAAGATGGTCTACGACACCGATCCGCAGAGCGACGAGACGGTCTCGGTGGTGGAAACGCCCGACGAAGACCGCATGCGCTTCTGCCTGACCGATACCGAGGTGGAGTCGCTTGGCCGTCAGGCCATGACCATCGAGGCCCACTACGGCCGGCCGATGGACATTGAGTGGGGCAAGGATGGCGAGACCGGGCGTCTTTTCATCCTTCAGGCACGCCCCGAGACCGTGAAGAGCCGCGACGGCGGACAGAGCCTCAAGCGCTATCAGCTGCACGAACGCGGTCAGGTTCTCATCGAAGGTCGCGCCATCGGCCAGCGCATCGGCGCGGGCCGGGCCCGCGTGGTCGACTCCATTGATGACATGCACACGGTAGAGGCCGGCGACGTGCTGGTCACGGACATGACGGACCCCGACTGGGAGCCGATCATGAAACGCGCCTCCGCCATCGTCACCAACCGGGGCGGCCGGACCTGTCATGCCGCGATCATCGCCCGCGAGCTGGGCATCCCGGCCGTGGTGGGGACCGGCGCCGGCACCGAACGCGTCCGTGACGGCATGGAGGTCACCGTCTCCTGCGCCGAGGGGGATACCGGCTACATCTATCGCGGTATCCAGGACTATGAGGTCCGCGAGATCGCCCTGGGCAACATGCCTGAGCTGCCATTCAAGATCATGATGAATGTCGGCAACCCGGACCGGGCCTTCGACTTCGCTCAGTTGCCCAACGCCGGCATCGGCCTGGCGCGGCTGGAGTTCATCATCAACCGAATGATCGGCATCCACCCACGCGCCCTGCTCGAATACGACCGCCAGCCGGAGGATCTCAAGGCGGTGATCGACAACCAGATCAGCGGTTATGACGATCCGGTGAGCTTCTACGTCGACAAGCTCGCTGAAGGCATCAGCACGCTGGCTGCGAGCTTTGCCGATAAGCCGGTGATCGTGCGCATGTCCGACTTCAAGTCCAACGAGTACGCCAACCTGATCGGCGGTGCCGCGTACGAGCCCGAGGAAGAGAATCCGATGATCGGCTTCCGCGGCGCATCGCGCTACATCTCCAAGGACTTCCGGCCCTGCTTCGAGCTTGAGTGCCAGGCATTGCGCCGCGTGCGCGACGAAATGGGCCTGACCAACGTCTGGATCATGATCCCGTTCGTGCGCACGCCGGACGAGGGCCGGCAAGTGGTGGAGCTGCTGGCGCAGAACGGTCTTGAGAAGGGTAAGGACGGCCTCAAGGTCATCATGATGTGCGAGCTGCCTTCCAACGCCGTCCTCGCAGACGAATTCCTGGAGATCTTCGATGGCTACTCCATTGGATCCAACGATCTCACCCAGCTGACGCTGGGACTGGATCGCGACTCCGGCCTGGTGGCGCATCTGTTCGAAGAGCGTGATCCCGCAGTGAAGGCGCTGTTGCACATGGCCATCCAGGCGGCACGCCGCGCGAATAAGTATGTCGGCATCTGTGGCCAGGGCCCCTCGGATCATCCGGACCTGGCGCGCTGGCTGATGGAGGAAGGCATCGACAGCGTCTCGCTCAACCCGGACAGCGTGGTTGAGACCTGGCTGTACCTGGGCGAGGACGCGCAGGAGGCCTGAGTCGGCCGAACCATGCTTGAGAGCGAAGGGGCGGTGGGCTAGCCTGTGCAGTACAATTCGGCGAGGAGAGAGAGGCATGCCAGCGCATGAGCTGTTCCGGCAGGAAGATCTCCGCTTCGAGGTGGATATCGATCCGCTCATCGAAGCGCTTGGCGATGTCCTGCCGCCCGATGGGCTAATCGTGCACGAGGCCGGCCGCCGCGCTTACGAGTGCGACGGCCTCGCCGCCTACAAGCAGCTGCCCCGGCTGGTCGCCATCCCTGAGACCATCGAGCAGGTCCAGACCATCCTCCGGCTATGCCGCGATAATGGCGTGCCCGTCGTCAGCCGCGGCGCGGGAACCAGCCTTTCCGGCGGCTCGCTGCCGCATCCACAGGGGCTCTTGCTCGCCATGGGCAAGTTCAACCGCATCCGCGAGATCGATCGCGGGCGGCGCCTCGCCCGGGTGGAGCCGGGTGTCCGCAACCTCGCCATCACCGAGGCCGCAGCACCTTACGGGCTGTATTACGCGCCGGATCCCTCCTCGCAGATCGCCTGTTCGATAGGCGGCAATGTGGGCGAAAACGCCGGCGGCGTGCATTGCCTTAAATATGGCCTGACGGTGCACAACGTACTGGCCATCACGGTGGTCACCATAGACGGCGAGCTGACCACCATCGGCGCCGAGGCGCCGGACAGCCCGGGCCTCGATCTGCTGGCCCTCATGCACGGCTCGGAGGGCATGCTCGGGGTGGTTGTCGAGGTCACCGTGAAGCTGTTGCCTGAGCCGCTGACCAAGCAGGTCCTCATGGCCTCTTTTGCGGATGTTGAGTCGGGTGGCCACGCCGTTGCCGGGCTCATTGCCCGGGGCATCATCCCCGGCGGGCTCGAGATGATGGATGGAGCCGCCATTCAGGCCGCCGAGGATTTCGTCCATGCGGGCTATGACACCGCCGCCGCCGCCATTCTGATCTGCGAGCTCGATGGCAGCGAGGCGGAGGTCGCCGACCAGATGGCCGCCGTCGATGAGTGTCTGCGCGAGCATGGCGCGACGCGCATTCAGGTCGCCGCCGACGCCGCTGAGCGGGCTCGGTTCTGGGCGGGGCGCAAGGCTGCTTTCCCAGCGGTGGGCCGGATCTCGCCGGATTACTACTGCATGGATGGCACGATCCCGCGCCGCCAGCTCGCCTATGTCCTCCGCCGGATCAGCGAGATCAGCCAGGCCGAGGCACTTGAGACGGTCAATGTCTTTCACGCCGGCGATGGCAATCTGCACCCGCTGATACTCTTCGATGGCAACCAGCCCGGCCAGCTCGCTGCCGCCGAGCGCGTCGGCAGTGAAATCCTCCAGCTCTGCGTCGAGGTCGGCGGGACAGTCACCGGCGAGCATGGTGTTGGTCTCGAGAAAATCAACGAAATGTGCGTGCAGTTCAGCAACCCCGAGATCGAGCAGTTCCACCGCATCAAGGCGGCGTTCGATCCAGACGGGCTGCTCAACCCGGGCAAGGCCATTCCAACGCTCAACCGCTGCGCGGAGTTCGGTCGATTGCATGTGCATAACGGTGAACTGCCCCATCCCGAGCTTGAGCGCCTCTAATGATCGATGCCGATCAGACCGCAGCCTTCGTCGAGCAGGTTGCAGCCGCCATCGCCGACGACCAGCCACTCACGATTGAGGGCAGCGCCAGCAAGGCGTTTTACGGAAATCCGACACAAGGCCGCGTCGTCAGCACCCTCGATCATCGAGGTATCGTCAACTACGAGCCGACCGAGCTTGTCCTGACCGCCCGTGCCGGTACGCCGATCGACGAAATCGAGGCGGCGCTTGCCGACAAGGGCCAACGACTGGCCTTCGAGCCACCGCATTTCAATGGCGGGGGCAGCGTTGGCGGGATGGTCGCGGCCGGGCTATCGGGCCCGGCCCGGCCATACGCGGGTGCCGTGCGGGATATGGTGCTGGGGATACGGCTCATCAATGGCCGCGCCGAGACCATGCGCTTTGGCGGCGAGGTCATGAAAAATGTAGCGGGCTACGACGTCGCGCGCCTCAACACCGGCGCGCTCGGTACCCTGGGCATCATCACCGAGGTATCGCTCAAGGTGCTCCCGGCCATGCCCGCCACCGCCACGTTGCGCCTTGCGGCTGCCGCGGGTGACTGCCATCGGCTCAGTGAGCAGTGGCTGCGCGCCGGCCGGCCGCTCACCGGCATGCTCCACGACGGCGATCAGCTCCATGTCCGTTTCGAGGGCACGGCCTCGGCCGTAGAGGACGCTCAGGCGGCACTTGGCGGTGAGGTGATGGAGGCGTCCGACGCCGCTGCCTTCTGGCAGTCGATCCGCGATCATCGTCACGCCTTTTTCACGGCAGACGAGCGCCCCCTCTGGCGGCTTGCGCTACCGCCGGGGGTTGATCCAGCGGACTTCGGAGGGTCCGTGCTGGTGGACTGGTCGGGTCAGCAACTCTGGCTGCGCGGCCGGGAGGATGCCGACGCACTGCGTGCGCAGGCCGCCGCGGTGGGTGGCAGCGCGACGCTTTTCCGCGGCGAGCTGCCGGGGGTCGCTGCCTTTGCGCCACTGGATGCGGTCAAGGAGCGGCTGCACCGGCATATCAAGCAGGCCTTTGACCCGCATGGCGTTCTCAATCCCGGACGACTCTACCCGCAAGCGGAGGTGAGCTGAGCATGCAGACCCATCTTGCCGATTTCATCAAGGATACGGCGGCCGGCCAGGAAGCCGACGAAATCCTGCGCAAGTGCACGCACTGCGGCTTCTGTCTTGCCAACTGCCCGACCTATCGGCTGCTTGGCGACGAACTGGACAGCCCGCGGGGTCGGATCTATCAGATCAAGCAGGTCCTCGAGGGTGAGACGCCGACGCAAAGCCTGCAGCTCCACCTCGATCGCTGTCTCACCTGTCGGGCCTGCGAGACGACCTGCCCGTCGGGCGTCGAATACGGCCGGCTGGCCGATCTGGGCCGGGAAATCGTCGAGGCGCAGGTGCCGCGACCGCCTGTCCAGGGCTGGCTGCGGCTGGCCCTGCGCAGCGTCCTGCCGCGGCCGCGGCTGTTCGCCAGTCTCCTCGCCATGGGTCGGGTCGTCCGGCCGCTGGTACCCGAGGCGTTGCGCAAGAAAATCCGGCCCCGCCGTTCGGCCCCCGCCTGGCCGTCCACCCAGTCGCGGGAGCGCTTCGTGCTGATGCTTGAAGGTTGTGTCCAGCCTGCCCTGGAGCCGCCGATCAACCCCCAGACGGCGGGCATTCTCGAGGACCTCGGCATCGGTGTCCGGCGCACGCGCGAGGTGAGCTGTTGTGGCGCCATTGACCAGCATCTGGGCGCCCCGGATGCCGCCCTTGAGCGCATCCGGGCCAATATCGATACATGGTGGCCGCATATTGAGGCCGGTGCCGAGGCCATCGTGGTGAATGCAAGCGGTTGTGGCGCACAGGTCAAGGATTACGGTCATCTGCTCGCGGACGATCCGGACTATGCGGACAAGGCGGCGCGGGTGACCAAGCTTGCCATTGACCCCATTGAGCTGCTGGAGGCGCATGCCGATCGCCTGGCCCCGGCGGACGATGCACCGCGGCGGGTTGCCTTCCAGACGCCCTGCACGCTGCAGCACGCCCAGAGGCTCAACGGCCGGGTCGACGCCCTGATGGCGCGGATCGGCTTTGAGATGACGCCGGTGCCCGATGGCCATATCTGCTGCGGGTCGGCAGGTACCTACTCGGTCCTCCAGCCCGAGCTCGCCGGGCAGTTGCGCAGCCAGAAGCTCGACAACCTGGCCACCGGCGACCCCGAGGTCATCGCCACGGCCAACATCGGCTGCCTGACCCATCTCGATGAGGCAGCCGACGTCCCGGTCCGGCACTGGCTGGAGTTGATCAAGGTCGCCTGAGCGGCGCTCAAGGCCGACGCTGCTATACTCCCCGGCCCAATTGTCGCCCCAGGGGAGTGCCCATGAGCGATACCGAACCGGCCATTGTGATCAGCACCGATGAGCTGGCCCGACGCCTGCAAGGCGACAGGCCGCCCCATGTGGTGTTCGTCGGCGATGCAGACGTCTATGCAAGCGGCCATATCCCGACAGCGGGTCGAGTCGATTTCGCCGATCTTAACCACGCCGAACCACCCGCGAGCGGTCTGCTGCCCCCCATGGCGGTGCTGGGGGAGGTGCTCGGCAACGCCGGCATTCGCCCCGACCAGACCGTCATCGCCTACGATGACAGTGGTGGGGGTCGGGCCTCACGGCTGGTCTGGACGCTCCACGCGCTGGGTCACTGGCGCGCCGGCATACTGGACGGCGGACTTGCGGCCTGGCGCGAGGACGGCCACCCACTGACCAGCGGCGAGCCTGCCCCCGGTGCCGAGACGGCACCCTACCCGGCCGAGCTGCGTTCCCCGGAAGTGGTCGCCGGCGAGGAGTACATTCGCGAACATCTGGATGAACCTGGCGTCTGCATACTCGATGCCCGCAGCCCGGCGGAATACCGCGGCGAAGACTTACGCGCGGCCCGTGGCGGACACATCCCGGGGGCGGTTAACGTCGATTGGGGAGACAATCGGGATCCCCGACGGAGTGGCCGGCTGCGCCCGCTCGACGAGCTCGACGCGCTTTATCGATCGCGCGGCCTGCGCCGCGATCAGGAGATCGTCGCCCACTGCCAGACCCACCACCGCTCATCGCTCAGTTATGTGGTCCTGCGCCATCTCGGCTTCGAGCACGTCCGTGGCTATGCCGGGTCGTGGTCGGAATGGGGCAATCGGCCCGACACGCCGGTGATCACCGGGCCCGAGCCGCTTCCACCAGAAAATGGGCGCGATAGTGGCGGAGCTCGTTAATGGAGTCGCGGATATCGTCCAGTGCAAGGTGAGAGGACTGCTTGGTCATGGCTTCCGCGACGCCGGGCAGCCAGCGCTGGGCGAGCTCCTTGAGCGTGCTGACATCGATATGCCGGTAGTGGAAATAGCGCAGCAACTGCGGCATCGCCCGGTGCAGGAAACGCCGGTCCTGGCAGATGCTGTTACCACACATCGGCGAGACACCGGCGGGCACCCACTGCTCGAGGAAAGCGATGGTGCGCCGCTCTGCCTCGGCCTCGTCGATTTCGCTGTCCCGAACCCGCTGCATCAGCCCGGAGCCGCCGTGCTGGGTCTGGTTCCAGTCGTCCATGGCGGCCAGCACGGACTCGGGCTGATGAATGGCGAGCACCGGCCCTTCGGCAAGGATATTCAGTTGGGCATCGGTGACGATGGTGGCGATCTCGATAACCTGGTCGTGGTCAACATCCAGACCGGTCATCTCGAGATCGATCCAGATCAGGTTGCTGGCCGAGTAGGACATGAGCGCTGTATTCCGGCTGCCGTGAGTGAATGCGAAGTCTACCAGAGGCATTCCGGCGCCGGATCGGGACGGCCATGAGTCAGAAAACAGGGCTCGTCATCATGAGTACCGCCGACCATTGCCTGGTCGACGATATGGCCGGCGGGCTGCATCGATGCCAGCTGCGCGGTCGGCGGGCGGGGCGTCCCGTCTGCGGTGACCGCGTGCGCTGGACGCCGGGCACACCCGAGGGCGTGATCGATGGCATCGAGCCGCGTCACAACCTCGTCGAGCGGGGTGATTTCCGGGGCCGGCCCCGGCCACTGGTGGCGAACATCGATCGGCTGGTGATCGTGGTCGCGCCCGAACCCGCGCCGGACAGCCTGCTGGTGGACCGTTACCTGGTGCTCGGCCAGACGCTTGGCCTGGCCATGCTTCTGTGGTGCAACAAGGCGGATCTCGAGCTCGGGCCATCGGCCCCGACACTGGCGGCGCTGCAGGCGCGCTGCCGTCGCCTTGGTATCCCGGTCCTCGAGGGCAGCACCACGACGGGCGCCGGCCTGGCTGGCCTACGCAACCAGACCGGCGGGGAGACCATTGTCCTGGTCGGACAATCCGGCGTGGGGAAGTCCTCCATCACCCAGGCGCTCATCCCGGCGCTGTCGCTGCGTATCGGCGAGATCTCGGCAACCAGCGGCCAAGGGCGCCACACCACGAGCGAGACCACCCTCTTCCGCCGGGAGGATGGGGGCGCCCTGATCGACTCGCCAGGGGTGCGGACCCTGCGACTGGATCATCTGGGCAGCGAGGCGGTCGACCGGGCCTATCCCGAGATTCTGGAAGCCGCCCGCGAGTGCCGCTTTCGTGACTGCCAGCACAGCCGGGAACCGGATTGCGGTGTCCGACAGGGCCTGGCCGCCGGCGCCATCGAAGCGCAGCGATTCGAGAACTGGCGCCGGTTGCGCCGTGAAACGAAGATCGCGGAGAATCCGGAGCGCGGCGGATGACAGTTTTCTTCGTCATCCTCGGCGTCCTCTCGGGCGCCCTGCTCTGGTATCGCCAGGGCCCGGAGGCGTTTACGCAGGCGCTGCTCTCCGGCGGTGAGCTGATTGTGCTGGTCGTGCCGCTGGTCGTTATCGCGATCGTGATGGCCGCCTATGCCCAGGCGCTCCTGCCGCGGCGGGTGGTGGAACACTGGCTGGGCCGGCGTGCCGGCTGGCGCGGCCTGTTGATCGCCACCGGCGCCGGCGCCATCACCCCCGGGGGGCCGTTCATGGCCTTCCCTCTGGTGGTCGGGCTGCGCGCCATGGGCGCCTCGCTACCGGTCTGCATCACCTATCTCACCGCCTGGTCGCTGCTTGGCATTCAGCGGGTGTTGATGTGGGAGCTGCCATTCTTCGGCCTCGACTTCGTCTTACTGAGGCTGCTGGTCTCCCTCCCGCTGCCGCTGCTCGCCGGTGTAACCAGTCAGTGGCTCGGCGAGCCGCAGCACCGCTGATGCCATTCGCTTATCTGAGCATCCTTGCACTGGCCCTCCTCTTCGCTGGCCTCGCCCATCGGGACGCGCATATCCGCCACGGCGATGTCATGCACCGTGCCTGGAAGCAACTCGCGCCGCTGCTGGTGCGTCTGCCCATTGCGCTGATCGCCGCCAGCTTCATCGGTGAGCTGATCCCGCAGGCGCTGTTCGGTCGCTGGCTGGGCGATTCATCCGGCTTGAATGGCATCCTGATCGCATCACTGTTGGGCGGGATCATGCCGGGCGGACCCATGGTGACGTTTCCGCTGATTCTGGTCTTCGAGCGCGCTGGTGTCGGGGTTCCCCAGCTCATCGCCCTGCTGACCAGCTGGTCGTGTTTCGCCCTCCATCGCGTGCTCTCCTACGAGCTTCCCACGCTGGGCTGGCCCTTCGTCTGGCGGCGCTGGGCCGTCACGCTGATCCTGGCGCCGCTGGCAGGCCTGCTCACGCTCTGGTTCCATTGATCCGGGTCAAACGTTTGGCTTATCAGAAAAGTTGATCTATAGTTAAGTAATACTTGGGCAAGGAGACTCGGGTCATCGACAACCCGCACCGTCCTGTCACCGGCAAACGGAATGTTCCGTCTGCCCTCTTCCCCCTGAACATCGAAGCGCTCTCCGGCGATCAACGACCGGGGCAGCCATCGATGGGCGACTCCGCCATCCACTAACCGCTGATAAAGCGAAAGAGAACGGAGCTAACCATGAGTAAGCGTTCCCTCTATGCACTGGCCCTGACGGGCGCAATGCTGCCAATGGCCGCCAACGCCGAGTGTGGCGAGGTGTCGGTCGGCGAAATGAACTGGACCTCCGGTGGCATCATTACCGGTATCACGGCCTTCCTGCTGGAGCAGGGCTACGGCTGTGATGTCACGGTCGTACCGTCCGCCACCACCACGGCGATCACCTCGCTGGCCGAGAATAACGAGCCCGACATCGTGCCGGAGCTCTGGGTCAACTCGGCACCGGTCTACTTCGAGCTGGCCGAGGAAGGCAAGGTCATCCGTGCCTCCGATACGTTCAGCGACGGCGGCACCGAGCACTGGCTGGTGCCGGACTACGTTGTCGAGGAAAATCCCGAGCTGGGGACCATCGAGGGCATTCTGAACAATCCGGAGGCCGTTGGTGGGATGTTCCACAGCTGCCCGGATGGTTGGGGCTGCCGCATCGTGAGCGACTCGCTGGCCGAGGCGTTTGATCTCGAGGGCAACGGCATCGAGGTCTTCCACCACGGCTCCGGCGAGACCCTGGCGGGTGCCATGGCATCGGCCTATGAAAACGGCGAGCCCTACTTCGGCTACTACTGGGGCCCCACGGCACCCCTCGGCAAGTACGACATGGTCAGCGTTGACCTGGGCCCGTACAACGAGGAAATCCACGCCTGTAACCAGGACACGGATTGCACTGAAGTGGGTGTGTCGGGCTTCCCGTCGGCTGACGTGTACAACGTCGTTACCGCGGATCTGGCCGAGCGTGAGCCGGAAGCCTTCGAGCTGATGGAGAACGTCACCTTCAGCAACGATCAGATGAACAGCCTCCTTGCCTGGCATTCCGACAATCAGGCCAGCATCGACGAGGCCGTCGTCTACTTTCTGCAGAACAACCAGGATCAGTGGATGAGCTGGCTGAGCGACGACGCCAAGGCCAATCTGGAAGGCATGTTCTAAGGGCGACCACCCTCGGAAACAGGCACCGGAGCATTCGCTCCGGTGCCCCTCCCCATTTGATCAGAGGAGCCGGGCATGGCGACCTACGATTTCATTTTTGACGGACTCGGGCTGCGGGGCTGGTGCGGCGAGAGCGGCGGCGGCACGATGAGCATGCAGGATCTCATCGCGAAGCGAAGCGGTGAGGCCCCTTCGGTCTGGGAAACCCCTTTTCCCTCTCTCGACAACCTGCATGATGCCTGTCCGGCCATTGCCCAGACCCGGCAGCTCACGACCGGTCTGGAGAATGGCTTTCTGGGCATGAAGGACAGCCTGAAGTTTGTGCTCGACCCAATCACTCAGCCGCTCAGCTGGTTTCTCAGCGGCGCGCTGAATCTGTTCCAGACGGTGCCGTGGTTCATCATGATCCCGGCGCTGCTGATCGTGGTATTCCTGGCGTCGCGATCGAGCCGCCTGGTGGTGACCGTCGCGACGATGATTCTGTTCCTCGCCTTCATCGATCACTACGACTACGCGATGCAGACGCTCGCGATCATCTTTGTGTGCTCGGCGATCTGCGTGTTGCTGGGCGTGCCCATCGGCATCGCCATGTCGCGCAGCGATCGGCTGCAGAAAAGCGTCATTCCCATACTGGATATGCTCCAGACGCTACCACCATTCGTTTACCTGATCCCGCTGATTTTCCTGTTCTCGGTAACCGAGCCCAAGCTCTACGGCATCGCGATCATCCTCTATGCGATCGTCCCGGTGATCCGCCTGACCGATCTTGGTATCCGCCTGGTGGACAAGGACGTGATCGAAGCGGCGGACGCCTTCGGTATGACCGACCGGCAGAAACTCTACGGTGTGCAGATTCCGCTGGCGCTGCCGAACATCATGGCCGGCGTCAACCAGACGATCATGATGAGTCTCGCCATGGTGGTCATCGCCTCACTGGTGTCCGCCCCCGGACTGGGCGTGCTGGTGCTGCGCGGCATCCGTAATCTCGAGCTTGGCGTCGGACTGGTCTCCGGTCTCGGCATCGTGCTGCTCGCCATCATTCTCGACCGTGTGACCAAGGCGGCCCTCGCCCGCGTCAACACGGCCCAGCAGTAAGCGGACGGAACCGGAATCATGAGTGATCAGATCAAGATCTCGATCCAGCATCTCTACAAGATTTTCGGTGACGACCCGGCCGCGGCGCTGGAGCGGGTCAAGGCCGGCGTGGGCAAGGCCGAACTGCTCGAGCAGTACGGCCATGTGCTGGGCCTGCAGGACATCAACGTGGACATGGTTGACGGCAGGATCACCGTCATCATGGGTCTGTCGGGCTCCGGCAAGTCGACGCTGATCCGTCATCTGAACCGATTGATCGAGCCCACCGATGGTCAGGTCCTGGTGGACGGCGATGACGTCATCAGCTACGACGCCGAGGCACTTCGGCAGATGCGTCGTCAGCGCATGTCGATGGTCTTCCAGAAGTTCGCCCTGCTGCCCCACCGAACCGTGTCGGAGAATGCCGCCATGCCACTCATCGTGCGGGGCGAAGACAAATCCGCTGCCCTGCAGGAGGCGAGCAAGTGGCTCGACCGGGTGGGTCTTCAGGGCAATGACAACCAGCACCCCCATCAGCTCTCGGGTGGTATGCAGCAGCGCGTGGGCATTGCCCGGGCGCTCACGTCCAACTCCGACATCATGCTGATGGACGAGGCCTTCTCGGCGCTGGATCCACTGATCCGAACGGATATGCAGGACCTGCTGCTGGAGCTGCAGAAAGAGCTCCATAAGACCATCGTGTTCATCACCCACGATCTCGACGAGGCGCTCAAGCTGGCCGACCATCTGGTCATTCTCAAGGACGGCTATATCGTCCAGCAGGGTGAGCCGCAGGAAATCCTTCTGCACCCCAATGACCCCTACATCGTGGACTTCATCAGCGACATCAACCGGGCACGTGTGCTCCGGGTGCGCTCGGTCATGGATCCGACGACCGAGCCCCTGGAAACCACACTGGCCGGCGATGTCGACGGAGACACGAACCTGGAGGCGGTGATCGCCGAATCCGAGGGGGATACCAGCCTGACCTATCGGGTGGTCAGCGATGGCGAGCAGATCGGCGTGCTGGACATGAAAACGCTGGTGCGGGCGCTGGTGCCGACCAGCGCGGCGGAAGACGGGGTGCGGGGCAAGTACTGAGCCCGCACGAACCCCCTCTCTGCAATGAAAAAGGCCCCTTCCGAGGGGCCTTTTTCGTCGGGTGCGGACTTGCCCGACTCAGGATTCGGCGGCGAAGCGATCGAATGCCTCGAGCGCCTGTGAGCCGTAGACGAACGACGGGCCGCCACCCATATACAGACAGACACCAATGGTCTCCAGCACCTCGTCCCGGCTGGCGCCGTACTGGGCCGCCGCTTTGGCGTGGAAGGCAATACATCCCTCACAACGGATCGCCACGCCGATGGCGAGCGCCATCAGCTCCTTGTCCTTGGCACTCAGGGCACCGTCCTTTTCAGCGGCCTTTGACAACTGGGTAAAGCCCTTGGCCACCTCGGGATGCCCCTTGCCGAAGTTCTGCATCAGCTTCGAGAGTTCCTGGGCGGTCTGGGGCCAGTCCTTGTACATCACATCGCTCCTTGGTTGAGAGATCCGGTTTCAAAAGCAAACACCGTCATGGCGATCTGGGCATCCGCCCGGGCCTGCGAGCGGGCCTGCTCGGCATCGAGTAGGCCATTCTGCGCGGCCAACACCTCGGGCAGACTCCCTACCCCCTGACGATAGGCCGACAGGGTCGCATCGGCGGTCCGTCGCGCCGCCGCGACAAGCGCATCGGCGCTCTCCCATGCGGAAAGCGCCGTCGCCAGCCCCTCGTAGGCGGTCACGACCTCCGCCTCCGCCGCACGGCGGACCGCGGCGAGCTGCGCCTCCGCGCCGGCCACCTCGGCAGCTGCCGCCTGACGCCGACTCTCACGCAGCCCCCCGTCGAACAGTGGCACTTCGACCGTGAGCAGCGCCAGTGTATCCGTGGCCGGTATATCAAAGCTGCTGCCGTTGATGGCGAGCTTGCCGTTGTTCCGGGCCGCGGATGCCACCAGGCCGACCTTGGGGCGGAAGGCGGCCTCCGCTCCATCCAGGGCGGCCCGCTGCGCCTGCAGGTTGACCACTGCCTGGAGAATATCCGGCCGGTGACGCAGTGCATCGCGGACCACCGCATCGAGTCGTTCCGGCATCGCCTCCGGCAGCGGCATCGGCCGGGTCGACACATCAACGCCACGCCCTGCCGGCAGCCCCACCGTGGCCATCAGGCTGGCGTAGGCCGCCCTCGCATCCCCCCGTGCGCGGACGGCATCCAGCCGGGACTGCGCCAGCGCCTGTTCCGCCTGCGCCACCTCCACGACATTGCCGACCCCACGCGCCAGCCGCGCCTCGGCGGATGACAGGATTCGTTCACTGTTCTCCAGCGCCCGCTCGGCGGCCTCGGCCTGGGTCCGGGCGGATAGCAGCGCATGGTAATCCCGGCTCACGTCCAGCAGGGTCTGCTGGTGTGCCAGATTGAACCCGAGATTCTCGGAGATGGCGAGCTTCTCGGCCACCGCCACCGCCGACTCACGCTCGCCGAAGTCGAACAGCATCCATTCGACGAAGACGCTCGGGATCGTGGAGGTGGCGGTATTGTCCACGGTGGTACTGCCAAGGCCGGGCAGATCGAAGGTGATATCGGAGCGACTCCTGCCAGCGACCAGGGCAGCCCCGATCTGGGGAAAATAATCGGCGCGCGCGCTGTCCACGGCGTAGGCCGCTGCCCTCGCCTGCTCCCAGGCCAGACGGGTCTCGGGGTCGAGACGCTGGGCGAGATCAATCAGGCCGGGGAGGCCATAGCGTTTGGCCCGATCCACACCAACGGCTTCCGGATCCGGCTGCGTCAGCGCCCGGTCGACCTCCCCGGCGAGCTCGGCCGGCACCGCCCACTGCCTGTCCGGCTGCGCCGGGGCGAGGCTGCCCGCGTCATTTGCACAACCGGCGAGCGTCAGGAGGAGAGCGCCGGCTGTAGCGACGCTGCCTGCGAAGGAACGGTTCGGCATCCAGCAATCTCCTGGAGGTGTTTGACGAGGGCCCCGTCGCGCGAGTCAGCAGGCGGGAGATCGTCGGCTTCGGCAATCATGGCCTCCCGCCGCGGTGCCAGGGTGCCCTGGGCAAAATAGTCGGCATCCTGATCGAAGGCCCCGGCCAGCGCATCCACACCGGCCACGTCGGTCTCCCCACGCCGCGCCCGGCGCCGCTCCAGCACCGATGCGACGGCCAGTGTCCGAAAGGCCTCATCGGTCGCGGCGCACCAGTCCGGCGTGATCGAATCCAGCTCGACGGCGCGCTCGAACAGGGTGTAGTCCTGCAGCTCCCGGGCGCGACCGAGACCGGCGACGACTTCGGCGCGTGCCGTCGCCGGCTGCCGCCGGAGCCCTGCGGCTACCGCCCGGTGGGTGCGTGCGATTCCGTCGGCGACGTCCACGCGCATGGGCAGCGGCCAGAGCAGGACAAAGGCGAAGGCACAGGCCAGGGAGCCGAACAGGATACCGAGAATCCGGCCGGTGGCCGGCTCGAAATCGTAGCTCGGCCCGAAGTTAAGCCCGAAGGCGCCGAAGGCCTCCAGTACGACGAGGAAGAACGCCAGCACGATCTGGAAGCCTGCGTAGGCAATACGCTCCGAGCCGACGCCGATCCACCCGCCGATGGAGGCCACCACGAAGACCAGCATGGCGAGCTGACCCACATCGTTCATCAGCGGGATCAGATAGATCAGGCTGAGCGCGGCAATCGCCGCACCGATCAGACAGCCGGTCATGCGCAACGTCATCTTGTGGACCGACTCACCGAGGGTCGCCTCCGAGACGTAATAGCAGGTGATCATGCAGGTATGGATACTGACCCAGTCCAGCCCCGTGAACATGAAAATGCAGACCATGACCGCCAGGGTGACCTTGGTGGCGAACTGCCAGTGCCGGGGTTCCATGAGCAGCGCGCGGAAACCACCGCCCTCCTTGGCCGTTACGGGCTTCTCCGGCAGCTGTTCGCCGTTCAGGATCCCGCCAACACGGCGAATGCAGGCGGCGACATCCTCGGCGGTGGCGGCGACGAGTGGCCGGGATCCGGTCGGCATCGTCAGGCTCGCCTGGGCCATCGACTGGACATCCGCCAATTGCCCCTGCAGCGCCGCCCGGGTCTGCGGGTCGGCCCCGGCCTCGTCGAGCGCGGCCACGGCCAGCATGAGCTCGAGGGATTCACGGTCCAGCGCCATCAGCCGGTTCCAGTCGGCCTTCGAGGTCGAGAGCTTGGCGAACTTCTCCAGATCCTCCACCTTCGCCGGCGCCGCCATGACGATCTCGGCAAAGGCCGCGGCATCGATCCGGCCCGCCAGCCGATCATCCACCGCGGCCAGCCGCTCGGCCATGCGATCCTCCACCACACCGATGGAATTGCGCCCGAACAGGTAGGCCAGCAGGCCGATGGTGATCATGGCGATGATGACGATGGGTCCGACCCAGATGATGCTGTGCGTGAGCAGATCCACCATATTGGGGATGGGCAGATCGACGACGTCCGGGAGGATCAGAAGGAAAGTCAGCAGAAAGGCGAGCGTGCTGGCGAGTGGCCCCAGGGGCGTGGCACTCGCGAGCCACATGCCGACAAACGTAATGCAGGCCACCACCACCATGCGCGCGGGCGGGTTGTCGATCACCAGCCCGAGCACCGGGATGGACACGCCAACCACGAAGATCGCAACGAAGATGAAGATCACCGACACCCCGATGGTGCCGTTGGCATCGGGGCGATAGGCAAAGAACACGAGATACGCCGCCAATCCCGCCTCGGGGATACGCATGGTCATCGAGACCACCACGATCGCCGTGCAGAGTCCGCCGATGGAAACCGCATCGCGGAGGCGCCCCGGGCGAGGGGCCAGATCGGCCAGAATGCTCAACGCGCGCCTCCAGCGGCGTTGTTGCTATCGGATGCCGGTGGGTCCGCCGGCGAGAATACCACCCGCGCCGAGGCGCCCAGGTGCTGGAGTTGATCCGGCGGGTCGCTCAGGCGCACCCGCACCGGAAACCGCCGCGCCACCTGCACCCAGTCGAGGGTCGCCTCGATGTACGGGAGTTGCCCGGCCAGGTCGACATCATCCTTGGCCTGGATACCGCGACCGATGCCCTCCACCTCACCCATGATCGGCGAGCCGGGGTTGATAGCGACGG
The DNA here is from genome assembly GCF_040838345.1 of Spiribacter sp. 1M189. Taxonomy (NCBI): domain Bacteria; kingdom Pseudomonadati; phylum Pseudomonadota; class Gammaproteobacteria; order Chromatiales; family Ectothiorhodospiraceae; genus Spiribacter; species Spiribacter insolitus. The sequence continues at coordinate 536,576 of NZ_JBAKFF010000001.1, read as the reverse complement.
TCACCTCGGCGCGATCGCCATTGCTGATCCCCGCCAGATCGGTCTCGCGGACCAGAGCGGTGGCGTACCAGGAGCGATCGTCGATCAGGGTGAAGATCGACGCGCCGGGGAGAAGGTACTGACCGATGGACGCCGTCAGGCCCGCGACCAGTCCGTCGAACGGCGCGGTTACCGTCGTGCGGTCGAGCTCCCACTGGGCGAGCTCGACCGCGGCCCTCGCCGCATCGCGTTCCGCCTCAAGCGCCTCGGTGGTCTCCACCAGATCCACACTGGCCTCCGCGGCCTGCCGCGCCTGGCGCAGAGAGGTGCGGGCATTCTCACGCGCGGTCACGGCCTCATCGAACGTCTGCTGCGAGACGACGCCCTCCTCGGCAAGCGGCGCGAGCCTCTCCACCGTGCGTTCGGCGAGTTCGAGATCGTCCTCGGCCCGCTGAATCTCCTCCATGGCACCGCCGGCATTGGCGAGCTCCGCTTCCGCCCGGCGTCGTGCTTCGGCCAGCTCGGCACTGATCGCGGCCAGGTTGGCCTCCGCCTGCCTCAGCGCCAGGCGATAGGGCACCGGATCGATGCGGAAAAGCACATCCCCCTGGCTGACCCGTTGATTCTCTCTCACATGCAATGCATGGATCTTCCCGGCCACCGGTGCACTCATCAGCGTGGTGTCCGCGCCAATCTGGGCATCGTTGGTTCTCGGGCTGGTATCGAAGGTCCGGACGATCCGCTCGCCCATCACTCCGGCAGCGACGAGGACAACCACCAGCAGGGCGATGCCCACGATCCGGCGGAGACGGCCCGGCTTCTCCCGACCTTCGCCCTTGCGGCCGGCCACCATGCGGCGCATGTCGTCGCGATCCGTCATCGCCTTGCCCGCAGAAGTCGTGCGCGCCGATCAATGGCTGCCATAGAGAAACTCCCAGAGAATGAACGTCACCAGCAGGAAAAGCGCCAGATTGAACACCGGCTTGAGCGGTATCGCCCGGCTGATCCCGACGAGGCGCAGCGCAGCGGTCAACCCGATGGTGACCACCGCGGCCGCGAAAACGACCAGAATCCAGCCCGGGAACAGTGTGCCGAAAAGCGGAATCAAGACATCTGCTCCGTGGCGGGCTCGTCATGGCCGGCCCGCCGCCGACGGAACTCGCCGATCCGGACCCAGGCCCGTCGGTAGTTGAGCAGTCCGCCCGCGAGGAACAGCACGCTGCCGACGAGATACTGAGCGCCGAGGAAATTCAACAGTTCCGTCGCGAGTGCCGAGTCGCCGACATTCCACAGATAGGGAACGGAGGCAGTGGTGAAGAGCATGGCGCCAGCGACGAAACTGATCCCGGTCAGGGTATAGAGCTGCAGTGCCCGTTTACTGAAATAGTGGACCTGGAGGACATTCACGAACGGTGTAGCCGTGAACAGCACACTGCCAATGATGAAACACCAGGCCCCAGCGACAATTAAATTGACGAAGGTGAAAAAGAATACGCTACCGACGAGAAAAAGGACCGTTCCAATCAGATACCCACAGGCGGCGATCAGCTCCAGGCGACGCCCCTGACTGGAATGATGGTGGTAGCGGATCACCTCGACCAGGTCGTGCCCCGTGACGATGAGATAGAGCACCGAGCCGATGAAGAAGGCCCACACGCCCCAGTTGATCTCTGTTGCCAGCTCAGGGAAGAAGAAAATGCTTCCGAGAACGAACGCAATGCCACCGAAAATATAGAGAATCGCGTTCACACTCTCCCAAACAAAGCTCTTGCCAGCCTTCTCGGAGGACTCCAGCAGGTCATACGCCCGACTGCGATTGACAACAAGATGCGGCATTAAGATCGACTCCTGAAAGCTAATGTCGGAATCCCCCATTTCCTTTCTGGGCGACCCCGAATTTCATCGCCGCAATACTGCCATAAAAAAAGCCCCGCCGTGCACGGGGCACGACGGGGCCGTTCAGGTGAAGCGACTCGAACCTAGGCTTCGAGGTCGAAGCGGTCGTTGTTCATCACCTTGGTCCAGGCACTGACGAAGTCGTTCACGAACTTCTCCTGATTGTCGTCCTGGGCATACACCTCGGCATACGAGCGCAGGACGGAGTTGGAGCCGAAGACGAGATCGGCCCGGGTTGCCGTCCACTTGAGCTCGTCGGTCTGCCGGTCGCGGACCTCGTAGCTGTTGCTACCGGTGGGATTCCAGATGTTGCCCATATCGCAGAGGTTGACGAAGAAGTCGTTGGTCAGCGCACCGACACGATCGGTGAACACGCCATGCTGCGTGCCACCGTGGTTGGTGCCCATCATGCGCATGCCGCCGACCAGCACCGTCATTTCCGGCGCCGTGAGGCCGAGCAGCTGGGCCCGGTCGAGCATCAGCTCTTCGGCACTCACGACATAGTCCTTCTTCATCCAGTTCCGGAAGCCATCGGCCTCCGGCTCCAGGACGTCGAAGGAGGCCGCGTCAGTCTGCTCCTCGGTGGCATCGCCACGGCCCGGCGCAAACGGCACGCTGATGTCGACGCCGGCCGCCTTTGCCGCCTGCTCCACGCCCACGTTGCCAGCAAGCACGATGACGTCGGCGAGGCTTGCGCCGGTCTCCTTCGCGATCGGCTCGAGCACACCAAGCACCTTCTGCAGCCGCTCGGGCTCATTGCCTTCCCAGTCCTTCTGGGGGGCCAGCCGGATACGGGCTCCGTTGGCACCGCCACGCATATCGGAGCCGCGGAAGGTGCGGGCGCTGTCCCAGGCGGTGGACACCATCTCATCAATGGTCAGACCGCTGTCGGCGATCCGCGCCTTGACTGCATCGACGTCGTAGTCGGTGCTGCCGGCCGGCACCGGATCCTGCCAGATCAGGTCCTCATCGGGGACATGCGGGCCGATGTAGCGATCCTTGGGACCCATGTCGCGATGCGTGAGCTTGAACCAGGCACGGGCGAACATCTCGTCGAAGTAGGCCGGGTCGTTATAGAACCGCTCCGAGATCTTGCGATACGCCGGATCCATCTTCATGGCCATATCGGCGTCGGTCATGATCGGGTTGAGCCGGATCGACGGATCCTCGACGTCAACCGGCTTGTCCTCTTCCTTGATGTCCACCGGCTCCCACTGCCATGCACCGGCCGGGCTCTTCTTGAGCTCCCAGTCGTAGTTGAGCAGCAGATGGAAATAGCCGTTGTCCCACTGTGTGGGATGCGTGGTCCAGGCGCCCTCGATACCGCTGGTGACGGTGTCACGGCCCACACCACGCGTGGTGTGGTTGTTCCAGCCGAGGCCCTGTTCCTCGATGTCCGCGGCCTCCGGGTCGGGACCGAGGAGCTCGGCATCACCGTTGCCATGACACTTGCCGACCGTATGGCCGCCGGCGGTGAGCGCAACGGTCTCCTCGTCGTTCATGGCCATCCGCTCGAAGGTGACCCGAACCTGCTCGGCGGTCTTGAGCGGATCAGGATTGCCGTTGACGCCCTCGGGGTTCACATAGATCAGCCCCATCTGCACGGCGGCCAGCGGGTTCTCCATGGTTTCCGGATTGTCGACGTCTTCGTAGCGCTCTTCACTCGGCGCCAGCCATTCCTTCTCCGAGCCCCAGTAGACATCCTTCTCGGGGTGCCAGATGTCCTCACGGCCGTAGCCGAAGCCGAAGACCTTGAGACCCATGGACTCGTAGGCCACGGTCCCGGCAAGAATGATCAGGTCGGCCCAGCTCACCTGGTTGCCATACTTCTTCTTGAGCGGCCAGAGCAGGCGACGCGCCTTGTCGAGGTTGGTGTTGTCCGGCCAGGAGTTAAGCGGCGCGAAGCGCTGATTGCCGGTGCCGCCGCCCCCACGGCCGTCGGCGGTCCGGTAGGAGCCCGCGGCATGCCAGGCCATGCGGATCATCAGACCACCGTAGTGCCCCCAGTCCGCCGGCCACCAGGACTGGCTGTCCTTCATGAGCGCGCGCATGTCGTTCCACAGCGCCTGGTAGTCGAGCTTCTTCACCTCCTCGCGGTAATTGAAGCTCTCGCCCATCGGGTTGGACTTGGTATCGTGCTGGTGGAGGATGTCCAGATTCAGGGCATTCGGCCACCACTCCATGTTGTCACTGCCCTCGGTGGTGGCCCCACCGTGCATCACCGGGCATTTACCGGCCTTGTCGATATCAGCTGCTGCCATGGTCTGTCTCCGCTCGTACGATTGCTTTGCGTGTTCGGGCTGACGGGGCCACCGGCTGGCCGGCTCCCCCGTTCAGGCTGCATTTATAACAAACACAGCGAGGAATGGAATTTGTTGCTGCCAATGATTTCTATAGGCCTGGCGTATCGCATACCCCTTTTATCGTAGCCTGTATCAATGGCTGGGCCTGATCATCCAGCCACTGCAGGTCGCGGTTGCTTGTCGGCAACGGCATACTGACGTCAACCCATGCATGTGGACAGTCTACTGACGCCTGGAGACAGAGTGATGTCAACAACCACCGCTTTCCCCATTCGGCAATGGCCGACTTTGACCGTCGCAGGCGAGAGCGTGAGGTACCCCGTGCATCGCATATTTTGTGTGGGACGCAACTACGCCGCCCACGCCGCGGAGATGGGGGCGGAGGTTGACCGGGCGGCACCCTTTTATTTCACCAAGTCGGCGCTTGCGTTTGCTGCGAGTGGTCAGACGCTGCCTTACCCGCCCGCTACATCAAACTATCACCACGAGGTGGAGCTGGTCGTGGCCCTGGGTACCGAGGCTTTCCGCATTGAGCCGGCTCAGGCCTGGGGAACCATCTACGGGTATGGCTGCGGGCTGGATATGACGCGCCGTGATCTACAACTGGCGGCTCGCGAAAAACAGCTTCCCTGGGATACCGCGAAAGATGTCGAGCATTCCGCCGTCTTTGCAGAACTGACCCCGGCGGACCGGTTCGGCTCCCTGGTCAGCCAGCGTATTGAGCTGACCGTCAATGGTGAGCGCAGACAGGCCAGTCGTCTGGATGACCTCGTCTGGGGGGTGGACGAACTCATCTCGGACCTTTCGCATTATTACCATCTGGCGCCGGGCGATCTGATCATGACCGGGACACCGGCTGGCGTGGGACCGGTTCAGCCGGGCGACGAGATTGTCGGAGAGATCGAGGGCCTGGCGCCTGTGCACATGACCGTTGGCGAGCCGGAGTAGCTCATCGCCTCTTCGACGGGATTTGTCGCTCTGGCGATTACCAGACGTCAGGGCGATTCAGGGACTCGACGCAGCGCACCGCGCCAGCGATTGGTGCCGATTCGGTCGCGTTGTCGATGGTGAACAGACGCAGATCTTCCGGTGGCGTCGTCTCCAGCAACTGTCTGACCAGATCGCGGACCAGCCGCCCCTCGGCCGCGCCTTCCGAATCGGTGAAAGTGCGCTCGAATAAATCGACAAGCTCCCGCTCGCGACCTGACACCTGAGTACCGTTGCACATGCTCGACACGCTATGTCGACGAAGGACGTAAACGGTCACGACGTATGACGTCTAACGTCAAGCTCCACCCCTAACAAGCCATATGAAGATACTTGCAACACCAGAACCAAAGGTAAGTTACGACGCGCTAAATCAGATGGTTAGAGGATTTTAATTATAATTTCTCAAGAGATGTGAAACGTCTGATCACTGACGAGAGACGTAACGTGCGCGGCGCCATGACGTCGTACGTTAACAGGCCCTCAGGGGAACCCATCGCAAGGAAAGTGAAAGGGAGGGATTGATTCGACCCTCATCCTTCGGGCCTCACCCTACGGGCGCCTCGCTATGCTCGGCGTCCCAACCGCCTCCGGCGATTGGTCGAACCCATCATCTGTCTGTACCGAGGGTTCGAACCCCGGCCACTGTCAGATACAAAAAAGCCCCCTGCGGGGGCCATTTCGTATCTGGCGGAGAGGGAGGGATTGATTCGACCCTCATCCTTCGGGCCTCACCCTACGGGCGCCTCGCTATGCTCGGCGTCCCAACCGCCTCCGGCGATTGGTCGAACCCATCATCTGTCTGTACCGAGGGTTCGAACCCCGGCCACTGTCAGATACAAAAAAGCCCCCTGCGGGGGCCATTTCGTATCTGGCGGAGAGGGAGGGATTCGAACCCTCGGTACGGGGTTACCGTACACGCGCTTTCCAGGCGCGCTCCTTCGACCGCTCGGACACCTCTCCAGAAAGCGTGCAGCTTAATTCACTGCCCTTCCGCGATCAATCGCTACCCTTACCCGGGCCATAGACGGGCATCGGAAACGGGGTGACGTTACCGTCGGAATCGGAGATCTTCGCCTGCCCTTCCTTTTCGACTTCGTCGACCCGGATGACCGCATGCATAGGCACGTAGGTGCGCTTCACGCCGGCAAACTCGCTCTTGAGCTTTTCCTCGGCCGGATCCACCACGACCTGGGTCCGCTCACCGAAGGTAAGCTCTTCGATCTCGACGAAGCCGAGCAGCCCACCGTCGGAGATGTTACGGGCGTATATCTCGTAGACCTTACCCTGATTGTGGAAGATCACGCGGTAGATTCGCTCTGCAGGCGCCATGACAGTCCCGCCGGTATTTGCTGCGGAAAAGCGTTGCAGTGTAACACGGCGATGCCGACCGATTGCTTTTCCCCGGAAGCTGATTGCCCCTGGCGGATACAGTCGGCCGGCATCGCACTCCGGCACTCAAGCAGGCTCAGTCCGTCGGTTGCTTTGCCACCCGCAGATAGGGCTTGAGCGTCTGCCAGCCTTCCGGGAATTTTTCCCGCGCCTGCTCGTCGCTCACCGCCGGTGGGATGATGATGTCATCACCGTCGCGCCAGTTCACGGGCGTTGCCACGGTATGCCGGGCGTTGAGCTGCAGGGAGTCGAGCAGCCGGAGAATCTCATTGAAATCCCGACCACTGGTCATCGGATAGATGAGCATGGCCTTGATGCGCTTGTCCGGGCCGACGACATAGACGGCGCGAACCGTCGCATTGTCCATCGCGGTGCGACCCTCGCAGCTGTCACCCTCGTCTTCCGGGAGCATGTCATAGAGCTTCGCGACCACCAGGTCGGTATCGCCGATCATGGGGTAGTTGGGCGCCGTGCCCTGCGTCTCTTCAATGTCTTTCGCCCAGGTGGCATGGTTTTCCACCGGATCCACCGACAACCCGATCACCTTGGTCCCGCGGCGGTCGAACTCGGGCTTGAGCTGCGCCATGTAGCCGAGCTCCGTCGTGCAGACCGGGGTAAAGTCCTTGGGATGCGAGAACAGAATGGCCCACTGGTCGCCGATCCACTCGTGGAAGCGGATTTCGCCCTCCGTGGTCTGTGCCGTGAAATCCGGCGCGACACTGCCGATACGTAGCCCCATCAATAACCTCCCGCGACTGGCTTGTTTCTCTCATGTCCGCGGTACGATAGGGGCTCCGGAGGATCTCACAAAAGATTAATACAGCATCTAGATATAACTTAATGGAATATCATGCACGCTTGGGAAGGCCAGAATTTCGCTGACGTTGACCTGCTCACGCAGCGCCGCGACCCCCGGCGCTTTCAGGTGGGCTGCGCAACATCCGACGGTGGACGCATCATCCTGCAGTGGTTTCGCAACATGCCAGAGATCGCACAGTGGCTTCGGCGCATGGAGCCGCAGCGATGGGGGCTGCGCGGTCCGGCGCTGATCGCCATCAAGGCCGAGCTTGAGCCCGTGCTCACGCGGGTTGATGTCCACGGGCTCGAGGAAGAAAGCCGCGTTGCCCACAATGCCGTCACCGACGGGCACTACCATTTACTATGGTGGGGAGACTTTGCCACCTTCGCGGCAGGGGGAGATCACTGGTCGGACACGTTCCTGACCCGCGAGGATCTGGATCCCGTGAACGCATCAGATAATGAACAGGCCAGAGCCCTGGCCGATGCACTACGGGCCCGGGTCGACGCGGGCGGGCTTGCGCCGGCCCGGAATTCCGACTTAGGCTCCCAGCCATGAACAAGCCCTGCATTTTCTGTGAAATCGCCGCCGGCCGCATGGAGGCCGAGATCGTCCACGAGGACGACAAAGTCGTCGCATTCCGGGACATCCATCCGCAGGCGCCGGTGCATGTGCTCATCATTCCGCGCAAGCACATAACCAGCATGCTGGAGATTGAACCCGAGGATGCGGAGCTGCTCGGCCACATGCACCTGACGGCCCGCAAGCTCGCCCGGGAGCTCGAAATCGCCGAGGGCGGCTACCGCAGCATCTTCAACTGCGGCAGTGATGCCGGCCAGACCGTCTGGCATATCCACCTGCATCTCATGGGCGGGCGCAGCATGGGCTGGCCGCCCTGGCCCGGGAACTGAAATGAAATTCTTCGTTGACACGGCAATCGCCGACGACATTCGCGAGCTGAATGAATACGGGCTCCTCGACGGCGTGACCACCAATCCATCGCTGGTGGCCAAGTCCGGGCGCGACTTCAAGGAAGTGGTTGGGGAAATCTGCCAGATCGTCGACGGCCCGGTATCCGCCGAGGTCGCCGCGATGGACTTCGACGGGATGATGATCGAAGGGCGCATCCTGGCGGACATCGCCGATAATGTCGTCGTCAAGCTGCCCCTGACGCTGGACGGGCTCAAGGCCTGCCGCCGGATGCGTACCGACGGCATCCAGACCAATGTGACACTCTGCTTCGCCGCCAATCAGGCGCTGCTCGCCGCGAAGGCGGGGGCGAACTACATCTCGCCGTTCCTGGGCCGGCTCGATGACATCAACCTCGATGGGATGGAGCTGATCCGCGAGATCCGGGCCATTTACGATAACTACGGCTTTGAGACGGAAATTCTCGCTGCATCAATTCGCAACGGCAATCACGTCAAGGAAGCCGCCATTGCCGGGGCGGACGTTGCCACCATCCCACCGGCGGTCATCCGTGGGCTCGCAAACCATGTCCTCACGGACAAGGGGCTGGATCAGTTCGTCCGCGACTGGCAGGCCACGGGCCAGTCGATTCGCTGATACCACCTGACTTGATATCCGGCAGACCGGACGTCGCCATCCTGTTCAGCCTGGCACCTAGCCGATAGACCCGGCGTACTGCCGGACATGCCCGCATTGCGGGGGTGGACCCACCTGAATGCCGAATTCGCGACATCGTCACGATGACTGAGTCGCCGCACTATCCGATGAAACCCGCTGCTCGTTCATTCGCTCCCGTCGAACGATAAGATGCAAAACTTGTATTTGTATTAACGATACTGGTCAGCGATGCTGCGTCGCGACACAAGAGAACGCAAAGGGGTTATCCGTGGACTTCCTTTCCGAACTGACCGGTACGCTGCTGGCGCAGATGCAGAAACCCACCCTCGCCTTTCTGATTGGCGGCATGCTCCTCGCGGCCATGTCGAGCCGACTGGAGCTTCCCGAGCCCGTCTACAAGCTGGTCGTCATGCTGCTGCTCCTCAAGGTCGGTATGTCGGCGGGCATCTCGGTCCGTGAGGCAGAGCTTGTCGCCCTCGCCGTGCCCGGCATTCTGGCGGTGATCGCCGGCGTCTCGATCGTGCTGATTGGACGCATGACGCTGGTCCGACTTCGGGGCGTGGCCGAAATGGACGGGATGGCGACGGCGGGGCTGTTCGGTGCGGTCTCGGCATCCACGCTTGCCGCTGGCATGGCGATGCTGGATGACGCCGGCATCGCCTATGAAGGCTTCATCGGCGCAATCTATCCCTTCATGGACGTGGCAGCGCTGCTGACCGCGATCATCATGGCCAGAATGGCTGCCGAGCGCCGTGCCGCCCGCAGCGATGTCTCCCAGGGCGGCGTCGCGGTGATCGGTAGCGGCGGCGCCGGCGGCGGCCCAGCAATCGACTGGGCGTTAATCCGATCGATCCTGGTGGACACGATCCGCAGCCCGGCCATATCGGCGCTCCTGCTCGGCCTTGGCCTGGGGCTTTTTGCCAGACCCGACAGCGTGTTCGAGAGCTTCTATGAACCCCTCTTCCGCGGACTGCTCTCGATCCTGATGCTGATGATGGGATTCGAGGCCTGGAACCGGCTCGGCGAAATGCGTCGCGTCGCCCATGTCTATGTTTTCTATGGGCTGCTGGCCCCGCTGATCCATGGCCTGATCGGCCTCGGCATGGGACTGGTCGCCCATGAACTGACCGGGTTCTCCCTCGGCGGTGTCGTGCTGATGGCGGTCATGGCAGCGTCCAGTTCGGATATCTCTGGCCCCCCGACCCTGCGGGGTGCACTGCCGGAGGCCAATCCGTCCGCCTACATCGCGACTTCCACCGGACTGGGGACACCGGCTGCCATCCTGTCGATACCGCTCTGGGTGGCGCTGGCAGAGGCCTTCATTGGTGGTTGAGGAGACCCGCTCACTGGTTGCGGGCCTCGCGACGACGTTCCAGCTGGCGCTGGATGTTGAGCCAGGTGACCGCGATCAGAATGATTGCGATACCGGAAGCCTCACTGGGACTCAGCAACTGCCCGAGCAGCAGCACGCCGAACAGGGTGGCGGTGGCCGGTTCCACCATGGCGGTCACCGCTGCTGTGGACGGGAGAACACCGCGCAGGCCGGTGAAGTAGCAAAGAAAAGACAAGCCAGCGCCCATCAGACCGAAGAGGATGAAGAGGCCGAAATCAGGCGATGCCGGCGCTTCAAGCGCCTCCGACCAGTCCACTAGCGGCGCAAGCGCAATCAAGGCCGCCGTGAATGCGACGGTCAGGGCCGCGGGCGTGGAACCATGCCGACCGGCGGATTTGAAGGCGAAGATGAAAAGCGCATAGGAGGCCCCCGAGAGCAGGCCGCTGGTGATGGCGAACGTGGTCAGCCGAACCGAGGATCCGGTATAGACCCCGGTCATCAGGACGATGCCGATCAGCGTCGCCAGGATGACCAACCCGCTGGTGATCGTTGGCCGCTCCGTCCTCAGCAGGAAGGACACCAGATAGACCATGACCGGCGCGGTGTACATCAGCGTGATCGCGACCGCTACGCTGCCGGCACTGATGCTGAGGAAATAGTAGACCAGGTTGCCCGCGACGCCGAGCCCGGCGAGGCTGGACCATCCGACAAGCCGCCAGCCGAACTCGCCACGCATGCCGCCGTAGAAGCGCCAGGCGAGCCAGGTCCCCATGCAGATCAGGCCGAAGACGACCCGCCAGAGCGTGATGACCTGGGGCGACCAGCCGGCGTCCATGAGGATGCTGGCCAATCCACCGGAGAGGCCCCATTGAAAGGCACCGAGGGCAACGAGCAGCACGGGCATGCGCGGCACTCCACGGCCGATGTGAATGTGGCTGCGTTTGCAGTGCCCGGTGCTCGGCTGGCCTGTTGGCCGGCTCTTTCGTCATATGGCGCGCCCGGGAGGATTAGCTCGGCCCTGCGGGCCTCGTGCTCTCGCGCTGCGCGCTCGGATCGAACCCCTGGTCCGGCTGTTGGGGGTTCGAACCTGTCAGATCCCGATTATATGACGAAAAAACCCGCCTTCGGCCGGCTCTTTCGTCATATGGCGCGCCCGGGAGGATTCGAACCCCCAACCTCCTGATCCGTAGTCAGGTGCTCTATCCAGTTGAGCTACAGGCGCGTTGTGAGAAGCGCGGATTATGGGGGGTTTAGAGGGCAGCGTCAATATCGTCGCTGATCGCCAGCCTCGAGCAAATTGGGGCGACACGGACAGTTGATCGGTTATGCTTTCGTGTATCGGAAAGGACGTGAGGGAATCGGGATGAGGATCATCGGAACGGCAATCACCACCACCTGCGGCATCCTGTTGGGCCTCGGTCTGGCAAAGGCGGAGCCCGTTCAGATCGAGGTCGCCAAGACCGCCAGCTGCGGGTGCTGCAGCGCCTGGGTGGATCACTTACGGGACAACGGCTTTGAGGTCATCGCCCACGATGTCAGCCACCAGCAACTCAACGGCATCAAGGCACAGCTGGATATCGATCCGGTCCTCACCTCCTGCCACACGGCGATGGTGGATGGCTATTTCATCGAGGGCCACGTCCACGCCGATGAAATCCGCGATCTGCTCTCCGAGCAACCCGATGCCCGTGGGCTGACCGTCCCCGGGATGCCCATCGGTTCGCCTGGCATGGAAATGGGTGACCAGCAGGATGCCTACGAGACCCTGCTGGTGATGGATAACGGCGCGACGGCCGTTTTTGAGGCGCACCACTCCGACAGCCGATCCCGTTAAAAAGAAAAAGGGGGCAGTCGACACTACCCCCGAACGGGCCGTCCCTGGCCCCGGGGGTGAAGCACCCCCGCCAGCTCCTCTGGTGACTTACTGAGTGACGGTCACGCCCTCGGCGTCAATGCCGTCCTCAATGCGGCTCGATTCGACGATGAGCTCTCCGCTCCCTTCGTCTTCCTGCACGACCTCAAGGCCGGTGTCATCGCTGTCGTCGTTGTTGACGGTGTGCGTCTCCGTCACGGTGAGACGGACGTTGCCCGGGCCCTCTTCCTCGAAAACGACGCCCTTGCCGCCGTTGTCCCGGGACACCGAGCCGAGCACCGCGCCATGGACGCTGCCGGCGTCCTCTTCCGACATCTTGAAGCCGTCATCCGCGTTGCGGTAGGCAAGCGTGTTGATGTAGTGCAGGTTGCCGCCACCCGGGCCGGCCTCGTCCATATCCACACCTTCATCGTAGTTGCCGCTGATGGTGCTGCTGATCATGGTGAGATTGAGGTCGCCGGCGTCGGCCTCGTCGTAGTCGATTCCGTCATCGACATCGATGCCGATCTCGTATGCCTCGACGTAGCCCGAGTCGTAGAGATCGACTTCGCGCTCGAAGCAGCTGTCATCCGGCGTGCCCGTCACGTCACCCGGGATGTCCGCCTCGCGCACCTCGCCATCCTCGAACTCACCCTCCGGCTCGGCCGGCATGTAGGCGGCGAGCAAGGCAGGGTCACAATACGCGCCGTTGTCGACAAAACGGGTCCGCGTCATGGTCGAATGGATGGAACCCGCCTGGCCTTCATCAAGCTCCAGGCCGTCCGCACCCACCCGGGCGAACACAGAGGCCAGCCCGGTGACATGAATATCCCCCTCACCGCGCTCATCGACCCGCAGGCCGTCGGCATCGAACTTGCCATTGCCGACGCCATCAACGGTGACGTTATTCAGGCGCACACGAACCGAGGCGGGCGACCCCTGGCCGCCACCCCCTGCACCGGCACCACAGTCATCCGCCAGAGTGCAGTCAGAGACATGGATGCCATGGTTGGCCACGCCCTTGACCAGGACGTTATCCAGAGCGAGATCAACGATACCGGTCTGATCGTCGCGGACATCGATGAAGATGCCCTTACCGGCGGTCTGTCCGTTGGTATCCCCGCGGTTGACGATGCTGAACTGACCCGGCCCCTCGAAAGCGAGATCACTGATGGCGAGGCTCCCCCCATTCGCGCTTACGAGCAGATGCGTGTTGACATCGGAGCGAACGCGCTGGCCATTGCCGATGATCTCCAGCGGAGCCTCACCCTGGTAGACGAGACTCTCGGCGATCACGATGTCATCGCCGGTTGCAATGACGACCTGCGAGGGTGCGTCCGTTGCGGCCGCCTGCGAGAGCGCTGCGCGCAACGAGCCATCGCCCGCATCCTGGGCATTGGTCACCATGATCGGGGCGGTTGTCTGGGCCGCGGCCACCCCGGCGAACAGGGCGGAGAGCGCGAGGGCGCTTGTCACCTTCATTGATCCATTCCTCATTGCGTGAACATGTCTCCGATCACGCTAGTACCCACCTGTGACAGATCAATGAACGAAAGATGACGGGATCAAGTCATGGCAGCCGCAAATACGGAGGTTATACTGCGTATTTGGGCATTTCCGGGGGCAGAACAATGCTGGAGCGATTCTTTGGGCTGGCCGAGAACGGGACGGACATCCGTCGGGAGGTTCTCGCCGGTCTCACGACCTTTCTGACCATGGCCTACATCGTTGTGGTCAATCCGAGCATCCTTTCCGATACCGGCATGGACTGGGGCGCGGTATTCGTGGCGACCTGCCTGGCCGCCGCCCTCGGCAGCCTCATCATGGGCCTTTATGCCAACTATCCCTTCGGGCTGGCCCCGGGCATGGGACTCAATGCCTATTTCACCTACGGGGTTGTACTGGGGATGGGCATTGCCTGGCAGACCGCGTTGGGCGCGGTTTTCCTCTCCGGCATCCTGTTTTTGATCATCTCCGTCCTGCCGATCCGTGAGTGGCTGATCAATGCGATTCCCATGTCACTCAAGATGTCGATCTCCGCGGGTATCGGCTTTTTTCTTGCCATCATCGCGCTGAAAAACGCCGGCGTGGTGGTCAATAGTGACGCCACGCTGGTCACCCTCGGGGATCTCACCACGCCGTCCACGCTGCTGGCCATGCTGGGATTCGTGATCATGGTGGCACTCAGCTACCGCAAGATTCCGGGCGCGGTGCTGATCGGCATCCTGGCGGTCAGCATCCTCGGCGTGCCGTTTGGCGTGGCCGAGTTTGACGGCGTCATCTCGCTGCCACCGGATCCAAGCCCGACCTTCATGCAGATGGATATCGCGGGCGCCATGGAACTCGGGCTGGTGTCCGTAGTTCTCGTCTTCCTGTTCGTTGATCTTTTCGACAGCACCGGCACCCTGGTGGGCCTCTCGCACCGCGCCGGCTTCCTCGACAAGGATGGCCGCATCGGCCGCCTGCGCAATGCCCTGGTCGCCGACTCCGGCGCCAGTATCGGCGGCGCCGTCCTCGGCACCTCCACCACCACAACCTATATCGAGAGCGCGGCGGGTGTGAATGCCGGCGGCCGCACCGGACTCACCGCCGTGGTGATCGCCGGACTGTTCCTACTGTCGCTGTTCTTCCTGCCGCTGGTCAGCGCGATCCCGGGCTATGCCACGGCGCCGGCGCTGCTGTTCGTCGCCTGCATGATGGTCCGTGGCCTTGCCGAGCTGGACTGGGATGACATCACGGACACGGCGCCAGCGGTTGTCACGGCCATCGCCATGCCGCTCACCTACTCCATCGCCGACGGCATGGGCCTGGGTTTCATTACCTACGTGCTCGGCAAGACCCTGGCCGGCAAGCCCGGTCAGGTTCACATCGCCGTCTGGCTGATTGCGGCGCTGTTCGTCCTGCGTTTCGCCTTCATTCACTGACCGCGACCCGCGGCCCCTGTCCGGCAGAGCCGATCGCCTGCCGGACAAGGGCCGGCATCATGCAGGCCGCGAGGCTCGGTAGGCGATCGCGGCATGCAGAATGATCACGGCCAGCAAGGAGGCCAGATGGATCGATAGCGGCGCCGGGACGACTGCGAAAATCCAGACCGCGAGCGGGAGGAACAGCAATAGCGCCGTCCACAGCCCGGGGTTGTACCGCCGAAGCCGCACGGCCCAGGCAGCATGCAGAACCGCGTTCACGATCACCAGATAACCCGTCAGGACACCCCATGCCGGGTCGCCGCTCGCGAGATAGAACACGGCGAGCAACACGAACCAGACGCATACCACATTGACCACCCAGATATCCGCCGCCGTGAGGCCTCTGCGCTCCGGGCCAAGCAGTCCTTTCAGAAAGACCGCAAAACGATCCGCATCATGCTCTTCGAACTGATGAATCATATAGATGGGTAACGCAAGGTAAACGGGCAGCGCGATTCCGGCACCAGAGAGCGGGTAAAGCCCGATGAGCAGTAGCGCCGCCGGCGGCGTTGCATACACCCAGTATTGAAAGATTCGGTTCAGCAAGATCAAAAACTCCGTTATTCGGCCCCGGCCAATATCGGACCACTCTGGACGCCGCCGGAATCATAGCGCGGTATTGGACAGGGCGCTCGACACGGAAAAGTCACAGACCGTCGATATTGTCATGATTCCTATCAGGCAAAGGGATGGCGACTTTCCGATGAGCACCACATCCGGGGCATCCATGCAGGCGGAGGCCCCCGCCGCCAAAACGGTTCAGGGTTACATCGACGAAACACCCGTATGGCGGGATGGTACCAACGTGCCCAGTGCGCCGATGACGCGCATGCAGTGGTGGATATGGGTGCTGGCCACGGCGGGAAAATTCTTTGAGGGGCTCGTGGTTTTCATGACCGGCGTTGCCCTGCCCCTGATCGTCTCCGAGTTCGGGCTATCCGCCGCCGAGAAAGGGGTGGTCGGCGCCGCGACGCTGGCTGGCATCCTCTTCGGGGCCTCGGCGTTGGGCGGCCTCGCCGATACGTTCGGCCGCAAGCATATGTTCATCGTGGAGATGGTCATTTTCGTCGTCTTCCTCGCCGCCCTGAGCCTGAGCCCCAGTTATCCGCTGCTCGTCGTATTCCTGTTCGGGATGGGCCTGGCGCTTGGGTGCGACTACCCGACGGCCCACCTGATGATCTCCGAGAGCATCCCGAGCCGAAGCCGTGGAAAACTGGTGCTGAGTGCATTTGGCTTCCAGGCGGTGGGCGCGCTCGCCGGGACCGCGATCGGCTATCTGATCCTTGCGAACCTCCAGGACGTCACGGCCTGGCGGTGGATGTACGCGACCGCGATCATCCCGGCGATCCTCGTCATCATCGGCCGCTTTACGATTGCCGGCAGCAGTCACTGGTTGCTGGAGCGCGGGAGGACGGAGAAAGCGGAGACCGAACTCAAGCGGCTGCTGCAGCGCAGGCCGGAATACCCGAAGAAGATTCGTCTCAGCGCCCCGGCAGAACGCCACCAGAACGCCTCCCGGCAGGGCGGATTGCGTGGTTATCGCGAGTTGTTCACCGGGCGTAACCGACGGGCGACCATTCTCGCCTCGCTGCCGTGGTTCCTGCAGGATCTGGGCACTTACGGAATCGGCATTTTCACGCCAACGATCCTTGCCGCCGCCCTTGGGCATCAGACCGCCAATCCACACAACATCACGGCGATTATTCAGAACGACATCCTCGCGGCAAAAGGCGCTGCACTGATCGATATTCTCCTGATTGTCGGGATCATCGCGGCGGTGCTGCTGGCCGATCGAGTGGGACGGATCCGCCTGCAGGTGATCGGCTTCGTTGGCTGTGCGATCGGGCTGGCGCTCGCGGCCTTTTCCCAGAGTTTCAGTGGCCCGATGCAGATGACGCTGCTGGTCATGGGTTTCATGCTATTCAATTTCATGACCAACATGGGCCCGAACGCTCAGACCTATCTGATCGCCGGCGAGGTCTTTCCCACACGGCTTCGCGGACGCGGCGCGGGCTTTGCCGCATCCTTCGCGAAAATCGGTGCTGTTACGACAGCATTTCTCTTTCCCATGCTGTTGGCGCAGATCGGCACGCAGACGTTGCTCATCATTCTCGTGGGCACTTCTCTTCTGGGCGCATTGATCACGGCCTGGTTCCGGATCGAGACCACCGGGAAGAATCTCGAGGAGATTGATGGATAGGCTTCCTGCGGCGGAGAGGGAGGGATTGATTCGGCCCTTCGGGCCTCACCCTTCGGGCGCCTCGCTACGCTCAGCGTCCCAATCGCCTCACGGCGATTGGTCGAACCCGATCTGCATGCTCCGGGGGTTCGAACCCCAGCTTTCATCAGGCAAAGAAAAAGGGGCGCAAGGCCCCTCTTTCTTTGCCCGGCGGAGAGGGAGGGATTGATTCGGCCCTTCGGGCCTCACCCTTCGGGCGCCTCGCTACGCTCAGCGTCCCAATCGCCTCACGGCGATTGGTCGAACCCAATCTGCCTGCTCCGGGGGTTCGAACCCCGGCTTTCATCAGGCAAAGAAAAAGGGGCGCAAGGCCCCTCTTTCTTTGCCTGGCGGAGAGGGAGGGATTCGAACCCCCGGAGCCTTTCGGCTCACCGCATTTCGAGTGCGGCGCTTTCGACCACTCAGCCACCTCTCCAGCAGGCAAAGAGTGTACATCATCCCCGGATCGGGGTGAAAACCCTGAGGACTGTCATCGCGCGGTAACAGGACCGGCTTAGTGTCTCTCGGATCAACCAACCGCAGGCTGGAGAACACGATGAAAAAGCAGACCATGGCGCTGACCGCCCTTGCCGCCGCTGCGATTGCCGGCGCCGCCAATGCCGAGTTCGCACTGGACGATCGTTACACCGATAGCGACGGCGATCTGATCGCTGACGTTCCGGAAGACGCCTCAGAGTGGGTCGACCCGAGCACGCTCGTCTTCGCCTACACGCCAGTCGAGGATCCGGCGGTGTATGCCGAGGTCTGGGACGGTTTTCTCGACCACATGGCCGAGGTGACCGGCAAGAACGTGCAGTTCTTCCCCGTGCAGTCCAATGCAGCCCAGATCGAGGCCATGCGGGCCGGGCGCCTGCATGTCGCGGGCTTCAACACCGGTTCCAACCCCATCGCCGTAGCCTGCGCGGGCTTTCGTCCGTTCGCCATGATGGCCGCTGAAGACGGCTCGTTCGGCTACGAGATGGAGATCATCACCTACCCCGGATCCGGCATCGAATCGGTCGAAGACATCCGTGGTCAGGAACTGACTTTCACCGCCGAGACGTCCAACTCAGGCTTCAAGGCGCCGTCGGCCATCCTCAAGGCCGAATTCGACATGGAGGCCGGCGAGGATTTTGAGGCCAGCTTCTCGGGTGCCCATGACAACTCAATCCTTGGCGTTGCCAATCAGGACTACCTCGCCGCCTCGGTTGCGAACTCGGTGAAGGGCCGGATGCTCGACCGCGATGTCATCAGCGACGACCAGATCGAGGTGGTCTACCAGTCCCAGACCTTCCCCACCACCGGTTATGGTGTTGCCCACAACCTGACGCCGGCGCTCCAGGAGAAGATCCAGGAGGCGTTCTTCGGCTTCGACTGGGAAGGCACGGCGCTTGCCGAGGAATTCGGCCGCAACGGTGAGGATCAGTTCATCCCCATCACCTTCCAGGACGACTGGGCCGTCATCCGCACCATTGACGAAGCCAACGGAGTGGCCTACGACTGCGAGTAACGACTCAGCAGCGCCATGAAACGGGTGGCCCACGGTCACCCGTTTCCTCGCTTTGCCCGGGGGACCGTCGCCATGTTGCAGATCAGCGAGCTCACCAAGACCTACGCCACCGGTGATACGGCCCTCTCGGAGGTCACGCTGGATGTGCCGGAGGGCCAGATCGTTGGGCTGATCGGTCCGTCGGGCGCTGGCAAGTCGACGCTGATACGCTGCATCAACCGTCTGGTGGAGCCAACGGCGGGTCAGATCCAGCTCGGCAGGGTCGATCTGGCGACGATCGGCCACCGGGAGCTACGCCGGCAGCGACGCCGGATCGGCATGATCTTCCAGGAATATTCCCTGGTCGAACGGCTGACCGTGATGGAAAACGTCCTGTCCGGACGGCTGGGTTATGTCCCCTTCTGGCGCAGCTTCACCCGCCGGTTCCCCCCTGAGGATATCCAGCGCGCCTACCAGCTGCTTGATCGCGTCGGGCTGATGGCGCAGGCCGACAAACGCGCCGATGCCCTCTCCGGCGGCCAGCGCCAGCGCGTCGGTATTGCTCGTGCCCTGGCGCAGCAACCCGAACTGCTGTTGGTGGATGAGCCCACCGCCAGCCTCGACCCTCGCACCTCACGTCAGATCATGCGGTTGATTACCGAGATCTGCGTCGAGCAACGGCTTCCGGCGATCATCAACATCCATGACGTTCCGCTGGCCCAGCAATTCGTGCAGCGGATTGTCGGCTTGCATGCGGGGCGCATCGTGTTCGATGACCATCCTGCCGCGCTCAATGACGCAACGCTCACCACCATCTACGGCGAGGAGGACTGGAACCCGAACCGCGAGGACGACGGATCGACCCCGGCGAATGCACCGCAGGCTGTCGGAGACGCCGGTACATCACGGGAGTCACTGGAGGCCGCCGCTCGATGAGTCGCGCCGCGGTATCCCATTACCCCACGAGCTGGCGCCGGCCACCGCAGATCATCACGGGTCGCCGCTGGCGCATCGGCATTCAGCTGGGCATCCTGGCGTACCTCATCCTCGCCGGCAGCTCCGTCGAAGTGGACTGGCAACGTGTAATGGAGGGTCTGGAGCGCGGCCAGCGCTTTGCCATGGGCTTTCTGCAACCCGACTTCGCCAGCCGCTGGGGGGATATTTCACGCGGGCTCATCGAGAGCCTGACGATGACGCTGACCTCCACGGTCATCGGCGTATTGATCTCGGTGCCCATCGGTATCGGCGCCGCGCGCAATCTCGCGCCACGCAGTGTCTACCTGGTCTGCCGCGCCATCATTGCGGTGAGCCGCGCCCTGCAGGAGATCATCATCGCCATTTTCTTCGTGGCGATGTTCGGCTTTGGCCCGTTTGCGGGATTCCTGACCCTGAGCCTCGCCACCATCGGATTCCTGGCGAAGCTGCTCGCCGATGACATCGAGGAGATCGAGCCCGGACAGGCGGACGCCATTCGGGCCACCGGCGCGTCCTGGTGGCAACTGATCAACTATGCCATCCAGCCCCAGGTCATGCCGCGGCTGATCGGCCTCTCGCTCTACCGGCTCGATATCAATTTCCGCGAATCGGCGGTGATCGGCATCGTCGGCGCCGGCGGCATCGGCGGTACGCTCAACACCGCCATCGATCGATATGAGTACGACAGTGCCGGCGCCATTCTGCTGGTCATCATCGCCATCGTGATGGTTGCCGAATATGCCTCGGGTTACGTCCGGAAGTTCGTCCAATGAGCCAGTCCAGCAATCAAAAGGCCATCTGGCGCCATCGCACGAGCCGACAGCGGCTGATGCTCTGGTTCGGCTGGTTGGGGCTGGTCGCGCTGTTCGTCTGGTGCTGGCAGCTCATGAACCGCGAGACCATGTGGTTCTTCGTGCTGGATGCACCCCGCCAGGCGGCGGATATCGGTGGCCGCATGTGGCCGCCCCGCTGGGAATACCTGCCCGAGCTGCTGATTCCGCTGTGGGATACCATCAACATCGCCACCATTGGCACCATTGGTGGCGTGCTCATGGCCGTGCCGATCGCATTCCTGGCGGCGCGTAACACCACCCCCTCGACCCGGTTCCTGCGCCCTGTCGCCCTCTTCATCATCGTGACTTCGCGTTCAATCAACGCATTGATCTGGGCCCTGCTTCTTGTCGCCATCATCGGCCCGGGCATCCTCGCCGGCATGGTGGCGATCGCCCTGCGCTCGATCGGTTTTGTCGGCAAACTCCTCTACGAGGCCATCGAGGAGACCGACCCGCTTCAGGTGGAGGCCGTGGCGGCCACCGGTGCAGGCCGGGCGCAGGTGCTCAACTACGGCATCGTCCCGCAGATCATGCCGGCCTTCTGGGGTATTTCGGTATTCCGCTGGGATATCAATATCCGCGAGAGCACGATTCTGGGCCTGGTGGGTGC
This sequence comes from Spiribacter sp. 1M189, assembly GCF_040838345.1. Taxonomy (NCBI): domain Bacteria; kingdom Pseudomonadati; phylum Pseudomonadota; class Gammaproteobacteria; order Chromatiales; family Ectothiorhodospiraceae; genus Spiribacter; species Spiribacter insolitus. Next base: position 515,357 of record NZ_JBAKFF010000001.1, on the reverse strand, counting down.
CGGCGGTATCGGCCTGAAACTGCAGGGATCGCTGAATACCCTCGCCTGGGGACAGGTCAGCGTCATCCTCTTGCTCATCCTCGGCACCGTGGTGGTGAGCGAGTGGATCTCGGCCCGCATGCGCCACGCGATCATCTGAACGGAACGCGTTAGACTGTGCCGTCTTGTCATCGCTTTCCGGGATCAGGATGGATCAGAACACGGCTACCCTCTCCCCAGCGGATGCGCCTCCGGGCTTCACCGCCTACGAAGCCATCCGGCACCGGCTACCGGCGCCGGCGAGAAAGGGTGCCTGCCGCCGGGCGCGTCATCTGGGTGACATCGCCGATCGTTATGACACGATCCTGCTGGATGCCTACGGCGTGCTCAATCGGGGGATGGAGCCGGTCGCGGGTGTACCCGAGCGCATCTGCGCCCTGCAGGCCAGCGGCAAGCGCATCATGGTGGTCTCCAATGCAGCGGGCTTTGCCCATCGCACGCTGATGCAGCGCTACGGTCGTCTCGGTTACGACTTCGATGCCGAGGACGTCATCACCAGCCGCAAGACACTGGTTCGGCAGCTCGAGCAGGAGGGGCTGCGCCACTGGGGCATGATCGCCGGTCAGCACTTCGGCCCCGACGAGTTCCCGCCCCTCGACTATCGCATGCTGGCCGACGACATCGCCGACTACGATGCCGTCGAGGGGTTTCTGCTGGTCGGGGCATCGGAATGGACGCCGGCCCGTCAGGCGCTGCTCATCGAGAGTCTCAAAAGGCGACCCCGTCCGCTGTTTGTGGCCAACCCCGATCTGCTCGCCCCACAGGAAGGCGGGTATTCCACCGAGCCGGGCACCTACGCCCACGAAATCCAGGACGAGACCGGAGTCGAGCCGGTTTTCTACGGCAAGCCCTATGGCAACATCTTCGAACTGGCCATGGAGCGGCTGCAGCAGGATGCCGGAATCGATCCCGGCCGAGTACTCATGGTCGGGGACACCCTCCATACCGATGTCCTGGGTGGCCAGACCGCCGGCCTCCATACCGCGCTGGTCACACGGAGCGGCGTACTGGCCGATATGGATATCGATGCCGCCATCGCTGCATCCGGCATCGCCCCCGACTGGATTCTCGATCAGGCCTGAGCCCTCACAATGGAAGGAGCAGCCTTGATTCCACGCATCGACTTCCAGAAGCTCGCCGCGGGCGATACGGACACCCTTCAAGCAGTCGCCTTCGGCGCCCGGGATACCGGTTTCCTGCTTCTGGAGAACACGCCCATATCGGCCGCAAGGCAACAGGCGGTTCTCGCGGCGTATCTCCGGTTTTTCCGTCAGGATCCCGCGGTGAAGTCCGAGGTGGACATGGCGCGCACCGGTTCGAACCGCGGCTGGGGTGCATCGCGATCCGAGCAGGTGGACCCGGTGTCCAACCCGGATTACAAGGAAGTATTCGATTGCGGGGTACCCCTCCCCGAAACCGATCCGCTCTCCGATCTCCCGGTCTATGCACCGAATCTCTGGCCAAGCTCACCGGCCGGTTTTCGCCAGACCATCGAGGCGTACTTCCTGGAGGCGCGGGAGGTCGCGATGGAGGTACTGCGAGGCATTGCCTGGGCGATCGGTCATGATGCCGATGCATTCGCCGACAAGTTCGCCCGACCCATGGCGCTGCTTCGTGGCAACTACTACCCGCCCCGTCCGATCTGGGCCGGAGACCGCGATTTCGGGATCGCGACCCATACCGACTACGGCTGCCTCACACTACTGGCCACCGATGGGCGCGGTGGACTGGAGGTGGAATTGCGCGATGGCAGCTGGCATAGCGTGCAGGGGGGAGCCGGCGTATTCATCATCAACTTCGGCGAAATGCTCGAGATGTGGAGCGGAGGCGCCGTCAAGGCCACGCCACACCGTGTCGTCGGCGACGCGGAGGAGCGCATATCCGCGCCGCTGTTCTTCAACCCGGATTACGAGGCGAACGTCGCCCCGAGCGGATCCGACAATCCAATCAGTGCCGGCCAGCACCTGAGTCGGCGCTACGCCGAGACCTACCTTCACATGAAAAACGGCTGAGCGATCCCCTGGGGGCGTTCACTGCATCAGCCATTGCAGCGAGAGGTCCGTTACAAGCGGGCTAGCCGGGGGCAGATCAAGGGTCATGACGCCCGTCACCCGTGGCTCACCGCGCACACGGGTGCGGATGCTTCGGCAGTCGCCGACCATCCCCTCGCTGACGATCTCGCCCTCGAACATGGTGCCGGAGGGACTGGTGTTGCGCAGCGTGGCGCCCACCGTGGCCCGCCCCTGACGGCTGAGCCGGGCCAGACGGGCAACGGTGCCGGTCCCGGTGGGGCAGCCCCAGAGGACACCCGGATGCCCGTAGGTCCCACCGATGGCCACCCAGCAACCAGGCATCTCTTCGCGCTCCGGCCACATCCAGTGCAGAAAACGGGGCAGCCCGACGTCACCGAGCACCGGATGCTTCAGATCGAAATCCGCCTGCACCGCCTCGATCATCCGGGCAGCGAGGGCCAGCGCATCGGCATCACCCGCCTGCTCCGGCCGCAAGCCCAGCGCATCGGCATCGACCATGACGTAATGACCGCCACTCCAGACGAGGTCGTAGCCGACCATTCCGGTCTCCGCCAGCTCGATCGACGCGTTGGCCCGGTGGACAAAGGTCTCATCGCCCTCCACATCCACCGAGACCACCCGCCCCGCTTTAAGCGTGACATGCGCATCCACCCTTCCCCCGGGCGCTTCCAACCGGACACACTGGACCCCATCGTCCGTTTCGCGCGGGATACGACCGCTTTCAATGAGCGCGCAGGCCGTCGCCATCGTATTGGAGCCCGAGAAGAACGGATAACCCATCACCTCCATGATGATGAACCCCGCCTCGGCCTCGGGATCATCCGGCGGCGTGATCAGGTCGACACAGAAGGCGGGCAACCCATAGGGCGGCTCGATCAGCAGACGGCGCAGTCCGTCCCCCGGCCCGCTCAGCCATTCCATACGCGCCCGCACGCTGCGGGTTGCGTCGACGGGCACACCAGAGAAGACCACGCGATGGATGTCACTGCCAACGGCGACATCCATCCACTCAAGGCGTGGCCAGCCGTCAGCGGCGGGCATGGGGCGCACCGACCTGTTCCCAGTGCCGGTCGGGCACCACCACCAGCTTGCCCACGTAATCCTTGCTCATGAAATCGGTCTGGGCCCGGTGGAAATCCGAAAGCGGATAGGTCGCGTCCAGCAGCGGCCGGATACGCCCGGCCAGTGCATGCCCGAGCAGGCGCCGGAAATCGCTGCGCCGGCCCTGCGAGGAGCCATGCAGCTGGAGCTGCTTGAGATACATCGTGCGCAGGTCGAGATCCACCACCGGCCCGGCAATGGCCCCGGCGGTGGTGTAGCGGCCCTCCGGACGGAGAATGCGCAGAAGATCATTAAAATGGGGTCCGGCAACGAGGTCGGCGACCACATCAATGGCTTCGCCACCGGTGGCTTCTTCCACCGCCACGACCCAGTCGTCGGCGGCCCGATCGATGACCGCCTCGGCGCCGATCGCCTTAAGGGCTTCTGCCTTGTCGCGCCGGGTCACGGCGTAGGGAATGGCGCCACGGGCGCGGCAGAGCTGAACGATACCCGAGCCGACGCCGCCCGAGGCACCGGTGACCAGGACCCGCTCGCCGGCCTGGACCGCAGCACGCTCGAGCATGTGCTCGCCGGTCAGATAGGCACAGCAGAACGTGGCGAGCTCGGCATCCGTCAGATCCGTCTCCACGGCATGCGCATTTTCCGCCGGCACGCACTGGTACTCCGCATAACCACCGTCACGACCATGACCGATGTAGTCGATATCGGCGAGGCTGTCGTCCTCGCAGTTGTAGATGCTGAAATCGACGACGACCCGCTCACCGATACGCGACGTGGGCACGCCATCGCCCACGGCAACGATCCGGCCCACACTGTCGGTCCCCTGGATCCGGGGGAAGGTCAGGGTCGAGCGCCCGCGCCGCCAGGTGGAGACCGCCTGCGGATCGGTATCACTGCCGTAAGCACCCTCGCGCACCCACACATCGGTATTGTTCATGCCGCAGGCATGGACCTCGAGGAGCACCTCGCCGGCCGCCGGCTGCGGCACCGGAACATCAGTGCGGTATTCAAGGGCATCCAGCCCGCCGTGGCGGGTGAGCAGGACGGCGGCCATGGTCTCGGGGATTGCTGTCGGGTTCACGGTCTCTCGCTGGTTGGCCGGAATTGTCATGCAATGTAGTGGGGAATTGACGCTCCGCTCAAGTGCCTCGACGCGCCCGGAAGAATCCGCGCAGCATCGCGGAGGCACTCTCGGCCTCAAGCCCGCCCTCGACCGCGATCCGGTGGTTATGCGTGGTGTCTTGATGCAGGCTCATGGCGCCGCCACAGGCGCCGGTCTTCGGATCACTGGCGGCAAACACCACGCGCTCAACCCGGGCATGGATCATGGCCCCAACGCACATGGGACAGGGCTCGAGTGTGACGAACATCGTGCTGCCCGGAAGGCGATAGGCCCCCAGCCGAGCGCCAGCGTCCCTGAGGGCAAGAATCTCGGCATGCGCGGTGGGATCATGCAAACCGATCGGGTGATTGAAGCCCTCACCGACGATTCTGTCGTCGAGCACCAGCACCGCACCCACCGGCACCTCGCCGGACTCGGCCGCCTGCCGGGCCAGCGTCAGAGCCCGTGCCATGTAGCCGTCTTGCGCTATTCCCACTCGATGGTGGCCGGCGGTTTACCGGAGATGTCGTAGACCACCCGGGAAATGCCCTCGATTTCGTTGATGATGCGGCGCGAGACGTGATCGAGGAAGTCATAGGGCAGATGCGCCCAGCGCGCGGTCATGAAATCGATGGTCTCCACCGCCCGCAAGGCCACCACCCACTCATAGCGTCGGCCATCGCCAGTCACTCCCACTGAGCGTACTGGCAGGAAGACGGCGAAAGCCTGGCTGGTCTTGTCGTACCAACCGCTGGCGCGCAGCTCCTCGATAAAGATGGCGTCGGCCTCTCGCAGGCAGTCGGCGTATTCCTCGTGGATCTCGCCGAGGATACGGACTCCGAGACCCGGGCCCGGGAACGGATGGCGGTGGATCATCTCCGCGGGCAGGCCGAGTTCCAGTCCAATGCGGCGCACTTCGTCCTTGAACAGCTCCCGCAGCGGCTCGAGGAGCTTCAGGTTCATGCGCTCGGGCAGTCCGCCGACGTTGTGATGCGACTTGATGACATGCGCCTTACCGGTGCTCGCACCCGCCGACTCGATGACATCGGGATAGATGGTGCCCTGGGCGAGCCACTGGATGTTATCGAGCCTGCCCGCCTCCTCATCGAACACCTCGATGAAGGTCCGCCCGATGATCTTGCGTTTGGCCTCGGGGTCGGCCTCGCCCGCCAGCGCGCCCAGAAAGCGATCCTCGGCGTCGACCCGGATGACCCGGATCCCCATGTGACGGGCGAAGGTCTGCATGACCTCGTCGCCCTCGCCGAGTCGGAGCAGGCCGTTGTCGACAAACACGCAGGTCAGCTGATCGCCAATGGCCTTGTGCAGGAGAGCTGCCACCACCGACGAGTCGACGCCCCCGGAGAGACCCAGCAGGACGTTCTCATCACCCACGCCATCGCGGACGCGGGCCACCAGATCGTCGATGATGTTACCGGCGGTCCAGTCGCCCGAACAGCCGCAGACCTCGTGGACGAAGCGCTCGAGAATACGTTGGCCCTGATGTGTGTGCGTGACCTCGGGATGGAACTGCAACCCGTAGAGGCCGCGCGCATCATCACCAATCCCGGCAATGGGCGCGGACGGTGTGCTGGCGATGACCTTGAAGCCATCGGGTAGTTGCGCCACCCGATCGCCATGACTCATCCAGACGTCGAGCAGGCCGTGACCCTCGGCGTTGGTCCGGTCCTCAATATCGCGCAGCAGCACGGAGTGCCCCCGGGCGCGCACCTCCGCATACCCGAACTCCTTGGTGGATGAGGCCTCCACCACCCCGCCCAGCTGATGGGCCAGCGCCTGCATGCCATAGCAGATCCCCAGCACCGGCAAGCCGGCCTCAAGCACCGCCGCATCCACCCTTGGCGTCTGCTCGCTATCCTCATGCACCGACTCCGGCCCACCGGAGAGGATGATGCCGCTTGGCGCAAAACCCCGGATGGCGGTGCCATCCACATCCCAGGGGCGGATTTCGCAATAGACGCCCGCCTCGCGGACGCGGCGGGCGATAAGCTGGGTGTACTGCGAGCCGAAATCCAGAATGAGGATCCGCTCGGCATGGATGTCCTGGGTCATGAGGTCATGCGCTCAGTCGCTGCGATAGTTGGGCGCTTCCTTGGTGATGCTCACGTCGTGGACGTGGCCTTCGCGGACGCCGGAGTTGGTGATACGGGCAAACTTGGCCCGCGAGCGGAATTCGTCGATGTCCCGACAGCCGCAGTAGCCCATGCTGGCCCGCAGCCCGCCGAGCAGTTGGTGGACGATGACGTTCATCGGCCCCTTGTAGGGCACACGACCCTCGATGCCCTCGGGCACCAGCTTGTCGACATTGCCGGCATTCTCCTGGAAGTACCGGTCGGATGAGCCCTGGCTGCTCGACATCGCGCCAATCGAGCCCATGCCTCGGTAGGACTTGTAGCTGCGCCCCTGATAGAGCTCGACCTCACCGGGCGCCTCTTCAGTGCCAGCGAACATGCTGCCCATCATCACGCAATGCGCGCCCGCCGCCATGGCCTTGGCCATGTCACCGGAGAACCGGATACCGCCATCGGCGATGACCGGGACATCGCGGCCCTTGAGGGCGCTCACGGCGTTGTCGATGGCACTGATCTGAGGCACACCGACGCCGGCGATGACCCGTGTCGTGCAGATCGACCCCGGTCCGATCCCCACCTTGACGGCATCGGCACCGGCATCGGCAAGCGCCACGGCGGCATCCCCGGTGGCAATGTTGCCACCGACCACCTGGACGTCGGGGAAATGCTTCTTGACCCAGGCCACCCGATCGATGACGCCGCGACTATGGCCATGGGCCGTGTCCACCACCAGCAGATCGACCCCCGCCGCGGCGAGCGCCTCGACGCGCTCCTCCGTGCCCTCGCCGGTGGACACCGCCGCGCCTACGCGGAGACGGCCATGCTCGTCCTTGCAGGCGTTGGGAAAGTCCTCAGCCTTCTGAATGTCCTTGACGGTGATCATGCCACGGAGCTGGAAGTTACCGTTGACCACAAGCAGTTTTTCGATCCGATGGCGATGCAGCAGTGTGAGAATCTCGTCACGCTCGGCGCCCTCCTGCACGGTGACCAGCCGGTCCTGAGGCGTCATGGCCTCGGTCACGGGCAGATTGAGCCGCGTCTCGAAACGCAGATCGCGGCTGGTCACGATGCCAACCAGCTCGCTGCCCTTGACCACGGGCACACCGGAGATACCGTGCTGGCCCATGAGCAGCAGCACCTCGCGAATACTTGCCTCGGGATGGACGGTAATCGGCTCCTTGATCACGCCGCTCTCGAACTTCTTGACGGTGCGCACCTCGCGGGCCTGCGCCTCGACGCTCATGCTCTTGTGCACTACGCCGAGACCGCCCTGCTCGGCCAGCGAGATGGCGAGCCGCGCCTCGGTGACGGTATCCATGGCGGCGGAGAGCAACGGGATATTGAGCCGGATATCGCGGGTCACGCGGGTGGTCAGATCGACGTCACGGGGCAGGACCTCGGAGTAGTCCGGCAGCAGAAGAACGTCATCAAAGGTCAGGGCTTCCTGGGCGATCTGCATGGCGACGTCCTCTCGTGGCACTTGGCGGGATAACCGTCCATTATACGGCCGGAGCCGTTGCAGCGGCAATGTATCGTCTCCCCGCAGCCATCTTGCCGGCCAACTGCTAGGCTGTTGCCATGAGCGAATCGGACCGGCACGACATCTACAGCGTCTCCCGCCTGAACCAGGAAGTCCGCATGCTCCTGGAGCAGGCCTTCCCCCTGGTATGGGTCGAGGGCGAGATCTCCAATCTGGCCCGACCGCGGTCCGGGCACGTTTACTTCACGCTGAAAGATGCCGAGTCACAGGTGCGCTGTGCGCTGTTCCGCAACCGCGCCATGCGCCTGCGCTTCACCCCGGAGAACGGCGACCAGGTGCGGCTGCGGGCGAGAATCGGACTGTATGCCCCGCGCGGCGAGTATCAGCTGATTGCCGAGCATATGGAGCCCGCCGGTGATGGCGCACTGCAGCGGGCCTTCGAGGCATTGAAGGAGCGCCTGGGCCGTGAGGGTCTGTTCGATCCAGCGATCAAACGCCCGATCCCCGCACTGCCGAGGCGGATCGGCGTGGTCACCTCGCCCACGGGTGCGGCCATCCGCGATGTCATCAGCGTGTTGGGCCGGCGCTTCCCCGCCCTACCGATACTGATCTACCCGGTACGGGTTCAGGGTGAAGGTGCCGCTGAGGAGATCGCCAGTGCCATTGATCTGGCCGATCTCCGAAACGAGGTGGATGTCCTGGTGGTCGGCCGTGGCGGAGGCTCGCTGGAAGACCTGCAGGCGTTCAACGAGGAGGTGGTCGCCCGCACCATCCATCGCTGCCACTTGCCGGTCATTAGTGCCGTCGGCCACGAGGTGGACATCGCCATTACCGATCTGGTGGCCGATGAGCGTGCCGCGACACCGTCCGCCGCCGCCGAGCGCCTCTCCCCCGATGGCGAGGCGTTACGCGGCACGCTTGCCCGGGGCGGTGATCGGCTGCGCCAGGCATTATCGCGAACGCTGGCCGCACGCGCTGAAACAATCGCCAGCCTGGAACGGCGACTCGCCGCACAGCACCCGGGCCGCCAGTTACGGGATCGCGCCCAACGCCTCGACGAGCTCGACCAGCGACTGACGCGGGCCGTCCAGTCAACGCTGTCCGGGCGCGCCACGGCGGTGCAGAACCTGGACCGGCGACTGCGGACCAACCCGCCGAGTCATCTCATCCAGCGCCTGAGCACACACCGCACGCATCTTGGCCAACGGCTCGAGCGTGCCATGCAGGAGGTGATCGCGCTGCGCCGTGCCCGTCTGCAGGAAAACGGCCGAGCGCTGCAGGGCGTCAGTCCCCTCGCCACGCTGCATCGCGGCTACGCCATCGTCCAGAAGGCCGACGATGGCCGGATCCTCCGCGAGGCATCCTCAGTGGAGGTCGGCGAGCCAATCCGTGCCCGGCTTGGCAAAGGTACCCTCGTGGCCCGGGTCGAGGGCCATGGCGATGACGCACCGCTCTCCGGCGAGAACTGACCCAGGGCAAAACCGCATCGCGTCTGGCTTGTTGACGGAGCGTCCCACGCGCATCATGGCGGCACTATCCGAACCGCACCCGTGGGAGATTATGGATCTCGACGTCAGCCTCGGCCGCTACGGCCTCGACTTCGCCAGCCTGCAGACGCCGGAGGGCCTTTATCGGCTTGACCGGGCCTTTCTCGATGACCTGGAGACCGCCGCGCCCTCACTGGCCGCCCGGCTGCTCGACTATCGGGGCCGGGACGCAGACCTGCCCGGTACCGAGAACAGCGAACTGCTGATCGAGCTCGGCCCGCATGTCGAGGCCTTCATCGGCCGACTATTCGGAATCGAATCCGAATTGAATGCGCTGCGCGAGTCGATCCTCGCGGACGACGTGGTCATGCAGTTCAAACAGGCCTTCGTCCAGCGCCGCGTCAAGAAACACCGCCGCCCGGTGGAGTACTCTTTCGAGGAACTCGACGCCGCGGTGCGCGCCGGCCTCGGATACATCGAGGATGACGATGAAGAGCGTGCCATCGCACGCTTCGGCATGGCGCTGCTGGAGGACGAAGCCGCCAACGCCGAGGCCATCGAGACACTCACCGCCTGGTGCAAGCTTGCCCGTCAGACCGCCGCCGGACAGGCGCGGGTCAGGGGCTGGGCGAGCTTCCGGCTCCCCGAGCGGGTCGACCACTTCGATCTGGTGCCCACCGAGACCGTGGAAGTGGACGGCGTAAGCCGGCGCCAGGCCGATCCCGCGCGCTGGCGACACCGCGACGGCTTCTCGCTGACCGACGGCCGCATGGACAGCCGTGACGTCCAGAGCGAGATCCACTACTGCATCTACTGCCACGAGCACGAGGGCGATTTCTGCTCCCGCGGCTTTCCGGAGAAAAAGACCCAACCCGAGCTCGGCTACAAGGTGGACCCCCTGGGGGTGACGCTCACCGGCTGCCCGCTGGAGGAGAAGATCTCCGAGATGCATGTCCTGCGCCGCGATGGCTACAACCTCGCCGCACTGGCCATGATCATGGTCGACAATCCGATGGTCCCCGCCACCGGGCATCGCATCTGCAACGACTGCATGAAGGGCTGCATCTACCAGAAGCAGGACCCGGTCAACATCCCGCAGATCGAGACCCGCGTGCTCACGGACAGTCTCGACCTCACCTGGGGTGTGGAACTCTATCACCTGCTCACCCGCTGGAACCCGCTGCGGCGAGAGCAGTACATCCAGCGCACCGACAACAACCGACGCGTGCTGGTCGCCGGCATGGGCCCGGCGGGCTTCACCATGGCGCATCATCTGACCATGAACGGGACGGCCGTGGTCGGCATCGACGGGCTCAAGATCGAACCGTTGCCGGCGGAACTGCTCCAGCAGCCGGTCCAGCAATGGAAGGACCTGCAGGAAGACCTCGACGAGCGCATCCTGCTCGGCTTCGGCGGCGTCGCCGAGTACGGCATCACGGTGCGCTGGGACAAGAATTTCCTGAAACTGATCTATCTGACGCTGGCCCGGCGGCACAACTTCCGAGTGTTCGGTGGCGCACGGCTCGGCGGTACCGTCATGCTGGAGGACGCCTGGTCACTCGGCTTCGATCATGTCGTCAATGCCACGGGGGCCGGGCTGCCGCGGGTGGTGCACATGGGTAACAGTCTCGCGCGGGGCATGCGCCAGGCGAGTGACTTCCTCATGGCACTGCAGTTGACCGGGGCGGCCAAGGCATCGAGTCTGGCCAGCCTGCAGGTCCGGCTCCCCGCGGTGGTGGTGGGCGGCGGTCTCACGGGCGTCGATACGGCCACCGAGGTCCAGGCCTATTACGTCAAACAGGTCGAGAAGATCCTCGAGCGCTATGAACGACTCTCGGAGCAGCTCGGCGCCGAGGCGGTCACCGCCGGTATGAACGACGAGGATCGCTCGACCCTGGCGGAATTCGTCGAGCACGGCCGGGCCATCCGAGAGGAGCGGGCCAGGGCCGCCGCCGGAGCGCGCGAGCCCGACTTCAATCCGCTGATCCGCGCCTGGGGCGGCGTGACGGTCGCCTACCGCAAGGGCATGACCGATTCACCGGCCTACGTGCGCAACCACGAAGAGGTCATCAAGGCCACCGAGGAGGCGCTCTACTACGCCGAGGGGCTCGAACCACTCAACGCCGAGGTGGACGAGCACGAGCACGTCAGTGCGCTGGTCTGCCGCGAGCTCAGCCATCGGGATGGCCACTGGGTGCCCACGGGCGCCGAGCGGCGACTGCCGGCCCGGGCCATTTTCATCGCCGCGGGTACCGTGCCCAACACCATCTACGAGCGCGAGCACCACGAGACGTTCAAGCTCGACGGCAACCACTTCCTGGCCCACACCCCGACCGATCAGGGACTGGAGCCGGTGGACGATGCCGAGCACTGCAAGTCGAAGGTGTTCGGTCCCTTTACCTCCTATGACGAGGGCGGCCGTCGGGTCACCTTCATCGGCGATACGCATCCGGCGTTCCACGGCAGTGTGGTCAAGGCCATTGCCTCGGGCATGCGGACCTATCCCTACGTGGAGGCCGCCATGGCCCATGAGGCACCGGGCAGCGACGAGTCGCACGTCGACTTTCTCGACCGCATGGACGATCTGCTCACCGCCCGGGTGGTCGAGGTCCGTCGCGACAATCCCGCCATGGTGGAGATCTGGGTGCGCGCGCCGATGGCCGCACGCAACTTCCGCGCCGGGCAGTTCTTCCGGCTGCAGACCTTCGAGTCGCTGTCACCGGTGGTGCGCGACACACGCCTGCAGATTCCGCTCATTACCGTCTCGGGTACCGGCGTGAAGGATGACTGCATCCGGCTGATGGTGCTTCAGTGGGGCGCGGGTCCGCGCCTCGTCGGCCGCCTGCAGCCAGGCGATCCGCTGGTTCTCATGGGACCCACCGGCGCCCCCACGGACATGCCCACCAACCGGACGATCATGGTCGTGGCCGGCCGCTGGGGCGCGGCCGTCATGCTCGACATCGGAGCGGCGCTGCGTGCCGCCGGCAATCGCGTCCTTTACGTGGCGGCGTTTGGCGGTGCGGGCGATGTCGACCATCAGGACGAACTGGAGGCCGGGGCCGACCAGATCATCTGGTGTACGGCGAAGGATGAACTCATCGAGGCACGGCGGCCTCAGGACGTAAGCCTTCAGGCCACCGACATGATCGATGTGGTCAAGCGCTACGGCGCCGGTGAAATCGGCCCGGCTCAGGGCGGCATCCCGCTGTCGGATGTCGACCGCATCATGGTGATGGGCGGCACGGGGCTGCTCAAGGGCTTCCAGAGTGCGGTGCGCGGAGAACTGGCGGGGCTGGTCGCGAAGGACTGCGATGCCTTCGGGACCGTCGGCAGCCCGATGCAGTGCATGATGCAGGGTGTCTGCGCGCAGTGCCTGCAATGGCAGATCGACCCCGAGACCGGTGAGCGGACGCGACCGGTATTCTCCTGCGCCGGCCAGGATCAGCCATTGACCTGGATCGATCTGGACAACCTCTCCGCCCGTCAGCAGCAGAACCGCCTCAGCGACCGGTTGAACGGCCAGTGGCTGGAGCAGGTCCTGCCCGAAGCGGAGGCGGGTTAGCGCTCGAGCACCACCATGGCGACGGCGTAGTGGCGCTCGTCGCTGATGCTCAGATGGGCGGTTTGGATACCCAGCCGCCCGGCGCGCCGCGCGGCGGGGCCATGGAAGGTCAGCACCGGCGCACCGCCCCTGTCATGGCTCACCCGCAGATCATGGAAACCCGCTTCGCTGCCGATGCCGCAGCCGAGCGCCTTGGCCGCCGCCTCCTTGGCAGCGAAGCGTCGGGCCAGGAACGCAGCCGCGGCAGAAGGGCCAGCTGACAGAGCGCTCCGGTATCCGGCGAGCTCACCGGATGCCAGCAGGCGGGCAGCGAGGCGCTCACCATGATCGCTCTGCATCCGCTCCAGGCGCACTGTCTCGACGATATCCGTGCCGATACCGACAATGCTCAATGCCGCGCCTCGCGAATGAGCCGCTTCATCTCACGCACCGCCTCGGTCAGCCCGGTAAAGAGCGCGCGAGAGACAATGGCATGGCCGATATTGAGCTCGGTGATCTCGGGCAGCGCGGCGATGGGCGCCACGTTGTGGTAGTGCAGGCCATGGCCGGCATTCACCTGCAGGCCAAGGGAATGACCCAGCTTCGCGGCCTCGTGGATGCGCTGGAATTCGGCATGGATCTCGGCGTCGCTGCGGGCCTCCGCGAATGCACCCGTGTGCAGCTCCACCACCGGCGCGCCGGCCTCCACGGCGGCATGCAATTGCGCCGGCTCCGGGTCGATGAACAACGACACGCGGCAGCCGGCCTCGGCAAGGAACTGACAGGCGCCCGTGCACCGCGCCACCTCACCGGCGACGTCCAGCCCGCCCTCGGTGGTGAGCTCCTCACGACGCTCGGGCACGAGACAGCAGTCAGTGGGCTGCAGGTGAGTGGCGATGGCGAGCATCTCATCGGTGACCGCCATCTCCAGATTCATGCGCGTCTGAAGCGTTTGCGCAAGCAGTTCAACGTCGCGGTCATTGATATGCCGTCGATCCTCTCGAAGATGCACCGTAATGGCATCCGCACCCGCCTGTTCGGCGAGCTGGGCGGCGTGAACGGGATCGGGGTAGCGGGTGCCCCGGCTGCGACGCAGGCTTGCCACATGATCGACGTTGACGCCGAGTAACGGCTCAAGGCTGCCCTGATGATGGGCCATGGTCCTGTTCTCCCCTGGCTGTATAACGGCTGTAGAGCTCGCGTGTCTTAAGCGGTCGATTACCCAGATGCGGCTGCAGCGCGGCCCGCATGATATCGCGGCTGGCGCGGGCGGCCGCCTCGGTGAGTGGCTCGCTGGCAAGGGCCAGCAACGTGCCTCCGCTGACCACCAGACCGCCGGCCCGAGGCCCGGCGACCGGCGTCGCGCCATGGGCGGGATCGTACCGATACCACTGATCATGCACCAGCGGGGCGTCGCGGGTATCCCTCGCCAGCGGCAGGCCATAGCCCAGCAGCGCCAGGAGATCCCGCTCGAACGCCCTCAGGGCGACCGCCTCGGCAACCCCCTCAGCCAGCCCCTCGAGCATGGCCAGATAGCGCTCGAACAGCCCCGGATGGGGGTCCTCGCGACCGAGCAGGCGGATCAGCAATTCATTGGCATAGAGCCCACTGACCAGCCTTCGCCCCCGGAGCAGGAACGGTCTGCCGGCGGGCTCCGCGGCGCGCAGCGCGCCGAGCTCGCCGCGGCTGCGCCAGGAAAGGGCGAGCGGCTGGAGGGGCTGAAGCAACCCGGCAAGACGGGAGCGGCGGCTGCGGACACCGCGGGCGACTACGCCGACGCGCCCGTGATCGCGGGTCAGCAGTTCAACAAGCAGACTGGTATCCCGATAGGGTCGGGCGTGTAGGACGAAACCCGGCTCCAGCGTCACATCCCGCGGGCCGGCGTTCATTCCTGCGGGGTATACCCAAGCGACTGAAGCATCCGTGCATCGTCGGACCAGCCTTCCCGGACCTTGACCCAGAGCTTGAGATAGACGCGGCCGCCGAAGAGCCGTTCCATTTCATGCCGGGCTGCCGCTCCGATGCGCTTGATGCGCTCGCCGCCCTCGCCGATGACGATCCGACGCTGGCCGACACGCTCCACCCAGATGATCGCGGCGATCCGCCGCAGCCGTCCCTCCTGCTCGAAGGCCTCGATCTCGACGGTGCTGGCGTAGGGGAGCTCGTCGCCAAGCATCAGGGTGACCTGCTCGCGAACCAGTTCCGTAGCCATGAAGCGCTCGTCTCGATCAGTGACCTGATCACGTGGGAAGAGCGGCGGACTGCTCGGCAGATGCTCGATGATGGCTGCCTCGAGGGCTTCCAGGTTGTCTCTTTTCTCCGCCGATAGCGGCACCACCGCGGCGAATTCGCCCCGCTCCGCCATACGAGCGATCTCGGGCAGGAGACGATTCTTGTCGCGCACGCAATCGGCCTTGTTGATCACCGCGATCACCGGCGCATTGGTCTCCTTCAGACGGCGCAGTACGCGCTCATCCGCCTCGCTCCAGCGGCCCGCCTCGGTCATGAAGACCACGACATCGACTTCGCTGAGCGCGCTTCCCGCCGCCTCATTCATGTAACGGTTCATGGCCGTTCGACCGCCATCATGAAGACCTGGCGTATCGACATAGATGATCTGTGCGTCATCACGCTGGTGAATGCCCAGAATGCGATGACGGGTGGTCTGGGGCTTACGGGTTGCGATGCTCACTTTCTGGCCCAGCAGCGCATTGAGTAACGTCGACTTGCCCACGTTGGGCCGGCCGACGAGCGCGACAAACCCGGCCGGCAGAGTGCCCGGCGAGTCAGGGGCCTGTGGCTTATTCATCGGTGACTCCGGCACTGTCATTCATCGTTGCTCCGCTGGCGGCGATTTTAGAGAGCAAGTCATCCGCGGCCGCCTGTTCGGCCTGGCGCCGGTTGCCGGCCACGCCCTGCCCGACCAGTTGGAGGGACTCACAATTGCAGACGACCCGGAAGGTCTGTTCATGCGCCCGGCCACTAATATGCTTGACGTCATAATGCGGCAGTTCCAGATGCCGCGCCTGCAGATATTCCTGCAGCCGGGTTTTGGGATCCTTGAGCGCTTCCATGTCGGGCAGGCGCGAGAGATGCTCGCTGAACAGGCGCAGTACCAGGGCTCTGCCCGCCTCGTAGCCGCCATCGAGATAGACCGCACCGATCACGGCCTCGAGGGCGTCAGCAAGGATGGAGTCGCGACGACGCCCGCCGGTCTTGAGCTCGCCGCTGCCGAGGACAATATGGGGCCCCAGCGCGATGTCCCGGGCAATATCCGCCAGCGCGTTCTTGTTGACCAGGGATGCCCGCAGCCGACTGAGCTCGCCTTCGCGCAGATCGGGGCGCCGCTCGAAGATTTCCGAGGCGATCACGAAATTCAGAATGGAGTCACCCAGGAACTCCAGGCGCTCGTTATTCGGGCCATCCGAGCTGCGATGTGTCACCGACTGCTGAAGCAGTGCCGGTTCATCGAAGTCCCACTGGATCCGCTCGGCGAGGCGTTGGAGGTCATCCATCAGCAATGCGCTCCCTGCAATCACTCAATGACGTCACCCATCCGCGACCAGTTCGGCCCGCCATTCCAGCTAAGCCAGATGAAAAAGGCCTTGCCGACAAGGTTCTCCTGCGGCACCGGCCCCCAGAAGCGGCTGTCGCTGCTGCGGTCGCGATTATCCCCCATTACGAAGTAGTGCGCCTCCGGCACGGTAAAACTGAACCCGCGGCCACTGCTACCACGGTGCTCGATCATCTCATGCCAGTCATCGCCCAGACGCTCGCGGAAGAGATTGAATGCATCATCTCCGCTCCATTCGCCCAGTCGCTCGATCGGCACCGGCTCGCCGTTGATGGCGAGGCGCTTGCCGGTGTACGTGATGGTGTCTCCGGGCAGACCCACAATGCGCTTGATGTAATCCTGGGAGGTATCCACCGGATAGCGAAAGACCACGACATCGCCAAGTTCCGGCTTGCCCACCGGCACGATCAGATCATGGCTCACCGGCAGGCGAAGGCCGTAGCCGAACTTGTTGACCAGAATGAAGTCGCCGGCCTCGAGCGTCGGCAGCATGGAACCGGAGGGAATGCGGAACGGCTCGACAATGAAGGAGCGCACGACCAGCACGATGATGATCACGGGGAAGAGTGATCGCCCGAGATCTACCCACCAGGAGACCCGGGCATCGGCCGGTCTCCGTCGTCGGCGCCAGCGATCAAATCCCCAGATGGTCCCACTGACCGCGGTCAGCAGGACGAGTAGCAGCTCGAAATCCAGCATCCTGGTTGGCCCGCCTGCGCGTCTATTTGTCCTGATCGACCTGCAGAACCGCCAGGAACGCATCCTGGGGGATCTCCACGCGGCCGACCTGCTTCATGCGTCGTTTGCCCTGCTTCTGCTTCTCGAGCAGCTTGCGCTTACGGGTGATGTCGCCGCCATAGCATTTCGCCGTCACGTTCTTGCGCAGCGCCTTCACCGTGGAGCGGGCAATTACCTTGGAGCCCACGGCGGCCTGGATCGCCACCTCGAACTGTTGACGCGGGATGATCTCCTTGAGCTTCTCCGTGAGCTCGCGGCCACGACCCTCGGCCTGATCCCGGTGAACGATCACCGACAGGGCATCAACCCGATCGCCATTGACCAGGATATCCAGCTTCACCAGCCGCTCGCGCTGGAAGCGGCGGAACTCGTAGTCGAATGAGGCGTAACCACGCGAGGCCGACTTCAGGCGATCGAAGAAATCCAGCACCACCTCGCCCATGGGCATCTCGTACTCCAGGGCGATCTGGTTGCCCACGTACTGCATGCCCTTCTGGGTACCCCGCTTTTCCTCGCAGAGCTTGATGACCGCGCCAACATAAGCCTGGGGCACCAGAATGCTGGCATGGATAATCGGCTCGCGGATCTCCTCGACATCGTTCACCGGCGGGAGCTCGGAGGGGTTGTGCACCAGGTGAGCCTCTCCCTCCTTGTCCACCACCTCATGGACCACAGTGGGCGCCGTGGTGATCAGATCAAGGCCGTATTCCCGCTCCAGGCGCTCCTGGACGATCTCCATGTGGAGCATCCCCAGAAACCCGCAGCGGAACCCGAACCCGAGCGCTTCGGAGTTCTCCGGCTCGTAATGCAGGGCGGCATCGTTGAGTCGCAGCTTGCCGAGGGCGTCGCGGAACGCCTCATAGTCCTCGGAACTGGTCGGGAAGACGCCGGCGAATACCCGCGGCTGAACCACCTTGAAACCGGGCACCGGCTCGCTGGTGGGGTTTTTCGCGTGGGTGAGCGTATCACCCACCGGCGCCCCGTCGATGTCCTTGATGCCGGCCACAACGAACCCGACCCGACCGGCGCTCAACGAATCCCAGGTCTTGCGCTGGGGCGTGAAGATGCCCAGCTCGTCCACCTGGAACTCACGCCCCGTGGACATGACCTTGATTTTGTCGCCCTTGCGCAGCTCCCCGTCGAAGACGCGGACCAGGCAGACCACGCCGAGGTAGTTATCGAACCACGAGTCGATGATCAGCGCCTTGAGCGGGCCATCCGGGTTGCCCTGCGGTGCCGGAATACGCTCCACCAGCGCCTCCAGCAGATCATCGATACCATCCCCGGTCTTGGCGCTGATCGGCACGACTTCGGCGCCATCCAGCCCGATGATCTCCTCAATCTGCTGGATCACCCGATCCGGCTCCGCCGACGGGAGATCGATCTTGTTCAGAACGGGGATGACCTCAAGACCCTGCTCCACCGCGGTGTAGCAGTTAGCGACGCTCTGCGCCTCCACGCCCTGCGAGGCGTCCACCAACAGCAAGGCCCCCTCGCAGGCGTAGAGCGAGCGGCTGACCTCGTAGGAGAAGTCCACATGGCCAGGCGTATCGATGAAATTAAGCTGGTAGGTCTGGCCGTCGGCCGCCGTATAGTCCAGGGAGACGGACTGCGCCTTGATGGTGATGCCCCGCTCCCGCTCAAGGTCCATGGAATCGAGCATCTGCTCATTCATCTGGCGGGACTGGAAGTGCGCCGAACGCTCGATCAGCCGATCCGCCAGCGTGGATTTGCCATGATCGATATGCGCGATGATGGAGAAGTTTCTGATCTGGTGCATGAAGTCCTGGCCCGGCTCAGGCCGCTTGCGGAAACAAGGAAGCCGCAGCAACGCATGTTGCTGCGGCCCGGCCGGCCGACGGCCGACGCATCAGTCCGACACGATACCCATCAGGGCATACGCAGGGCAAGAAACCGCTGGCCCTGATTCCTGAGGACGAGCAACGGCACACTCCGGCCAGACTCGATGCCGGAGAGGATGTCCGTAAACTGCCCGAGACTGTCGATGGACTCACGGTTGACCCGGGTGATTACATCGCCCGGCTCCAGGCCGGCTTCCGCCGCCGGGCCGCCGCTGACGCCGGTCACCACAACACCCTCGACATCCGCTTCAAGCCCGAGCGCCTCGCGCCGTTCTGCGTTGAGTGGCTCGACGCTCAACCCCAGGTCCTCGAAGTCACCCGACTGGCCATTGCCGCCGTCGGTCCGCCGCTGACCCGCATCTTCCGGCAGCTGCGCCAGCGTCACGTCGACCGTCTCACGTCCACCATCCCGCATCACAACCACGGGGACCGTGGATCCGACCGGCGCCCGGCCGACCATCGGGGGTAGCGAACCCGAGGTGGGCACATCACGTCCATCGAATTCCACGATGACGTCGCCCGGCTCCAGCCCGGACGCCGCCGCCGGGCTATCCGGTAGCACCTGTGCCACGAGCGCCCCTTCGGGCCGATCCATGCCGAAGGATTCAGCGAGGTCCCGGGTGACGTCCTGAATCACGACGCCAAGCCAGGCACGACTGACCTCACCCCCCTCGCGGAGCTGATCCGCGACCTCCATCGCCAGCTCAATGGGGATGGCGAAAGAGATGCCCTGGAAGCCGCCCGAGCGGCTGTAGATATGCGAATTGATGCCGACCACCTCACCGTCGAGGTTGAACAGCGGGCCACCTGAATTACCGGGATTGATCGCCACGTCGGTCTGCAGGAATGGCACATAGTTCTCGGTCGGCAGGCTGCGGCCCTTGGCGCTGATGATGCCGGCGGTCACCGAGTGCTCGAATCCGAAGGGCGCACCGATGGCGAGCACCCACTCGCCCACCTCGACAGCGGAGGATTCTCCCGTTTTCACCGTCGGCAGATCGTTTCCGTCCACCTTGAGCAGGGCCAGATCAGTGCGATCGTCAGCACCGACCAGCTCCGCTGTCATCTGCCGTCGATCATTCAGTCTCACGACGATCTCGCTGGCGCCGTCAACAACATGGTGGTTGGTCAGAATGTAGCCATCCTCCGAGAGAATGAAACCCGACCCGAGCGAGCGCGAATCCCGCCGGGGCGCCGGATCACCATTGCCATCCTCATCCATGAACCGATCCATGAAGTCCCGGAAGGGGTGCCCCTCCGGCAACTCATCCGGGTCGGGCATGCCCGGGATATTCGGCATACCACCCTGATGGGCTTCAATCTCCTGCGTGGTGCTGATGTTGACCACCGCGGCGCTGTTATCACGGACCAGCCCGGTGAATTCAGGCAGATTCTGGGCGATGGCGCTGCCGGCGGGCATCGCTGTGAGGATGACGAACGCCATGATGAGCATGCGGGGCATGCATAAACGCTTTGCTAGGGTTTTCATGGATCTATTGTCCTGGCTGACTGCTGTCGGTATTCGGGACAAGCGAGCGGGCGATGCGTTCCACCGTCACTGCCGGCACCTCGCCTACAACGATGGTCTGATAGCCATCATCGGTTCTTCCATAGGCGTTCATCGCGCCCATCTGCATGCCGCCCTCAAAGTTCCCGGCCTGGCTCTCCGGCTCGATATACACCGATACCGTCGCCAGCCCGTCGGAGAGCATCAGATGGCGGACGGGATGGGGACGCCCGGGGAGCTGTTGCATACGGTCCATCTGCACCGCGAACCCCGCGAGCTGCTCTGCCATCGCCCATTCCTGATGCGCCTCGAGTTCACCCTCATCGCGGGGGAGGTTATTGGTGATCTGCGTATACCCCTCCCCTTCGCTCGCCAGCATGGGCTCAAGCAGCGCCGGATCGATCTGATCGAGGATTTCGATATCCAGCATCATCAACTGCTCGATCACCTCGTCATCGGGCCCGAGCACCTCCGCCCGCGTGAGCAGGCCGGTTTCGACATCAAGCCAGACCGAGTAGCCGTAACGAAACGCATCCTGCGGCTCGAGGTTGACCTGCATGGCGGCACGGCCGGCAACACGATCTTCGCCCACCAGGCGCAGCTCGTAATGCGGCCGCAGGCGGTCGACGTCCTCCGGAATACGTGCACTCAAGGGACGCCGAAGCTGCCGCTGGTCGATGAGCACCGACTCGCTGTTACCCAGAATGCAGGTGACGGAGTCACCGCCGCGGAGGATTTCGCGGGGCTCCCCCGAGAGGGAGACGAGACGCTCACGGATTCCGGTCTCCGGATCCGCGGAGCGCCAGATCTTCATGCTGCCAATATCACTGCCGTGCTGATAGACGAACTCGCCAATGAAACTGTTGCTGTCGCGGGCCTCGTTGGCCCACTCGACCCATTCGGCGGCCGACTCGGGTGACTCGCTGGCGAAGGCGCCCGGAGAGACGGCGATGAGGGCGAGCAGGAGCGCGGCCAGGGCCGGGAACCCAAGGGGATGTCCGAGGCGTCTATCGTTCCGCATCATGACTGACAATACGGGCGTATTTCAGCGTTCCGCCGAGGCGTCCGGTTGCCGCGTGCTCACTGTGGTTGACGAAATAGGGGCTGAGACGACGCCGAACCTCCGTGTCCCCCGATGCGACGATGCCGGATTCGACACGGCCCTCGCCGCCAACCCGGGACAGATTGCCGGCAGCCGGTTCGGCAGGCACGCGAACGGCAACATCCATTGACGGCTGGGATGGCTGGGATGGTCCGGAGACCATTGGCCATGCCACCACCAGGCCCAGCGCCACGCTGGCGGCAAGCGCGACGCCGCCCACCGGTTGGAGGATCGGTGAGAGTCGGCGCCAGCCACGGTTCTGGCCGGTGTCTCCGGCTGCGGCCTGATGGGCCGGCTCGTCCGTCAGCGCTTCGCTGACCCGATTGGCCAGCTGCTCCGCTCCGGGGACATAGTCTCCACGGGCGGCGGGGCCTATTGCGTGATAGTACATGAGCCGCTCGCGGAGGGCCGGATCCGCTTCGATCCGGCGGCGCAGGAAGCGAGACTCATCCCGCCCCAGTTCACCGTCCACGAAAGCGGAGAGTTGTTCCAGTGAATCGTCTTGCATCGTCGTCACCCGTCTGTCCCGGACATAAGCGGCTGGAGCCGTTTATCTATTGCCTCACGGGCACGGAAAATCCGTGACCGAACCGTACCGATCGGGCAGTCCATTGCCTGCGCGATTTCCTCATACGTCAATCCCTCGAATTCACGCAGCGTGATCGCGGTGCGCAGATCATCCGGCAGGTCCTCGATGGCACTCATCACGGTTTCCTGCACCTGGTCACGCTGGGCCAGTGCCTCCGGTGACTCCTGATCCTTGAGACGCGATTCGATGTCGTAACGTTCAGCATCCTGGGCATCGATGTCGTTATCCGGCGGACGTCTGCCCTGGGAGACCAGGTGATTTTTCGCCGTGTTGATGCCGATGCGGTAGAGCCAGGTGTAGAAACTGCTGTCACCACGGAATCGTGGGAGAGCCCGGTAGGCCTTGATGAAGGCCTCCTGGGAGACGTCGAGTGCCTCGGCGTGATCGTGGACGTAGCGGGAAATGAGCTTGACGAGCTTGTGCTGGTACTTGAGTACCAGCATATCGAAGGCCTGCTTGTCACCGGCCTGTACACGCTCAACCAACTCCTTGTCCGCATTCGCGGTACTCATTTGCCCTCCGCGCCCGGGGCCCCCGACAGCCGGACGCTGCCAGAACAAACTGACCAGGGAACACAGTAGAAGTTCACAGTGATGGCAAGGCTAGCGGATGCCCCGGAGCCCCGCAAACGCCTCACCATGCCCTCGCCTCACGGCGTAGACGGCGGTGCGACTCGGCATCAAGCGCATCCGACGGAATGACCAGGGCTCTGCGGCGGCCGGTGCCCCGCAGTGAGAGAAGGACCAGAGACGGTAGAACCAGCGAATCGCTCACACTCACCAACTCTTCTCCGCCATCCGCAGTGAAAAGGCGGCATCGCCTCCCCGATTCCAGCCTGAAACCCCACAGCCCGTGGATGCAATCCGGCCAGTGCCGGCGCAGGGCAAAGACGGTGACCACCAGCGTGACAAGCACTCCAAAGAGGCGCAGCGCCTCTGGCAGACCGGTACTGAAAAGCAGCCCGGTGACCGCAAGGCCGGGCAGGAGTACCAGCGCGATGCGCAAGCGGAGGCTAGGCCTGAGTCGGTAGGCCAGAGACGGCTCGAACTCGGTTGACGATATCGACAAGGGCACCCTCCCTGGGCCGCTGGCCGTTGACGAGCCAATCAATAAGGTGATCATCCTCGCAATCAAGCAGCTGCTCGAAGGCCGCTCGCCCCGTCGCATCGAGTGACCCATAGCCGCCGGACGGCGACTCGAGAAACCGGGTCAGCAGGCGGTCCAGCTCTGTCGTGCCGCGCCGACAACGCCAGCGCAGCCTGGACATTTCACTCATACGCCAGGGCAGATCACTGCCGAGCAACCATGAGGCGCTTGATCTCGGCAATGGCCTTGGCGGGATTCAGCCCCTTGGGACACGCCGAAGCGCAATTCATGATCGTGTGACAACGATAGAGCTTGAAGGCGTCATCGAGATCATCAAGGCGCCCGCCGGTATCCTCGTCCCGGCTATCGGCAATCCACCGATAGGCCTGCAGTAGAACGGCCGGCCCCAGATAGCGGTCCGGGTTCCACCAGTAGCTCGGGCAGGACGTCTGACAGCAGGCGCAGAGAATGCACTCGTAGAGCCCGTCCAGCTCTTCGCGATCCTCGGGGCTCTGCAGGCGCTCCTGGTCCGGCGGCGGTGGCGTCTCGGTCCGGATCCAGGGCCGAATCGAGGCGTACTGGGCGTAGAAGTGCGTCATGTCCGGGACAAGGTCCTTGACGACCCGCATCGATGGCAACGGGTAGATCCGCACATCGCCGTCGATTTCGTCGATGGCCTTGGTGCAGGCCAGGGTGTTCCGTCCGTCAATGTTCATCGCGCAGGAACCACAGATCCCCTCACGACAGGAGCGGCGGAAGGTCAGCGTCGGGTCGATCTCGTTCTTGATCTTGATGATGGCGTCGAGAACCATCGGCCCGCAGCTATCCAGGTCCACCTCGTAGGTGTCCAGCCGCGGGTTCTCGCCGGAGTCCGGCTCCCAGCGATAGACCTTGAAGATCCGGGTATTCACCGCACCACTCGGCGCGGCGTAATGCTCGCCCTGCTTGATACGGGAATTGGGGGGCAGGATGAACTGGGCCATGGCAAACCTCTCCTGGGTCAGTACACGCGCTTCTTGGGCGGAATGACTTCCATTTCGTCAGTCAGCGTGGTCATGTGTACCGGTCGATAGTCGAGCTGGACATCGCCACTCTCCTGCAGCCAGGAGACCGTGTGCTTCATCCAGTTCTCGTCATCACGTTCGCTGTAATCCTCGCGGGCGTGAGCACCGCGGCTTTCCCGGCGGTTGAGCGCGGAGTCCATGCTGACCACCGCGTTGCCTAGCAGGTTTTCGAGTTCCAGCGTCTCCACCAGATCGGTGTTCCACACCAGTGAGCGGTCGGTCAGCTTCACATCGTCGAACATCGACTGGATTTCGTGAATGCGCTTGTGACCCTGCTCAAGCGTTTCCTGCGTGCGGAAGACGGCGGCGTAATCCTGCATGGTCTTCTGCATCTGCTCGCGGATGCCCGCGGTCGGGTGCTCGCCGTCCGCATTGCGAAGGCGGTCGAGGCGCGAGAGCGAGTACTCGGCACTGTCCGCGGGAAGCGGCTTATGCTCGCCGGATTCCGAGACGATCTCGGCAGCGCGAATGGCAGCGGCCCGTCCGAACACCACGAGGTCAAGCAGCGAATTCGAGCCGAGGCGGTTGGCCCCGTGAACGGAGATGCAGCCCGCCTCGCCGATGGCCATCAGCCCCGGCACCACCGCATCGGGATCGCCGTCACGCGGCGCCACCACCTCGGCACGGTAGTTGGTTGGTATACCGCCCATGTTGTAGTGCACCGTGGGCAGCACCGGGATGGGCGCCTTGGTGACATCCACGCCGGCGAAAATCCGCGCCGTCTCGGCGATACCCGGCAGGCGCTGATGGATCACCTCCGGGCCGAGATGCTCGAGATGCAGATGGATATGATCGGCATTGGGCCCGACACCGCGCCCCTCGCGGATTTCCACGGTCATCGACCGGGACACCACGTCGCGCGACGCGAGGTCCTTGGCATTCGGGGCGTAGCGCTCCATGAAGCGCTCGCCCTCGGAGTTGGTCAGATAACCCCCCTCGCCACGAACGCCCTCGGTGATCAGGCAGCCGGCGCCGTAGACGCCGGTGGGGTGGAACTGGGTGAACTCCATGTCCTGCAGGGGCAGGCCGGCCCGCAGCACCATGCCACCGCCGTCGCCGGTGCAGGTATGCGCCGAGGTGCAGGAGAACCAGGCCCGTCCATAGCCACCCGTCGCCAGGACGACGATATGGGCACGGAAACGATGGATCCTGCCGGTGGCGAGCTCCAGTGCGATCACCCCGCGGCATGCGCCGTCTTCCATGATCAGGTCAAGGGCGAAAAACTCGATGTAGAACTCCGCCTGATGGGCCAGAGACTGCTGATAGAGCGTATGCAGAATGGCATGACCGGTCCGGTCCGCCGCCGCACAGGTCCGCTGGGCGGTGCCCTCGCCGAAGTGCGTGGTCATGCCGCCAAACGGCCGCTGATAGATCTTGCCCTCCTCGGTCCGGGAGAAGGGAACGCCATAGTGCTCGAGCTCGATGATGGCCGGGATCGCCTCCCGGCACATGTACTCGATGGCATCCTGGTCGCCCAGCCAGTCCGAGCCCTTGATGGTGTCGTAGGCATGCCAGCGCCAGTCATCCTCGCCCATGTTGCCAAGGGCCGCGCTGACACCGCCCTGCGCCGCGACGGTGTGGCTGCGGGTCGGGAACACCTTGGTGACACAGGCGGTCTTCAGGCCCTTCTCGGCCATTCCGAAGGTGGCACGCAGACCGGCGCCACCGGCACCCACCACCACAACGTCATAGGTGTGATCGACAATCTCGTAATCGGCGGTCATCGGTCAGCCTCCGAATGCAATCTTTAGGACGGCGAAGATCGCCGCCGTGGCGAGCAGCAGGGCGAGAAAACGCACTGCCAGCACCAGGGCAAGCCGCACCCCTTTATGGCTCACGTAGTCCTCGAGCACGACCTGCAACCCGAGGGAAGCGTGATAGAACAGAACGCCGAAGGTGAGGACCATCACGATCGCGTTGAACGGACTGCCCAGCCACGCCACGGCGTTCGCGTAGCCGCCACCGGTGTGCATCGCGAGACCGACCACCAGCCAGAGCATGAGCGGCACCATGCCGATCGCCGTCATGCGCTGCATCCACCAGTGCGCCGTCCCATGGTGAGAGGCGCCAAGGCCTCGAGCCTCTTTGATCGGTGTTCGATATTGCATGGGATCTCTCCTCAGACCAGGGCGATAAGCCAGGCGATGAGCGTCAGAGCCACCGCCGCACCAATGGCGATCTGACCGGAACGCTCGGCTGTCTCCAGCTCGAAGCCATGGCCAGCATCCCACACCAGATGCCGGATGCCGTTGCAGAGGTGGTAGAACAGGACGAACGTCCAGAGGAAAAGCAGAATCTGCACCGGCAGGCTGCCAAGAATGGCGCTGGCCGTCTGATAACTCTCCGGGCCAGCGGCTGCGGCGAGCACCCAGTAAACCAGCACCAGGGATCCGCCGGACAGCAGGACGCCACTGATCCGGTGGCTGATGGAGGTCAGCGCGGTGAATGGCAGACGATAGACCTGAAGATGCGGGGAAAGTGGACGGTTATCCGTACTCATCGTGGCTCTCTCCGGGGGCCATGTGTTTTGGAATTATCCCAATAAACTACGCTCACACGGCTTCGCGCGCAAGATCGCGGCAGTGCAACAAATCGCCGACCGACCACTCAGAAGTCAGTGCAACGGCCGTTACTCTCCCAGTCGCCGTAGCGGGTAGGCTCCGGCCCGCGTTTACCGCCAACCTCCTTCGGCCAGGTCTCCGGTCGCTGCCAGTCGGGCTCCGGCGCGGCGGACGGAGATGCCTCGGCATCCGCCGGGGTGTTCTCGGCGGTCTCCGGGCGCTGTTCTTCGCGTTCATCAGTCATGGGATTACCTCCGGGTGCACGTTGGATGACGCCAATGGCATCATCTCATGGACATCCATCCGAACGCATTCGATCCGGAGCCGAGCATGCATCAGCCCTTGCCCACCGTCGATGAAATGGAAATGGCCCTCGCGGATAGTGGCATTGTCTGCCCCCTCCCCTCGCTGGGCGTTCTTCATGTGGCAGGCGAGGACAGCGGCGGATTCCTTCAGAACCAGCTCACTCAGGCCGTCAGCAACCTGGGTGAATCGGCGACGACGCTCGCCGCCTGGTGCAACCCCAAGGGGCGGACCCGGGCGCTGTTCCGCGTTGTGCCGAGCGACACCGGCCTGCTGCTGATCGCCGATGCCGGGCTGCTCCAGGCAATCCAGCCAAAGCTGCAGATGTTCATCCTGCGCTCACGGGTGGCCCTCACGGATCTGACGACGAGCGAGGCGCTGCTGGGGCTCGCGGGGCCAGTGGCCGAGACCCTGCTCACCGAGGCCGCTGGCTCACTGCCGAGCCAACCCGGCGGACTGGTGCGGGCCGGCGATCTGCACGTCATCGCACTGCCCGGCCACCATGGTCTGCGCTACCTGCTCCTCGCGCCGACCGAACAGATCGATGCCTTTTCGGATCGCTTCCAGGAGACACTGACCGAGGGCAGTGAGTCTTTCTGGCGGCTACAGGACATCCGCGCCGGGCTGCCCGCCGTCACGCCGGCGATCAGTGAATCGGTGATCCCCACCATGCTCAACCTCGAGCCCCTGGGGGGCATCAGTTACGAAAAGGGCTGCTATCCAGGACAGGAAGTGGTGGCCCGCATGCACTACCGGGGACAACTCAAGCGTCGGCTCTACCACGCCCGCATGGCCGGTGATCCGCCGGCGCCGGGCACCGCGGTGAACGATCACGAGGGCGCTGAGGCCGGGGTGGTGGTCAGCGCCGCCGAGGCCGCCGGGGAGGCGAGTGAGTTGCTCGCCGTCCTGCGGATCGACAAGGCCGGCAATGAGGCGCTGACGGTCAACGGCGTCGGACTCGAATTGCTCGACCTGCCCTATCCGCCGCCGGCCTGAGGCGACCGCTCAGGCCTCCGGCCGCATCGCCGGGAACAGCAGCACGTCGCGGATGGACGGGCTGTCGGTGAGCATCATCACCAGCCGATCGATACCGATGCCCTCACCCACCGCCGGCGGCATGCCATATTCGAGGGCACGGATGTAATCTTCGTCGTAATGCATGGCCTCTTCGTCACCGGCGGCCTTTTCCTCGGCCTGGTGCCGGAAGCGGCGGGCCTGGTCCTCCGCATCGTTGAGCTCAGAGAATCCGTTGGCGATCTCCCGGCCGGCGATGATGAGCTCGAAGCGCTCGGTCACGGTCGGATCGTCGTCGCGGGGCCGGGCCAGCGGCGACACCTCGGTGGGATAGTCGATGACGAAGGTGGGCTGGCGCAGCCGGCTCTCGGCGGTCTTCTCAAAGATCTCCAACAGCAGCTTGCCGGCGCCCCACTGAGACTGGACATCGATACCGAGCCCCTCGGCATGTGCGGCGAGTGCGGCGCGGTCATCCAGCTGCCCGGCCAGATCGGGGTTCTCGGCCAGCACGGCATCGCGCATGCTCAGTCGCGTAAAGGCTGGCGCCAGATCGATGCGCTCACCCTGCCATTCGATCCGCTCGCTGCCCACCACTTCCCGAGCCAGGCCCCGTAGCAGGACCTCGGTGAGGTCCATGGCATCACGGTAATCGGCATAGGCCTCGTAGAACTCCAGCATGGTGAACTCGGGGTTGTGCCGGGTTGAGACGCCCTCATTGCGGAAATTGCGGTTGATTTCGTAGACCCGCTCGAAACCGCCTACCACCAGGCGTTTGAGGTAGAGCTCCGGGGCCACACGCAGGTACAGATCCAGCGCCAGGGCGTTGTGGTGAGTCACGAAGGGCTTGGCCGCCGCCCCGCCCGGAATGGGCTGCATCATGGGCGTTTCCACCTCGAGAAACCCCTGCTCGTGGAAGACATCGCGGATATAGCGCACGATCCGGCTGCGCATGTTGAAAATGCGCCGCGCCTCGGGATTGGTCATCAGATCCAGGTAGCGCTGGCGATAACGGGCTTCGGTGTCGCCGAGACCGTGGTATTTCTCGGGCAGGGGCCGTAGCGATTTCGTCAGCAGGCGCAGCTCGTCGCATCGCACCGAGAGCTCTCCTGTCCGGGTGCGCATCAGCTTGCCCGTGGCACCGACGATATCGCCGACATCCCAGCCCTTGAAATCCTCATAGACGCCCTCCGGCAGTTCGTCACGCCGGATGAAGAGCTGGAGGTCGCCCGACATGTCGCGCACGGTGGCGAAGCTCGCCTTGCCCATGACCCGCTTGAGAATCATGCGCCCGGCGATGCTGACGCGGACGGCCTCCGCCTCCAGGCGCCCGGCATCCCAGTCCGCGCAGCGTTCCTGCAGATCGCCGGCCCGATCCCGGGGTCGGAAGTCGTTCGGGAATGCCTCGCCGCGCGCCCGCCACTCATCCAGCTTGCGCCGCCGCTCGGCGATCAGACGATGCTCTTCCTGCTCTTCGGCCATGATGTTCTCTTCTTGCGGGTACTTGACTGAGCCGTGGCCTAAAGCCCGGCCTTGAGGCTTGCCTCGATGAAAGGATCCAGATCGCCATCGAGGACGCCCTGGGTGTTACCGACTTCAACACCGGTACGCAAATCCTTGATTCGACTTTGATCGAGCACATAGGACCGAATCTGGCTTCCCCAGCCAATGTCGGCCTTGGAATCCTCCACCACCGCGGCCTGCTCGCGTTGCGCTTCCATCTCGCGCTCGTAGAGCTTGGCACGGAGCTGACTCATGGCCGTGGCGCGGTTCTTGTGCTGGGAGCGATCGTTCTGGCATTGCACCACGATGCCGGTGGGCAGATGGGTAATCCGCACCGCCGACTCCGTCCGGTTGACATGCTGGCCGCCGGCGCCGCTCGCCCGGTAGACATCCACACGCAGGTCGGACGGATCGATCTCCACCTCAACGTCTTCGTCCAGCTCCGGGCTCACGAACACCGAAGCAAACGAGGTATGCCGGCGGTTGCCAGAGTCGAACGGCGATTTTCGCACCAGGCGGTGGACACCGGTTTCGGTGCGCAGCCAGCCGAAGGCATGATCGCCTTCAACACGTATCGTCGCGCTCTTAATGCCCGCCTGCTCGCCCTCGGACACCTCGATGAGCTCACCCTTGAACCCCTTGTGCTCGATCCAGCGCAGGTACATGCGTAGCAGCATTTCCGCCCAGTCCTGCGCTTCGGTACCCCCAGAGCCCGCCTGGATGTCGAGAAAGGCGTTGGCGGGGTCCATCTCACCGGAGAACATGCGCCGGAACTCGAGGCCCTGCACGGTCTTCTCATAGTCAGCGAGATCGCTGGCCACGGCGGCCAGTGTCTCCTCATCGTCTTCCTCGCGGGCCATCTCCAGCAGCTCACCGGCATCCTCGAGGCCCGTGATCAACCCCTGCATCCGCCCGACAATCTTCTCCAGCGCGGCGCGCTCGCGGTTCAGCGCCTGGGCACGATCCGGGTCGTTCCAGATGTCGGGCTGTTCCAGTTCGCGGGTGACTTCCTCAAAGCGTTCCTCCTGCTCAGGGAGGTCAAAGATACCCCCTCAGGGACTCGGTGCGTCCCTTGAGATCATCGAGCTGACTCGTCAGTTGGTTGGTATCGAGCACGTTGTTCCTCTTGCTTGATGCGTTACCGGTATCGCGTCAGCGCACCGCTTCCCAGGCGCGGGCCAGGCGCTTCTCGGAGACCCGCTCTCGTGTCCCCAGATCCTGCGCGAACAGCGACACCCGGTACTCCTCGATCAGCCAGCGGATCTGTTCAAGCGCCGGATCGCGAATGGCCTTGCGTACATGGCGGGCCATGGCCTCGTCCAGGCGTCGCTGATGCGGTTGTATGGTGGCGAGTCCCGCCTGGTCCCGACTCGGATCGCGCTGGATCCGCTCCACCCGTCGCTGCATCGCCGCGAGATAGCGCGGCAGATCCTCGAGTCTCTCCACCGGGGTGTCCAGCATGAATCCTGGATGCACCAGCCCTTCGAGCTGATGGCGTAAGTCCTGGTAACTATCCACCAGGCCCAGCGGGATCGTACCGGTGACGGCGCGGCGCACAACCTTTTGCCGCGCAAGGATATCAGAGACGCGATCCCGGAGCCGCTCCGCCGTCGATATGATCTCGGAACGCCCTCGCTGACAGATCGCGAGCCAGTTTTCCCGATCCCTCGGGACATTTCCACTGAGGAACACATGGTCGAATACCGCTTCGGCGAACTCACGCTTGAACGCGTCGGCCGTATCGACATCGCGGTAGTCGATGGCCATGCGATCCAGTCCTTCCAGGCCGCGCCGCAGATGCCGAGCCTGCTGTGCGAAACGCTTCATGAGCAGAGCTCGGACACCCGCGCGATGGCAGGCCGCCGCCCGTTCGGGCGCATCCAGCAGTCGCAGCGCGAGACCATTGTCCTCGACCCGCAGCGCCGGATAGCCCTGCAGGGTAATGCCGCCCTGCTCGAAGGGCACCCGCTCGGGCAGCTCGCCAAAATCCCAATCGCTGATGCCGGTGCGCTCGAAACCCGAATCACCCGGCGCCTCGAAACCCTCGGCAGCATGCTCGGCAAACTCGCGCTGCAGCCCCGGTAAGTCCCGGCCGCTGCCAAGCACCTGGCCCTGCCGGTCGATGACGGCAAAGCGCATGCGCAGGTGGCTCGGCACCGCGACCTCGTCCCAGATCCCGGCGGGCAGATCGACACCGGTCATGCGGCGAAGCTCACCGCGGACCGCCGACTCCAGCGAGCCCTCCCGCGCCGTGATCGATTCCAGCACAGCGCGGGCGAAATCCGGCACTGGCACGAAGTTGCGTCGCAGTGCCTTGGGCAGTGCCCGGATGAGGGTGATGACCTTCTCCTCCAGCAATCCCGGCACCAGCCACTCAAAGCGCTCGGGCGGGAGCGCATTGAGCGCGGCCAACGGAATACGGACCGTCACACCATCGTCGTCGCTCCCCGGTGCGAAGTGGTACTGCAGAGGCAGGCGGATGCCATTGAGTTCGAGATGATCCGGGTAGTCCACCTCGCCGGTGTCCACGGCCCGGGCCATGAGCTGCCCGCGATCCAGTCGCAGGGGCTGGTCATCGCCGACTTCCCGCAGCCAGCGATCCAGGCTCGGGCCGTCCACCACCGATTCAGGAATCGCCGCCTCATAGAACGCCACCAGCGCTTCCGGCTCGACCAGCACATCGCGGCGTCGCGCCTTGGCCTCGAGCGCCTCGACCTCCTCTATGAGCGCCTGATTGGCTTTCAGGAACGCCGGGGCCTTCGGTGGCAGGTCGCCGAGCAGTCCATCACGGATGAAGATCCCGCGCGCCTCCTGCGCAGCCACACGGGCATAATCGACCTTGCGGCCACTGACGATGGGCAGGCCATAGAGCGTCACATCCTCGCGACCAAAGACCTTGCCCTTCTGCGCATCCCACCAGGGATCGTGAAAGCGATGCTTGACCAGATGCCGGGCCAGCGGTTCGATCCACTCCGGCCGAACCTCGGCTGCCGTCCGGGCAAACACCCGGCGGGTCTCGACAAGCTCCGCGGCCATGATCCAGCGCGGCCGTTTCCGGGCAACCCCCGAACCGGGATGGATGGCGAGCTTCAGCCCGCGCGGGCCGATGTACTCCTCACCCTCGTCGCGGCGGGCGATATTGGAAAGGAAACCGCTGAGCAGCGCCCGGTGAATGGCGATGGGCTTCGCCGGTCGCTCATTCTCGGCAAGCCCCATATCGCGGACCAGCCCGTGGAGCTGGCCATGCACGTCGGCCCACTCGCGCATGCGGACATGCGAGAGAAAATGCTCATGACACCAGGCCTGCAGCTTGCGCCGGCTCAGGTGATGCCCTTGCTCACGGTACTCGTCCCAGAGTCGGAGCAGCCCGGCGAAGTCCGACTGGCGGTCCTGCCAGCGGGACTGCGCGTTATCCGCCGCTTCGCGATGATCCATGGGGCGTTCCCGCGGATCCTGGATGGACAGCGCGGCGGCCAGAACCAGCAACTCCCGCAGGGCGCCCTCGCGCTCGCCGGCAAGCAGGATCCGGGCAATCCGCGGGTCCACCGGCAGTCGCGCCAGTTGACGGCCGAGGCGGGAGAGGTTCTGGCGCCGGTTGAGGGCACCGAGCTCGTCCAGCAGCTTCAGACCATCCTTGACGTACCTCGGGTCCGGCGGCTCGATGAACGGAAAATCCTCGATGGCCCCCAATCGCAGATGCTTCATCTGCAGGATGACCGAGGCCAGATTGGTCCGCAGGATCTCTGGGTCGGTAAAACGCGGCCGCGCCTCGTAGTCGGCCTGGTCATAGAGCCGGATGCAGACACCCGGCCCCTCACGGCCACAGCGTCCGGCGCGCTGATCCGCACTCGACTGGGCCACTGGCTCCACCGGCAGACGCTGAACCTTGGTGCGGTAACTGTAGCGGCTGATCCGGGCGAGGCCGCTATCCACCACGTAACGGATACCGGGAACGGTCAGCGACGTCTCGGCGACATTGGTTGACAGAACGATGCGACGGCCGCGGTGGGATGCAAATACGCGCTGCTGCTCGGCGGCGGAGAGGCGCCCATAGAGCGGCAGAATCTCGGTATGCGGCGGGTGGTGCTTGCGCAGCGCCTCAGCACACTGGCGGATCTCGCGCTCACCCGGCAGAAATACCAGCACATCCCCGCGGCCCAGCCCGGCGAGCTCGTCCACTGCCTCCAGCACCGCCTGCCGGAGGCTGCGCTCGCGTTCATCCTCCGACGCCTCAACCAGGGGCCGATAGAGGACTTCCACCGGCCAGGTCCGCCCCGAGACCTCGATAATCGGTGCATCGCCGAAATGCTCGGCAAACCTGGCCGGGTCGATGGTCGCCGAGGTGATGATCACCCGCAGGTCGGGCCGTCGCGGTAGCAGTCGCTTGAGGTACCCCAGCAGGAAATCAATGTTGAGGCTGCGCTCGTGGGCCTCATCGATGATCAGGGTATCGTAGCCCCGCAGCATCTCATCAGCCTGGGTCTCTGCGAGCAGCATGCCATCGGTCAGCAGCTTCACCCGCGTCTGTGGGCTGCTTCGATCGCTGAAGCGGACGCGATAACCCACACCCGAGCCCAGCTCGGTCCCACACTCTTCCGCCACCCGACTGGCGAGGTTGCGTGCGGCGATACGGCGAGGCTGGGTATGCCCGATCACGCCATCGATGCCGCGCCCGAGCGCCAGCATGAGCTTTGGCAGCTGGGTGCTCTTGCCCGATCCGGTCTCGCCGCAGATGACCACGACCTGGTGATCACGCACGGCTGCCTTGATCTCCTCGGCGTGCTCGAGGACCGGCAGGTCGAGATGGAAATCCGGACGCAGATCGATGGCTTCGCGGGCAGCGCGCGCGCGCTCCCGCAAGGGGTCGTGAGTGCCTTCCGGGCGTTGACGGCGACGGTTGTCCCGGCGGCGACGTCGGCGTTCAGTCATCCGGGTCGTAGGAATCGTCCACTGTTCGAGTGTCGGGTCGGCGTCGACGACGGCGGGTACTGCGCGGCTCGAAACGCAGCGCCTCGAGGTGCCAGTCATGCTCGCCGCAGGTCAGGATCAGGCAGGCCGGCCCGCCATAGGTGCGGGTGCGGCCTGCGGCGCCGGGGTTGAGCATCCAGGGCGTGATCGACTGTTCGGTGAGCTGTTGATGGCTGTGCCCGTACACAACGGCGCGGCAATCGGCGTAGTCCCGGCGATAGCGGCGATGCCGCTGCTCGATACTCCCGCCGTCATCGCCATGAATCAGCTTGACGCGCCCGCCCGGCAGTTCCACCGAGGCCTCGCGCGGCAGTTTCTCCAGCGTATCGAGCTCGGTATCCGGCCAGTGGACGGCGTTGTCATTGTTGCCACGAATGGCAATCACTTCCTCGCGCGGATGCAGGGCGAAGAGGATATCCGCCCCGCCAACATCGCCGGCATGGAGCGCGATGTCGCAGTGGCTGACCTGCTCGGCCACCCGGCTGTCGAGGAACCCGTGGGTATCCGCGAGAATGGCGACACGAACCGACCGGTCGATCATGACCGAGCGAAGCCCTCCGCGATGGCATCGCTGAGCTGCTCGTACTCGTTGGTCACCGGGAAGCGGGGGAACTCACGAATCACGTTGTCAGGGGCCCGGAAAAGAATGCCCTGCTGCGCGGCTCCCAGCATAGCCGTGTCATTGTAAGAGTCGCCCGCCGCCACCACGCTGAAGTTGAGTTCGCGCAGCGCCGAGACGGCGGCACGCTTGTGATCCGCCATGCGCAGGCGATAGCCGCTGATCCTGCCATCCTCCGCCGTCTCAAGCGTGTGGCAGAACAGCGTGGGCCAGTCGAGCTGGCGCATGAGCGGGCGAGCGAATTCGTAGAAAGTGTCTGAAAGGATGATCACCTGGTATTGCTCGCGCAGCCGGTCAAGGAATGCCCTGGCACCCGGCAGCGGCGCCATGCGGTCGATCACCGCCTGGATGTCGGGCAGACCAAGGCGGTGCTGCGCCAGTGTATCCAGCCGCATCTGCATCAGTTCATCGTAATCGGCGATGTCGCGTGTGGTGGCGCGCAGTGCTTCAATGCCAGTGAGCTCGGCGAAATCAATCCAGATTTCGGGGACGAGTACCCCTTCGAGGTCGAGACAGACGATATTCACTTGATAATGCCCAAATAATCAGGGTGGCGGACAGTAAGGCTTTTCCCGGAAGCCTGCAAGCCGGACGCCCGTGTTTCATCAAAACGTCATGCCATTGAACCAACGTGACATCGCCCCCATCTAATGGCATGTTGATGAGGCTTATGCCCGAACACCGACGGAGGTAGACAACGATGGCTCAGGATTTTCGCGCAGCCACGGCAGGCCGCAGCACGACGGGTGGCTCGGTACTCGCCACCAACAAGGTGCTGCGCAATACCTATGCGCTTCTGGCAATGACGCTGCTGTTCAGCGCCATGATGGCCGGGGTGGCCATGGCCACCAGCGCGCCACCCATGCACTGGCTACTGGTGCTGGGCGGGTATTTCGGACTCCTGTTTCTCACCACCTCCCTTCGTAACAGCGTCTGGGGATTAGTAAGCGTTTTCGCGCTCACGGGCTTCATGGGCTACACGCTGGGCCCAATCATCAGCCTCTACCTCGGTGCTTTCAGCAACGGCGCCGAGCTGGTCATGATGGCCCTTGGCGGCACCGGCGTGATCTTCCTCGGCCTGTCCGCCTATGCGCTGACCACCCAGCGTGATTTCAGCTTCATGCGCGGGTTCATTTTCGCCGGCGTGCTGGTGGCCTTCGCGGGCTCCATCGTCGCGGTTCTCTTTTCCATCCCCGCATTGTCCCTGGCCGTCAGTGCCGCCTTCGTGGTGCTGATGAGCGCGCTGATCCTCTACCAGACCAGCGAGATCATCAACGGCGGCGAGACCAACTACATCATGGCGACGATCACGTTGTACGTCACCATCTACAACCTGTTCCTCAGCCTGCTCCAGCTGCTGTCCGCCTTCGCCGGGGAGCGCTAGGACGCGGCCGGACAAAGCCTCTCGAAAGCCCCGGCCTGCCTCTCGGGCAGGCCGGGGCTTTTCTTTTAGCCCGGACTGGACTCCGCTCTGGCATGGAGTGCCACTGGTTGAAGCGTTAATAGTGAGACGCTATAACAGACAGCCATTCTGCTGCATTTTAGAATAATTCTCATGAAGCTCAGTCAGCTGCGCTATATCGTCGAGGTCAAGCGCCGTGGGCTCAACGTCTCGGCCGCCGCCGATGCGCTCTACACGTCGCAACCCGGGGTCAGCAAACAGATTCGTCTGCTCGAGGACGAGCTCGGTGTGCCGATTTTCGAGCGCAGCGGTAAACACTTCACGCGGCTCACCCGCGCGGGTGAGGAGGTCATGGCAGTCGCCGAGCGGATACTCGCCGAAACGCGCAATATCAACGCCATCGCCGAGGAATATGGTGACGACCGATCCGGCAGCTTGGCGATTGCCACCACCCACACCCAGGCCCGCCACGCCCTACCGGGCGCCGTCCAGGATTTCCGCCAGCGGTACCCGCGGGTGAGCCTGCACTTCCACCAGGGCACGCCCATGCAGATCGCCGAAATGGCCACTGCCGGTGAAGTGGATTTTGCCATCGCCACCGAGGCACTGGAGCTCTACGAGGACCTGGTCATGCTGCCCTGCTATCGCTGGAATCGCAGCATCATCGTCCCCGAGGGACACCCGCTCTGCGAGCGCACCCCGCTTACGCTGGAAGCCATCGCAGAATACCCGGTCGTTACCTATGTGTTCGGCTTCACCGGGCGCTCGCGGCTTGATGAGGCATTTGCCGAACGCGGCCTGTCTCCGGAGGTGGTGTTCACAGCCACCGACTCGGAGGTCATCAAGACCTATGTTCAACTCGGCCTCGGTGTTGGCATCATGGCCAGCATGGCCTTCGATGCCCAGCGCGACGACGGTCTGGTGGCACTGGATGCGAGCCACCTGTTCGAGCCGAGCACCACACGCATCGGGTTTCGGCGCAACGCCTACATGCGGCGCTACATGCTGGCCTTTATCGAGACCTTTGCACCGCATCTCACCGAGGATGTGGTGGCCGAGGCTATCCAGGCTCGCACCCCCGAACAGCGCACCGCGCTCGAGGAGAAACTGGAGCCAATGCTCGGCGGGACCAACGCCTAGAACGAGGCTGCCTCGATGGACCCGGAACTGCTGGAAATCCGCCGCCACCTGGGCGCCTATCCGCCTTTCGATGCGCTCTCCGACGAGTTGCTGGACGAAGTCGCGGAGCACATCGAGATCAGCTACTACCGTGCCGGCAGCCAGATCCTGGCGGCCAATCAGTCCATCGACTCGCTGTGCTACGTGCGCAGTGGCGCCGTCGAAGTCTACCGCCGCACCGGCGATCTATTCGACCGACTGGGCGAGGGAAGCATTTTCGGCCACTACGGGTTGCTCCGCGGACGCAGGGTTCACTATCCCGCCGTTGCGATCGAAGACACCCTCATTTATGCCATTCCGGTGACGATATTCGATCATCTATGCGAGGCGGACGACGACTTTGCCGACTTCGTCGAGCTGGGACGCCCGCGGCTGGAGGCCGCCGTGGAGACCCAGCGCCGCAGCAATGATCTGATGACCACGCGGGTCCGAAAGCTCGTCACCCGCGCTCCCCTGATCGCCGAATCCGGCGAGACCGCCCGCGAGGCGGCGCTCCGCCTGGCCGACGAGCCGTCCGCAGCATTGCTGGTTGTCGAAGCAAGCGGCGATGATCCGCGCTATACCTACGCCGACGCCGAGGGCGCGCTATGGCAGGTCCGCGGCATCCTGACCGACGCTGACTTCCGCGCCCGGGTCGTTGCCACCGGACTGTCCGCCGACACGCCGGTGGGCGAGATCGTCAGCGATCGTCTGGTGGCGGTGCAATCGGACGAAACCGTGCAGGAGGCCATGCTCACCATGCTCCGGCACAACGTGCATCATCTGGCGGTGGTGCACCGGCGCCGACCGATCGGGCTCATCCGGCTCGAGGATGTGGTGCGCTATGAGACTCAGAGCAGCCTCTACCTCATCGACAGCATATTCAGCCAGGCCACGCCGGCCGGGCTTGCCAAACTGCTCCCGGACGTCCGGACCTCAGCCGTGCGCATGATCCGCGACGGCGCCGACTCACGTACGGTCAGCACCGCCCTATCGTCCATCGGCCGGAGCTTCGTGCGTCGACTGCTGGAACTGGCCGAGGCCGAGCTCGGACCACCGCCAGTGCCCTATGCCTTCATGGCGATGGGTTCCATGGCCCGC
The DNA here is from genome assembly GCF_040838345.1 of Spiribacter sp. 1M189. Classification (NCBI taxonomy): domain Bacteria; kingdom Pseudomonadati; phylum Pseudomonadota; class Gammaproteobacteria; order Chromatiales; family Ectothiorhodospiraceae; genus Spiribacter; species Spiribacter insolitus. The sequence goes on along the minus strand of NZ_JBAKFF010000001.1, from coordinate 476,375 downwards.
AGTGAGCAGACGCTCGTCACCGACCAGGACAATGCCCTGGTGCTCGATGACGCCTTTGACCCCCAGCGCCATGACGACTACTTCCAGACCCTGGCCGAGCGAGTCAGTGACGGCCTCAATGCCTGCGGCTATGGCTACTGCAAAGGCGGGATCATGGCCACCAACTCCCGCTGGCGACAGCCGCTGTCGGTCTGGAAGCGTTACTTCCACCACTGGATCGAGCAGCCCAATCCGGAGCGGCTCCTGCATAGTAATATCTTCTTCGATCTGGACAACGCCCACGGCGAGGAGCGTTTTATCGAAGTCCTCCAGGAGCTGGTCGCCACGGAGGCCGGACAGAGCAAGGCCTTCCTCGCCGCGATGGCGCGGAATGCCCTCAACCGGACGCCGCCCATCGGTTTTTTCCGCGACTTCGTGATGGAGAAGGATGGCCGCCAGAACAACTCGATTAATGTGAAGCGCCGCGGCACGGCTCCCCTCACCGATTTGATCCGGGTCCATGCGCTCGCCTGTGGGTCCCGCGCCCAGAACTCGTTCGAGCGGCTTAACGATATTGCGGAGACCCAGCTCCTGGGGCCGGGTGTCGCCGACCGGCTCAGTTATGCGCTGGAAATACTCAGTATGACGCGTCTCCGGCACCAGGCCATCGATATCGAGCAGGAGCGTGAACCGGATAACAACATCGAGCCAGAGAACGTGCCCGCCAAGGAACGTGCCGACATTAAGGAAGCCTTCCGCGCATTGAGTCAGGCACAGAAGTTTCTGCGCTTCCGCTACCCGATGCCGGCCGGTGGCGTGCGTGCCGGTCGGCCCGGTTGATGAGGACGAAGAGCGAGGCACTCGGAGGTGGATGGTCCGGCTGGCTAAAGGATCAGACGCGGCGCGCGGCGGCTCCCGCCCTAAGGGCGTTTTACGAGCGCTTTCCTGCCAATGCCAGTCAAAGCATTGGCGAGACGCCGCTGGTAGCCCTCGACCTCGAGACCAGCGGACTGGATCCGCGACGGCATGCCATCCTCAGCATCGGGGTGGTGCCTTTTGATCTGAACGGGATCAGCATCGCCAGACGGCGTTATTGGATCCTGCGGCCGCCGCGGGGCTTCTCCGGCGGGTCCGTGGCCTATCACCACATCACCCATGCAGACACCGAGCAGGCGCCGGATTTTGCCGAGATCCTGCCGGACTTGCTGGATGCGCTTGCCGGTCGCCTGCCCGTTGTTCACTACCACCCCATCGAGCGCGGCTTTCTCGAGCGAGCGGTTCGGCAGCGCGGCCAGGGGCCATTCCGGTTTCCGCTGATCGACACCATGGCCATTGAGGCCAGACGTTACCGACAGCGCTGGCGCATGGGCCTGCGGCGACTGCTGGGCAAACCGCCGATCTCCATTCGGCTGAACGACAGCCGGGCCCGCTACAACCTGCCGGCCTACGAGGGCCACCAGGCGGTGATCGACGCCATCGGGACCGCCGAGCTGCTGCAGGCGCAGATACAACACCACTACAGCCGCTCGACGGCCATCGGCGATCTCTGGGTCTAGGCCTCCCGAGGCTCGGACATCAACCCCTTGACGATCGCGAAGCAGGCCACCAGCAGGACGATCGTGAACGGGAAGCCGGCCGATACCGCCATTGCCTGCAGGGCGGACAGGCCGCCGCCGAGCAGCAGCGCAATCGCGATGGCGCCCTCGATGATGGCCCAGAACATCCGCTGCGGCTTGGGCGCGTTGACCTTGCCGCCGGCCGTGATGGCATCGATGACCAGCGAGCCGGAGTCGGAGGATGTCACGAAGAACACGATCACCAGGAAGATCGCAATGATTGAGGTAATCATCCCCAGCGGCAGATTGCCGAGCATCTCAAAGAGCTGCAGATCGCCACTGGCGCCCGCGACGTTCTCAAGCCCGAGGTTGACCACCTGGTCGATGGCCGTGCCGCCCAGCGCCGTCATCCACAGCACAGAGATGAGCGTCGGGATAATCAGCACCGCGATCAGGAACTCACGCACGGTGCGACCGCGGCTGACCCGGGCGATGAACATGCCCACGAACGGCGACCAGGAAATCCACCAGGCCCAGTAGAACGCGGTCCAGCCCTGGCTGAAGTTGGCGTCCTCGCGGCCGAACGGATTGGAGAGCGCGGGCAGATCGGCGACGTAGGAGAACAGAAACTGGAAAAAGCCCGTGGCGATGAACAGCGTCGGCCCGAAGATGACCACGAACAGCAGCAGCAGCGCCGCCACGATCATGTTCAGCTGTGAGAGACGCTGCACGCCCTTGTCCACGCCCAGCATGACCGAGCCCAGCGCGACGACCGTGATGGCGACAATCAACAGAACCATGGTCAGCTCATCCCCCGGGATGCCGAAGAGATACGCCAGCCCCGCCGTCGCCTGCTGCGCCCCCAGCCCGAGCGATGTCGCCAGCCCGAACAGGGTCGCGAACACGGCGAGGATGTCGATGATATGCCCCGGCCATCCCCAGACGCGCTCGCCCAGAATCGGGTAGAACACCGACCGCATGGTCAGCGGCAGGCCCTTATTGAACGAGAAAAGCGCCAGCGAGAGTGCCACGACCGCGTAGATGGCCCAGGGATGCAGCCCCCAGTGGAAGATCGTAGCCGCCATCGCGAGCGAAATGGCACCACTCTCATTACCGCCAGCGGCGCCAAGCGGAGCCCAGTCCGTGCGCATGCCGTTCTCGACACTGGTGCCGCCGATGGAACTGTTGAAATGGGCCAGCGGTTCGGACACGCCGAAGTACATGAGTCCGATGCCCATACCGGCGGCGAACAGCATCGCAAACCAGCCGGCGTAGCTGAAATCCGGCTTGGCGTGCTGGCCGCCGAGCCTGACCTTGCCCAACGGCGTGAAGATCAGCCCAACGGACACCAGCACAAAGACATTGGCGCCGGCGAGGAAGAACCAGGAGATATTACTGGTGAGCCAGGCACGAAGCCCCTCGAAGAGCGGCCCCACCTGGTCCTGCAGAGCCAGCGTGATGATGACGAAGGCCAGGATGACGAGCGCCGAGAAGGTAAAGACCTTGCCATGCAAGTCAACATCGACGCCGAATTTGGTGGCAGCGATATTGTCCTGGCCGATCACATAATCGGTGTCGATGAGATTGGCCGGTCCTTCCGGGGCCGGCACGCCGGCCGGCTCGGTGCTTTCGTTGGTGTTGTCGTTAGTCACGAGGACGACTCCCTTACTGAAGTTCGAGGCACCCGATCAGGCGGGGCGCACCAGGAACACGGAGATATCGGTGTGCGAAGCGATACGGTCGCCATGCGCCGGAATGACCGCATCGAGATGCTTGGGCAGATGGGTGGCCATGACCACCAGATCGGCACCCAGCTCGTCGATGGATTTCAGAATGGTCCTATCGAGATCGGCGACCGGGTCCGGTGAGTTGATACACCGGGAGTGCGCCGGCTGGCCGTGAACCCCGGCCTGCTCCTGCGCGAACGCCTCGAGTTTCTGCGCATATTCCTCGGGGGTTCGGGCGACCGTGCCCGGCGTCGACGTGGTGACACCCAGGTAGTAGACCTCAGCGCCATAATGGCGGGCGAGGTCGGCACTGGCCGCCAGCGATCGTTCGATCGCCTCCAGATGCGCCAGGTCCACCGGCACCAATATTTTCTTGAACATGCCCTGTGCTCCTTGCATGACGGGTGAAGGTGATCCGACGGCGCAGCGCCGCGGTCCCAATACCTGCTGCATGGAAAGGGCGAAGTGCGCCTGTAACGGCACATGGAAGCGCCGGATTCACCGCGTTATCGTCGTTGTTCCCTTTAATACCCTGAGGTATCCATCTCTGGCGGGTCAACCGAGCAATCGCTGAGACAGCGCGAAAACGGGCTGAAATTCAGCCGTAGCGGGCCCGTCCGGCGAAGGCGTGGGAGAGGGTGCCGGCATCGACGTAGTCAAGATCGCCGCCCAGCGGCACGCCGTGAGCGATGCGGGAGATGCGGATATCGGCTTCAGCCGCCATGGAGGCGATGTACTGGGCGGTTGCCTCACCTTCCACCGTGGGGCTGACCGCCAGGATGATCTCCCGGACCTCACCATCCGTGAACCGGGCCTCGAGTGCCTCAAGCCCAAGCTCACCCGGGCCGATGCCATCGAGTGGCGAGAGCCTTCCCTTGAGCACGAAGTACTGACCGGCGTAATCGGTCGCGTCCTCCAGGGCCTGAACATCGGACGGGTTCTCGACCACACAAAGCACCGCCGGATCGCGCCGGTCGCTCGCACACAGCTGACAGAGATCCTCCTCGGTGAGAGTGCGACACCGTCGGCACTCGCCCACCGTCTCCGCCGCCGTTTCGAGGGCACGCGCCAGGCGCCGCGCCCCGTCCCGATCATGCTGAAGCAGCGCGAAGGTCATCCGCTGCGCAGATTTCGGGCCCACGCCCGGGAGGCAGCGCAGCGCCTCCATGAGCGACTGGACTGAGGGGGAATACGCCATTGGCGGTGCGGCCTAGAAGGGCATCTTCATGCCGGGCGGCAGGTTCAGACCCTCGGTGAGGCTGCCCATCCGCTCCTGGGTGACCTGCTCGAGCTTCTGAACGGCGTCATTGCAGGCCGCCGCTACGAGGTCCTCGACCATTTCGCGATCCTCGTAGACGCTCTCATCGATGGTCACCCGCCGGACTTCGTGGCGGCCAGTCATGACCACACTGACCATGCCGCCACCGGCCTGGCCTGTCACTTCCATCTCCGCGAGCTCGGCCTGCGCCTTCTGCATTTCTTCCTGCATGCGCTGGGCCTGCTTCATCATGTTGCCGAGTCCACCTTTCATGATCTGCTCCTAGCCGCGTGGACGAATGGATTCGCTGATGACTTCGGCATCAAAGGTTGCCCTGAGTGCCGCGATATTTGGATCCGACTCAATGGCCGCCCTGGCGTCGGCCTGTTGCTCGGCCTCGCGGCGCTCCGCCGCGGCGGCGGGCGTCTCGCTGCCCACTTCCCCCACTTCGATCTGCACGCTGACGGGCTCGCCGAAATGCGCGGACAGCGCCTCGGCGAGGCGCGCGATCACGTTGTCGTTCACGAGGTGGCGATGCCCCTCGTCAATCTGCAGCGTCACCCGGTTGCCCTCCCGACCGACCCAGTCGCAGTGATCGGCCAGGGCCTGCGCCATGCCCGAGAGCGAGAGGGCGGCGGCGAGGCGATGCCACTCCCCGCCGGCAGCGGGTTCAGTGGCTGGCGCGTCGTCGGTTGCGTCGGTGGCGGGGGCCTGCGATGGCGCCTCCGGCACTGTCGGGCCGGTGGCCTTCGCGGCGGCCGACTGACCTGCCTTGGACGGCGACGCGGATGCGGCCGGCGTCGGCCCGGACACCCCAGCCGCGCCGGGGCCATCGGCCGGAACAGGCTCGAATGCCAGCATACGCAACATGACCATTTCGAAGCCGGCGCGCGGGTCCGGTGCCAGCGGCAGGTCACGCCGACCCTGAAGGGCAATCTGGTAGAGCAACTGCACCCAGGCCGGATCGAGTTGCTCGGCCAGCGCCGCCAGCCGCTCGGCGACGGGACCATCGCCATCGAACACCGCCGGCACCGTCTGGGCGAGGCCGAGCTGATGCAGCATGGCGAGCAGTTCAGCGAGCGCCTCGCCGAAATCCGGTGCACCCTCTGCCATGCGGCCCACGGTCTCCAGCAGTCCCGGGCCGTCCGAGGCCGCGAGACGCTCCAGCAGCTCGACCATGAAATCCTGCTCGATGCTGCCCAGCATGTCGCGGACCTCGGCATCCACGAGCCGACCACCACCGAAGGCGAGCGCCTGATCCGTCAAGCTGAGCGCATCACGCATGCTGCCATCCGCAGCGCGCGAGAGCCGGGTGACCGCCGCGGCCTCGGCGTCAATGCCCTCGGCCGCGGCAATGTGCTCGAGCTGCTCACCGATCATCTTCGGCAGCAGCGGCTTGAGGTTAAACTGCAGGCACCGGGATAGCACCGTCACCGGCAGGCGCTGCGGATCGGTGGTGGCGAGAAGGAACTTGACGTGCTCCGGCGGCTCCTCAAGCGTTTTCAGCAACGCATTGAAGCTGTGCGCCGAGAGCATGTGAACCTCGTCGATGAGATAGATCTTGAAACGCCCCCGGGTCGGGGCGTACTGGACGTTATCCAGAAGCTCGCGGGTATCCTCCACCTTGGTCCGCGAAGCGGCGTCGACCTCGATCAGGTCAACGAAGCGGCCGGCATCAATCTCGGTGCAGGCGGCACATTCCCCGCATGGATGATCCGTGACACCATTCGCCTCGCAGTTCAGGCATTTGGCCAGGATCCGCGCCAACGTCGTCTTACCGACGCCGCGGGTCCCCGTGAACAGGTAGGCATGGTGCAGCCGGCCGTTGGCGAGACCGTTGGCCAGCGCACGCAGCACATGCCCCTGACCGACCATTTCGTCAAAGCGACGGGGGCGCCATTTGCGGGCAAGCACCTGATAGCTCATCGGGGCAGTATATCACCGGCGTCCGCGGCTGAAGGAGAGAAGAAGGCGGGGGCGCCAGCCACACCCCGGCGCCCGAGTCCACCGCTACCGCTGCTCCCTTCCGGGCCTGACGGGATTTGCGGTTTATCGTCGCGGGGGGACCGGCGCCACCGCAATGAAATATTAACAGTTCACCCTGTGGTGAGCGAGCCAATCGGGAGGATCCATGCCGCGGATCGGGGAGATTTTCTGGACGTTCCTGCGTCTGGGGCTGATCGCCTTCGGCGGACCGGTGGCACATCTTGGCTATTTCCGGCGCTGGTTCGTGGAGGAACGGCAGTGGCTGGGCGACGAGGCCTACGCGCAGACCCTCGCCCTGTGTCAGATGCTCCCCGGCCCCTCAAGCAGCCAGACCGGGTTTGCCATCGGCATCCATCGGGGCGGCCTGATCGGCGGTATCGCCGCCTGGACGGCCTTCACGCTGCCATCGGCGCTGATCATGATCGCCATCGGCATGGGAATCACGACCCTCGGTGAGTTTGCCGGGGCGGGATGGCTGCAGGGCCTGAAGCTCGCCGCCGTCGCGGTCGTCGCCAATGCCCTCTACGGGATGGCGCGCCAGCTGTGCCCCGATCTGCCGCGCATTGGCATCGCCGTGGTGGCCACCCTGGGGGCAAGCCTGTTACCGAATGTCGGCGGCCAGGTCGCGATGATCATCCTGGGCGGCCTGGCCGCACTGGCGTTCCTCGACACACCGACGACATCGACCGGCGGCCGGCTGAATGTCGACATCAGCCGTCGACAGGGGCTGGTCGCACTGGGGATTTTCATCGCCGGACTCGTGATACTCACCCTCCCCGGCGTGTCGGCACTGTGGGGCGTGCTCTACCGCAGCGGCGCGCTGGTATTCGGCGGCGGCCATGTCGTCCTGCCACTGCTCGAGACCGGGCTGGTGACCCCCGGGCTCATCGATGGCGATCGATTCCTGGCCGGCTACGGCGCTGCCCAGGCCATCCCCGGCCCCATCTTCACGTTCGGTGGCTACCTCGGCGCGCAGATCATGCCGAATCAGGCCCTCTGGGCCGGCTTGCTCGCCATCGTCGTGATCTTCCTCCCGGGCCTGCTGCTGGTGGCCGGGCTCCTTCCCTTCTGGAGCGCGCTCAGTCGCTTCCCGCCAATCCGCCAGGCGCTGCTTGGCATTAATGCCGCCGTTGTCGGGCTGATTGCCGCGGTGCTCTGGGACCCGATCCTGATCCAGGGGATCGGCGGCCCGATGGACGCCCTCATCGCCCTCCTCGCCCTCGCCGGCCTGGCCCTGTTGCGGTTACCGGCCTGGGCCGTGGTCGCGGCCTGCGCCTTGGCCGGTGAGCTGGTCACAAGGCTGCCCGCAGGCGGCTGAAGAACAGAGCCGCCGCCGCGGCTAGCGCCCCTCCAGGGCATAGCGCAGGACACGGCGCTTGACCCAGCCGCCGTGGTCGGCGAGCTGCATTCCCCAGCCCCGGATGGGTGCAAGCGGCCCGACCGGTGCCGTGAAGCCAATATGGAAGGCGGTCATGGTGGACTGCATGAGCTGATTGTCAGGCCGCCGGGCACGCTCGTAAGCAGCCAGCAGCGGCGGATGCGCCAGAGGAAGCGCGCGACGGTGCGCTTCGGCGATCTGCACGGCGAGCATGCGGGCATCGCGCAGACCCAGATTCACTCCCTGGCCGGCCAGCGGATGGATGACATGGGCGGAATCGCCAACAAGGACCACGTTGCCCTGCCAGTAACGCCGAGCATGCATTCGGCGAATCGGGAAACTGCCGCGGGCATGCAGCGTATCGATGAGACCGAGCTCAATCGGGAAGGCCGCCTCCACCGCCTGGACGAAGTCGGCCTCGCTCATGGCAAGGAGTTCGCGAGCCCGCGCCGGGCGGACGTACCAGACCAGCGAGGCATTGCCATCGGCGAGGGGCAGCAGGGCCTGTGGACCCTCCGGCGTAAACCGCTGCCAAGTCTGCCGGCCGGCGGCCGGGGTTGGCCGGACGCTCGCCACCACCGCATGCTGGCCGTAATCGCCCTCCCACACCGGGATCCCCGCCGTATCCCGCAGGCGCGAGGCAGCCCCATCAGCCGCCACGGTGAGAGCCGGCTCGAGTTCACCCTCGCCCTCCAGCGTCAGCCGCGGGCCATTGGGACCCGGCTGGATATCCAGCGGGGCGGCCGGGGCATCGAGCTGGACCGCTGACAGCGAAGCAGCGGTCTCGAGCAACGCCGCCTGCAGATGGTCGTTCTCGATGAACAGCCCCAGCCGATCGAGGCTGAGCTCCTCGGCTGTGAAGTGCAGGCGCCCGCCCCCCGAGATATCCCAGGTCATCACTTCGTCGAAGTCCGCGAGGCGCTCGTCGTCCAGTGCGGGCCAGGCGCCAATGGCTTCCAGATAGTCGATGGAGCGTCGGTTGAGGGCAGAGACACGCAACCGCGGCGGTTCCTGGCCACTGGGACGCGCCGGCGGGCTTGCCTCGAGCACCCGCACCGGAATGCCCCGGCGGCCGAGATCCACGGCCAGCGCCGCACCGACCATCCCACCACCGACCACGAGCACGCGATTGCCTTCCATCCCGGGGACTCCTTCCATCAATGCGGTGATGGTGCCACAGCGCCCTTCGCCGGCGCAGGCTCCAATACGGGGTTTTCTTGCCCACCATCAAAAACCGCGAGCAGATAGCCACGCAAATCGGCGAGCGTACCGATGCCCTGCTTGGGAGGCTTGAGGCCCGGCCGAAAACCCGCACTAAGGAAATCGGCAAGTAGCGCCCCGTCGCGGGCGATGATGTGCACCGGCACCTCACGCGATGCCTTGTCACCAGTGATAAGCGGTGCCGGCTGATGATCGCCGAGCAGAATGAGCACGCCGTCGCCCAGATCCCTGGCGGCCCACTCGCCGGCGGTGCGCAGCGCGTAGTCCACGGCGCGGGCATAGTGGCGCCGAACGCGGTCGCCGTCGCTCCAGACACTGCCGGGCGAGGGCCCCGCGTCCGCCCAGCGCTGAAAGACCGAGCCGTCCCTGACGTTGGCCCAGTCGACGATGGGCAGAATCGGCGTCCAGGGGGCATGACTGCTGATGAGCGCCAGTTCGGCGAACAGCGGGTCGATGGCCGGTTCGCGAATCGCGGTCTGAAAGTAATGCCAGGTGTACTGATCGGGCATGGTGACCCAGTTAAGCGGCGGCCCGGCATAATCGATACCGGCATGATCATGGATCTGGTCATAGCCCCACCGCTGACCGGCCGGCCAGGGGTCGGTAATGGCGGGCATGACCGCCGCGGTCTCGTATCCCGCGGCATCAAAGTCCCGGATCAGCGAGGGTCCCGAGGCATTGAGAAACAGATCGTAGCGGATCTGGTTGCTGATCCACCGGCCACTCAGGGCACTGCCGTGGGCAAGCCAGGACTGTCCACCCTGCACCGGTGAACGCAGCGTTGTCGTTACCGCACTTAAACCGGCCGCGACGAGCGACTCCGAGAGATCCGCCAGGGCTGCCTCGCCGGTGGCGCGATAGCGCGCATCCCGCAGCATCGTCACGCCGTAGGACTCGATGAACGCCATGATGACATCCCGGCCATCGAGCCGATCCATGGACCGCTGGACCGGGCCCTCGGACGCGGCCAGTGCGCTGGCAAAGACCTCGCGCTCGTGGGCCGTCCGGCGCATGCGCTCGGCCTGATCGCTGAAGCGGATCAGGGCCGGCGAATCCACGGCGAGGCCAATCGGCCAGGCATCGCGATAGTGATTCAGCAACAGCCCCACCCCGACCAGCGCCACACCCAGAAGACGCAACGGCAGACCGCCAGGCGCCGGTGCCAGATGCCGCAGACCGCGTGTCAGCGCGATCATCAGGGCAACGAGCCCCAGTCCCGCCAGGGCCAGGGTCAGCCAGGCCAGCGGCCCGCCGATGGCGCCACGCAGCAGATGCTCTACCGAAGCGGCCAGCGGAAGATCGATCAGCAGATTCATGGGCCGCCCCAGCGCCAGCCCCGTCCCCAGATCCGAGAGTGCCAGGGCCACGGAGAGGAGCAGCAGCGCGGCCAGCAGGCCCGAGACCCAGCCCGCCCAGGCGGCCGGCAGCATCCAGAGCAGGCCGACCATCATCACCATCTCGGTGGCCAGCCATGGATAGGGGAAGTCGGTGTAGGGCATCCACCATTCCGGCGCCACCAGCAGTAGATTGACCGCCACGACAACCAGTAGCGCGACAATGAACTGTCTCATCAATCATTCCCCATCGGGCATCCGCGCGCCCGGTCAATCTGCAACTTCACACCGCGCGCACTGTCGACGCTCTGCAGGAAACGCATCAATCCATCCATCGAGACCGCCTATGACCCATTCAAGCTGGCATCTCACCCAGCCGGGACTGCCCCTACGACGGCTGGCCCTGGCCCTGCTGGTGCTCGCCACCGCCAGCGCGGGGGTCCATGCGTTCTGGCGGTTACTTGCACCGGGCGGTGTACAACCGCTCGAGTGGGCCGTACTCATACTCTTCAGCATCACGTTCACCACGTCCTGCGTTGCTTTCTGGACCATGATCGCGGGCATTTTACTGCGCCTCGCCGGCAGACACCCGGTCACGCTGAGCCGGCGCGACCCCGATCCGGCCGAGGCGCCGCCGCTTGCCCGCACGGCATTGGTGATGCCCGCCTATAATGAGGACATGGCCGGCGTGGTGCACTGTCTGACGGCCACCTGGCGCTCGCTGCAGCAGACCGGCGAGAGTGAATACTTCGACTGCTATCTGCTCAGCGACAGCAGCGATCCCGCCCAGCTCGCCCGGGAACATGAGGCAGTGACCCGGCTCCGAGCCCGATTCGGTGACACGCTGCGCCTCTTCTATCGGGCCCGCGAACGCAACACCGGCCGCAAGCCCGGCAATATCCGGGATTTCTGCGAACGCTGGGGCGCGCACTACGATTACATGATCGTACTCGACGCCGACAGCCGCATGACGGGCGAGGCCATTCTCGCGCTGGTGCGACGCATGCAGGCCAACCCCCAGGCCGGCATCCTGCAGACCGTCCCTCTGCCGGTGGGGCAGCGCACGATCCTGGGGCGATTCCAGCAGCTGGCCGCCAGTCTGCATGCCCGGCATATCGCCAATGGACTGGCCTTCTGGCAGGGCAACAGCACCAACTACTGGGGGCACAATGCCATTGTCCGCATCGCCGATTTCCAGGCCTGCTGCGGGCTGTCGACACTCCCCGGCAAGCCGCCACTGGGTGGCGACATCATGAGTCATGACTACGTCGAGGCCGGGTTGATGCGGCGCCATGGCCGCGGTGTCTACGTACTGCCCGAGCTCGGCGGCAGCTTCGAAGGCATGCCCGGGAACTTCGTTGATGATCTCAAGCGCGAGCGCCGCTGGTGCCAGGGAAACCTCCAGCATCTCCGCCTGTTACCGGGGCGCGGCTGGCGCCCGGTCACACGGCTGAATTTCCTGCTTGGCGGCCTGGCCTATGTCAACGCGCCGTTGTGGCTGCTCATGATCGCCGCCGGCGTGCTTGATGCCATTTTCTCCCCTGACGCCGGCCGCTGGGTGGCGGCTGCGGCCTCACCAGCGCAACCGCTGGTGCCTCTGCTTGGCCTGAGTCTGTTGGTCCTGTTCGGCCCGCGCGTCCTGGGGGTTGTCGTCACGGCCGCGAGCCGGGAGGGTGCCGGGCGTCGACTGGCCCTGCTGCGTGGCGGGTTTCTCGAGCTTGGCTTCGGCATCCTGCGCTCGCCGCTGATGATGGTGCTCTATACCGGTTTCATCCTGCGGCTGCTGGCTGGCCGGCCGGCCGGCTGGGACACCGGGGTGCGTGGCCGGCGACAGATCGAGGCAATGCAGGCCTGGCGACTCGGATGGCCGATTGCGCTGGCTACCGCGGCCGTGGCGGCCGTGGTCGCCACCACGGCGCCGGCCCTACTCCCATGGCTCGCACCTGCTCTCGCCGGCCCGCTGCTCTTCCCGTTGTTCCTGCAGCTGACCAGCCTGACCGCACCGGCTTGGTTGCCGGCCACGCCGGCGGAGGCGCAGGGCCATGTCCCCATGAACCGTCATGCGGTCACCGCCGCGCCACAGGCGGCGTCATTACATGAGGCGAGACCACCAGCGGAGAACTACCGCCCGATGCCGCTCCAGCCCCTCTCCTGGCGACCCGGCAGTGCCTGAGTACGGGGACCTGACCTATGCCCTGCTGATCTGGCTGGATTACACGGCGCCGGCGCCGCTGGGCTAGCCGGTCGCCGTCGTCGGGTCGGCTTCCCGAGCCCGCAGTGCGATGTCGGTGGCCTCCTCGACATGCTCGATCCAGTGGAAGGTCATGTCCTCGCGGGCCGACTCGGGAATGTCCTCGTAATCCTTGCGGTTGCGAGCCGGCAGCAGCACCGTATGAATCCCCGCACGGCGGGCTGCCAGGACCTTCTCCTTGATGCCGCCCACGGGCAGGACCAGCCCGCGCAGCGTGATCTCGCCGGTCATCGCGACATCCTCGCGAATGCAGCGGCCCGTGAGCAGCGATACCAGCGCGCTGTACATCGCCACACCGGCACTGGGTCCGTCCTTGGGGATGGCGCCGGCGGGGACGTGCACATGCACATCATCGGACTGTAGCGAGCTGATATCGAGCTCGAGCTGGTCCGCACGGGCCTTGATGAGGCTGAGGGCGGTCTGTGCGCTTTCCTTCATCACATCGCCGAGCTGACCGGTGAGCACCAGCCGTCCACTGCCCTGGGAGCGATTGGCCTCGATGAAGAGGATATCGCCGCCCACCGGCGTCCAGGCCAGACCGGTGGCGACTCCGGGCACACTGGTGCGCATCGCCACCTCGCCCTCGAATTTAGGCGCACCGAGGATCTCGGGGACATCATCGGCATCGACCCGTGCCTGCTGAAGACTGCCGTCGGCGATCCGCACGGCGAAATGACGGGCGACGGCCCCCAGCTCGCGCTCGAGCTGACGGCAACCGGCCTCGCGGGTGTACTCCGCGACGATCCGGTGCATGGCCCCATCTGTGACCTCGAGCTGCTCGGCACTCAGCCCGGCGCCCTCGCGCTGCCGGTCCAGCAGGTAGCGACGGGCGATCTCGACCTTCTCCTCCTGGGTGTAACCCGGGATCTCGATCATCTCCATACGGTCACGCAACGGCCCGGGTATCTGGTCGGGAACATTGGCGGTGGCGATGAAGAAAACGCCCGTCAGATCAAACGGCACGCCCAGGTAGTTGTCCTGGAATGTGCCGTTCTGTGCGGGATCGAGGACCTCCAGCAGCGCCGCGGAGGGATCGCCCTGGATTCCCCCGCCGAGCTTGTCCATCTCATCGAGCATCAGCACCGGATTACGCGAACCGGCCTTATGGATGCTCTGGATGATCTTACCCGGCAGCGCACCGAGATAGGTCCGGCGATGGCCACGAATCTCGGCCTCGTCGTGGACGCCACCGAGGCTCGCCCGCATGAAGTCACGCCCGGTGGCGCGGGCAATGCTCTGGCCCAGCGAGGTCTTGCCCACGCCGGGTGGCCCGACAAAGCACAGGATCGGGCTGCGCCCCTCGGGATTGAGCTTGCGGACCGCCAGATGCTCAAGGATGCGACGCTTGACCGGTTCCAGTCCGTAGTGGTCGGCATCGAGGATGTCCCGGGCGCGATCGATGTCGATATCCTCGCTCCGCTCCAGCGACCAGGGGAGCTCGAGCAACCAGTCGAGGTAGGTGCGCAGCATCGAATATTCGCCAGCCCCTTCGGGCATGCGCTCCAGGCGCCGGAGCTCCTTGCGGGCCTGCTTGTCCACCTCCTCGGGCATCTGCGCCTCGTCGATGCGCTGCTCGAGCTCGCGGATCTCCTCGCCCTTTTCATCGCTCTCGCCCAACTCTTCCTGAATCGAGCGCAACTGCTCGCGAAGCAGGGCCTCACGCTGGCGCTCGGACATGGTCTCGTGCGTGCGCTCGCTGATCTTCTGCGAGAGCTTGAGCACCTCCACCCGGTAGTCCACCAGCGACAGAACCCGCTCCAGCCGGGTCTCGATGTCGAATGTCTCCAGCAGTTCCTGGCGCTCCTCGCTGCCCAGATCGAGGTACCCAGCCACGGAATCGGCGAGGACGCCCGGCTCCTTGATGCTGGTGAGGGCACCGGCGAGCTCCTGTGGTGCCTGTGGCAGCAACTCCAGGGCCTCCAAGGCTTTGTCGCGCAGCGCCAGCATCCGCGCATCGATCTCCGGCCCCTCGGGCTGGTGCTCAGCGATCCGCTCCACCCGGCCGACCAGGAACGGATACCCCTCCAGAAATTCCGTAACCCGGAATCGCTCGATCCCCTGCAGCACCAGGTGGTGATGCCCCTCACGGCCGTTCACGAAACGCATTACGTTCGCGACTGCACCCACCGTGTGCAGATCCTCTCCACCGGGCTCCTCCACCGAGGCATCCCGTTGCAGCAGCACGCCCATGGGCTGCTCGTGCTGCACCGCCTGGCGGGCTGCCAGGATCGATTTCGCACGGCCGACCCCGACTGGCACAAGCATCGAGGGGAACAGCACCATGTTGCGGACCGGCAACAGGATCAGCGCGTCATCCGGCAGCTTGGGGATGACCAGGCTGCGGGAGGGCTCGACTGCCGGCTCTTGCTCGATCGTTGTCTCGTCGTTCGTCATTCATTCCTCCATGCACTCGGGAGATCCCGACGCGTCTTCGAAGGAAATGGAGGCGCCGCCGTATGGATTCAAGAGCACCCTGTGGTTGTGCCATGCTCACTCACTAACCACGCCGCAGGACCCAACCATGCATGACTGCGCCATCGTCAACGCCAGCTGGATCATCAATCCCGGCGCCGATACTCCACCGCTGCAGCACGGCAGCCTGATCATCCGCGATGGCTTCATCGCGGAGATCGGGCCGGCGGACGAGGTGGAAACCGATGGCCTGACGCCGATCGACGCCCGTGGCCTCGTGCTCGTCCCCGGCCTGATCAACACCCATGATCACTGCCTGGAGTGCCTCACGCGGGCTCTACCCGGCGCCCAGGATGCCGAACTCGGCGAGTGGCTGCGGATTCACAATCCCATCTGGTCGCGGGCAACGCCCGAGGCACTGCAGAGCGCCACGCAGATTCGCGCCGCGGAGCTGTTGCTCAGCGGCTGCACCACCACCATGGATCACAATTACCTCTGGCCGAATGGCTGTTCCGTGGATGATCAGGTCGAGGCCATGCAGTCCATGGGCCTGCGCTTTCACGTCTCCCGCGGCTCGGTGACCATCGGCGCTTCTCAGGGCGGGCTCACGCCCGATGCCGTGGCCGAGAACGAGGCCGATGTCCTCGCCGACAGTGAGCGGGTGATCGGCCGCTACCACGACCCGACCCGTGGAAGCCTGCTGCAGGTCGTACTCGCACCCTGTTCGCCCTACTCGGTGAGTGATGGCTTCATGTGCGACACCGCTGCACTTGCCCGGCAGCATGGTGTGCGTCTACATACGCATCTCGCCGAAGGCCGGGACGAGCATGCCTGGTGCCTGCAGAATTTGGAGCAGACACCGCTGGGGCATATCGAGGCGCTGGGCTGGCTTGCCGATGACGCCTGGTTCGCCCATATGATCACGCTCTCGGCACCGGAAATCATGCGGCTTGGAATGAGTGGCGCCGGCGTCGCGCATTGTCCGTGCTCGAACATGCGTCTCGGCAATGGTATTGCCCCGATTCGCTCGATGCTGGCCCGTGGCGTACCGGTAGGTATCGGTGTTGATGGAGCGGCATCCAACGACGGCGGCAATCTGCTTGCCGAGACGCGGCAGGCGATGCTCCTGCAGCGCGTCGACCAGGGCGCTGCCGCGATGAGCGCCGAACGGGCACTGGCACTGGCAACCGCCGGTGGCGCCGAAGTGCTGGGCCGCTCGGACATCGGCCGGCTGGCACCCGGCATGGCGGCCGATATCACCGGCTTTCGGCTCGATGCCCTGGAGATGGCCGGCGGTGCAATCCATGACCCACTGGCCGCACTCGCCCTGTGCCCGCCCGCACGGGCCGATCTCGTGGTGGTCAACGGCACGCCCCGGGTCCAGGGGGGCGAGTTACTGGGTCATGATCTGGGTGCCATGGTGGAACGTCATAACGCACTCGCCAGGGCGCTGGTTGAGGGCAGCTGAGACATCGCTGATGAGGCGCCGACCCGGCCGGCAGTGATATGGTTTCGCACCTGTCAGATTCTCCACGAGAGGCACCATTGAGATGAGCGAGAACGTGAAAACCGTTCTGCCCGAGACCGAAATCCCGCGGCACTGGTACAACATCAACGCCGACCTGCCCGAACCCATGGCGCCGGTCTTGCATCCCGGCACCTTCGAGCCCGTCGGGCCGGATGACCTTGCTCCGCTTTTCCCGATGGCGGTGATCGAGCAGGAGATGAGCACCGAACGGGAGGTCGAGATCCCGGCGCCGGTCCGCGACGCCTATCGCCAGTGGCGGCCATCGCCGCTGTATCGGGCCCGGCGTCTGGAAAAGGCCCTCGGCACCCCGGCGCGGATCTACTACAAGTACGAGGGCGTCAGCCCGGCCGGCAGCCATAAGCCCAACACGGCCATCCCCCAGGCCTTCTATAACAAGGTCGAGGGCGTGAAGCGCATCACCACCGAAACCGGGGCTGGACAGTGGGGCTCGTCGCTGGCGTTGGCCGGTGCCATGTTCGACCTCGCCATCGAGGTCTTCATGGTCAAGGTCAGCTTCAACCAGAAGCCCTACCGCCGGGCGTTCATGGAAAGCTTCGGTGCCACCTGCATCGCCAGCCCCAGCAACACGACCGAGGCCGGGCGCGCGGTGCTGGCCGATAACCCGAAGGCCACCGGCAGCCTCGGCATCGCCATCAGCGAGGCCGTGGAACTGGCGGTGCAGCGCGATGACACCAAATATGCCCTCGGTAGCGTGCTCAATCACGTGCTGCTGCACCAGACCGTGGCCGGCCTGGAGACCATGCGTCAGCTGGAGATGGTCGACGACTATCCGGACAAGGTCATCGGCTGCACCGGCGGTGGTTCCAACTTTGCCGGCATCGCCTTCCCCTTCCTCGGCGAGCGCCTGCGAGGTGGGCCGTCAACCGAATTCATCGCCGTGGAGCCGGCCTCCTGCCCCACCCTCACCAAGGGCAGGTTCGCCTACGACTGGGGCGATACCGGCCATCTCACGCCGCTGACCAAGATGCATACCCTTGGCTCGGGCTTCATGCCCCCGGGCTTCCATGCGGGCGGGCTGCGCTATCACGGCATGGCCCCGCAGATCAGCCACCTGACCGATCTCGGCTACATCCATCCGCGTGCCTATGGCCAGCTCGAGTGCTTCGCCGCGGGTCTGGAGTTTGCCCGGGCGGAGGGGATCATCCCGGCGCCGGAGGCCAATCACGCCGTCAAGGCGACGATCGACGAGGCCATCGCCTGCCGGGAGTCCGGCGAGTCAAAGGCCTTGCTGTTCAATCTCTGCGGCCACGGCCATTTCGACATGCAGGCCTATACGGATTACCTGGCGGGTAATCTCAAGGAGGAGCAGACCAGCGCGGCGGAGCAGTCCATGGCGCTGTCAGGGTTGCCGAGCGTTTAGCACATCTCGGCCTCGGGGATCGCGGCGCCAATCAGCGCGCCGCGGACACCCCCCAGTCGCGGGCGGCGCCCAGGGCGATGCCTACCCAGGCCGGCAGTTCGTCGGCCAGGCGATAATGCACGCGAAACCGTTCGCGTCGCTCCGATAGCACGCCGCATGCGGTCAGCTCACCGAGCGTCTCGCGAATCTGGGTGGGATCCTGGCTCAGCGCACCAACGAGGTCCTCGACCTCCAGCTCGCCGGCCTCGTACAGACAGGTCAGCGCCCTCAGGCGGCACTCGTCACTGATGATCCGGTGGAACTCGGCGCCACGCAGTGTCTCGGTCAGCGGGCTTGCTTGTGCACCCATTTCGACTCTCCTGTCGGTCTTTCCAAGAGTATTGACCGGCTGTATTACAGGAATGTGAATCGGCGTTATGGAAGTGCGGGAGGGAAATTGGCGTCCCCAACGGGATTCGAACCCGTGTCGCCACCTTGAAAGGGTGGTGTCCTAGGCCGGCTAGACGATGGGGACGCTGTCTATACGACGGACCGGATAATAGGCAGTACAGGCCGCTCCGTCAAGGCGACGCTGGATCACACCGCAAGGAAGAATGGTGGAGCCAGGCGGGATCGAACCGCCGACCTCCTGCATGCCATGCAGGCGCTCTCCCAGCTGAGCTATGGCCCCGTTTCCAGAGAATGCGCAGTCTAGGAATTGGCCCCGATGCTGTCAAGGCCAACCACTGCGTCCACATGCTCAGGCATCGCTTCCCGCCTGCGCCCGCGCCCACTCACGCGCCTTTTCAATGCGGGCCAGTGCGGTCTCGCGACCTAGCAGCTCGAGCGTGATGTCAATGGGTGGTGACACAGGACCGCCGGACACCGCCACGCGCAAAGGCTGCGCCACCTTGCCCATCTTGAGCTCCTGCTCCTCGGCAACACCCGTCACCGCCTGATGAATCGCCTCGGCATGCCAGTCCTCCAGCGCCGACAGCGACTCGACGAGCGCCGCTAGCACCGCCTCCGACCCGCTGAGATGCTTGCGCGCCGCCTTTTCGTCATAACCCGCCGGCTCGCGATAGAAAAAGCGGCTGTTTTCGGCCATCTCCACCAGCGTCTTGCTGCGCTCCGCCTGGGCCTGCACCACCTGCTCCAGATCCGGTCCGTCATCGGTACCGGGGTCGATATCCATCGCGCCCAGGTGCCAGGCCAGATGCCGCGCCACATGCGCCGGCGCCAGTGTCTTCATGTAGTGCTGATTCAGCCAATCCAGTTTGGACGGATTCAGACTCGAGGCCGAGTGGTTGATATCCGTGATATCAAAGTGCTCGATCATCTCATCGAGGCCGAACACCTCCTGATCGCCATGCGCCCACCCTAGCCGGACGAGGTAATTAATGACTGCCTCGGGCAGGTAGCCGGCATCCCGATACTCCATGACACTGGCGGCACCGGCGCGCTTGGAGAGTTTCTTGCCCTCCGCGTCCAGGATCATGGGCACATGCGCATAGACCGGCGGTTCGACACCCAACGCCCGGAGGATGTTGCCCTGCCGTGCGCTGTTGTTGAGGTGATCGTCACCACGGATCACATGGGTGATATTCATATCCATGTCATCCACCACCACCACGAAATTGTAGGTGGGCGAGCCATCCGCCCGAGCGATGATCAGGTCATCCAGCTCGGCGTTGTCGAAAACCACCTTGCCCTTGACCTGGTCGTCGACGACGGTATGGCCGCTGCGGGGCTGGCGAAAGCGGATCACCGGCTCGCCTTCGACGTCCTCCGGCGGCTCGGTCAGGTCGCGGCAGCGCCCGTCATAGCGGGGTTTTTCCTTTCTTGCCTGCTGATCGGCCCGAAGCGCCTCGAGTCGCTCCTTCGAGCAGTAGCAGCGGTAGGCCATGCCCTCCTCGAGCATGTGCTGGATCACTTCGCGATAGCGATCGAAGCGGTGGGTCTGGTAGAGCGGGCCCTCGTCGTAGTCCAGCCCGAGCCAGCTCATGCCCTCGAGGATCGCGTTGATCGCCTCCGGCGTCGACCGCTCAAGATCCGTATCTTCGATGCGCAGGACGAAGCGGCCGCCATGACGTCGGGCATAGAGCCAGCAGAAAAGCGCCGTGCGGGCGCCGCCAATATGCAGATAGCCAGTGGGGCTGGGTGCAAAACGAGTGGTGACGGTCATGGCAGCCTTCGTTGTCTGAAAACGCTACAGTTTAGCGATTGAGGCAGGGAAACGGCCAGCCTGTGATGGCGGCGTCGCGTTGACAGCCATGGGGCGACTTCCTAAACTCTTCGCTCGGTTGGGCGGTTAGCTCAGCGGGAGAGCACTGCCTTCACACGGCAGGGGTCGCTGGTTCGATCCCAGCACCGCCCACCAATACTTTCAAGGACTTACGAGCTTCCGCGTCCGGCGACGCCGGGAAAAAGGTGGAACGCTGGGTGGAGCTTGCTCGCGTTGTCAGCTCGCTGTGCTCTACTGGAATGCGGCTCCTCGACCGACTGGAACAGATGGCCCCCTTGACTGGGAGACGCGCATAAACATGGTGAATGAATGGGGTTGTCGAGACTCAGTTGCAATCAAAAGTCGCATGAGGAACCCGCTCCCGCGCAACCCCGTCCGATCACTCAGTTACCTAACAAATTTCTTCTCAATCGAAACACCCATCGTGTATTTAGGATCGACCATATTCCCTAACCGAACCTTCCCGCACATCGTTAACAGAAGATAGGCCTCCTCCGGAGTCTGGCCCGTCTGCTCAACGACCCAGTTAATCAGCTCCACATACCCGATCCGTGCCGCATCTTCCATGGGGCGTGCCGAGGCGATGAATCCGAACGTATCCTCAGTCTCGAGCTGAGGCCAGGCATTTCCGTGCGCCTTCACCAGATCGACTTGCAACTCCACCGTCGCCGGTATCTCGAGCGCTACGCCACAAACCTCTCCATCGCCCTGAATGGCATGGCAATCCCCGAGATACAGTAATCCCCCCGCCCGATTGACGGGTAGATAGATCACATTCCCGGGCGCGACATCCGGCAGGTCCATATTACCGCCGTAATAATCCGGTTGGAGCGACGATATCGCCTCAATCTCCGGCGCCGTCCCGATGGTCCCGATGAAGGGCTCATAGGGCAGCGTTATTTTGTCAGACCAGTAGACCCCCTGCTCATCGACTTCAACCTTCTTGACCTTCTCGGGCAGCTGTGGACTGAGCATGGCCGTCGCTGCAGTCGGCACCAGCGCGCCGAAGTGTGGGATCAGGCAAGTGGTACCGACAGGCTGGGGCCCTCGCGGCTTAATCGAGATAATCCTAACGGCGAGCGCATCACCCTTTTCTGCCCCCCGAATCCGAATGGGTCCTGTCTGCGGATTGAGGTATGGAAAATTTAATTTTTCCGAAGGCTTGTCCGACTCCTTTTGAATCTGTCCTTCGAAAGCATCATGTGTTTCCACCGTTACCAAATCACCCGGATCTACCTCGATGATCGGCTCTGCATATGGACCGTAGACGTAGTGATAATTTTTCTGATCCTCGATCGTTATCGTGTGCCGTCTACCAGGCTTTCCCCCAGCGAGGCCCTTCCGGTTCATAATCGACGATTCATGCCAGCTCATTGATCGACTCCTCAGTTGCAGTCCTAGATAGTCAGATAATTCCGTACTTCATCTCTCGAAGTGATTTCTTCGGAAGACAACGCCTTCACGATTCTTCCTTTCTCCATCACATAGCCCCGCTGGGCAATGGAAGTAATCAGCTCGAGATTTTGCTCGACGAGAAGAACGGATATATCCGTCATCGTGTTGAGCTCATGAATGTTTTTCGCGATGTCTTTCACGATCGAGGGCTGGATACCCTCCGACGGTTCGTCGAGCAACATGATCGATGGATTCGAAATCATGGCGCGTGCGATGGCAAGCTGTTGCTGCTGGCCACCCGACAACGTGCCGGCACGCTGGGCGGCGCGTTCCTTAAGAATCGGGAAAAAGCGATAGATCACCTCGTATTCGAGCTTCCGGCGCCGCCCGGCTGCGACTTCGCCGACAATAAGGTTCTCCGAGACAGAGAGCTCTGGAAACACCTCCCTGCCCTGGGGAATATAGCCAATACCGGATAGTGCGCGTTGGTCGGCCGGTAAGCGGGTGATGTCCTCGCCGTGAAAGTGAATGCGGCCGGAGGACGCGGGGAGAAGACCAATCAGCGTACGCATCAGCGTGGACTTACCAACCCCGTTACGCCCGATAATTGCTACGATTTCACCCGGTTCGATCTGGAAATCCACCCCCTGCAGGACGGTCTCGGAACCATAGCCACTGCAGAGACCCTCAGCCTTCAAAAGGTTTGCCTCAGTCATCAGAGACTCCCAGATAAATCTGCTGAACACCTGGGTGATTGACGATCTCTTTGATGGTGCCCGCCGCGAAGACACTACCCAAATGCAGCACCGTCACCGCATCGGCGATCTGCTCGACAAACGACATATCGTGCTCCACGGCTAGAATAGTAATATCCTGACGATTCAGTTCGTGCAGCATCTCGCCGGTCTTTTTCGTCTCGTCGGGTGACATGCCAGCCGTCGGTTCATCGAGCAGGAGAAGCGACGGCTCCACGCCGACTGCCATGCCGATCTCGAGCCACTGCTGCTGACCATGCGCAAGGTTCCCGGCTGGCGTGCTCACCTCTTCCGTCAGCCCAGTAAACTCAAGCACTCTATGAATCGTTGCATTGAGGGTGTGGCCGTGGAGATGGTGCTGGAAAGCCACAGCGAGATTTTGCCTGACACTGAGGGCCTTGAATATTCCAGGCACCTGGAACTTCACACTGATCCCACGCCTGATTCTTTGAAAGGCGCGAAGCCTGTTGATTTCCTCATTGTTGTACCGAATCGAACCGCTATCGGGTAAATGCTCGCCTAGTATAAGACGGAAAAATGTGGACTTTCCCGCGCCATTCGGACCGATGAGGCAGTGTATGCTCCCCGCGGGCAAACGAAAGTCGATGTCCTTGGCGACAACGACTCCACCAAAGCGCTTGTTGAGTTTTTCGACCACCAGGATGTCGCTCATTGCCCCCGCCCCCCAGTTAGACGGCGAATCGCGTGCATCGCCTCCAGAACGAGCCCATTAGGCGTCACGAGAACCGTGAAAAGGAGCAGTGCGCCCATCACAACCAGCGCGTATTGACTGCCGTAAATCGTCAACGACTGGAACGTCGCGAGCACCAGCAAACTCCCTATCAATGTGGCGGTGATATCGCTCCGGCCACCAACGGCGACCCAGACGATGGGAAGCGCCGCAGACATGAGGCCCATGCTGGATGGCGTGATGTACTGGCCCCATGCCGTGTAGAGCACACCGGAGAGGCCCGCCAGCGCTCCCCCCAGGGTGAAAGCGAGCATTTGGTAGATACGAATGTCGTAGCCAAGCATCTCGGCGCGCTCGGGATTTTCCCTTATTGCGACGAGAACATTGCCGAAGGGCGCATTCAATAGCATGCGAAGACCGAGATAGCAGAATAGCACCAGGCCAAGCAGAACGTAGTAAAGAGACGTTCCGGCATACAGTAGAATGGGGCCGTCAAACCAGGGAATAGTGAGCGGCGGCATTCCGGACATGCCGTTAAATCCGTTCAACCGCGCACTGCCGATGGCCCATTGCGGCCCTGCGGTCTGCGCCATGAAGGCCTCGAGCACGAGGGTGACTGAAAGCGTAACAATGCCAATGAATACGCCTCGGATCCGGCCAAAGAACATGAAATAGCCAATAAGCAGCGCGAACAGCGCTCCAAGTGCAACAGCAAGCAGGAGCGATAGGAGAGTGAACCCGTACGCGCTACCGAAATTGATGGTCAGGACCCCATAAGCATACCCGGACAGACCGAAAAACGCGGTTTGCCCGAAGCTGAGTGCGCCAGCGTAGCCCCAGACAACGCCAAGGCCCATCGCCATGAATGTCCAGACCATGAAGTAGGCGGTATTCCCGACCGCATAGTCATTAGCAAAAAGCGGATACAGAGCGGCAACGATCAAGGCCACAACAAAGAGTGACCAAAAACCGGGGCCGCTTCCAACGGTCTGAGGACCCTCCAGTCTCGAAAGCCAGATCGGGAGTTTTTTTCGATCGACCTTTGTCCCGGGAGTCAGGGTGACATCGCGGTTCTGCATTGACGGCTCCATCGATTTAGCGCCCGGTCTTCTTGATCCAGGCGGAAAGACCCCCGGGTAACAGTCGAATCACGACGATCACAGCAACGAGCAGGCCGATCTGGCCGAAGAGCTGTCCATAGCCCGCCGTCAGGGTAGCCTTGATAACGGCGAGAATCGCCGCAGCCGGAGCGGCTCCGACGAAGATATCGGCGCCGCCGACGACAACGGTGACGAAGCTCTCGACGATGAAGGTAGCCCCCATCGTTGGAACCATCGTCATGGTCGGGGCATAGAGTCCTCCGGCGAGTCCGGCGAGCGCCGCACCCAGACCGAAAGTGAGTCCGTAGACCCGGCGCGTATCGATACCCAACGCTCGCGCGGTCTCGGGTTTCTGGATGGTTGCTCTCGCCAGTACGCCGAAACGGGTGTGATAGAAAAGCAGGTACAGCCCGATCAAAAGCGCCCCTGCGCAGGCCATAAGCACCAGCCGGTAGGCTGAGAAAGTCTGGCCGCCGACTTCGACACTGCCAAGCGGCGTGCCGATGCCAGCCATCGTTGATCCCAAAACAATAAGTACACCCTGGGTGGCAATCAGGCTGATTCCCCAAGTAGCAATAATCGAATCCAGTGGTCTGTGATAGAGGTGCCGGATCACCAACCGCTCGATCAGCATCCCGATAAGTCCGGCTGTAATCGCACCCAGCAAAATGGCGAGCGCCAGAGGCAACCCTGTACGCGCGGCCACGGCCGTGACGTATGCACCGCACATAATGAACTCACCATGAGCCAGATTGATGATGCGCATCATCCCGAAGATCACGGCAAGGCCAGCGCTCGCGATAACCAGAAAAGCGAATGCATCGCCGAACTGATAAAACATGGCGAATGCCGCAGCTAGCAGCTCCATGACAGACAACCTCTCAATACCGACAAGAAATCGGGCGACCTCCTAATGGAGGTCGCCCGACAACGATTGCGGCTTAGTTAGCCGGCGGAGGGTTCGACGGTGTGTACTGGGCACTCGGGTCGTTGACCGTCAGGTCACAACCGGCATCACCAAGCCAGTATGGCTCGATATCATCCCAGACCTTCGGAAAGGAAATGCTGTGATCATCGTTCACCCGAGCCAGATAAATGGTGTGCGACATGTGCTGGCTCTCGGGATCAAGGCATGTCCGGCCAGAAGGCCCGTCAAAGCAAACATCGCCCTCGGCCAGGACCGCCCGAATCGCATCATGATCCGTTGTACCGGCCCGCTCGACCATCTGCTTGTACAGGTTCATCGCGATGTAGGAGTTGGCAGCCTCCTGGTTGATATACGGCTCATCGGGGAACATCTCACGGAATTTCTCGACAAATGCATTGCTCTCAGGCGTGTCGATTTCCTCGATATAGTTGGTCGTTACGTACATGTCCGCGAGGCTTGGCGGGGTAAACCGCTTGTGCTCGTAGCCCTGACCCACGTTGACAGAAGATGCCATAGGGAGGTCAACGTTGGCCGAGGCCGCCTGCTCGTAGTACGACGCCTGGGCGGCACCGACCAGTAGCGTCACGACAAAATCCGCATCGGACTGCTGAATGTTCTGGATAGTCTGCGAGAATTGAGACACGCCCAAGGGAATGAACTCCTCGCCCACCATGGAACCACCTTCTTCCTCGACAATCTCCCGGACCCACTCGGCTGAGATCTGACCGAAGTTGTAGTCGGCAGCAATGGTGTAGACGTTGGGGCCGTACTTTTCCATCATCCAGGGGATAAGTGTCGAGAACTGCTGCTCCGGAACGGCACCGGTAACAATCATATTGGAGTCGCAGACACCGCCTTCGTACTGGTTGTTGTAGAAAGCGAGCCCGTCAAACTGATTGACGATAGGCCGGTATGCCTCGCGTGATGCCGAGGAGAAGCCAGCGAATACAACATCGACTTCATCCTGCTGCAGTACACGGCGCATGAACTCCTGGTACCGACGGTTATCGGACTGCGTGTCATAGATCACCAACTCTACCGGTTGTCCGTCGATGCCTCCGGCCTCATTAATTTCATCAGCAGCGAGGCGAATTGCATTGACCTTGACATTGGTCGCGGCGGCGAAGTCTCCGGATTGATCCTCCAGTACACCAATTTTGATCGTCTCGTCATCAGCGATAGCCGCTGCCCCCCAAGCAAAGGCAGTTGCACTGGCTAGACTCAATAGCCCGCCCTTCAGGTTAAAAACTGTACTCATCTGGTTCACTCCTTTCGCTCTTCATTCAACACCCGGAAATCGGATGAACTCGTCTGCATCTGCAAGTATTGGTCTGCAGCTTCTTCGATGGAAATCCGTCGCGACATCGCCTCCTTACGCAAGTAGTCATAGGCGTCGCTCTCGTCGATTTGATGATATTGAGTCAAACGGACCACAGCGCGGATCAGTGTTTTTCGACCTAATATGCGCTGATTCAGGTGGGCGATTTTTTTCTTGAGCTCGGCACGTGCCGCACGTCCATTCGCCGCGAGCACCACCGCCGAATAGATACCCAGTGTTCGGATGGGCTTGGTGATATGGCTGTCGCATCCAAGCGCGACAACCCGGCTCAGCCGACTCGGCGCCTCATTGCCGATCAAGGCAATGAGGGCGGGTTCGCCAGCCAGCTCCGAGAGTGAGGCAAGCTCATCTTCCTGGTCGGCATCGAAGATCACGAGGTCCAAGGCCGGCAGCGCCATCCGGTTCAGCTCATTTGCGCGACACCGATGAGCATGCATACCCAGGCGGAAAAGCGCGCGCTCCAGATGCTGGCAATTCAGCTCGTCGTCGGCCACGATCAGGACCTGACAGCCACGGAAGTTGTTCTTGATTCGCCGGCTCACTGGGCTATCCGCAGGCCGGTCTTCGGCCGGTCCAGACATTCGGTCCAGACGAGATAGGGGTCCGGACGCACGGGAGTATGCGCCTCCTGAATGATGTCAAACCGACCGTTGACGTTCGATCGCCCGATCCGCGGCCGCATCTCGCAATGCAGATTGTCTGAATCCACCCTCAGCTGCCCCTGAGGCGCTCTGAATTCGAGCTTTGTGACGGCCTCTCTGACCTCGTCCAACTCAATACTGCCGCTCCGATGGATGGCCTGAGCGAGCAGATGCATAGCGATATAGGTGGCTTCCGCATCAGCCGATGCCTCCCCCTGATCCGCGTAAAAAGCGTTCCAGCGAGTCGTGAATGTATGATTCTCGGGCGTATCGACCGTCGAGAAATACACCGATGAGCAGAGATGCCCATCGGCTTCATCACCCAA
Organism: Spiribacter sp. 1M189; assembly: GCF_040838345.1. Lineage (NCBI taxonomy): Bacteria > Pseudomonadati > Pseudomonadota > Gammaproteobacteria > Chromatiales > Ectothiorhodospiraceae > Spiribacter > Spiribacter insolitus. The sequence goes on along the minus strand of NZ_JBAKFF010000001.1, from coordinate 448,965 downwards.
GAAGGGCAGTTCCGCTTCCGACAGGCTGCAGCTCGCCACAGGCATTGTTGCAGGTTGATCGACACCAGCTTTCGCAGCCGCCTCGCGAAGCCGTTTTATAAAACGGTAGCAGGAATTCCCAATGAGCGTTACGAAGACGAAGTCCGGAGAATTTTCTATGATCGTCTCTGGCAGATTACCGAAGTCTACATCGCCCACCGGGAAATAGCGCTCGCCAAACACTAATCCACCTGCGGATATCAATGCCTCCCGAAGTATCCGATTATTCTCCCATGCCCACACATAGTTGGATCCGACAAACCACCCCCGCGCGCCGTGGTGTTCAATTAAATAGCGGCTGAGTGGGATGATGTGCTGATTCGGCGATGCGCCGGTGTAAATAATGTTATCGTTCGTTTCAAAGCCTTCGTAATGCGAGGGATACCAGAGCAGGGCGTCCCTTTTCTCAACTACCGGAAGAATCTCTTTCCGGCTTGCTGACGTGTAGCAACCACAGATATGCGTCGTGCCATAGTTGCTCATCAGTTCGCGTGCGGCATCCGCGTATCGGGCAGTCTCGCCTCCCGGGTCTACAAGCACCGGTTCGATCTGAAAGTCGTAGGTCGGATTGGCGTTGATCTCATCCACCGCCAGCGTTGCGCCGGCCCGCATGCTTCGTCCGAGCGCACCGTATGAACCCGTCTCGGAGAACAACCAGCCGACCTTGATGTTTTCTTTGAGCATCCGGCCCCTCAAAAAAAACCCCCAGACCAGCTTGCTGCCAGTCGGGGGGCTCCGATGCCCTTTGACCACCGTATCGATGGCCAACCATATTCACGATTCTCTAAGTCGCCGTTGGAGTCCCCTGCCTCAGCAGGCTGACCTCCGAGGAGCGCCACTGCTCACGACGTTGGTTAAAAGGTGTGGCAGTAATCCCCAGTTTGTCAAGCGATTTTTGCATTGCTTCGACCTCCTGCAGCTGAATCGCGGGAGCGACGCGCCAGCGGGTCATGCCATCGCCGCTCGACTTGACCCGCATTATCCTCGACACTTGAGCGCAGAGCATTTGGCGAATCGGCCAGCCATTCACGAGAGGATAACGACATGACCACCGTGACCCGTCTCGGCGAGACCGTCCAACTGAGCGGGGAGCTGCCCCGAGTGGGCTCGACGGCGCCGGATTTCCGCCTGACCCGGACCGACCTGACGGACGTGACGCTTGCCGACTACGCCGGCAAGCGCAAGGTCCTGAGCATCGTGCCCAGTCTCGACACACCCACCTGCGCCATGTCGGCACGCCAGTTCAACGTCCGCGCGGCGGCACTGGACCAGACCGTGGTACTCAACATTTCAGCGGATCTGCCGTTCGCTGCAGCGCGTTTCTGCGAGACCGAAGGCATCGACGGCGTTGAAGCACTCTCCATGCTGCGCGATCGGCGCTTCGCCACCGACTACGGCGTGCTCCAGCTCGACGGCCCCATGGCAGGACTGACCGCGCGCGCCGTTCTGGTACTGGATCGTGCCAACCGGGTGGTCCATGTCGAGCTGGTCCCGGAAATCCGCCAGGAGCCGGATTACGAGGCTGCCCTGAGCGCCCTCGAGAAGGCTGAATAAAAACGCCCAGGCGACCCGCGGCCCCGTCAGCCGGGGCTCGACGCGCCCTACTTGCGCCGCAGGGCGATACCGCGCCAGACGTCGTAGCTAGCCAGTAGCGCGCAGCCCGCAACAACAATAATGAGATCGATGTGGGGCACGAAGATCGGCACCACCGAGAGAAATGCGAAGAGCATGAGCAGGCCCGTTATGGCCATTATGCGATCCATCATCCCGACTCCTCCACATTGGCAGCGCAAAGACGAGCCAGCCAGCGGGCCGTTCGCAGCAGTTTGGCATCCTGGCCGTAGGGCCCGACAAGCTGCACCCCGATGGGCAGGCCATTCTCACCGGCGAGCAGGGGCAATGTAACCGCCGGGAGCCCACAGAATGTCCACAGCGTACAGAAAATCGGGTCCCCGGTGGTATCAAGGTCGCGGGGTGCTTCGCTGGGGGCCGACGGCGTCAGAATGGCATCGAAGCGCTCAAAGAGCGGATCGAGCGCCTCGCGCATCACGGCCTGCATATCCCGAGCCGCCAGATAATCCACCGCATGGATCGACCGGCCCTGCTCGATGAGCGCCTTGAACGTAGCGCTGACCTGATCGGGGTCGCGGTCTGCGTAGTGGCCCAGATTACGTCCCATTTCCGCCGCCATGACAGTGGCTAACCAGCCGGCGCCGCGGCCGAATACCTCCGGCAGTCCAGCGGCGGTGCCGTGGTCGCCCAAAACGTCGAGCAATTCCGCGAAACCATCCCGAGTATCCGCGGCCGCTCGATCCCAGAACGGTGTTTCCACCATGGCAAGGTCAGGCGTCAACGGCGGCTCTGAGAGTACCGTCTCGCGCAGCGGCCCCGCGTTCAGGTGACAGTCCTCATCGACACCGTCAGGCCCCATCAGCTCGCCAGCGAGGGCGACATCCTCGACGCTGCGGGCGAAGAACCCGACCTGATCCAGACTCTGCGCGCCCTGCAGAATGCCCGTCCGTGGCACCGTGCCATAGCTCGGCTTATAGCCCACGACGCCGCAGAAAGACGCCGGCCGAATGACCGATCCATTGGTCTGCGTACCAACCGCAAACGGCACCATGCCGGCGGCCACTGCGGCCGCCGCACCACTCGACGAGCCACCGGGTGTGCGCTCGGGATCATGCGGATTACGGGTCACGCCGGGATGAAAATAGGCGAGTTCAGCGGTGACGGTCTTGCCGACGATGACCGCCCCGGCATCGCGCAGACGCCGCACGATGGTGGCGTCTTCCGAAGGCCGGTTGCCTGCATCCAGAGGCGTGCCGTTCTCAGTGGCCAGCCCTTTGGCATCAATAATGTCCTTGAGGCCGACCGGCACACCATGCAGGGCCGGGAGCGGCAGACCGTCGGCGCGCCGCCGGTCCTGCGCGCGGGCCTCGAAAACCGCGCGACGATGATCAACCTGCGTCCAGGCCTGGACCTGAGGGTCGGCCGTGTCAATACGCGCCAGGCAGGCCTCCGTCAGCGCCTGCGCCGAGAGCGCGCCCTCAGCCATCGCCTCCAGCGCGTCACTGGCCGACAGATCGGCCGGCTCACCCACCGCGATGCGCTTAACCATAGACGGTATCCGGGAGCCAGTAGACGAGCTGCGGGAAGTTGTAAAGCAGCACCATCGCCAGGACCACGAAGAACAGGAATGGCATACAGCCCTTGAATATCTGCACCAGTTGCACGGATGGGGGAGCAATCCCCTTCAGGTAGTAGGCCGACATGGCCATCGGCGGCGTCAGGAACGAAGTCTGCAGGTTCAGCGCGACGAGGATGCCAAAAAACAGCGGGTCAACGCCAAAGATCTCCAGTAGCGGCAGGAAGATGGGCACGAAAATAATGATGATCTCGGACCACTCGAGCGGCCAGCCGAGCAGAAAGATGATCAGCTGCGCCAGGATCAGGAAGGTCACGGTGTTGAGATCGAGCCCGGTGACGAACTCGGTGATCAGGTGCTCCCCGCCGAGATACGAGAAAACCGACGAGAAGGTCCACGACCCCACGAAAAGCCAGCAGACCATGGCCGTTGTCTTGAGCGTGAGATAGACCGACTCACGCAGCTTCTCCCAGGTCAGCGCCCGATAGATGGCGGCCAGGAGCAGCCCGCCCAGGGCACCGGCGGAGGCGGCCTCGGTGGGGGTCGCCAGGCCGAAAAGAATGGACCCGAGCACCGCGAGTATCAGCACCGCCAGCGGCACGAACGAGGTCAGGATCATGATGATGAGCTTGGCAACGGGAATGTCACCCACCTCGTCATCCGTTGGCTTGGGTGCCACTGAGGGCTGCAGCAGGCTGCGCACCACGATGTACGTGATGTAGAGCCCGGCCAGCAACAGCCCGGGAAACAGCGCGCCGGCATAAAGCCGGACGATCGACGTCCCCGTCGCCGCCGCATAGACGATCAGCATGATCGAGGGTGGAATGAGAATGCCCAACGTCCCGCCGGCGCAGATGACGCCCGAGGCGAATGACTGGTTGTAGCGGGCATTCAGCATTGCCGGCAGTGCCAGCAGACCCATCAGTGTGACCACCGCGCCAACGATGCCAGTGGCCGTCGCGAATAACGTGCAGGTGATGAGCGCCGCCACTGCCATCGCGCCCGGGACTCGGCGCGCGGCGATGTAGAGAGTCGAGAACAGGCGCTCGACGATGTTCGAGCGCTCGACGATGTAGCCCATGAAGAGGAAAAGCGGCACCGCGGTCAGCACTTCATTCGCCATGACCGAGTAGGTCTGGTTGACGAACAGGTCGAAAATGCGGTTGTTCAGAAATCCTTCAATATAGGCCTGCCAGACCTGCCAGCCCTCCGCGCCCTGCTCGACCAGCCGATCATAGCCTCGCCACATGCGGCCGGCGTCGAAATAGGCGAAATAGCCAAAGGCGATACCCAGCGCCATCAAGGTAAAGGCGATGGGGAACCCCAAAAAGATGCAGAGGATGAAAACCACCAGCATCAGAATCCCGATTTGGGGTTCGGTCATCGCTCGCTACCTCGCGTTGTTGATACATCATCCAACGGGTCGACCGCCTCGTCCTGGCCGCCGCTCTCCAGCAGCTGGTCCTCAAGTTCAGTGACATCCCGTACGTCGGCCGGCCATTCACCGGTACGAATGCAGACAAGACAGCGGCAGACCTGCGCGACACCCTGAATCAGTAACAGAACAGCGCCCACCACGAGCATTGTCTTGAAGTGGAAAATCGGCACACCGGCGGGCGAGAAGACACTTGTCTCCATGTACTGCCAGGAGCGGGCGGCATACTTCCAGCCCGCAAACACCAGCGCAAGAATCCCCGGAAAGAAGAATAGGAAATACAGAATCAGCTCAACCGTGGCCTGGGTCCGCGGTTTCCAGAGCCGATAGAGGAAGTCACCACGCACATGCGCGTTCCGCGACAGCGTGTACGCACCCCCCACCATGAACAGGGTGCCGTAGAGGATGTACGACATGTCATACGCCCAGGCGGTTGGTGCGCTGAACAGGTAACGCGATATCACCTCATAGCCCATGCCGAAGGCCATGAGGAGGATGAGCCAGGCGAAGCTCCGCCCGACCCATGTCGTGAAACGATCAATCGTATGGATGACCTGAAGCATGGATCACTCTTGCCCGGACGATTGCAATGGGTTTGCCCCGGTCAACTGACCGGGGCAACTCGGTTGGCGTCCTAGCCGACTTGCATGTTCAGACGGCCCGGGAAGAAGTGCTCATAGGCGAGCTCCAGGTCCGGCTGGTTCATGAGCTCGTAGAACACCGTCCGCTCAACCCACTCCTTCTGGCTCTCCATGACGCGGCGCATGAAGCTGTCCTCTTCCAGGGTCGGAATAAGGGTGCTCCAGGCCTCGAGCTGGGCGGAGAGGATTTCATTAGAGGTCCGATGCACGGTGACGCCCGACTCGTTCTGCAGCGCCTCCAGGTCGGACGAGTAACGATCCAGCGCAGTGGCGGAGTTCGCGGTCGAGGCAGCCTCCACCGCATACACGAGAATGGCTCGCATGTCGCTGTCTAGGCTCTCGAGCATGTCGCGGTTGAACAACCACTCGAACGACTCACTCGCCTGGTGGTAGGAGCCAAGGTAGTAGTTCTTGGCGACGTCCTGGGCGCCAAAGTCCTTGTCGGAGGATGGGTTGTTGAACTCGAACGCGTCGATGACGCCGCGCTCCATTGCAGGGACGATTTCGCCACCGGGGAGCTGGGCAACCGACATCCCCATCTCCTGGAGCAGATCGGCTGCCAGGCCGACCGTCCGGTATTTAAGGCCCTGGATATCGGCGACCGTGGTGACATCAGCGCTCTTGAACCAGCCGAATGGCTGCGACGGCATGGGGAAGCCGAAGTAACCGACCACGTTCAGACCCATGATGTCCTGCGTGAGCTCCCGGTAGAGCTCGCGACCGCCACCGGCATACCACCACGCCAGCATGTTGTTGGCATCGCCGCCCCAGACCGGGCCCGTGCCGAACAATGACGCGGCCTTGTTCTTGCCATACCAGTAGACCGGCACGTCATGACCGATGTCGATCAGGCCATCGCTCACCGCGTCCATCACCTGGAAAGCCTTGACGATCGCCCCGGCGGGCAGCAGATCGATCTGAATACGACCGCCCGACATGCTCTCGACGCGCTCGACGTACTGCCGGGCGAAATCGTTCCAGATGTTGCCGCCGCCCCAGGCGGTCTGCATCTTCAGAACAAGCGGCGCCTGCGCGTTGACATACGGCGCACCCATAATGGCCGTGCCGGCAGCAACACCACCAGCGGCAGCAAGGCCGCCTTTCAGGAGCTTGCGTCGCGAGGGATCCGGCTGTCCGGCATCCCGCTGGACGTTCTCTACCGTGGATTCGGTCATCGCTTCTCTCCTCCAAATTTTCGACGTCTGCGCCGTTCGGCGCCCTTGTCAGACCCGTCACTCGGGAAGGTTTCCCGCGCGGCGTCAGTTTTCTGCGAGTCCGCGGGCAAGGTGTATCACACCTGTTCCACGGGATTAAACCCTTTGTTTCCATGACGACCAAATGCGATCGCGGGCAAGAGCGCCTCGTCGCCACTAGGCGATCCGGCTGAACGCGCTATCGACGGTCACCGCGAGCAGGCCAATCAGCACTGCGCCCTGCAACGTGAAGGCGATATTGTTATTCACGATGCCGGAGATAATCGGATCCCCGAGGGTGTTGGCACCGATGGTCGACCCAATCGCCGCGGTGGCGATGTTGATCGTCACCGACGTTCTAATGCCGCCCATGATCGCCGGGGCGGCGATGGGCAGCTCCACCTGAAAGAGCACCTGTCGCGGGCTCAGACCGATGCCACGGGCCGACTCGATCACACCCCGGTCCACGCTCTGCAGTCCGGCCAGCGTATTGCGCACGATGGGCAGCAGCCCGTAGAGCACGAGTGCCACGACCACCGCCTCGGCCCCGTAGCCGAGGGCGGGCACGGACAAGGCGAGCACCGCCACCGGCGGGAAGGTCTGACCGATCGAGGCGAGCTGGCTGACCAGCGGCAGAAACTCTTCGCCCGAGCGCCGCGTTACCAGCACAGCCGAACCCACACCGATGACAATGGCCATCACCGCGGCCACGGCCACGATCGCTACATGCTCGCCGAGCAGGGACAAAAAGGTGTCACGCGGATAGATGACCGTACTGCGATCGGGCGCAACCGCCTCGAACACCGGCTTCAATGCCGGCATCAGCCAGGCCGCTGCCAGCAACAGTGTCAGCCAGGCGAGTGGCGGCGTGAGGCGGATCATCCGGCTTCGTCGACCAGTCGCGACAGCGGAAGCGTACCCACGCGCTGCCCCGCCTCGTCCACCACCGCCAGCCGCGACACCCCGTGCCAGAGCATCAGCGAAACGGCCAGACGCATGCTGTCCTCCGGCGTGACCGTTGCGGCGGCCGCAGGGGCGTCATCGCCGGCAGGATCCATCATGTCGCCCACCCGGGTCAGCGCAGCGCGCTTCAGGCCGCGGTCACGCCCACCCACCAGCGTCTCGACGAAATCGTCCGCGGGGTGGGACAGGATGTCCGCCGGTGCGCCCTGCTGGATGATCCGGCCGGCCCGCATCACCACAATGTGGTCGGCCAGACGCAGCGCTTCATCCATGTCGTGGGTGACGAAGACGATGGTTTTGCGGATGTGCGACTGGATCCGCAGGAGTTCGGCCTGAAGGCTGGAGCGCGTGATGGGGTCGAGCGCGCCGAAAGGCTCGTCCATCAGCAGGATTTCCGGATCGGCGGCGAGTGCCCTCGCTACGCCGACCCGCTGAGCCTGTCCGCCCGAGAGCTGATGCGGGTATTTATCAGCGAACTCGTCGATATCGAGGCTCAATAACGCCATGAGGGCCTCGACGCGGCGATCGACCGCCGCCTTGTCCCACTTCAGGAGTCGGGGAACAACGCCGATGTTGCGGGCCACCGTCCAGTGCGGGAAAAGCCCCGTGTTCTGGATGGCATAACCGATGCGGCGCCGCAGCGTCTCCTCGTTAAAACGGCGGATCTGGTGGCCATCAATGCGGATCTCGCCGGCACTGTGCTCGATCAGGCGATTGATCATGCGCAGCGTGGTCGACTTGCCGCAGCCCGACGTGCCCACCAGCACACAGAGGCTGCCATCGGGGATGGTCAGTGAAATGCCATCCACTGCGGCTTCTTCTCCGAAATACTTGCTGACGCCATCAAGCTCGATCATGGGTATCCCCCCGGCGCAGTGCGCCCGCCAGCCCCTTGAGCAGGGCGTCCACCAGCATCGCCATGATCACGATGGGCAGCGCCCCGAGCATGACCAGGTTCATCGCCGCCTGGCCCAACCCCTGGAATATAAAGGTCCCGAGGCCGCCGGCGCCGATCAGCGCCGCCACCGCCGCCAGGCCGATTGCCTGAACGGCGGTGATGCGCACGCCCTCGATCAGCAACGGCAGCGCCAGGGGCAGGCGGACCTGGAAGAAAACCTGCAAAGAACCCATCCCCATGCCGCGGGCCGATTCGATGACCGCATCATCAACACTCTCGAGGGCAATGTAGGTATTCCGGGTCATGGGCAGGAGGCTGTATCCCACCAGCGCGAGCAACGCCGGCGCCAGACCGATGCCTTGTATGCCGAGCGCTCCCAGCAGGGGATAGCGCGCCGCCAGCCAGGCGAGCGGTGCCAGCAGCAGACCGAAAAGTGCCAGACTGGGGATCGTCTGAATGAAACTCAGCACCCCCAGCGTCCCCTGTCGTACACGCGGCACGCGGCGCATCCACAGCGCAAGCGCCACGGCGATCACCAGGCTGGCACCAACAGCCACTCCCACCAGGACGAGATGGTCGACCACCGCATCGAAGAACGCGGCCTGCCGGCCGAGGTACTCACGGACCAGCGCGAGCTGATCCAGCCATCCACGCGCCAGCGCGATCGCGAGGGAGGCCAGTGGAGCGATCCAGAGCAGTGCACTCGCGCCGGCTCCCATGCGCAGGCGCTGGCGCAGGTCCACCAGCATCAGCACCAGGGCGAAGACGAGAAGCCAGGTGCCGCCTGCTACAGCCGCCCTTGCCGCCGTCTGGCCCGGCGCGATCAACCCGCTGATGGCGCTACCCAACGCCCATGGCACCGCGAGCAATAAGGCCATGACCAGCAGCAACATGGCCGCCGATCGGGCGCGGTTGGGGCGTAGGGCCAAGCCGGCAATCAGGCCAAGTGGCAGGCAGACGGCCATGAGACCGCTGGCACCGAGCGCCTCAAGGACGCTGTACCCGGTGCCGGCTACGATGCGATTGGGCTGGATGCGAACGCCATCCAGCCCAACGGCGCCCGCCAGTGCCAGCAGAGCCAGGAACAGACTGACCCGATTGGTCCGCGTCATGACAGCGCTGGGCGCGGCGTGCTCAGTCGTTCAGCTGCTCGAGATAGTCGGCAGCCACGTTCCGTGCCGGTTGGCCCTCGACGGCCACCCGGGCGTTCAACGCCTGGAGCGTTTCCAGATCAAGCCCGGCAAACAGTGGGTCGAGGACATCGGCGATCTCCGGATAGGCATCCAGCACCGCCGCCCGGACCACCGGCGTCGGCTGATAGACCGGCTGGACACCCCGCGTATCCTCGAGCACCACCAGACCCAGGGCATTGACGCCGCCATCGGTGCCATAGGTCATGGCGCCGTTGACGTTGTTGTCCGGCTGCGCCGCGGCGCGCATGGTGGCCGCCGTATCGCCCCCGGAGAGCGTGAGCAGCTGATCGGAGGTAAGCTCGAAGCCATAGGCCGACTGGAAGGCCGGCAGCGCCGATTCGGAGTCGACGAACTCCGCGCTCGCGGCAAAGCGGAAGTCGCCCCCGGCATTCAGATAGGCCGCCAGGTCATCGAGGGTCTCCAGATCCTCGGACTCGGCCAGATCACGGCGCACGCTCATCGCCCAGGTGTTGTTGGCCTGAGCGGGCTCCAGCCAGACCAGGTCGTTAGCCTCCCGGTCGAGTTCGCGGACGGTCTGATAGGCGGTCTCGGCATCGTTCCAGCCCGGCTCGTCGGCCCGGTCGAAGAAGAACGCGCCGTTGCCGGTGTACTCCGGGTACAGATCGATCTCGCCGGCCTTGATGGCCTCGCGCACGATACTGGTACCGCCGAGCTGCAGACGGTTCTCCGTGGGGATGCCGTTGGCCTCCAGGGTCTGGATGACGAGCTGGCCCAGCACCGAGCCCTCGGTGTCGATCTTCGAGGAAACCACCACCGGCGACTGAGCCTGGGCGAAACCCACCCCCAGCCCGAGCACCGTGGCACAGGCAAAACGGCTGAAAATGCGCATTGGTATAAACCGGTTCGAATGAGGCGGCAGTCTAACGAACGTCCTGACCGGTTTCGACACTTCGGGGCCGGACTGGCACGAGCCGCCACCCCGCTTCACACTATCGGGATACCTTTTTCAATCCGGGATTAACGATTCGACAGGAGCGATATCTTGGAATACCGCAAGCTTGGCAATACCGACCTCGAGGTCAGCGCCCTGTGCCTGGGCACAATGACCTATGGCAAACAGAACACCCAGGAGGAGGCCTCCGCGCAGCTCGACCTGGCCGTGGAGCGCGGCATCAACTTCATCGACACCGCGGAGATGTATCCGGTACCCCCGGAGAAGGACACCCAGGGCGCCACCGAGACCATGATCGGCAACTGGCTCACGGCGCGCGGCAAGCGTGACGATCTCATCATCGCCACCAAAATCGCCGGCCCCGGTCTCGGCACGGTACGCGACGGCAAGGGTGACTACAGCCTCGCCAACATCGAGACCGCGGTGGACGAGTCGCTGCAGCGCCTGCAGACCGACGTCATCGATCTCTACCAGCTCCACTGGCCGGCCCGGAACAGCAACTTCTTCGGCAAACTCGGCTTTACGCCGGACCCCGACGAGGCGGATCCTGTCCCCGAGATGCTGGCGGTGCTGGAGTCGCTCCAGAAGATGGTCGACGCCGGCAAGATCCGCTACGTGGGCCTGTCCAACGAATCCGCCTGGGGCACGATGAAATTCCTCGAGCTGGCCGAACGTCACGGCCTGCCGCGCATGGTCAGTGTCCAGAACCCCTACAACCTGCTCAATCGCAGCTACGAGGTGGGCCTGGCGGAGGTCTCCCACCGCGAGCAGGTTGGCCTGCTCCCCTATTCGCCGCTCGCCTTCGGCGTGCTGAGCGGCAAGTATCTTGGCGGCGAGCGGCCGGAAAACGCCCGACTGACGCTATTTGACCGCTTCACCCGCTACACCAAGGATCCGGGCATCCGAGCCACTGAGGCCTACGTCAATCTGGCCCGGGCGCACGGGTTGGATCCGGCGCAGATGGCACTGGCCTGGGTCACGTCACGACCCTTCGTCACCAGCAACATCATCGGTGCCACCACGATGGCGCAGCTGCAAAGCGATATTGATAGTGCCGACCTGGCGCTGAGTGACGAGGTGCTCGACGCGATCGAGGCGATTCACGCCGAGGCACCCAATCCCTGCCCATGACCTGGAGGAACGCAGGCCGTCAGCCGACTTTCTCGATGCGCGCCGGCAGCGCCTGGCGGACTGAGGCACCGGTCACCCAGTCCACCCAGGCGTTGCCCGAGCTATGGGTGGGGTCGACCAGCCCCAGATCGTTGAGGTTGACTCCGGCACCGATGGCCTCATCGCCAGGGAGCGGCGTGCCATCAACCGTATGGGTTCGAGCGCCAAGCTCGCGGTGGCCATAACCATGCTCAATGGCCACCGCCCCCCGTTTGACGCCATCGCGAAGCAACGCAACCCCCTCCACCGAGCCACCTGGCGTAACCAGACGAACCCGATCACCGGTCTGAATCCCGGCCGCCTCTGCGTCGCGGGTATTGATCCCCACCGGGTTATACGGGTGAATCTGCCGCAGCCTCGATGCCGCAATGGAATGCGGGCTCTGCAGATGCGACTTGTATGAAGTAAGGCGTAGCGGCCACTGGTCCACCGGATAGTGCCGCTCCACTCGTGAGCCATCGGCAAAACGCGGCGGATGCCAGGTAGGACAGCCGGTAAAGTACTCGCCCGTCAGCGAATGGCGGTTACTGCCCACCTTTTCGTTCCAGATCGTCGCCGGCCGCTGCCAGTGTGTCACCGGACCGGCATCCTTCTCGGGTGCCTCACCAAAACGGCCGCCGCGGCAGAAAACATAAGCCGCCCGACGCCATTCCTCAGGCTTGAGATGCGCCTGCAACACCGGTGCAATCCGATCGACGCCGGTCAGCCGCATGTCGTCCTCGGCAGCCTCCGGCACTGGACCACCGTCCCAGGCCACATTCGCTGCCCCGCGCAGGTACCAGTCAGCCGCCGTGTTGAGCGGGTGCAGATTGCCATCGGCATCAGGAATCGCGTTGTCCCCGAACCCCGGCAGCCCAAGGCGCTTGGAAACCGCAATCAGGAACGCCTCCATGCTGATCGGTTCGCCGTCGGCGGTCTCCTCGACCCGGGGCTCGACGATGGGCCAGCGGGCACTGGTCATGCGCTGTTTGACGCCGGCCCAGGCCTTGGAGAAACCCCACCCTTCGTAGGTCACAAGATCCGGAACCAGGTAGTCCGCATAGGCATTGGTCTCGTTGATGAACGGCTCGATACCGATAATGAGCCCAATCCGGCTTGGATCCTTGAGGCGCTGATCGATCGCCTCGCGCAGCCCGGCCTGGCCATAGATCGGGTTACCCATGTGGTTGATCCAGATCTTGGCCTGATAGGGGTAGCCTTCCAGGGCCGAGCAGAGATGCTCGGTGAAAAGCGGCGGGGAGACCGGGTACCACGGCGCCTTGGCCGGATAGGGATTGCGCCCCGACTCGACCTTGCGTCGGAACTCGCTGCTCGCCTCGTAGGTGGTCCGGCTGCGCGACAGGAAGATTCCCTGGGGGCCGATCTTGCCGGGGAAGTTGGCCATGTCGTAGCGCTCGCCGGCGCCTGTGTTGGTATAGGGCTTGCCCTTGACGAAGGTCCCGCCCGGGGCATTCAGGTTACCCACCATGGCATTGAGCATGACGATGGAATACGAGGTGTAGAACGCACTGCCGTTCATTACGCCGCCGTGGGTGTTGATCACCGCCTGCTTGCCGTAACTGGTGAACTTGCGCGCCAGGGCCTCGATGGTGGCCTCCGGGATATCGCACTCGGCGCTGTACTCGGACAGCGTCAGTCGCCGTGCCTCGTCAGCCAGCCGCTGCATGGCGGACTTCACCGTCACGTTGGATCCATCGGCGAGGACAACCTCCCGCGTGACGAACAGCTCCGCCGGCCGCGGCATTGTGTGTGCCATCCATTCGCCGCTATCGGCATCGACGACCACCGAGTCATCGGCGTTGTCGGTCCAGCCCAGATCACGACCGCGCAGGATACGGCCAGTCAGCGCATGATCTTCGCTGCTCACCACCAGGTGGGTGGCATTGCTCCAGCTCGGCTCGCCCGCGGCCTCCTGGGCCGCCGGGCCAGGCTGGATGAGGTAATTGCGATCGTATCGCTCGTTATCGATGATCCAGCGGATCATGGCCATGGCCATTGCCGAATCCCCCGCCGGACGGATCGGGACCCAGTTATTATTGCCCCGGGTCGCCAGACTCGAGGAGTTGGGCAGCGAGGGCGCCACCACGACGTACTCAAAGCGCCGGTCGGTGCGGGCGCTGGCGAGCTGACGGCCCTGCTGTTTGTAGGGGTTGCCGGCATGCGCGGGTGCCGTCCCCATGAAGATAATGAAACGGGCGTGATCCCAGTCCGGCTTGGCGTGGGTGAAGCCCTTCATGTCATCGAACAGCGCTCCGGACCCAACCCGGTAGCCAAGCCCGCAATAGGAGCCGTGATGACCGAAGTTGCGCGTCCCGAACGCGTTGAAGGTAAAGCGCTTGACGATGGCCCGGCGTCCATCCGGGCCGGCATCGGTGACCAGCAGCCGGTTGGCCACCGGCCCGTACTCCGGATTCTCCGGGTCCATCAGCGTGTCGTTATCGTGGATGGCGCGCAGGCCATCCACACTCCCCTCACCGAACAGGTCACCGCCCTCGGTGACCTCCTCGATGAGCTGCTCGAAGCTGATCGTCTGCCACTGCCCGCTGCCACGCGGCCCGACCCGCTTCATCGGCCGGGTGATGCGCTGGGGGTTATCCAGCAGCTCGAGCATGGCTGCGCCCCGGGCACAGGCCGCCGAGCGCCCCTCGATGCCGCGATCGCCACCAAGACCGGTATAGGCCTCCCGCACCGAGGCATCGTAGACCTGCGGCTTTTCATGGGAGAGCGGATGATAGGGATTGCCGGCGATCCGCAGCACACGGTTATTGACGGTGTCGACGCGGGCGCGGATGCCGCACTGCGTCCAGCAGCCGAGGCACTGGGTCAGGCTCACCACCTGACCGTCGGCCGGCGTGAGCTCGCCGGTCTCGGCGTCGATGCGGAATTCCGGTGGCAGGGCGTTGCCGGTAATGCGGTCCGTGGTCGGTTCACCGGCACTGCCACTGAGCAGCCCCTGGGCTGCCTTCTTGACCGGATCCACATAGCCCGCGCCGAACACGCCCAGGCCACCCAGGGCCGCACTGCCCTTGAGAAGGTTGCGGCGCTTGTTATCCATGAGCCACCTCGCTCATTTTCATTGATTCGTTGGCGGCCTCACGGCCGGCGATGATGCCGGGGAGGACCATCATCACCGCCAGCCAGAGACCAAAGATGCCCAGAATGCCGAGCAGCCCATCGCTGCCCAACGGCAAGTGGTAGGGATAGAGCCCGGCGCCATATTTGGGCACCGTCTGCACATCCATCAGGACCGCCCAACGGAACGACCAGGCGGCCAGAAGCGCCAGTGGCGCCATCCACCAGGAGAGTGCCACGCCCCGGGGCGTACGCAGCATCCACAGCGCCGCCACGAGCAGCGAGATGCCGACGCCCACCGACAGGGCGAAGACGATGCGCCAGTAGGCGAACTGTTCAATCAGGCGGCCGAAGGCCTGGAAAGATACCGAGTCGTTTATCCAGCCGGCCGCTGCCCAGCCCAGCGCACCGGCCCCCGTGCCCAGCAGCGCCAGCATGAACAGACGCAGCGTAAAGCGCTGGTCACCGGCGGTGGCCTTGAAGATGCGCGCCTGGGCATAGAGCATCGCCGCCAGGCTTCCCATGAACGCGGTCATCGCCAGGTTCAGGATGAGCCACTCGGTATGCCAGAGCGCCCGGGCCTTGACGATCATCACCTCGGAACCCGTGTAGACCAGAATGCCCAGTGCGCCGATGATCATCAGCGTGGCGAGCCACGGCCTCAGGCTCCGACCGGACCAGTGCCCCGCCGTCCAGAGCGCCAGCCACCGGGGTGCGCCCTGCTCCTTGAAGCGCTCGCGCTGCCAGAGGACCCAGTAGCCAATCAGCCCGGTCATGAATACTGGCAGAATCAGCGCGCCCAGAGACATCCATGACCAGGGGGTGATATCGGTGTAGAAGTGATAGAACCGACCGGGCTGATGCAGATCGGCGAGCAGGGCAATCGGTGCGACCACCCCCGTGGAGACCGCCACCAGCAGCGCCGCGGGCTGAAGCCGCTGCCAGCGACCACCGCGCAGGAACTCACCGGCGCCGGCGATGATGGCGGCCGTGGCGGCGAGGCCCACGAAGAAGAAGTACTGCACGGCCCAGGGCAGCCAGGCCACTTCCTGCTGCGGGACGATGATCTCGGCGACATTCATGATACCGCTCCCATCACCCCGCCATGCTCGGAGTCGAACCACAGGCCGCTCTCGCCCTGGATGCGCTCGATGAAGGCATCGGTCATGCCGATGTAGAAGACATGCGGCCGGGTATTGAGCTCCGGCTTGAGCACCTTGATGTCGTCGTAGTTCTCGCGCAGCACCTGGTTGATGTGGCTGTCGGGATCATTCAGGTCACCGATGATGCGGGCACCGCCCACGCAACTCTCCACGCAGGCCGGCAGCAGACCGGCCTCCAGGCGGTGGACGCAGAAATTGCACTCGTCCGCCACCTGGGTGTCGTGATTAATGAACCGGGCGTCATAGGGACAGGCCTGGACACAGTACCCACAGCCCACACACTGCTCGTTGTCCACCACCACGATGCCGTCCTTGCGCTGCCAGGTGGCCTGCACGGGGCAGACCGGCACGCAGGGCGGATTGTCACACTGGTTGCACAACCTCGGCAGCATCACTGCCGCGGTGTCCTCGGAATCGTTATCCTTGACCTCGTACTGGTGCACGATGGTACGGAACTGGCCGACAGGCGGCTGGTTCTCGATCGAGCAGCTCACGGTGCAGGCCTGGCAGCCGATACAGCGGCGAAGATCAATGGCCATGCCATAGCGCTTGCCAGGATCGCCGCCGCGACGGGCCGGCTGGTCGTTGACCGCGGCCTCCACGTCGGCGAGCGGCATCACCGCGGCGCCGGCACTGATGGCCGCTTTGCCGAGGAACTGTCTGCGGGATAGATCCATGACGCGACTCCGTAATAAAACGTTGAGCCCATCATCCGGCCTCGGCGTCCCGCGCCGAATTGTGGAAAACCACAAGGCCGGGACGGCCTTGATCTGGAACAAGGTTTTTGCAGCACTCATCCTGATCAGTCACGGGCTGGCGGCGGCACAGACGACACCGGGCCCCGACCCGGCAGCCCGGGTGGATGGCGGACCGGTGGTGGTCGGTATCCTCGCGCCACGCGGCGAGGCCCACACACTTGCCCGGTGGCAGTCCACCCTGGCCGCGCTGGACGAGGCCATCCCGCGTGCCGCTTTCGAGCCCCGCGCCCTCACGCTGGATGGCATCGCCGAGGCAATTGCCGAGGGGGACATTGATTTTGTCCTCACCAACCCCGGCCAATTCGTCCTGCTGGGCACGCCCTATGCGCTGAGCTGGCTGGCAACGCTGCGCTCCAACCCCGCGGACTCGGCTCGCGAGGCGCTTGGCTCGGTCCTGCTGGTGCGCGAGGATGCGCCCTACACGAGCGCCCGGCAGCTCGCCGGCAAACGGGTTGTGGCGGTCCATGAGCAGGCCTTCGGCGGTTATCTCCTGTTATTGCCGCAACTGGAGTCCGCCGGGATCAACCCGGGAGAGCTGGATCTGGCGTTTCTCGGCTACCCGGTGGATGCCCTCCTCTACCAGCTCCGGGACGGGCAGGCGGAAGCTGCGATCATGCCGGTCTGTATGCTTGAGCAAATGGCCGCCGAGGGGCTGGTGGCGCGAGAGGACTACCGGGCCCTCATGTCCACCGGGGGGCTCGGCGGGTGCCTCGCGAGCACGCCGGCCTACCCGGACTGGACCTTCGCCGCCCTCCCGCATGTCTCCGAGGGCCTCGCCGCCGATGTCGCCCGCGTCCTGCTGGATATGGACAGCCCTGACACGACCCGCTGGAGCGCTCCCGTATCCGCGGCCAGGGTCGCCACCCTGTTCGACGACCTCCGACTGCATCCGCTCCAGGAGCCCCTGCTGGATCGGCTTGCCGACACCCTTCGGCGCTACTGGCACTACACCCTGGCCGTCGCCCTGCTGCTGGTCGGTGCGCTGCTCTACCACGCCTGGATCCAGCGCCAGGCGTACCGGCACAGCCGCGCCCTGCAATCGACCCAGCTGGCACTGCGCGAGCGCGAGCGGGAGCTCGCCAGTGCGCAGAGCCTCAGCGTATCGGGGGAGCTCGCGGCGACGCTCGCCCATGAACTCAACCAGCCACTGGCGGCGATCCGGCACTATGCCGAGGGCGGACGCCTGCGACTGGAACGCCAGACACCCGACAGTCCCCTGCTGGAACCGCTTTCCCGCATCGGTAAAGAGGCCGCCCGCGGCGCTGGTATCATCGAGCAGGCACGGCAGTGGATCCGGCGCGAACCGCCGGAAATCCAGCGAGTACCGCTGGATGATCTGCTCCGCGAAGCCGTCGCACTGGCCGAGCCCCGAGTCCGCCGGCTCGATATTGCGCTCGACTGGCAGGTCCGGCCTGCCGACCTCGCGGCCTGCGGCAATCGGCTTGCCATGGAGCAGGTCCTTGGCAATCTGATCAATAACAGCCTGGATGCCTTCGAGGCCGATGCGCGGAGCGGTTGGATCCGAATCGCGGCCGACTTCAATGCCGAAACCGCACAAGTGACGATAACGGTCGCCGACAGTGCGGGTGGGTTCGACACCGAGCGCCTGTCGCAACCGTTCACCCCGCTGGATAGCAGCCGCGCCGAAGGACTTGGCCTGGGGCTGGTGATCAGTCGGCGACTCATGCAGCGCCAGCGCGGTAGCATCGAGATCGGCAACCATGCCCGCGGCGGCGCCGAAATCCGCCTGACCCTGCCGGCCAGCACCGAGGACGCCAACCCATGATCGATGCCCTGCCCGTTCACCTGGTCGATGACGATGCCGGCGTGGCCGAGGCGTGCCGATACCTGCTCGAAGGGCTGGATCTGGAGGTGACGTACTGGCCCGGTGGCGAGGATTTCCTCGCCGGCGCGGACCTGCAGGACCCGGCCGCCGTCATTCTCGACATGCGCATGCCGGGGCTCGATGGCACCGCGGTGCACGAGCGTCTGCAGGCCGAGAACGCCTGTCTGGGCGTGGTCATCCTGACCGGTCATGGCGACGTGGACCTTGCCGTGGATGCCATGAAACGCGGCGCCGTGGATTTTCTGCAAAAGCCAGTGGGCGCCGACGCGCTGCAACATGCCCTCGCCACGGCCTTCGAGCGGGCGCGGGCTCATGCGGCCAGGCGGGACATCCTGGCCCGCGCCGGGCAGCTCAGCGATCGCGAACGGGAGATCGCCCGCTGCGTCAGCGAGGGCATGACCAATCGAGCCATCGCCGAGGCGCTGCATATCGCCGTGCGCACCGTAGAGGTCCACCGGGCGCGCGTGGTCGAGAAAATGGGGGCGGCCAACAGCGCCGAGCTCGCCGCGCTCTGGCAGCGGCTCGACTAGAAGAAGCGCACCAGCCGGATCTGCAATGCATCGTCCAGCTCGAGGGCGCTGTCGTCGTCCACCGGGCGCTTGTAGCTGATGTTGAGCCGCGTTCGGAGTGACAGCGCAAACAGGCCCCACAGGCCGTAACGCTCGCGATTGATCGATGCCCCCCAGTCACCGCCGTCAACCCGGGATTCGGCACCGCGGTCGATGTAGTAGCTTGCCGCAAGGGTCACCGCGGGATGCGGACGCCAGGCGAGCGAGGTCTGGTAGCTGATGTAGGGCTTGACCTCAAGCGTGGCCGGCTCCGCCGGGGCAAGCCCCGAGCGGGTGATGGCGACGCGCTCGCCGATGTACTCGTCGTTGTCACCGAAGAACATCACATCGGCCGCCAGATTCCATTCGAAATGATCGCCAAGCCGCTGCTGGCCGCCGGCCTGGAGAATGGCCGCGTAGCGATTGCTGCCGGGGTTCAGATTGGCACCGAGGGTGCGGCCGGCCTCGTATTCGCCGGTGGGGGCAATCAGGTAACCGGCTACGCCCAGATACTGCCCCTTGTCCCGGTCGGCGTGAGGCCAGACCGCCAGCGCCAGTGCGAGGTCTCCGACGCCCTTGCCCGGATCCAGCTCGAAGCGCTGTGCGGCCTCGCCACTGACCTGATAGTCGACAAGGGGCAGCTCACCGTAGGCATAGGCCGGCATCCCGGCGAGCTCGAAACCATGACCCAGGCGCAGGTTGGCATTGCGCCGTTCAACCCGGGCATCCGTTGGCCCAACGTGAGGAATGTCGAGCGAACCCGACAATGAACGATCCGCCAGCTCGAGGCTCACGCCGGTCACTCCGACCGGGGGTGCGATCCCGTCCAGCGGGCCCAGATCAAGCGCCGGGACCGTGGCTGGCATCCCTATCCCCAGGATCATGGCCAGCCATCCGGCGATGACGGGCCATCGGGTCCGCAGGCGTTGTCTACTACGCAAAAGCCATCATCCGGAAACGTATATCCATGGATAGTATGAGTGACAGGTTTGGTCAGTTCCAGCAAGCCGTTGCGCGATACAATGGAGACGAAAAAGCTGTAAGGACGCAGAACATGATCGACGCACTGGTCGTTGAAGACGAATCAGAGCTGCAGGACGCAATCGTCACCACCCTCCAGATGGAGGGCCTGCGGGCGATCGGGCTGTCCTCGGTAGAGGCGGCAGAGCGATGGCTGGCAGCCAATCAGACGCGCACGATCCTGCTGGATCTGACACTGCCGGGTGTGGGCGGCCTTGACTGGCTGAGATCGCATCAGCCCGCCGAGCACACCGGCGTGATCATCATCACCGGCCATCCATCGGCCCGAGCCCGGATCGAGGCCCGCACGCTGGGCGCCGATGATTACCTGCAGAAGCCATTGAATCTCGAGGAAGTCACACTAACGGTTCGCAACCTCATCCACCGGCTCCCCGGCGCGAGCCAGTGGACACTCGATCTGCTCAACTGGATCCTCGTGGCACCCACCGGACAACCGGTACGGCTCACTGCCTCGGAACTCGGCTTTTTGCATGCGCTGGCCCGGGAGCCGGGCACGGCTGTAGACCGTCGCGAGATCATCCGGTATCTCGGCGCCAACGAGAGCAGCTACGACATGCGACGCATGGAGGTGCTGGTTCGTCGTCTGCGCACGAAGATCGAGGAGGAAACCGGCGAACCGAGCCCCATCCAGACCGCACGCGGCGTCGGCTATTCCTTCACCGCCGCCATTCGGATCACGGAAAGGCCCGCTACCTGACTCGATCGGATACCCGTCTGGCAGTCACGCCGCGGCACCATTGGGAGTGCCGGCAAAATGGTCCACCACATGCTGGGCCAGCGCCTCGACGGCGGCTCCTCGCGCCGGCATGCGCAGCAGGAGCACCTCGTAATCGCCGAGGGGCGACAGACCGGCTTCATCCTCCTCGATGACCCGCAAGGGCGGTTGCACCAGCCCGCGAGGGAACGGTGTGACGGCAATATCCTGATGGATGGCGGCCTCCTGGGCACCCGTGTGCTCACAGGTGTAGGCAATCCGATAGCGGTGCCCACTACGGTTAAGGGCCTCCAACGCCATGCGCCGCCAGGCACAGCCGCGGTCGGCGACGGCGATCGGCAGCGGTGATCGCTGCAGGGCAACCCCACCCTCTCGGCCCGCCCAGACCAGCGGCTCGCGATAGATGGGCTCGGCCAGGGGGTGTGGACGGTTACCCGCCTCGGCAATCAAAAGCGCGATGTCCAGCTCGCCGATATCCAGACGGCGCATCAGATCCGGACTGCGCCCCACCCGGACGTTGACCTGGACCGCCGGAAAGCTGCGACTGAACTGCGAGAGGATACCCGGCAGCACCCGGGTCCCAAGGTCGTCTGGTGCGCCCAGCCGCACGGTCCCACCCACCTGTGGTGAGAGAAACTGGCCCACCGCCTCGTCATTGAGTTCGAGGAGCTGTCGGGCATAACCCAACATGGTCTCGCCTTCCGGCGTGAGGTGGACCTGTCGTGGTTCTCGCACGAACAGGGCCCGACCAAGCATTTCCTCAAGCCGTTTAATCTGCATGCTCACCGCAGAAGGCGTCCGGTAGATCTGCTGCGCGGCCCGCGAAAAGCTGCCGGTCTCGGCAATGGCTACAAACGTGCGGAGGATCTCCATATCCAGCAGGGGGAGCCCCTGAGGCGAATTGGGGGATGTAGGTGTGGACATCGCGGTCTCCCGATGATGGCCATATGGTTCAAGAAAATTCACTATAAAGTTTATTCTTTTTCAGTTGCCTGAACAAACTTCCGTGGAGACAATATCCCTGACGGGAAACACAGGGCTCCCGCCATGCACATTCAGCACAACTGAACGGAGGTGAAGCACCATGGTCGGCCAGACAGATCGCCACGATACCGAACTCTACATGCCGGCCATGCCGCCGATGGGGCTGTCCCGCGCCATCGGCCACTGGCTGCGCAACCGTCGCCGTAACCGTGCCGCTGAGTCCTTGAGCCGGCTGAACGGCCATCTGCTCGATGATATCGGCGTGAGCCGCAGAGAGGCCGGGCGGGTCAGCGAGTATCAGCTGACTCGCATCTACACGCAGCCTCTTGGGCAGATCCGGCTGGTCAAGCGCGCCGGTGCACCGGCCGAACGCCACGAGCCCAGGGCCCGGATGCCGCGCGAAACCCGACAGTAGCCCTGATACGGCAACGCTGAGTCGACCGTCGGTGCAGGCTTGCACCGGCGGTCGACTTGTTTAAGACGGTCGGATCTCGGAGCATTGGGGCAATGACCATCAAGCTCCTTGCCGTTGGCGATCTGCATCTCGGCCGCCGCCCGCCCCGGTTGCCTGAGCATCTCTCGGCGCGCATCGATGATTTCTCCCCCGCGACCGCCTGGGAACGGGTCATCGCGCTCGCCCTGCGCGAACGCGTTCAGGCCGTGCTGCTCGCCGGGGATGTCGCCGAGTCCACGCAGGACTACTTTGAGGCGCTGCCGCGACTGCAGGCCGGCGCTGCCCGACTGAGCCGCGCCGGCATACAACTGCTGGCCGTTAGCGGCAATCACGACGTCGACATTCTCCCGCGGCTGATCGACGAGGTTCCCGATGCCAGACTGCTGGGCGCAGGCGGCGAATGGGAGTCCGTTGGGATAGCCGGCGATGCCAGTGGCAACCCGGAGGAGGTCACCGTCTGGGGCTGGTCTTTTCCAGCCCTCCGCGTCAACGAGAGCCCCATCCTGACCCTTCCCGCGAACCTCGGCCCGGCCCCCCGACTGGGACTGCTCCACTGCGACCGAGACCAGTCCCAAAGCACTTATGCACCGGTCACCAGCGAGCAACTCCGCAACACCGGCTTCGACGCCTGGTTGCTCGGGCATATCCATCAGCCGGACGCGCTGGGTACTGACCAGGCGATGGGGTATCTGGGCAGCGTCGTGGGCCTGGATGCCGGTGAACCCGGCCCTCGCGGGCCCTGGCTGCTGGAGATCCGCGACGGCCGCATACAGCGCCTTGAGCAGCGTCCCCTGGCGCCGCTGCGATGGGAACGCCTGGATGTGGATATCACCGGCGTGACCGCCGGCGCGGCGGTCACAACCGCCATCAGCCGGCGGCTCGAGGCACTCGCCACAGACCTGACCCAGGGGGTGGACTGGCCCGACCTCGTTGGCCTGCGCATCAGGCTGGTCGGCGAGTGCGACCTCACCCGAGAGGCGATGGAGGCCGAGCTGCCCGACAGCGGGCGAGCAATGGGACTGCCGGGGACCGGGCAGATTCAGTGGTTCCTCGAGCGGCTCCGGATCGACACCCGCCCCACCATCCCGCTGTCGAGACTCGCCGAGCGCGATGATCAACCGGGTCTCCTTGCCCGCCGACTGCTCAGCCTGGAGCGCGCTCAGGACGATCCGGAGCGACGGGAATTGCTCGGGGCCGCGGAGCGACATCTCGCGTCGGGCACCGCTGACAGTCGCTGGCGCCAGCTACCCGGCGAGGATCCTGATGCGGAATGCATTGCCGAGTGGCTGCGTGAGCGCGGCCAGGATGCGCTGCGGGCCATGCTCGCCCAGGAGGCGGACTGATGCGGCTCACCGGCATCGACATCCACCAGCTGCCCGGCATCGATCCGGTTCAACTCAACGACTTCCATGCCGGCATCAATTTTATTGTCGGGCCCAACGCCATCGGCAAGAGCAGCCTGATCCGCGCGCTGCAGTATCTACTTGGCGAACCGCGCCCGGGGGATCCGCCGGCGCTTTCCATCGCGGCCCGATTCAGTGATGGCACCCGGCGCTGGGAGGCCCAGCGCAACGGGCCGTATCGCCGCTGGCTGTGCGACGGCGAGCAAGTCGAATCGCCTCCGCTACCCACTGCGGATGCCCTGCATTGCTACTGGCTGCAGGCGGAGACTCTGATCTCGCCCGATGACGAGAGCGAGGCGCGGCTCAGCCGACGCCTCCGCGAGGCGCTGGCCGGAGGTATCGATCTGGAGCGCGTCCGGGACGAAGCAGGACTGGCGCCTGCCACCTTCCCGCAGAACGAGCGCCGCGCCTGGCAGGCGGCCCGTAGCCGACGTGAGGACACGGAACGAAGCTACCGCAGCCTTGATCAACAGCGCCAGCGCCTGCCCGAGCTCCAGCAATCACTCGACGATGCACGCGCCGCCCAGAGTGGCATGGCGCGCCTGCGACAGACCCGCCAGCTCAGGGAAGCGATCGATGGACGCCGGGCGCTGGAAGCCCACCTTGCCAGGTTCCCCGCCGTGCTCGAGGGCCTGCAGGGCAACGAGGGTGAGCGCGTCGATCAGCACACGCGCGACATCCAGGCATTGCAGCAAGAGATTCAGGTGCTGGAACAGGAACAGGGGCAGCTGCAGGCTGCACTGAAAGCGACTGGTCTGGCCGATGGCCGACCAGAGCGTTCCCTGCTCTCCGAGTGCCGGATCAGGCTCGACGAGCTGCGCAGCACGGAGCAGTCGCGTCGCCACACCGCCGAAGCACTGGCCGCCACCCAGGCCGAATGCAATCACGCATCAATGGCGCTCAACAGTGATAGTGAATCCTTACCTTTATTTGACCCTCAGCATATCGAGGCCCTCGGAGAAGCGCTGAGGGCCTATCGCGAAGTCCGATACTGGCAGGCCCGGACGGAAACACCCGAGCCCCGGAAAGGCGATCGGACCACCCTGCGACTGACCGCTACGGCGGCGGCTGGTGGCGTGCTCGGGTTGCTGGCAGGAATCCTCACCGGCGATCCTTTGACTCTTGCAGCCGGCGGCATCGCCACCATCGCAGCAACCGGCGCGGCGATTCGGGCCTACGCACACCCCCGCCCGGGCGATCGCAACGTCTCCACCGCCGTGGCCGAGGCGCGGGCTCATCTCGATGAGCTGCGTCGCGAGAGCGGGCTTCAACATCTCGACTGCGAAGACCTCGGGCTGGAGCGCTTCATGGACCTTGTCCGTCAGCTGGACACGACCCGTTCGACGGTTGAGCGTGAGGCAGCCAGGCTGGCCGAGCAGGATCAGCAGATCCAGCGGATGCAGGGGCAATTGCGTGAGCGACTGGCGACCTGGACCCATATCGCCACCCCCGACACCGCCACCCTTCAGACAGCGCTGGAATCACTCGCCGAACAGCTGGACCAGGCCCGCGAGTTGGAGACGAAGCTCGACGAGCGCTCCCGCCGACATCAGCGTCTCTCAGCCGACCTGGACGGGCGGAGGACCGCCCAGGCAAAGATCTACGAGCAGGCGGAACTGCCGGTGGATGACCGGACGGGTCTTGCTGCCCGACTGGAGGCCCACGGTGAATTCACCGAAACCCGACGCAAACTGGACCAGGCCCGCTTCGCAGAAAAGCAGCTGCGGGCCCCGCTTGAGGAGCACCCCTCCCTTGTCGAGTGGACTGAGAGAACGGATCCCGCCGAGATCGATGAGGCCATCGACCGGCAGGCCGAAAAAGCCGACCGCGTCGAGGATCTGGCCCGGGAAATCACGGCACTGACGGCCGAAGTCGAACGGGCCGGCGGCGATGATGCCCTGGCGAGCGCCATCGCCGAAGAGAACACACTCGTGGAGTCACTCGCCGAAAAGCGGGCCGCGCGGATGCAGGCGGACCTGGGTGACTGGCTGCTTGCTGAAGTCGAGGCCGACTACCGGGCGCGCCATGAACCCGGACTGATCCGCGACGCGCGGCGCCGCTTCGAGCAATTCACACAACACCAGTGGTCGCTGGAGGTGGATGACAACCATCAGCCCGTCGCCCGCGACCTGCGCCAGGACATCCCTCGACCGCTCACGGCGCTCTCCTCGGGCACACGCATGCAACTGCTGCTCGCTGCCCGCATCGCCTGGGCCCGTGACCAGGAAGGCAACGGCCCGCCTCTGCCGCTCGCGCTGGACGAAGCACTAACCAACACCGATGCCGACCGGTTTGGCGCCGTTGCCCACAATCTATCGACACTTGCCAACAGCGAGGGGCGACAGATTCTCTACCTCACGGCCCGCCGCGAGGATATGGCACTCTGGGCGCAGACCACTGGCCATCGACCGCACTGCATCGATCTCGGTGCCATCCGCGGCGCCAGCGAGCAGTCAACGGCGCTGGCATCGGTGGAGCTGCCGGACCGGCCGCCGGCTCCGGCGGAAATCGAACCCGCTGAATATGCGAGGCTCCTGCAGGTGCCAGCGGTTGACCCGCGGACGGATGCCGGGGCGATTCACCTGTTCCATTTGCTGCGTGACGAGCTGGAAACCCTCCACGAGCTCATCAGCGACTGGCGTCTGAGCCATCTGGGGCCGCTGGCGGCCTGGTTGGATACGCCCGCCGGCCGGGAATGCCATGCCCGAATGGACGCCGGCGCCACCCTTTCTGATCGGATCGTGATCGCCCGGGCATGGCATGAACTCGCCCGCCAGGGGCTGGGCCGACCCGTGGACCGGGGCGTACTGATTGCCGCCGGCGCCTTTTCCGACCGCATGGTGGAGCGCGTGCAGGAAAGGGCGGAGGCCCTCAATGGCGATGCCGAAGCCCTGGTGACGGCTCTGCGGAATCGCGAAGTCGCGCGTGTTCAGCAGGATCACGTTGATCAGCTCGAGGGCTGGCTGCTCGAACACGGTCACCTCGATCGGCGCCCACGGCTTACATCCGACGCGATGACCCGCCAGCTGCTCGATCGCCTCGGCCACCGGGCGGATCCGGATCTCATCCAGCGCATCAGCACATGGCTGGCGGCGGGGTCTGAGGGACTCGTATAGTAATCGGATGACCAAAGCCGGCGGACACACCCCGATGATGCAGCAGTATCTGCGCATCAAATCGGAGCATCCCGATACCCTGCTGTTCTACCGCATGGGCGATTTCTACGAGCTCTTCTATGAAGATGCCAGGCGTGCGGCGGAACTGCTGGACATCACCCTCACCCAGCGGGGCGAGTCGGCGGGTGCGCCGATTCCCATGGCCGGCGTGCCCGTGCACAGCCACGAGGGCTACCTGGCGCGGCTGCTTGCCCGTGGCGAGTCGGTGGCGATCTGTGAACAGATCGGCGACCCTGCCGCTGCCAAGGGGCCGGTAGAGCGTCAGGTGGTCCGGGTCGTCACCCCCGGCACCCTTACCGATGAGGCCCTGCTCGAGGAGAGGCGCAGCAACCTGCTGACCGCCATCGCCGCCGATGGCGAGCACTGGGGGCTTGCCAGCCTGGAGCTCGCAGCCGGCCGCTACACGGTGTGTGAAGGCCGGGGAGGCGCGCAGCTCGCCGCCGAGCTGGAGCGGCTCAGCCCCGCCGAGCTACTGCTGTCGGAAGACTTCTCTGGTCACCTCCCGCCCGCGTCCGAGCGCGGGCTGACCCGTCGTCCACCCTGGCATTTCCAGCGGGACGGCGCCGAGCGCGCCCTCACCGGGCACTTCGGAACCCGCGATCTCAGCGGTTTCGGCATTGAGTCGATGCCATTGGCCGTGGCCGCCGCCGGTGCCGTGCTGCAATACGTGGCGGATACACAGCGCTCGGCACTGCCGCATATCCGGGAACTGCGCATCGAGCAGACCGAGGCGGCCATCACCATTGATGCCGCCAGCCGCCGCAACCTGGAACTGGAGACCAATCTTGCCGGTGGCGCTGAATACACCCTGGCAGGGGTACTCGACACCACCGTGACGGGCATGGGCAGTCGCGCCCTGCGGCGCTGGATCAACCGCCCGCTGCGGGACCAGGCCGCGCTGCACGAGCGTCAGTCGGCCGTGGCGGCGCTCCTCGATCAAGGCAGCACGACACTGCGGGATATCCTGCGTGGGTGTGCCGATGTCGAGCGGATTGCGGCGCGAATCGGCATGGGCTCGGCCCGGCCACGGGACCTCACTGGCCTGCGCGATACGCTGGCCGCCATGCCGGCCCTCGAGCAGGCGCTCGCCGAGTTCAGCGACCAGCGGCTCTCGGCCCTGGCCGGCGACGCGGCACCGCTACCCGAAATCTCTGAAACACTGCAGGGCGCCATTATCGAGCAGCCACCCGTTGTGACTCGCGATGGCGGCGTCATCGCCGACGGCCACGATCGCGAGCTCGATGAACTCCGTGCGCTTTCGCGTAACGCCGATGGCTTTCTGACCGATCTCGAAGCCCGTGAACGCGAGGCCACCGGGCTACCCAGCCTGAAGGTGAGCTACAACCGGGTGCATGGCTACTACATCGAAATCAGCCGCGGACAGAGCGAGCAGGCCCCGGCGCGCTATATCCGCCGGCAGACCCTGAAAGGCGCGGAGCGCTACATCACCCCGGAGCTGAAGACGTTCGAGGACAAGGTGCTCTCCGCCCGGGAGCGCGCCCTGGCGCGGGAAAAGGCCCTTTACGAACAACTCGTCGAATGGCTGCGCGAGCGGCTCGACCGGGTTCTGGACCTTGCCCGGGCACTCGCCGAGCTCGATGCGCTGGCCGCCCTCGCCGAGCGCGCCGAGACCCTCGACTATACCCGCCCGGTACTCGATACCACGCCCGGTATCGAGATCACCGCCGGCCGCCATCCGGTGGTGGAGCGCAGCATCGAGAGCCCCTTCATACCCAACGATATCCGCCTTGATGACCAGCGGCGGATGCTGGTCATCACCGGGCCGAACATGGGCGGCAAGTCCACTTACATGCGCCAGATCGCCCTGCTCACCCTCATGGCGCACATCGGCAGCTTCGTTCCCGCCGCCGCGGCACGCTTCGGTCCGATCGACCGGATCTTCACCCGCATCGGCGCCTCGGATGACCTGGCGGGCGGGCGTTCCACCTTCATGGTCGAGATGACCGAGACCGCCAACATCCTCCACAACGCCACCCGCGAAAGCCTGGTCCTGCTGGATGAAATCGGCCGTGGAACAAGCACCTTCGATGGCCTTGCCCTGGCCTGGGCCACGGCCGAGGCGCTCTGCGAGCGGATCGGCGCCTTCACGCTCTTCGCCACCCACTACTTCGAGATGACCGCGCTGCCTGAGCAGTACCCGGCGGCGAGCAACGTCCACCTCGAGGCGGTCGAGCATGGCGAGCGGATCGTCTTCCTGCACAGCGTGCGAAACGGCCCCGCGAGCCAGAGCTATGGCCTGCAGGTCGCGGCACTCGCGGGGGTACCGGCCACCGTCCTGGACACGGCCCGGGCCAAGCTTGCCCGACTCGAGGCCAGCGAACCCGCCGCCCCGCAGCTTTCACTCTTCGGCGGGCCGGCGGAGGCGCCGGCGCCTCCGCCGACCTCACCGGACCCGGCAGCGGAGGCGGTCATGACGCGCCTCGCCGAGCTCGATCCGGATGAGATGACGCCACGACAGGCTCATGAACTCGTCTATGAGCTGCGACGCCTGTCCAGAGGCGATGATGCGGCCCTGGCAACGAAACCACAGCAACCGTAGGTTGATGGGCGCCCGCCGTGGTCCTACGCTCTGCGCCCAATCAACCGACGATTTCCGGAGTCAACCATGACCTACGTCGTCACCGAGAACTGCATCAAGTGCAAATACACCGACTGCGTCGAAGTCTGCCCCGTGGACTGCTTCCATGAAGGCCCGAACTTCCTCGCCATCGATCCCGACGAGTGCATCGACTGCACACTCTGCGAGCCCGAATGCCCCGCGGAGGCGATCTACTCCGAGGATGACCTGCCTCGGGAGATGGAGCATTTCCTCGAACTCAATGCCGAGCTGGCGCAGAAGTGGCCGGTGATCACGGAGATGAAGGATCCGCCGGCCGACGCGGAAGAGTGGGATGGCAAGCCGGACAAGCTGCAGCACCTCGAGCGCTAGTCAGCCTCGGGGGTGGTGTTCGGCATGTAGGGCCTGCAGCCTTGCGCGTGCCACATGCGTATAGACCTGCGTGGTGGAAAGATCCGTGTGACCGAGCAGCAATTGCACGACACGCAGGTCGGCGCCGTGATTGAGCAGATGCGTGGCGAATGAATGCCGCAGCGTATGCGGCGAGAGCGGCTTGACGATACCGGCCTCACGGGCATGCTCACGGATCCGGTACCAGAACGCCTGGCGGGTCATGCCGCCGCCGCGCCGCGTGATAAAGACCGCCGCGTCCGCCGCCCGCTGCGAAAGACGGGGGCGGACGGTCTGGAGGTAATCCGTCAAGGCGTCCAGTGCCGACTCCCCGAGGGGCACCAGCCGCTCCTTGCCGCCTTTGCCGGTGACCCGCACCACGCCCTGCTGGCGATTGATCTGGTCCATACGCAGGCCGACCAGCTCCGAGACCCGCAGGCCAGTGGCGTAGAGCACCTCCAGCATGCAGCGGTCACGCTGCCCGATCAGGGAATCCGTATCCGGCGCATCCAGAAGCCGCTCGACCTCGGCCTCGGTCAGAGCGTCCGGGAGCGGTCGGTCGGCCTTGGGAGATTCCACGCGTGCCGTGGGATCGACCTCCACCATGCCCTGGCGGAGCTGGTAGTGATAGAAGCGGCGCAGGCTCGATAGCAGGCGGGCGCTGCTCCGCCGACTGCTGCCTCGGGAGACACAAGCGGCGAGGTAGCCCATGACATCCCCACGATCAGCGCCCAGCAGCCCCGCACCGCCACGCGTACTCAACCAGCGGGCGAAACCCCGGAGGTCATTGCCGTAGGCCGCCAGTGTATTGTCGGCAAGCCCCCGCTCCATCCACAGGGCATCCAGAAAATCCGAAATGACGTCCTGCTCGGCGTCGCGCGGGACCGGGTCAGGCGTCATCCGCAGCGGGTTCCGATCCGGCAGTGGCAGCCGGACTCAGCGGTGCGCCACCGGTCTGCAGGGCCCCGGGGCCCAATGCCTTTAACATGTCCATCGGAACAGGAAAGACAATGGTCGAGGCATTGTCAACGGAAATGTCGCTCAGCGTCTGCAGATAACGCAACTGGATGGCCTGCGGGTTTTCGGACAGCACATTAGCCGCCTCCAGAAGCTGCTGGGACGCCTGGAATTCACCTTCGGCATGAATCACCTTGGCCCGCCGATTGCGCTCGGCCTCCGCCTGGCGGGCAATGGCCCGGATCATCGATTCATCCAGGTCGACATGCTTGATCTCGACATTGGCCACCTTGATCCCCCAGGCATCAGTCTGGGTATCGAGGATTTCCTGAATGTCGGCGTTGAGGCGGTCCCGCTCAGAGAGCATTTCGTCGAGATCGTGCTTGCCCAGAACCGAGCGCAGTGTTGTCTGGGCGAGCTGACTGGTGGCCGCGTAATAATCCTCGACATGAATCACCGCACGCTCCGGATCCATGACCCGGAAATAGAGCACGGCATTGACCTTGACGGTGACGTTGTCCTTGGAGATGACGTCCTGCGAGGGCACATCAAGGGTGATCAGCCGCAGATCGACTTTCACGGCCTGCTGGATGACGGGGATGACCAGGCGCAGGCCGGGGCCCTTCACTTTCCAGAAGCGCCCGAGCAGGAAAACCACGGCTCGCTCATACTCCCGGAAGACCCGGAAGGAGGCAACGACGATGGCAGCAAGTGCGCCGAGGACAATCAGGACCGGTATCGTCATTACGCTCTCCCTTTCGCTGGATGCATGGCTTTCAGACAGAAAAGGCCGCGGCGGGGTTCGCCCCGACCGCGGCCAATCAATCCAAGGGAGGAAACTGTTGCGGATTAACGCCAGCCGGCCCGATCCATCAAGCGCACGGCCTCAGCATTGTTCTCGCCGAGGACGGCGACGTTGAGATCATCCAGCTCATAACCCACATAGGGCTCCAGAACCGCGACTGGATCGACGCCCTCAACCGCCGGAAATTCGTTATTCCCCGCAGAGAAGAGCTTCTGAGCCTCGTCCGAGACCAGGAACTCGAGGAACTCACGGGCCGCCTCGGGATGCGGCGCACCGGCCACCATGGCGGCACCACCGATGTTCCGATGGGTTCCCCGACCCGCCTGGTTGGGGAAGATCATGCCCACACGATCGGCCACGGCCTGATCCGCCGGATCATCGGATAGGGACAGCCGCACCCAATAGTAGTGATTGCCGACCGCAATACTGCACTCACCCGCTGCCACGGCGCGGATCTGGTCCGTATCGCCGCCCTGGGGCGTGCGGGCCATATTATCGACCAGTCCCCCAGCCCATTCCTCGGTGGCCTCGACACCGTTGGCCTCGATCAGCGAGGCCACCAGCGACTGGTTGTAATCGTTGTTGGAGGAGCGGATGCAGACCTCGCCCTCGAAGCGGGGATCGGCGAGCTCCTCATAGCGCTCCAGCGGCGGCTCGTCATAGACCTCGGTGTCGTAGTAGACGATGCGCACCCGCTCGCTCAGTCCGAACCAGAGATCGTCGGGATGCCGCAGTTCCGAAGGAATCCGCTCCATGAGCACCTCGGATTCCACCGGTGCGAGGATGCCCGCCTCCTCGGCCCGCCGCAGACGCGCGGCGTCGACGGTCATGAAGACGTCCGCGGGACTCGCCTCGCCCTCGCGCTCGATACGTTCGATCAGCTGATCCGAATCGCCCTGGAGGATATTGACCTCAATGCCCGTGCGCTCCTCAAAGGCGTTATAGAGCTGCTCATCGGAGTCGTAGTGACGGGCGGTGTAGAGATTCAGCGTCTGCGCACCGGCCACGCTGGCCCCGGCTGCCAGTCCCACTCCCAGCAGCAGCGCCGCCCCGCGGGTCATCTTCGCCATGATCGTCTCCTTGAAATTCCACCAATTTAAATGCGGATGCGAACCATTCGCATCTTGGGCGTATTCAATCGAACACCCGCCCCGGCGTCAAGCGCCAATGAGAATCGCTTGCAAAAACGCCGTCGGATGACGGAAACTCGCGGCCATGAGGGCAGAGCAACAGAGCCTGGTTTCGCGGTTCCCCGCCGGCGGTGTCGCCGCCGTGCAGGCGCCATGTCCGGCACCCGCCGGCGAGGCGCTTGAGCTGGAGGAAATCAGCCACGATTTCGAGACCGTCACGGCGGCGGATGACATCAACCTGAGCGTCGAGCCCGAGGAGCTGCTCTGTCTGCTCGGCCCCTCGGGCTGCGGCAAGACGACCCTGCTGCGCTTCGCTGCCGGCCTGGAACGCCCCCAGCAGGGGC
Source organism: Spiribacter sp. 1M189 (assembly GCF_040838345.1). Classification (NCBI taxonomy): domain Bacteria; kingdom Pseudomonadati; phylum Pseudomonadota; class Gammaproteobacteria; order Chromatiales; family Ectothiorhodospiraceae; genus Spiribacter; species Spiribacter insolitus. The sequence continues at coordinate 416,008 of NZ_JBAKFF010000001.1, read as the reverse complement.
GCGTCCGCATCGGCAATCAGCTGATGTCGGACTCCGGCTCCAGCATCTGGACGCCCCCCGAGCAGCGCCATGTCGGATTGGTTTTCCAGGACGCGGTGCTGTTTCCGCATCTGAGCGTGCTCGACAACGTCGGCTTCGGGCTGCCGAAGGTATCGGCAAGGGAGCGGGAGCAGCGCTCGCGGGCCCTGCTGGCACAGCTGGGACTGGCCCCGTTTGCGGAGAGCTTTCCCCATGTGCTCTCGGGTGGACAGCAGCAGCGCGTCGCGCTGGCCCGCGCACTGGCGCCCTCGCCGCGGATCATGCTGCTGGACGAACCGTTCTCGGGTCTCGATGCCAGGCTGCGCGACCGGATTCGCGATGACACGCTGCATCTGCTCAAGCGCAATGGCACCGCGACGCTGCTGGTCACCCATGACCCGGAAGAGGCCCTTTTCATGGCCGATCGCATCGCCGTGATGCGGGACGGACGCATCGTCCAGCAGGGCAATCCCACCGACATCTACTGCAATCCGCAGGACCCGTTCGTCGTGCGCTTTTTCGGTGACGTCAACGAGGTGCGCGGGATCGTGGCCGATGGTCGCGTGGACACACCGGTGGGGCCAGTGGACGCCAGCCACCTCGCGGAAGGAACCGCCGTTCAGGTGCTGATCCGCCCCGAGGCCCTTCAGGTGGAACGCCGCGCCGGACCACGCGACCACAGCGGCAGTCATGTACTGATGTCACGCCTGCTCGGTGGCGCCAGCTTCATCCACCTCTGCGTCCACCAGGGCAATGACGAGTTCCATATGCATGCCCACATGCCCGGCGTCTTTCTGCCGGAGCGGGACGACCCGATCAATATCCACCTCGACGCCAGCCAGACCTTCGTCTTCCCGATCTGATTGACCCGGCGGCGAGTCAGCCGCCGGCGTCGCTGTAACCGGGCCGCGACCGCCGCATTGCCCGGCTGAGCAGAATCACTGGCACGATCCCCACCAGCACGATGGCCAGTGACGCGGTCGACGACTGGCTGAGCCGCTCATCGGAGGCCAGCTCGTAGGAGCGGACCGCCAGTGTGGTGAAATCAAACGGCCGCAGGATGATGGTGGCCGGCAGCTCTTTCATCACGTCCACGAACACCAGGATGCCCGCGCCCAGGAGACTGCCGCGCATGATCGGCGCATGCACCCGCCGCAAGGTACCCCCGGCGGTCTTGCCGAGCGTCCGCGAGGCGGCGTCCATGCTCGGCGTCACCTTGGTGAGACTCGCCTGCACGGCGTTGTAGGACACCGCCAGAAAACGCACTAGGTAGGCGTAGACCAGCGCAAAGCCGGTGCCGGTGAGTAACAGCCCCACATTCCAGCCGAACTCGCCGCGGAGCAATGCGTAGAGCTGCTGATCCATCCAGCCCAGCGGGATCAGGATACCCACCGCGATCACCGCCCCGGGAATGGCATAGCCCATGGCGGAGACCCGCACCGCGGCCTGGGTGAGGGGCGATGGCGCCAGCCGCACGCCATAGGAGAGCAGCACCGCCAGCCCCACGGCCGCCAGCGCGGCAATGGTCGACAGGCTGATGCTGTTGAACACATAGGGAATGAACGACCAGCCAAACTGCTGGTCACCCGCGGTCACGCTCATCTCAAGGAGCAGCACCGCCGGAATCAGGAAACCCAGCACCACGGGCAGTCCGCAGCCCAGCACCGCCAGCCAGCGGCGCAACCCGGCGAGCTCGTACTGAGGCAACTCGCGGTAGCGGCTGGACGTATGGAAGAACTGCGCCTTGCCCCGCGAGACCCGCTCCAGCAGCAATAGCACCAGGACGAACAGCAGCAACACCCCGGCGAGCTGGGCCGCCGCCGTGCGCTCGCCGAGACCGAACCAGGTCCGGTAAATGCCGGTGGTGAAGGTATCCACGGCAAAGAACTGCACCGCACCGAATTCATTGAGGGTTTCCATGAGCGCCAGCGCCGCGCCACCGGCAATCGCCGGCCGGGCCAGCGGCACGGCGATGGTGCCAAATAGCTTCCAGGGCCCCCGCCCGAGGGTGCGACCCACCTCCAGCACACAGACCGACTGCTCGAGGAATGCCGCCCGCGTCAGCAGATAGACATACGGGTAGAGCACCAGGGAGAGCAGCACGATGGCACCGCCCAGCGAGCGGACGGGTGGAAACCAGTAGTCGCCGGCACCCCAGCCGAAGGTGTCCCTGAGCAGGGTCTGCAGCGGCCCCGAGAACTGCAGGAAATCCGTGTAGGCGTAGGCGATGACATAGGTCGGCACCGCCAGGGGCAGCAACAGGGCCCACTCGAAGATGCGCTGACCCGGGAAGCGACACATCACCACCAGCCAGGCCGTTCCCACGCCCATGACCAGCACGCCGACGCCGACACCCACCGCCAGGCCCGCCGTGTTCAGGAGGTAGCGCGGCAGGACCGTACTGGCGAGGTGCGACCAGATATCCGGCGCCGGCACGAAAACATGCCCGAGAACCGTCAGCACCGGGAGCGCGACGAACAGCGCGATCACCGCCATCATCACCGGCCACAGACCGGCGCGACGGGCCGCGAGGGCGATGCGGGCGAAGGGCGGCAGGGAACGAGCGGAGACAGCCAACGTGCGACTCTCCCGACAGTGGCGGAACAGGACTTAATTCGTCCACATAATACGCCGACCAACGCCGTTTTTCAGCCGCATCAGCGGCCTTTTCGCTGACTTGCCCTCACCCGGCGGGGTATCATCCGAGCATGAGTTACCAACGCGACAACGTCCGCCGGATGGCCGGCTATACGCCGGGTGAGCAACCCACCGATACCGGGGTCATCAAGCTCAACACCAATGAGAACCCCTGGCCGCCCTCCCCGGCGGTGATGTCGGCGCTGACGGCCATCACAGCGGAGGCGCTGCGCCGCTATCCCTCGCCAACCGCCGCCAGCTTTCTGGCGGAGGCCGCCCGACTTCACGGCGTAGGAGCAGATCAGCTTGTCGCCACCAACGGCGGTGATGAGCTGCTGCGGCTCGCCATCACCACGTTCGTCCCGCCGGGTGCGCCCATTGGCGTTGCCGAGCCAAGCTATTCGCTCTACCCGGTGCTGGCGGCCATCCATGACAGCCCGGTGCAGACGGTGGAACTGGAGACGGACTGGTCCCTGCCCGCGGATTTCGCCTCGCGCATGAATGCCGCCGGCGTTCCCCTCACCCTGCTCGTCAACCCCCATGCCCCCAGCGGGCGACTGCTGGATGCCGATGCCATCGGCGCCATTGCGGCGGCCCTGGACGGTGTCCTGCTGGTGGACGAGGCCTATGTGGACTTTACCGACCCCGGCCATGATGTCGTCGGCCTCATCCAGCGGCACGACAACCTGATGATCCTGCGCACCCTCTCCAAGGGATACTCCCTGGCCGGTCTGCGTCTGGGCTATGGCATCGGTCCATCGGCGCTGATCGAGCCCATCGCGCGAAAGACGCGTGACAGCTACAGCGTCGACGCCGTGGCCGACGCCCTGGGCGCCGCCGCGCTCGGCGATCAGCCGGCCGCCCAGGCGAGTTGGGAGGCGGTCAGAGAGGAGCGCACACGCGTCATTGACGCACTGCGTGGACGCGGTTTCGCGATTCCGGACAGCCAGGCCAATTTCTGTCTGGCGCGGGTCCCGAATCGGGCCGGCCGGTCGGCGGAGGCCCTCTATCGTGGCCTCAAGGACCGCGGCATCCTGGTCCGGCATTTCGCCACGCCAAGGCTTGCCGACTGCCTGCGCATCACCATTGGCACCCCCGAGCAGAACAACGCGCTGCTGAGCAGTCTCGACGCGCTGCTCACCGGCTAGGCCGACTGAGCCGCCGCAAACCAGCTGCGACGGCGCCAGGCGCGCCAGAACACCGCACCCAGCAACAGGCTGCGGGCCACGGTGAAGCTGACGAATGCCAGCCACAGCCCGTGGTTGCCCAGCGGCTGCGCCAGCCACCAGACCGGCAGATAGAACAGCACCACCGCGGCGATCATGGTGTCCCGCATGGCGCGCGTGCGGGTCGCACCAATGAACAGGCCGTCCAGCAGGTAACTCCCCACGGCCAGTAGCGGCATGGCCACCATCCAGGGGAGAAAACGACCGGCCGTCTCGCGGACCGCTGGCAGATCAGTCAGCAGGTCGATCAACGCCCCGCCCCCCAGAGCAAACCCCAGGCTTGCGGCACCGGCGGTGACCAGCGACCACTCCGTGGCCGCCCGCACCACCGACCGAAAGCCGGGCTGATCGGCCGCGCCGATACGCTGACCGACCAAAGATTCGGTGGCATGGGCAAAACCGTCCAGCCCGTAGGACGCCAGCAGGACAAACTGGAGCAGCACCGCATTGGCAGCCAGGGTGACGTCACCGAGCTGGGCACCCCGGGAGTGAAAGAATGCAAAGGCGAAAAGCAGGCACAGGGTACGAATGAAAAGCGCGAAGTTCACTGACAGCAGACGCCCATAGCCAGCGATATTGACGAAAACGCCAGGCACGCGACGCCACCCCCAGCCATGCCAGGCCATCAGCGCGAGACCGACGCCGCTCGCAAGGGTCACGTAGTCGGCGATCACACTGGCGAGAGCGACGCCCGCCGTGGTCATCCCCAGGCCCATCACGAAGACAAGATCCAGGACGATGTTGACGCTGTTGTTGATCACCATCAGCAGCAGCGTGACCCGGCTGTAGCCCCGGCCCAGAAACCAGCCGATGAGCGCATAGTTGGCGAGCACGGCGGGGGCACTGGCAATGCGGACGCGGGCATAGATGTCGGCCTCGGCGGTCACGGCCGCGCTGCCATCCAGCAGGTGAAGACCCAGCGGGATCAGCAGGGGATGCAGGGCAATCAGGGCCATGCCGATCAGAAAGGCGAGCATCAGGCTCTGACCCAGCAGCCGGATGACGTCGTCGGTATCATCACGCCCCAGCGCCTGGGCCGTGAGCCCGGTGGTGCCCATGCGCAGGAAGCCGAACCCCCAGTAGAGGAAACTGAACAGGGTCGCTCCCAGCGTCACGCCGCCCAGATAGCGGTTGTCCGGCAGGTGTCCCACCACGGCCGTGTCCACCAGTCCCAGCAGCGGGACGGTGATGTTGGAGACGATCAACGGCCAGGCGAGCGCCCAGACCCGGCGTCGGGCCCGGGCGGGGCCAACCCCGGTGTCGGGGCTGCTATACTCTGCGCCCATGAAAACCATCACTCCCGCACAGTACCGGCGCGCCCTGTTCTGGCTGGCAGGTGCGCACATCACCATCATCGCCGCCAGCAACTATCTGGTGCAGCTGCCGATCTCGCTCTTCGGCCTGCATACCACCTGGGGCGCGTTCTCTTTCCCGTTCATTTTCCTGGCGACGGACCTGACCGTGCGCACCTTCGGCAAGGTCGCAGCGCGGCGGATCATTTTCTTCGCCATGGGCCCGGCGCTGCTGATCTCCTATCTGCTCGGCGTGCTCTTCCAGCAGGGCAGTTTCCAGGGCGCCGATGCGCTACTCAGCCTCAACACCTTTGTCGGGCGCATTGCCGCCGCCAGCTTCATGGCCTACGCGCTGGGCCAGCTGCTCGATATCCATATCTTCGATCGGTTGCGTCAGTCGGCACGCTGGTGGGTCGCACCGGCGGTCTCCACACTGTTCGGGAATCTGGCCGACACCGTGGCATTTTTCGCCATCGCGTTCTATAACAGTCCTGACCCGTTCATGGCGACGCACTGGCCGGAGATCGCGGCGGTGGACTATGCCTCGAAGATCCTGATTTCCGCGGTGCTTTTCCTGCCTGCCTACGGCCTGCTACTGGCCTGGCTGCAGCGCCGCGTGCTGGGTCCGGACGGTCGCATCGCGCTGGCGCCGGCGCCGCGCTAGCGGTGCCCGGTCGCCCGGGCGCTACCCCGGCGTTCCTGGCCGCTCCGGATACCAGACCAGCGGCTCGCCCTGGTGGGTGTCGTCGATGCGAAAGCCATGGCGGGCATACCACTGCAACAGCGCCGCCTGGCCCAGGCCGGACTCATCATCGACGTTGGCCTGGCCGAGCAATGTGACGCCATGGCGATCGCAGAGGTCCTTCAGCCACTCCAGAACGGCGCTCGCCTCCCCCTGACCCCGCCAGTCGCGATCCGTCTCGATGCGCATGAGCACCAGATAGGCGGACTCGGCCTCGAGCACGGCCCGGACATGTCCGAACCAGCGATAGGCCAGCATCGAGTGGTCGGTCGCCTCGGCGGGCACGGTATGCGCCTGCCAGGCCTGCATGGCGGCATGGACATCGCCGTTCATGGCGCGAGCCACTCCGTGCCGGCCATGTAGGGCTTCAGCGCCTCGGGAATCACCACCCGGCCATCGGCCTGCTGGTAGTTCTCCAGCACCGCCACCAGGCATCGTCCCACCGCCAGCGCCGAGCCGTTCAGCGTGTGCAGCGGCTCGGGCCTGCCAGTGTCGGGGTTGCGCCAGCGCGCCTGCATGCGCCGTGCCTGAAAGGCCTCGGTATTGCTGCAGGAGGAGATCTCGCGATAGGCCGACTGGCCAGGCAGCCAGACTTCAATGTCATGTGTCTTGGCCGCCGCAAATCCCATATCCCCGCCGCAGAGTGTCACCACCCGGTAGGCAAGCCCGAGGCGCTGGAGGATCTGCTCGGCATGGCCGGTGAGTCGCTCCAGCGCCGCGTAGGAGTCATCCGGCCGGGTGAGTTGGACCAGCTCGACCTTGTCGAACTGGTGCTGACGGATCATGCCGCGGGTATCGCGTCCGTACGATCCGGCCTCGGAGCGGAAGCACGGGGTATGGCTGACATAACCGAGCGGCAGGTATTCGGCATCGATGATCTCGCCCGCGGCGAGATTGGTCAGCGGCACCTCGGCGGTCGGAATGAGATGCAGCCGTGGCTCGAAGTTCTCGACGGCGAAGAGGTCTTCGGCGAACTTCGGCAACTGTCCCGTGCCGATCAGTGCCTCCTCCCCCACCAGATAGGGGACGGCGGTTTCCCGGTAGCCATGCTCAGCGGTATGCACATCCAGCATGAACTGAGCCAGCGCCCGGTGCAGCCGTGCGATTCCGTCGCGCATGACAACGAAACGCGAGCCCGCGAGTTTCGCCCCGGCGGCAAAGTCGAGGCCATTGCCCAGCGCCTCACCCAACTCGACGTGATCGCGGGGGCGGAAATCGAATTCGGGCGGTTCGCCCCAGCGCCGGATTTCGACATTGTCGGTCTCGTCCTCACCCGGGGGAACACTCTCATGCGGCAGATTCGGCAGCCCCAGGTGGATATCGCGCAGACTCGACTGCACCGCATCGAGTTCGGCCTCGGCCGACTTCAGTGCGTCACCCAGGCTGGCGACCTCGTCCAGCAGCGGCTGGATGTCCTCGCCGGCCTGCTTGGCCTTGCCGATGGCGCGAGAGTGCTCGTTACGCTCATGCTGCAGCGATTCGGTGCGCGATTGCAGTTCGCGTCGCTGCGACTCGAGCGCTGCATAACGCTGGGCGTCGAAGTCATGCCCGCGGTGCGCCAGCCGTTCGGCAATGGCTTCCGGGTCCTGTCTCAGGGCTTTCTGATCAAGCATCGATTCGGTCGCGTCCTAGAAATTCCGGGTCAACATGATACCCGCGAGGGCAGCGGCGAGGCAGGTAATGACACTCGTCAGCACGTAGAGCACTGCCCTTGCCGTGGCACCGGTGCCGAACAGGGCAAGGGCATCCAGCGAAAATGCGGAGAATGTGGTGAAGGCGCCCAGCAGTCCCACAGTGAAGAAGGCCCGCCAGGCAGGCGCGAGCAGGCCGCGCTCCACCAGCAGGACGAAGGCGATCCCCATGAGAAGACTGCCCAGCACATTGACGATCAGAGTGCCCCACGGGAAGCCACGCGGCAGCCACTGCGCCGCCGCCATGGTCGCGCCATGGCGCATGAGTGCCCCGAGCGCACCGCCGGCGGCGACCGCCGCCCATTCACCGAACAAGGCCATTGGCCGGTTCCTCGCCCGCGAAACGCCCGGAGTGTACGCGAATCCGATGGCGGATCGAAGCGCCTAAGGCTTCCCGGCCGCCTCATCGAGCCGCGCGAGCCAGTCGAATCGATCGGCAATGCGCTTCTCGAGTCCGCGGTCCGTGGGTCGATAGTAACGCTTTCCGGCCAGCGCATCGGGCAGATAGGACTCGCCCGCGGCATAGGCGTTCGGCTCGTCATGGGCATAGCGGTAGGCATGCCCGTAACCGAGCGATTTCATGAGCCGGGTCGGCGCGTTGCGCAGGTGCACCGGCACGTCCAGCGAGCCGTGCTCACGGGCATCCGCCATCGCTTCATTGAAGGCGCGATACACCGCATTGCTCTTGGGAACGGCGGCCAGGTAGCTGATGGCATGGGCGATGGCGAGCTCACCCTCCGGCGAACCCAGGCGCTCCTGTGCCTGCCAGGCATCCAGCGCCACCTGCAGCGCCCTCGGATCGGCGTTACCGATATCCTCCGAGGCCATCCGCACCACGCGTCGGGCGATATAGAGCGGGTCACAGCCACCGTCGAGCATCCGGGCGTACCAGTAGAGCGCCGCATCCGGGGCGGAACCACGAACCGACTTGTGCAAGGCGGAAATCAGGTCATAGAACGCATCCCCGCCCTTGTCGAAGCGCGCCCGACCACCGGCCGCCGCCTCGCGGATCAGATCCAGCTCGATGCGACCGTCATCGCCGACGAGGTCGGCGGCCACCTCAAGCAGGCTGAGGGCGGTCCGGGCGTCGCCGTCGGCGAGCCGTGTCAGCGCGTCCCGGGCCTCATCGGCCAGCGCGATGCGCTGATCGCCGAGGCCGCGCTCGGCATCCGCCATGGCGGCATCGATCAACCGACCGATGGCGTCGGCCTCCAGCGTGCGCAGGACATAGACCCGCACCCGCGACAGGAGCGCGTTGTTCAGCTCAAAGGACGGGTTCTCGGTGGTCGCGCCGATGAACAGCAGCGTGCCATCCTCGATGTAGGGCAGAAAGGCGTCCTGCTGGGCCTTATTGAAGCGGTGCACCTCATCCACGAACAGCAGCGTGCGCCGCCCCGCCTCGCGGTTACTCCGACCACGGGCGGCGGCCTCGCGGATATCCTTGACGCCCGCCATGACCGCCGAGAGCGTCAGGAACTCCGCCTCCGCCGCGGCGGCGACCATACGCGCCAGCGTGGTCTTGCCCGTGCCGGGCGGGCCCCAGAGCACCATCGAGTGGGGTCGCCCGGCGGCGAGGGCCTCGCCTAGCGGCCGACCGGGCCCGAGCAGATGCGTCTGCCCCACGAACTCCGCCGGCGTCCGGGGGCGCATGCGATCCGCCAGCGGACGGCTCCGATCGATCATGACCCCTGCATGACATCCACGCCGGCGGGCGGCTCGAACTCGAAGCGATCGGGGCTCACCTCGGGATTCAGCGTCAGATCACGCAGCCGCACCTCGACGCGCTGCCCGAGGCCATCCTCCACCGTGATCGACGCGGGAACGCCGTCCGCCAGCTCCAACCGCACCCGCTGGAAATCCCAGGCCGGATCGGTAGGCCGCAGGATGACCACATCCTCACCACCGGCGGTCAGAGAGAAATTCTCCTCGAGGCGTGACAGGTCACCGCTGAGAAGCTGCGCGGCCCCTACGCCGAGCGCTTCCTCCAGGGGCCGCACCACAACCTGTTCGAGCGCCACATCGTGAACCCAGAGCTGCTCCCCGTCGGAGACAATAAGCTGCTCCCAGGGGGTGCGGTAGTCCCAGATGAACCGTTGGGGGCGGGCCATCAAAAAACGGCCGCTTGCCTCCTCGATTACTTCACCATTGTCGTCGCGGGTCGTCTGACGAAATTCCCCGGCGAGCGTCTCAACGGCCTCGAAGTAGTGGGTCAGGCCGGCAATCGGTCCGTCCTTCGTGGCCTGCGTACCATCCTCCTGGCCGGCGGCTCGCGTCACGGAGGCCGCCGCAAGGAGAGCAACGATCAGCAGAAAAACTGGCATGGCGAGGCAGTGGCGCATCCGCATCGTGTTCAGTCCCCTGGGGGTGGTGGCGCGATGACCTCACGCGATCCATTCGCCTGCAGCGGACCGACGATACCGGCCGCCTCCATTTCCTCGACCAGCCGTGCCGCCCGGTTATAGCCGATCTTCAGCCGTCTCTGCACACCGGAGATGGAGGCCTTGCGGGTTTCGGTGACGATACGCACCGCCTGGTCATAAAGCGGGTCCGACTCGCCGCCACCGGCGCTCATCTCCCCGGGCAAAGCCCCCGACATGGCGGCCTCGCCCTCGCTTTCATCGAGGATGCCATCGACATAGTCCGGCTCGCCGCTCTGCTTGAGATGCTCGGCTACCCGGTGGACCTCGGCGTCCGAGACGAATGCGCCATGGACCCGCTCGGGGATGCCGCGGCTGCTCGGCCCCAGGTAGAGCATGTCGCCATGGCCGAGCAGCGACTCCGCCCCCATCTGGTCGAGGATGGTCCGGGAATCCACGCGCGAGGACACCTGAAAGGCCATGCGGGTAGGAATGTTGGCCTTGATCAGGCCAGTGATGACATCCACCGACGGGCGCTGGGTGGCCAGAATGAGATGAATGCCGGCGGCGCGGGCCTTCTGCGCCAGCCGGGCGATAAGCTCCTCGACCTTCTTGCCGACCATCATCATCATGTCGGCAAACTCGTCGACTACGACAACAACGTATGGGAGGGGTTCGAGTACCGGCGCCTGCGGCGCCTCGCCGTCGCCATCGAGCGTGGGCTCCACCCGCCCCTCCGGCGCACGCCAGAGCGGATCGGTCAGCGGCTCACCCCGCTCTCGGGCCTCGCGGATCTTGCGGTTGGCGCCACCGATGTTGCGCACCCCGAGACTGGCCATCAGGCGGTAGCGACGTTCCATTTCGCCGACGCACCAGCGCAGCGCATTGGCGGCCTCCTTCATGTCGGTCACGACCGGCGCCAACAGGTGCGGAATACCATCGTAGACCGAGAGCTCCAGCATCTTCGGGTCGATCATGATGGTGCGGACCTGCTCAGGGCCATTCTTGTAGAGCAGGCTGATGATCATGGCGTTGATGCCCACCGATTTGCCCGAGCCAGTGGTGCCCGCCACCAGCAGATGTGGCATCTTGGCGAGATCCACCACCTGCGTGTAGCCGCCGATATCCTTGCCGATGGCGAGCGTCAGCGGCGAGGCCGCCTTCTCGAAAGCCTCCGAGCGGATAATCTCGGAGAGCGCGATCACCTGACGATGTTCATTGGGGATCTCCAGCCCCACCACCGACTTGCCCGGAATGACCTCGACCACACGCACCGCCGTGACCGACAGCGCACGAGCCAGATCCTTGGAGAGATTGGTGATCTGGCTCACCTTGACGCCAGCGGCAGGCTTGAGCTCGAAGCGGGTGATCACCGGGCCGGGCTGCACGGCGACGACCTCCACCTCGACGCCGAAGTCGCGCAGCTTGTGCTCAACCAGCCGGGACATGGCCTCCAGTGCCTCCGCCGTGTAGCCGGGCTGCTCGGCCTTGGGGGGATCAAGCAGCGACACTGGCGGACGTTCGCCCGGCGCCGGCGGTTTCTCGAAGAGCTGGATCTGCTGCTCCCGGCGCGCCTTCTCGCTCGGCCTGGCTTCCTTCGCCGGCGGCGCAATGGCGGGTTTCTGACGTCTGCGCGCGCGGCGGCGCTCCTCCCGCCGGGCCGCCTCGCGTTCGCGACGGGCGCGCTGAGCCATGATGCGGTCGTGGACCCAGCCGCGCAGGAGTGCCAGGTATTTGCTCTGGGCCAGGATGAAGTGCCCGAGCTGGTCCATGAGCGCAATCCAGGACAGCCCGGTAAACAGAGTCACACCGGCCAGCAGCACCGCCAGCGCCAGCAGCGTGGCACCGGTAAAACTGAATGCCTCGCGGATCTGATCGCCCACCAGATTGCCCAGTACGCCGCCGGAACTCAGCGGCACGGTGCCGGCCACTGGCTCGATATGCAGCCTCGCCAGCGCCGCACCGGCGAGCAGCGTCAGCACGAACCCGAACACCCGCACGCCAATTACGCCCCAATGCATCTCGCCGTCACGTCGCTGCCACCGGTAGACCAGCGTCGCGAGCAACCCGATCAGCACCGGGAAAAGGAAGGCGAGATAACCAAAGAGGTAGAGGCTCAGATCCGCCCAGTAGGCGCCGACAACGCCACCGGCATTGCTCAGCCCCGCCGCCGGACCGGAATGGCTCCAGCCCGGATCAGCGGGGTTGTAGGTGACCAGTGCCAGCATAAGAAAGCCGGCCACTGCCATCAGCAAGAGCAGTGCAGCCTCGCGAAGCATCCGGCCGATCTGCTGGCTGATGGGTGTCACGGGCTGCCGGGCTGTTGTCTTGCCTGCCATAGCGCTGAGTGTACAGTAGGCGCCTGATCTTTAGCATCGGGAACATCCCGGGCACTTCAAGACGCGGTCTGCGGTCTGTCGAGGCATGCAACTCAGAGCAATACCCGCAATAGGAGAGATCGACCCCAGGCGCTGGAATGCGCTGCAGGGGGCCGACAACCCGTTCCTGCGCCATGAATTCCTCGAGGCGCTGGAGCGCCACGGCGCCGTGTCCCGTGAAAACGGATGGGTCCCCTATCACCTGCTCCTCGAAGACGGCGAAACCCTGGCCGCCGCCGCGCCCGCCTACATCAAGGGCAACTCCTGGGGCGAGTTCGTCTTCGACTTCGCCTGGGCTCATGCCTACGAGCGCAATGGCCTTGAGTACTACCCCAAGCTGATCATCGCCGTGCCCTACAGCCCGGTGAACGGGCCACGCATGCTGCTGAATCCGGACTATCCGGCCGAGGGCCTGCGCCATGCGCTCGCCGACGGTGCCCGCCAGATGGCCGACGCGATGGAGATCAGCTCAGTGCACTGGCTGTTCGCGCGGGATGCCGACATGGAGATCCTCGAGGAGGCGGATTATGCCCGCCGCGAGGGCTGCCAGTATCACTGGCGCAATGCCGGCTACGCCGACTTCGACGACTTCCTCGACGGGCTCAGCGCAAAGAAGCGCAAGAATATCCGGCGCGAACGGCGTCGGGTCACGGAACAAGGCCTGGCGATGCGAACCGTGCATGGCGACGAGGCGAGCCCAGCGCTGTGGGATGCGCTGCATGGGTTCTATGAGGACACCTTCCATGCCCACGGCAACCTGCCGGTGATAACGCGCGATTGCTTCGTCGAGCTCGGCGAGGCGCTTGGCGACCGTGTCGTGCTATTCGTGGCCGAAGACAGTGGCGAGCCGGTCGCCGGCGCGATCTGCCTGCGCAGTGAGGACACGCTCTACGGTCGCTACTGGGGTGCAGCGCGGGACTACGACGGCCTGCACTTCGAGGCCTGCTACTACCAGGGCATCGACTACTGCATCCGGCACGGCCTCTCACGCTTCGAACCCGGCGCCCAGGGCGAGCACAAGGTAGCGCGGGGCTTTTTGCCCGTCCTCACGCACTCGGCCCATTACCTGCGGGATGCGCAGTTTCGCGCCGCGGTGGACGATTTCCTTGAGCGGGAGCGGGCGGCCGTGACTCAGTATGCGCATGAGCTCACCATCGAGGGCCCTTACCGCGAGGAAGTCCTGGAGCGACTCCCCCGTGACTGAACCCCTGCTACCGATTCCCTGGTTGGCGCCCGACGATGAGACCACGCCACTACCGGACCCGGAGACCGCCCTAGCGGAGCCCAACGGCCTGCTCGCCATCGGCGCTTCGTTGTCTCCCACACGACTGGAGTCGGCCTATCGCGCCGGCGCTTTCCCATGGTTCTCGCCGGGGGAGCCGATCCTGTGGTGGAGCCCGGATCCTCGGGCGATCATCTCGCCCTCGGGCTTTCATATCAGCCGATCGCTTCGCCGTACGCTGCGCCGGGACGACTACCATGTCAGCCTCGATAGCGCTTTCGATGCCGTGGTGGCGGCCTGCGCCGAACCCCGTTCGGATCAGCTGGGCACATGGATCACCAACGACATGAAGGCCGCCTATAGCCACCTTCATGTCGTCGGGCTGGCGCATTCCATCGAGGTCTGGCGCCAGGACGCGCTCATCGGCGGCCTCTACGGGGTATCGCTGGGAGGCGCATTTTTTGGCGAATCCATGTTCAGCCGCGCCCCCAATGGCAGCAAGATCGCCATGGCCTGGCTGATGCGCCAGATCCGCTCCTGGGGCTTCGATTTCCTCGACTGCCAGATGCCCACCACCCACCTGCTACGCATGGGTGCCGAACAGATCCCCCGCAAGCGCTTCCTGCTCGCCCTGGCCGCCAGCCAGCGTCAGCCAACGCGGATCGGTCCCTGGCGGCTGGACATCGGCCGTGAGGCGGTCACCGAGGGTTGGGACGATGACTGAAGCCCGCGGCACGAAGCGCATCCGGCTGTTCGGCACAGGTTATCGCCCGTGTCCGTACCTGCATGACCGGCCCTCGCAGTTCGATTTCGTCGACCCGCGCCTCTCGCCGACCCCCGCCCTTTACGACGAACTCCTGGCCCAGGGGTTTCGCCGTGGCGGTGAGCATATCTACCGCACAGCCTGCCCCGGCTGCCAGGCCTGTCAGAGTCTGCGCATTCCGGTGGCGCGATTCCGGCCGCGACGCCGGCATCGACGGTGCCTGCGGGACAACGCGGATATCGACCTGATCAACGTCGGCTTTCGTTACCGGCCCGAGCATTTCGAGCTCTACAGCCGTTATGTGACCGCGCGTCACCCCGGAGGCGGTATGGACGAGGCCGACCCCGACCTTTACTGGCAGTATCTGACCGCCAGCTGGTGCCCGACGGAATTCATCGAGCTGCGCCAGCGTCCCGGCGGCGAACTGCTCGCCGTCGCGGTCACCGACGACACCGGCGGCGCCCTCTCGGCGGTCTATACCTTCTACGAACCCGAGGCCGGCCAACGCGGCCTGGGTACCCTCGCCATTCTCCTGCAGATCGAGGAGGCGCGGCGACGGCAGCGTGACTGGCTCTACCTTGGATACTGGATTGCCGGCTGTCCTGGCATGGACTACAAAACCGGCTTCCGGCCACATGAGCATCTCGCCCCCGATGGCTGGGTCCCGAGCGATTAGCGCGCGGAGTTATTGGTGATCGCCCCGGGCTCCGGTAGAATCCCCGCTTTTACGGCCATAAGAGAGAGGCTGAATGGCGAAGGAAGAGAATATCCGGATGCAGGGCACGATCACCGAAGTGATGCCCAACACGATGTTCCGTGTCGAGCTGGAGAACGGTCACACCGTAACGGCTCACATCTCGGGCAAGATGCGCAAGCACTACATCCGTATCCTGCGCGGTGACAAGGTCACCGTCGAACTGACCCCCTACGACCTCAACAAGGGCCGAATCGTCTACCGCGCCCGCTGAGCCGGTCTACTCGACCGGCTCCGGCGTATCGATGTGAAAGGCCAGCGCTTCGCCGGTCTCATCTAGATCCACCCGCACATGGCCACCGTTGGCGAGACGTCCGAACAGCAGCTCGTCAGCCAGAGGACGTTTGAGCTTATCCTGGATGAGCCGTGCCATCGGCCGTGCGCCCATCTTCGGATCATAGCCCTGTTCCGCCAGCCACGCCCTGGCTTCGTCACTCACCTCGAGGGTCACGCGCTTCTCCGCCAGCTGATGGCGTAACTCGCGGATGAACTTTTCCGCCACCCGCTGAATCACCTCGGCGGCCAGGCCGTTGAACTGGATGATGGCATCCAGCCGGTTGCGGAATTCCGGCGTGAACTGCTTGCGGATCACCTCGAGCGCATCGCTGCTCTGATCCTGCGGCGTGAAGCCGATGGTCCTCCGGCTCTGCTCCTCCGCGCCGGCGTTGGTCGTCATGACCAGGATGACGTTGCGGAAGTCGGCGTGCCGCCCGTTATTGTCAGTCAGCGAGCCATGGTCCATCACCTGCAGGAGCAGGTTGAAGACATCCGGATGGGCCTTCTCGATCTCGTCCAGCAGGACCACCGAATGGGGATGCTTGAGCACCTCCTCGGTAAGCAGTCCGCCCTGGTCGAAACCGACATAGCCCGGTGGTGCACCGATCAGTCGGGAGACCGTATGCCGTTCCATGTACTCGGACATGTCGAAGCGGATCAGGTTGATCCCCATGATCTCGGCAAGCTGCCGGGTCACCTCGGTCTTGCCGACGCCGGTCGGGCCGGCGAAAAGGAAGCTACCCACCGGCTTTTCGGTATCACGCAGGCCGGCGCGGGACATCTTGATGGTCGCCGCGAGCGTATCGATGGCCTCGTCCTGGCCATAGATCACGCGCTTGAGGTCCTTCTCCATGGTCTCGAGCAGCCGCATGTCCGAGGTGGACACACGCTTGGGAGGGATACGCGCCATCTTGGCGACGATGGTCTCCACATCGCCGACGCCCACGGTCTTTTTCTTCCGCGACGGCGGGAGTAGACGGTGGTTGGCACCGGCCTCATCGATGACATCAATGGCCTTGTCCGGTAAGTGCCGGTCGGTGATGTACTTGGCCGCCAGCTCCGCTGCCGATTCCAGTGCCGGATGGGTGTAGCGCACCCCATGATGGGATTCAAACCGGTCTTTCAGCCCTCGAAGGATCTGCACGGTTTCATCCACCGTCGGCTCGGGCACGTCGATTTTCTGGAAGCGACGGGCCAGGGCGCGATCCTTTTCGAATACGCCCCGGTATTCCTGGTAGGTCGTGGAGCCGATGCACTTCAGCTCACCGCTGGCGAGCATGGGCTTGAGCAGGTTGGAAGCATCCATGACGCCGCCAGACGCCGACCCCGCGCCAATGATGGTGTGGATCTCGTCGATGAAGAGAATCGCGTGCTCTTCCTTCTTGAGCTGTGCCAGCAGCCCCTTGAGGCGCTTCTCGAAGTCGCCGCGGTACTTCGTGCCCGCCACCAGCGCGCCCAGATCAAGGGAGTAGATGGTGGCATCGGCGAGCACTTCCGGCACATCGCCATCCTCGATGAGCTTGGCGAGCCCCTCAGCGATCGCGGTCTTGCCGACGCCCGCCTCGCCCACGTAGAGCGGGTTGTTCTTGCGCCGCCGACAGAGGATCTGGATGGTGCGCTCGACCTCGTGTTTTCGGCCGATCAGCGGATCGGTCCGACCCTGCCGGGCACGGGCATTGAGATCCGTCGCGAAGCTCTCCAGCGGCTTGGCGCTACCACCTTCCTCGGCGGTTTCACCCTCCTCCTGAGAAGGATCGGGCTCGCTGCTTCCCTCCTCGCCGGACACCTTCGAGATGCCGTGGGAGAGGAAATTCACCGCGTCCAGCCGGGAGATGTTCTGCTTGTGGAGGAAATAGACCGCCTGTGACTCCTGCTCACTGAAGATCGCGACCACCACATTGGCACCACTGACCTCCTTCTTGCCGGAGGACTGCACATGCAGGATGGCGCGCTGCAGGACGCGCTGAAAACCCAGCGTGGGCTGAGTCTCACGGTTGTCGTTGGGCGGCAGCAGGGGCGTGGTCTCGTCGAGAAACGCCTCCAGATCCTGTCGCAGGGCGTCAAGATCCGCACCGCAGGCACGCAGCACCTCGAGTGCCGCCGGGTTGTCGGTCAACGCCAGCAGCAGATGCTCCACCGTGAGGAATTCATGACGCTTGTCACGCGCCTCCTTGAAAGCGAGGTTCAACGTGAACTCGAGCTCTTTGCTTAGCATCGGCCTCTCACCTGAAATCCTGTTGGTTTGACCCGGTTCGTCCCGGATCGGTTCCGGCTCATGCCGGCTCCATCGTGCACATGAGCGGGTGATCATTCTCGCGGGCATGGTCGTTGACCTGATCGACCTTGGTCTCCGCAATGTCGCGGCTGAATACGCCGCACACCCCCTTGCCGCGGGTGTGGACGTGGAGCATGACCTGCGTCGCCTGGTCCCGGTCCATCCGGAAGAACGTCTGCAACACCTCTACCACGAATTCCATGGGCGTGTAGTCGTCATTGAGGAGGACGACGCGATAGAGCGGCGGCTGCTTGACGCTGGGCTTCGCCTCTTCGACCGACAGATCATCGTCGCGTTTCGGATCGTTCTCTTCACTCATCACCGCTCGTCCCGGGGCCGGTATCAACAAGATGGGGATTGTTGATGGATTCTAAAAGGTCGACGGGCAATCGCCAATGTTATCCTCCACGCCATGAACAGGGATTCACGCGTCATCGTTGGCCTCTCCGGCGGCGTCGACTCGGCGGTCAGCGCCTGGCTCCTGCGCGAGCAGGGCTACCGCGTCGAGGGCCTTTTCATGAAGAACTGGGAAGACGACGATACCGAGACCCAGTGCTCGGCCGAGGCCGACTACGCCGATGCCCTTCAAGTCGCCGAAGTCCTTGGCATCCCGCTGCATCGCGCTAATTTCGCTGCCGCCTACCGCAGCGAGGTATTCGACCACTGCCTGAGAGAGTTCCGGGCCGGACGGACACCCAACCCCGACATCCTCTGCAACCAGCGTATCAAGTTCCGCGCATTCGTCGACCATGCGCGACGCCTTGGCGCCGATCAAGTGGCGACCGGCCATTATGCCGGCATCGGCGGCGAGCCGGGGGTGAGAACGCTGCTGCGTGCCGCCGACGTCAACAAGGACCAGACCTACTTCCTGTATACGCTAGATCAGGAACAACTCGAAGCGGCCATTTTCCCGCTTGCCGGCCTCACCAAACCCCGCGTGCGGGCAATGGCCGACGCCGCCGGCTTTGCCAATTTCAACAAAACCGACAGCACCGGGATCTGCTTCATCGGCGAGCGTGACTTCCAGGCATTCCTGGCGCGCTACATCGATCGACAGCCGGGGCCGATCGTCACCGTCGAAGGCGACGAAGTCGGCCGCCACCAGGGGCTTGCCTTCTACACGATCGGCCAGCGGCGCGGCCTCAATCTGGGTGGTCGGGCCAACTGCCCCGGACTGCCCTGGTATGTCGCTGAGAAGGACCTGCCCGGCAATCGCCTGGTGGTCGCACAGGGCCATGATCACCCCGCATTGATGAATCACGGACTCCTCGCCGGTGACTGGCACTGGGTGGACGGCAAGGGTCCTGACCGGCCGATCCGTTGTACCGCCCGACTACGGCACCGGCAGCCGGATCAGCCGGGCCGGCTCACACCCCGTGCGGACGGGCGCCGGGAACTGATCTTCGACGCTCCGCAACGCGCCGTCGCCCCCGGTCAATCCGTGGTGATCTATGACGGCGAGCGGTGCCTCGGTGGGGGCATCATCGATGAGCGTCTGCCGGTGGAACGGAGCCTGGTCAGTGGCGCAGCCTGAACACGAGCGGGTGCTGGCCCTGGGAGCGGTATTCCAGGCGCTGAGCGAAGTCCGCAACCTTGCTGAGCACGGCGGCAATGACCGCAAGCGCACCGAAACCTGTATCAGCGGGCTTCTGGGCGACTACCAGGGCTCCATTGAGCCGCTCTACGGTGGTCCGGGGGCACTGGATCCGGGACTGCGCGATTTAATCGGTCATCTGACCCAGCCAGCGGCCATGCATCTGACCCGCTACCTGATCAGCGTCATGCAGCTCGAACGGCGCCTGCGACGCGATCGCCAGCGTCTGCAGGAACTCGCGCAAGGCCTCGACCGGGCACGCGCCCAGGCCGATTATTTCGGTGAGCTCACGCATGACAGCGTCATCCACAACGTCGCTGATCTTTACAGTGAGCACATCAGCACCCTGCGACCGCGGATCCTGGTCCAGGGTCATGCGGTCTATTTACAGGATGCCCGTAACGCGGCGCTCATTCGCAGCCTGCTCCTGGCGGCTATTCGGGCCGCCGGACTCTGGCAGCTCAATGGCGGCGGTCGGCTCCGGCTTGTCTTTGGACGGCGGCGGGTGATCGAATCGGCTCAGGCGGCACTCGCGGAGACATGACGCGGTTGATGCAGGGCAACTCGGGGCATCCCCTTGCGGCGCTGCATCATGTAGAATTCTGGCCGGTAAACCGGGTGAATAGCCCACTAAAACAGAGGTGCCTTGCGCGCACGACGATTTCGGGAGGAAGTCATGAGTAACAGTTACGGTGCCCGCGGAACGCTGGACGTGAAGGGCAAGCAGTACGGGATCTACCGACTCGATGCGCTCAAGGATCGCCATGATGTCGACCGTCTGCCCTTCTCGCTGAAAGTCCTGCTGGAGAACCTTCTCCGCAAGGAGGATGGCCGCAATGTGACCAGCGAACAGATCGAAGCGGTCTGCAACTGGGATCCCAAGGGCGGGCCGGGCGAGCAGATCTCCTTCATGCCTGCCCGCGTGGTCCTGCAGGACTTCACTGGCGTCCCGGCAGTCGTGGATCTGGCTGCGATGCGCGATGCGATGAAACAGCTCGGCGGCGACCCCAACCTGATCAATCCGCTGGAGCCGGCCGATCTGGTCATCGACCACTCGGTGATGGTCGATCACTTCGGCACCAGCAATGCCCTTGATCTCAATACCAAGATCGAGTTCAAGCGAAACGAAGAGCGCTATAAGTTCCTGCGCTGGGGCCAGAAGGCCTTCTCGAACTTCCGTGTCGTGCCGCCGGGGACGGGCATTGTCCACCAGGTCAACCTGGAATATCTCTCGAAGGCGGTATTCACCAAGGAAACCGAGGAGGGCACGCTGGCCTATCCGGATACCCTTGTCGGCACCGACTCCCACACCACCATGGTCAACGGCCTCGGCGTCCTCGGCTGGGGTGTAGGCGGCATCGAAGCGGAAGCCGCCATGCTCGGTCAGCCCATCACTATGCTGGTGCCGGAAGTGATCGGCTTCAAGCTGAACGGCGAGCTGCGCGAGGGCGCGACGGCCACCGATCTGGTGCTGACCGTCACCGAGATGCTGCGCAAGAAGGGCGTGGTCGGCAAGTTCGTCGAGTTCTTCGGCGACGGCCTGGACAACCTGCCGCTGGCGGACCGGGCCACCATCGGCAACATGGCGCCGGAGTATGGCGCAACCTGCGGCATCTTCCCGATCGACGCCGAGACCATTGAGTATCTGAGGGTTTCCGGTCGCGACGAGGAAACCATCGCGCTGGTCGAGGCCTACGCCCGCGAGCAGGGCATGTGGCGCGAAACGGGTTCCCGGCATGCCGACTACACCGATGTGGTCGAGCTCGACCTTGCCGACGTGGTGCCCAGCATCGCCGGCCCCAAACGCCCCCAGGACCGTATCGCCCTCACCGACGCCAAGCCGGCATTCCTCAACTACCTGGAAGAGGAACTCACCGCCCGCGGCACCATGCCGGATGCGGACGAGGCCCGGTTTGAGGGTGAAGGCGGCGACACGGCGCCCGGAAACCAGTTCTGGCATGAAGCCGGCGCCGTGAACGTGAAGCTCAACGGCGAGGAATTCATGCTCAACCATGGCGACGTTGTCATCGCCGCCATCACCTCGTGCACGAACACCTCCAACCCGGCGGTGCTGGTGGCCGCAGGCCTGGTCGCCAAGAAGGCCCATGAGCGTGGTCTGACCACCAAGCCGTGGGTGAAGACATCCTTCGCTCCGGGTTCGCAGGTGGTACCGGCCTACCTCGGCGATGCGGGCCTCATGGAGCCGCTCGAAGCCCTGGGCTTCAACGTCGTGGGCTTCGGCTGCACGACCTGCATCGGTAACTCGGGACCGCTGCCGGATGAAATCACCGACGCCATCCGCGAAGGAGATCTCATGGTCTCCGGCGTCCTCTCCGGCAACCGCAATTTCGAAGGCCGGATCCATCCGGATGTCCCCGCCAACTACCTGGCCTCGCCGCCGCTGGTGGTAGCCTACGCCCTGGCCGGTAGCGTCGCGAAGGATATCTCCCGGGATCCCATCGGCGAGGACCGCAATGGCGAGCCGGTCTACCTCAAGGACATCTGGCCCAGCCAGAAGGAGATCGCCGACATCATCGAGGATCACATCAACTCGAAGATGTACCGCGAGCAGTACGCCAACGTCTTCGAGGGCTCCACGACCTGGCGCGAGCTGCCGGCACCGGAGGGAGAGATCTACGAGTGGCCGGATTCCACCTATGTGCGCAACCCTCCCTACTTCGAGGGTATGGATCTGGAGCCGGGGGATATCTCGGAGATCAAGCAGGCACGTTGCCTGGTCAAAGTGGGTGATTCCATCACCACCGACCATATCTCGCCGGCCGGCGCGATCAAGGCCGACAGCCCGGCAGGCAAGTACCTGCAGTCACTCGGCATCCTGCCCCAGGACTTCAACAGCTACGGCTCACGACGCGGCAATCATGAGGTCATGATGCGCGGCACCTTCGCCAATGTGCGGCTCAAGAACGAGCTTGCACCCGGCACACAGGGCAGCTGGACCACCTACTTCCCGACGGGTGAGCAGACCTCCATCTATGACGCGGCCATGAGGTACAAGGAGGAGTCGACTCCGCTGGTGGTTCTGGCCGGCAAGGAGTACGGCACCGGCTCGAGTCGTGACTGGGCGGCCAAGGGCACCGCGCTGCTGGGCGTGCGCATGGTCATCGCCGAGAGCTACGAGCGCATCCACCGCTCCAACCTGGTGGGCTTTGGCGTGGTCCCGCTGCAGTTCGCCGAGGGCGACAGCGCCGAGAGCCTCGGGCTGACCGGTGAGGAGACGTTCAGCATCGGCAGTCTCGAGTCGGAGCCCTCCTCGGTGACCGTGCGGGCTGTCACGCCGGATGGCGAGGTCAAGAGCTTCGAGGCGCGGGTGCGGATCGACACCCCGACCGAGTGGGAGTACTTCCGCAACGGCGGCATCCTGCACTACGTCCTGCGCGGCCTCGCCCAGCGGTCACAGGCGGCCTGAGGCCATCCTCGCGGAGTAGCGCCCGCCGCTGCTCCGCAAGCCCTGAACAGAAAAAGCCCGGCCAATTGGCCGGGCTTTTTTAATGCGCGCCGAAAGGATCCGGCGATCGGGAGTCCGCGGTTATTCGCCCTGCCCTGCCTTGAGCGCCAGCCGATGGGCGTGGAGCAGCGGTTCGGTATACCCACTGGGCTGCTCGCGGCCCTTGAACACCAGATCACAGGCGGCCTGGAAGGCGATCCCGTCAAAGCCGGGCGCCATCGGTGTGTAGGTGGGATCGTCCGCGTTCTGCCGGTCCACGACGGCCGCCATGCGCTTCATGGTATCCATCACCTGATCCTCGCTCACGATGCCGTGGTAGAGCCAGTTGGCGATATGCTGGCTGGAGATCCGCAGCGTGGCACGGTCCTCCATCAGGCCGATATCGTTGATGTCCGGCACCTTCGAGCAGCCGATGCCCTGCTCGATCCAGCGCACCACGTAACCGAGGATGCCCTGGCAGTTGTTCTCCAGCTCCTCGCGGATTTCGGTCTCTGACCAGTTGGTATCCTCGGCGACCGGAATCGTCAGCAGGTCATCGATGCTTGCCCGTGACTGCCCGGCGAGCTCCGCCTGCCGCTCACGCACATCCACCTGGTGATAATGCGTCGCGTGCAGGGTGGCCGCCGTGGGTGATGGCACCCAGGCGCAGTTGGCGCCAGCCCGCGGATGCCCGATCTTCGCCTCGAGCATGTCGGCCATACGATCGGGCATGGGCCACATGCCCTTGCCGATCTGGGCATGACCCGGCAGTCCGCAGGCAAGGCCGTTGTCCACATTCCAGTCCTCGTAGGCGTTGAGCCAGCGCGACTGCTTCATGGCCGCCTTGCGAATCATCGGGCCGGCTTCCATGCTGGTGTGGATTTCATCACCGGTGCGATCCAGGAAACCGGTATTGATGAAGATAAGCCGCTCCCGCGCCTCACGAATGCAGGCCTTGAGGTTGACGGTGGTACGACGCTCCTCGTCCATCACGCCGACCTTGAGCGTATTCTCCGGCAGACCGAGGATCTGCTCGACGCGGGCGAACAATTCGACCGCCAGCGCCACCTCCTCGGGGCCATGCATCTTCGGCTTGACGATGTAGACACTGCCCGTGCGGCTGTTCCCTCCATCGCGCTCGAGATCATGCATGGCGATGAGCGAGGTGCAGATCGCATCGAGAAAGCCCTCGGGGATCTCGTTGCCGTCCGCGTCCAGGACCGCCGGCGTCGTCATCAGATGGCCCACGTTGCGCACCAGCATCAGACTGCGCCCCTGCAGGGTCAGTGGATTGCCGTCCGCCCCGGTGTAGTGGCGATCGGGATTGAGGGTGCGGACCACCTCTCGCCCCTGCTTGTAGAACCGCTCCTCGAGATCACCACGCATCAGCCCCAGCCAGTTGGCATAGACCAGGGACTTGTCCTCGCCGTCCACCGCGGCCACCGAATCCTCGCAGTCCTGAATGGCGGTCAGCGCCGACTCGAGGAGTACGTCGCGGACACCCGCCGGGTGATTCCTGCCGATGGGATCCTCGGCATCGATGCTGATCTCCGCGTGCAGTCCGTGGCGACGCAGCAGAATGCCCGTCGGCGCGGCGGCGTCACCGGAGAAGCCCATGAACTGATCGTTGTCGGCGAGACCCGTTTCTCCGCCATCAGCGAGGGTTACGCGCAGCGTGTGGGCCGGATCACCCGGCTCTACCCGGTAGGCGCTGACGTCTGCATGCGACCCGGCCGCCAGCGGAAAGCTGGCATCCAGAAAGGCGGCCGCCCAGGCCACGACATGCCGGGCACGCTCGGCGTTGAACTGCGATCCGCGCTCCAGCCCCTCGGTCTCGGGAATGGCATCCGTGCCGTAGAGCGCGTCGTAGAGACTGCCCCAGCGGGCGTTGGCGGCATTCAGTGCATAGCGTGCGTTGCTGAGCGGCACCACAAGCTGCGGGCCCGCCACCTCGGCAATCTCGGCGTCAACATTGGCTGTCGAGACCTGAAAATCCCCGACCTCGGGCTGGAGATAGCCGATCTCCTCGAGGTAGGTCCGATAACCCGGGTCGGCATGCCCGCCCGGGTTGTCACGATGCCACTGATCGATCTGCGCCTGCAGCGTCTCGCGCCGCTCGAGAAGTGCCCGGTTGCGCGGCCCCAGGTCGGCGACGATATCCGCAAGGCCCTGCCAGAAGGCCTGCTCTTCTACGCCGGTCCCGGCAATCGCCTCCCTGCCGATCAGCTCATGGAGTGGCTTTGCCACCTGCAACCCTGCAACCTGCACGCGCTCCGTCATTGCCTCATCCTCGTCACGATGTTTGTGAAATACGTTCTGTAATTCCGACCCGATAAAATAAACCAGCAAGGCCCCTTCTTAAAGGCGAGGCCGCGTCATGGCTGGTATCATCGCCAATTTATCGCGGAGCGGACGCCATGAGCGATCAACACTTCGACACCCTTGTGCTCGGTAGCGGACCAGCGGGCGAAGGCGCCGCCATGAAACTCGCCAAGGGCGGTCAGCGCGTGGCGATGATCGAGCGTCATCGTGAAGTGGGCGGCGGTTGCACGCACTGGGGCACGATCCCCTCCAAGGCGCTGCGCCACAACGTCCGGCGGCTGATGGAGTACAACAGCTCCCCGCTCTTCCGGGAGGCCGGTGAACCGAGACACCTCTCCTTCCCGACCATGTTGCGTCATGCCCGACAGGTCATCGAGCAGCAGGTCGGGCTGCGCAGTCGCTTCTACCTCAGAAACGACGTTCCCGTCCTGCAGGGTGAGGCCCGTTTTCTGGACCCCCACACCCTCGAGCTCACCGGCCCGGACGGGCGCGCCAGTCGACTCAGCGCCGGGCATTTCCTGATCGCCACCGGCTCCCGCCCCTATCGGCCGGCGGATGTCGACTTCGCTCATGACCGCATCCGCGACAGTGACCAGATCCTGGAGCTGGATCACACGCCACGCAGCGTGATCATCTACGGCGCCGGCGTCATCGGAAGCGAATACGCATCGATCTTCCGCGGACTCGGGATCAAGGTGGACCTGATCAATACCCGCGAGCGGATGCTCGCGTTCCTCGATGACGAAATCTCCGATGCCATTTCCTATCACCTGCGCGAGCATGGCGTGCTGATCCGGCATCGCGAGGAGTATGAAAGCATCCAGGCCGATGCACAGGGCGTGACGCTGGCGCTCAAGTCCGGCAAACGCCTGCGGGGCGACCTGCTGCTCTGGGCCAATGGCCGCACGGGCAACACCGATGGCATGGGCCTCGAAGCGCTCGACATCATGCCCAACAGCCGCGGGCAGATCGAGGTCAATGAGGACTTCCAGACCGCCCAGCCGCATATCTACGCGGTGGGCGATGTCATCGGCTACCCCAGCCTGGCCAGCGCCGCCTATGACCAGGGACGCTACGCCGCCACCCACATGCTCGAGGGCGATTGTGACTACCGACTGGCGCACGACGTGCCGACCGGCATCTACACGATCCCCGAGATCAGCTCCGTCGGGCGTACCGAGCGGGAACTGACCGACGAGCGGGTGCCCTATGAGGTGGGCCATGCCTTTTTCAAGGACCTGGCGCGGGCCCAGATCTCCGGGCAGACCGTCGGCATGCTCAAGATTCTGTTCCATGCCGAGACCCTCGAACTGCTCGGCATCCACTGCTTCGGCGACCAAGCCGCGGAAATCGTCCATATCGGCCAGGCCATCATGGCCCAGCCGGCACCAGGCAATACGCTGCGCTATTTCATGAACACCACCTTCAACTACCCGACCATGGCGGAGGGCTACCGGGTGGCGGCCCTGAACGGCTACAACCGGGTCAGCTGAGCGCCGGCCATGCCGCGGGAACGCATCGATCTGCCCGAAACGCTGCCCTTCCGGCATTCGCTGATCATCCGGGTCACCGACATCAATCACGGCGGGCATATGGGCAATGAGCGCGTCCTGATGTACTGCCAGGAAGCACGCGCCGCGTGGCTGGCCTCGCTTGGCCTTGGCGAGGGTGATGTCGGGGGCGTCGGCCTGGTGGTGGCGGATGCCGCCATTCGGTTCCGGGCCGAGGGCTTTGCGGGAGACTGCCTGGATATTGATATCGGCGCCGCGGCATTCCATCGACGGGGCTGCGACTTCTTCTACCGCTTGACCCGGCGGGGCGACTGCCGGGAAATCGCCCGCGCGCGGACCGGCGTCATCTGCTTCGACTACCAGCGACGCCGCCCGGCCAGTGCTCCGCCAGGCTTCCGCGAGCGACTGAGTGAGTGACTCGCGGCCGTAATGCGCTGGAAACCATCCTGGTCTACCCTCGGCATGGAGCTAGAAGGATAAACCGCAATGGAAGCCGACGATCTTAATCAGCCCGCCCTGTATCTCAACCGCCAGCTCAGCCTGCTGGAGTTCAACCGCCGGGTCCTGGCCCAGGCGGCCGATACGACCAACCCCCTGCTGGAGCGGTTGAAGTTTCTCTGCATCGCCAGTTCGAACATGGATGAGTTCTTCGAGATCCGCGTGGCGGGTCTGCGTCAGGCCCGGGAGATGGGCGTCGGCCAGAGCGGTCCGGACAATCGCACGCCGCAGCAGGTGCTACGGGAGATCAGCGAGCGGGCCCATGCCCTGGTCGAGGAGCAGTACCGCCTGCTCAACGATGAGGTCACCCCGGCGCTCGCCGCGGCCGGCATCCGCTTTCTGCGTCGCAATGAGTGGACCGCCGATCAGCAGAGCTGGATCCGCGGCTATTTCGAGACCGAACTCCTTCCCATTCTGAGCCCCCTCGGACTGGATCCAGCGCATCCGTTCCCGCAGGTGCTCAACAAAAGCCTGAACTTCATCGTCTCGCTCGAGGGCAAGGACGCCTTCGGCCGGAGCAGTGGCATGGCCGTGGTGCAGGCCCCCCGAGCCCTGCCCCGGATCATCCAGTTGCCGGCTGACCTCGATGGTAGTGCCCCCTACGACTTCGTCTTCCTGTCATCGATCATCCATGCCCATGTCACCGATCTGTTTCCGGGCATGAACGCCACCGGCTGTTACCAGTTCCGGGTCACGCGGAACTCCGATCTTTACGTCGACGAGGAAGAAGTGGACGACCTTCTGCGGGCGATGGAGGGCGAACTGCCCTCGCGACGCTACGGCGACGCGGTCCGCCTGGAGGTGGCGGCCAACTGCCCCGAACACATGGCGAGCTTCCTGCTCGACGAATTCGAGCTCGAACCAGAGGCCCTGTATCAGGTCAACGGACCGGTCAACCTCAACCGCCTGCTGGCGGTCTGTGACCTCGTCGACCGGCCGGACCTGAAGTATCCGGGCTTCACGCCGGGGCTGCCCACCGAACTGAGTCATGGCGGCGATATCTTCAAGGTCATGCGCCGACGCGATGTATTGCTGCATCACCCGTTCGAGTCCTTCGCCCCGGTGGTGGAGCTGCTACGCCAGGCGGCGCAGGATCCGGATGTGCTGGCGGTCAAGCAGACCCTCTACCGGACCGGCCCGGACTCCGCCGTGGTGGATCATCTGGTGGCAGCGGCTCAGGCCGGCAAGGAAGTGACCGTGGTGGTGGAGCTGCGCGCCCGCTTCGATGAGGCAGCCAATATCGGCCTGGCCAACCGCCTTCAGGAAGCCGGTGCCCATGTCGTCTACGGCGTCGTGGGACACAAGACCCACGCCAAGATGATGCTGGTGGTCCGCCGCGAGGGCCGTCGACTGCGCCACTACGTGCATCTTGGCACGGGCAACTACCACTCGCGCACCGCCCGGCTCTATACCGACTATGGCCTGCTCACCGCCAATAGCGCCATTGGCGAGGATGTCCATCGGGTTTTCCTGCAACTCACCAGCCTGGGCAAGGTCTCAGCGCTGAGCCATCTGCTGGAATCGCCCTTCACGCTGCACCCCGGCATGATCGAGAAGATCGGTCGCGAGCGGGCCCATGCCGAGGCGGGCCGCAGCGGACGGATCATCATCAAGGTCAACTCGCTGGTGGAACCCAAGGTCATCCGGGCACTCTATGCCGCCTCTCAGGCCGGCGTACAGATCGATCTGATCGTGCGCGGCATGTGCTGCCTGCGGCCCGGCGTAGCCGGCGTGAGCGACAATATCCGGGTTCGGTCGATCATCGGCCGCTTCCTGGAGCATACCCGGGTGTTCTACTTCGCCAATGATGGCGAACCGGAGCTTTTCTGCAGCTCCGCCGACTGGATGGAGCGCAATTTCTTCCGGCGCGTCGAAACCGCCTTCCCGTTGCTTGATAGCGAACTGCGGGATCGGGTCATTGCGGATCTGCAGACCTATCTCGCCGACAATACCCAGGCCTGGATTCTGGATGCCGACGGCGAGTATCGGCGGCTTGCACCGAGCGATGGCGACGAGGCCGTCAGCGCGCAGACAGCCCTGCTGGAGGGATACGGCGAAGGTAGCTGATCAGGATCGCTCGATCTTCAAGCGAAAGCCGGCTGCTTCGAGATAGGCCGCCTCTTCGCCCAGATCCGCTTCCACCAGCGCATTCTCGTCAAGCCAGCGCGCCGGGAAGGCGACGGTGAGCTTGCGGCCAGAGGCCCGCAGATCCACCGCTGGCAGGGGCTCGTCGCTGCGCGCCCGGTGCAGCCCCACGGCAATTCGCAGCAGCACGGCGAGCCGCATGGCCGGTTTCTCCCAGTCCTCCGGCAGATCGCGAAAGGCACTCCGGGGGAATTTACGCCGGTGCGCCCGGACCAGCGTCGCCAGCACCAGCTGCTCTTCGCGCGAGAAGCCCGCCAGGTCGCTATGGCGGACGATATACTCGCCATGCTTGTGATACTGGCTGTGGGAGATATCCAGGCCGATTTCATGCACCTGCGCCGCCCAGCCCAGCATGTCCCGGGCCGCGTTACCCCCCAGCGACCAGTCGTCGGCGACCTCGGCGCGTAAATACTCGGCCAGGGTGGCGACCCGCCGGGCCTGCTCGGAATCGGCGTGATAGCGCCGCGCCATGGCGAGGATGCTGGCACTGCGCACATCCTCGTGACGGATACGGCCGATGAGATCAAACAGGAGCCCCTCACGGAGCGCCCCGTCCGCCGCTTCCATGCGGGTCAGGCCGAGCTGGCGGAATGCGCCCATGAGGACCGCGAACCCCCCTGGCAGGACTTCCGCGCGGTCGGCGTTGACGCCATCGAGTTTCAGCCGGTCCACATGCCCCGCCTTCACCAGCGCGCGGCGCAGATGATCAAGACCGGCCGGATCGATCCCGCTCTCAGTCCAGCCATTCGTCCGCAGGCATCGTTCGATGGCGCGGATGGTGCCGGACGCCCCGATCGCTCGGTCCCAGCCCAGGCGCCGGTAACGGTCGGCGATGGGTTCAAGCTCGCGACGCGCGGCGAGCTCGGCCTTGCGAAGACGCTCTTCGGTGATCGCACCATCAGGGAAATGCCGCCGGGTGGCGCTCACGCAGCCCATATGCAGGCTTTCCATCTCGCGCGGGATGAAGTGCTCACCGATGATGAACTCGGTACTCCCCCCGCCGATATCCATGACAAGCCGGCGGGCGTCGTCGTCGGCGATGCTGTGGGCCACGCCCAGGTAGATCAGGCGTGCCTCCTCGTAACCGGAGACGATTTGGATCGGATGACCCAGCGCCGCTTCGGCCTCGCGGAGAAATCTGCGGGCATTGCGGGATTGGCGCAGGGTGTTGGTCCCCACCGCCCGCACCGAACCCGCCGGCAATTCCCTGACGCGTTGTCCAAAACGCTCCAGGCAGGCCAGCGCCCGCTCCCGTGCCGCCTCGGAGAGCCGCTTGTCAGAATCGAGGCCGGCCGCCAGGCGGACCGACTCGCGTAGCTTGTCGACCATCCTGAGCCCATTGTCCTCGGGACGGGCGATGATCATATGGAAGCTGTTCGATCCCAGATCAACGGCTGCCACTTCAGTCGCATCGCTGACGGATACGGCGCTTTCGGCTTCCTTGCTGCCCATCGGCTCCCCCCTCCTCAGGCCTCCGTTGTCTCACTCTCGGCGCGTGCCCGCTCGATCACCTGCCAGATATCCTCATCGGATTGCCGCACCGGACTGACGCCCATGGCACATCGCATGCGCTGGCGTGCCGGCAGCTGAGAGAAACGCTGCCCCTGGATGCACTCGCTGAGACGCCCACCGAGCCTGATGGCGTCTTCCTCGGGCGTATCCGGCAGAACGATCAGGAATTCCTCGCCGCCATAACGGCCGAGCCCATCGATGTCGCGGACACAACGGCGCAGGCGCCGGGCCACCTCACGCAGGATTTCGTCGCCGGTGCGATGGCCGAACTCGCGATTGATGCGCTTGAACTGCCGCAGATCCAGCAGCAGTACCGAAAGGGGCTGACCCAACCGCTCGGCGCGCCTGCTCTCCTGCTCAAGGAAGGCGATGATGGCGCTGCGGTTACTGATGCCGGTGAGCGGATCAAGCACCCGCAGGTCATGGACCTCCTCGCGCGCCCGCTGCAGATCAATCTGCCGCTCCCGCAGCAACCGACGCAGGCGGCTGATATGGCTGGCAAAAAAGCCACCGCATGGGACCAGCGTGCTGAGGGCCACCAGATGCAGCAACTCCACCTGGGCATTAAAATCTTCCGGGCGTTGCTGCCATACCGCGCCCACGGCGACGGCATAGCAGAGCAGCGCAAACCCCCCGAGGGCGGTGAACTGGCGAGCGTTGAGTCGCAGCACACCGAACATGAGCAGCACCAGGAAAAGCAGCAGCAGCCCGCCGCGGCCGCCATCGAGCAGATACATGGTCAGCCCCATGATCAGACAGACCAGAAACATCTGCACACCGGTCAGGCTGGGATCCGCGAAGCGCTCGTTACGACCGCTGCGCAAAAGGGCATAGAGCCCCACATTGACCAGCAGGATGACCAGGCTCAGCAGCTGCCATTCCGGAGACGACAACAGCCCCTGACGCACGTAAAGCCCCATGAGCGCCACGGCGAGGGCATACACGGTGGCCGCCAGCAGGAAACGACGGACGCGCAGAGACTGGCGCGGGTCTTCGGTGGGCAGTAGCAGCCCCAGCGAGGCATTCACTGATCAGACTCCATCTCCGAGAGCTGGATATCGAGTGCGGTCACGGATATCCAGATCTCCCGCACGGATAGCGCCAGCGACAGCATCATCAGTACAAGGCTGGCACCGAAAAGCCAGTGGGCCGCGACGATCATTCCGCCGAAAATCAGGAACATGCTCGCGACGCAGAATAACAGGCTGGCAGCGCCGCTGGCCTGCATATACTGGATCAGATGGACCCGACGGCGGAGATTATCGATCTGCGCCAGCAGGCTGTGGCGCTGTGTACTGGAGTACTGGGCCTGCAGATCCCGAATGAGGGAAGCGAGGGCGAGGAAGCGGTTGGTATAGGCCAGCAGGAGGAGGGAGACCGCCGGGAACAACAGCGATGGTGTCCCCAGCGTCAGATCCATACCGTCAGTGCCTCTTGGCCAGCCGTTCAGCGGCTCATCTGACCCGAACCGGCGCGTCCGCCGCCCGCCATCTGCGAGCGCAGTGTCTCAAAGCGGTCGATCATCTCCGGCACGTCGGCGTTCTGCTCGGTCATGGCGCTGACGAGATCATCCTGCAGCTCGAGCTGGGCATTCTTGATGCGCTCATCCTCCATGGCGGTGCGACGCGCCGCGAGGAGCTCCTGGCGGGTGTTCTGATACTCCTCCATGAGGCTCGCCCGCTCTTCCTCTGCCACCTCGCCGCCGCGCAGCTCGCGCGCGATATCCTGGAGGCGCATGACGTCCTCGCGCGGATCAACGCCCTCATCGCGCATACGCGACATCATCTGATCCTCCAGCACCTGCTGACGCTCCTGCAGCCCCGGATTTTCCTCCATGGCCTGCTGGCGGATGGAGCTGAGCGTCTGCTGTAGTTGCTGCAGCTCCTGCTGCTGACCGGATGACTGCCCGCCGGCATTCTGGGCCTGAACGCCACCGGCGAGGGCGGCGGCGCAGACCAGCGCCATGAAAACGCGCATTGCCTGACTGCGCAGATAAGCTTTCGACATTCCTGACTCCATCCGCTCGGGACTTGACTTGACGAAGCGGCACGGTAGCAGCCCGCCAAGGTTACGTGTCAACAATACCGGATGCGGCGGCTTGGTTATACTCGGGCGATGGACGACATCAATTGCCTGCCCCCGTTTTCGCGAACATACGATCCGGTTCGCTATGCCTACAGCTCGCGGGTCGTTTTCCTCGAGCAATGGCCGATGGAGCCGATGCCGCCGTCCGAGCCCGCGCAACGCTGGCGCCCGGGACTGGAGGACTATCTCGACGCCTATCACCGTGTGGGCAATCCGTGGCTGTGGCACGGCCGGCTGGCCATGGGGGAGGCGCGCATCATCGCCGACCTCGCGGATCCCGCGCAGCAGTGCTGGCGGGTCGATGCCGGTGGCGAATGTGCCGGCTTCTGTGAGTTGGTCTATCGCAATCCGCTGGATGCAGAGATCCTGCATTTCGGACTGACACCCGCGGCACGGGGGCACGGGCTGGGTGGACGGCTGATGCGCACCGTCCTCACCGATGCCTTGTCCAGGGGGACCCGACGTGTCTGGCTGCACACCTGCAGCGAAGACTCAGCGGAGGCAGTCGGCTTTTACCAGCACGCCGGATTCCGCATCTTCGGGACGCGCCTTGAATGGGTGGCGGATCCGCGATCTCGCGGCCTCCTCCCCGCAGCGACCGGAGACGGCATCCATCTGCCCTGGTCCGGCGAGGCAGCGGCTGCCTTTAGCGAGGCTGGAGGTGCCGATTAAGGCGTCGCTCGACCAGGCGGAAGCCGCCGAGAATGAGGAAGGCCAGCAAAACATAGAGCAGACCGGCGGCGAGAAACAGCTCCACCGGGGTATAGGTCCGCGCGATGATGGTCCGTGCCACCCCGGTCAGGTCCATCAGGGTGATGGTGCTGGCAAGGGCACTGCCCTTGAGCATGAGGATGACCTCGTTGCTGTACGCCGGCAGGGCAATGCGGAATGCACGCGGCAACCGGATGCGACGCCAGATGAGCGCCGGGCTCATGCCAACCGCCTCGGCCGCCTCGATCTCACCGCGCGGTACCGACTGGATGGCACCCCGAAGGATTTCCGCGGTGTAGGCGGAGGTGTTCAACGTAAAGGCGATGATGGCGCACCAGTACGCCTCGCGAAGATAAGGCCAGAGCAGCGAATCACGCACCGCCTCGAACTGACCCAGCCCGTAGTAGACCAGATAGATCTGCACCAGCAGCGGCGTTCCGCGAAAGAAATAGATATGTGCCAGGGGCAGCGCCCGCAACCAGGGACGTGGCGACACCCTCGCCATGGCCATGGGCACCGCCAGCAGCACCCCGAAGACCCCCGAGATGACCACCAGCTCCAGGGTGACCATGGCGCCCTCGGCCAGCGCCGGCAGGCTATCGATCATGACCTGCCAGTTCATCCGCTGAGCGTCCTCATGCCGTGCGTCGTGCGACGCTCCAGCCAATGGATGCCCAATGTCGCCACCGCGGTGAGACCCAGATAGATGAACGCGGCCGCCAGGTAAAAGGTGAACGGCTGCTTGCTGTAGCCCACGGCGATGGCCGTCTCGCGCATAAGGTCCTCAAGACCGATCACCGACACGAGGGCGGTGTCCTTGAGCAGGGCAAGGAAGATATTGCCGCTCGCCGGCAGCGCCACCCGCCAGACCTGGGGCAGGACGATGCGGCGGAAAATCCGCAGGCGTCCCATCCCCAGTGCCATGCCGGCTTCGGTATGGCCCCGGGGAATGGTCGCCAGTGCCCCCCGAAACACCTCGGTCATATAGGCGCCGTAATTGAACGCCAGCGCGATCACGCCGGCAACGAACGGCGAGAGCTCAATATAATCGGTGTAGCCGAGTGCCGAGGCGGCCTGGTTGACCACCATGGCCGCCCCGAAATAGACCAGCAGGATGACCAGCAGCTCGGGCAGCCCCCGCACCATTCCGGTGTAAGCCGTACCGAGCCAGCGCAGCGGCGCTGGCCCGGCGGTCTTGGCGCTGGCCCCGAGCAAGCCCAGGACCACGGCGCAGGCCATGCTGGCAAGTGCCAGCTGCACCGTGATCCAGGTGCCCGAGGCGAGCTGCGCGCCAAATCCCTGGAGATCCATGGGCAGCCGCCCGCCGGATCAGTAGATGTCGAAGGGGAAGTAGTTGGCGTTGATGGCCTGGTAGGTGCCGTCGGCACGGATGGCCTCGATGGCCTCGCTGAACCGCTCGGCGAGGACCTGATCATCCTTGCGCACCGCGACGGCGATCTTGTCATCATCGTAGACGGGATCACCCTTGAACTCGTAGGCCGCACCCTCGTCACTGTCCAGCCACTCATAGCTCACATAGACATCGGCAAGGACGGCATCCAGGCGGCCACTTTCCAGATCCAGGTAGGCATTCTCCTGGGTGTCGTAAAGGCGGATTTCGGCGTCCGGCACGTTTTCCTCGAGCCACTGGGCGGCAATGGTGGCCCGCTGTGCGCCCACCGTGCTGCCGGCTGCGTCAGCGGGCCCGAATTCGCTGTCCGTGGGCGCGATGAACTGCAGCTTGTTGGAGTAGTAGGGCTCACTGAAGCTGACCGCCTCCTGACGCTCGGGGGTGATGGACATGGAGGCGATGATGGCGTCGTAGCGTCCGGCGATCAGGCCCGGAATGATGCCATCCCAGCCCTGCGTGACCAGCTCGCAGTTGGCGTCCATCTCCTCGCAGAGGGCGTTGGCGATCTCGACATCGAAGCCTTGCACCTCGCCGGAGGCGTCGATGAAGTTGAACGGAGGATAGGCCCCCTCGGTGGCGATCCGGATGGTGTCCTGGGCAAAAACCGGAACGGCCAGCAGAGCGCCGACCAGCAGGGCAGAGAGTTGACGGAACATCAGTAGGTTTCTCCTTGTGGTTCTGCAAGATGCGTGGCGAGAAAGGCGCGGCAGCGTTCTGAGTGAGGGTTGCCGAATACCCGGGACGGCGGCCCCTCCTCTTCGATACGCCCGGCATGCAGGAACACCACTCGATGGGCGACATCCCGGGCGAAGCGCATTTCGTGGGTCACGATGAGCATGGTGCGGCCTTCTTCGGCGAGCTGACGGATCACGCCTAACACCTCCCCCACCAGCTCCGGATCCAGCGCTGAGGTCGGCTCATCGAGGAGGATCACGGCCGGGCGCATGGCAAGCGTACGGGCGATGGCGGCGCGCTGCTGCTGACCGCCGGAGAGGAACGCCGGATACGTCTGCTGTTTTTCGCCCAGCCCGACCTTATCGAGCAGTGTCTCTGCCTCGGCGAGCGCCTGTTTCTTTGGCATGCCGAGAACATGAACAGGCGCCTCGATGACATTCTCGAGCACCGTCATATGCGGCCAGAGGTTGAAGTTCTGGAAGACGAAACCGATGCCCGCCCGCAGGCGGGTGATCTGGTCACGGCGGGCAGGATGGAGCGTGCCGTCTCGCCCCCGTTTCAGATCAAGGGGTTCACCATCGAAGATGATCTCGCCTTCATCCGGCTCCTCGAGCAGGTTGATGCATCGCAACAGCGTGCTCTTGCCGGAGCCACTGGTACCGATCAGCGCGATGACCTCACCGCGTCTTGCGGCGAGATCGATTCCCTTGATGACCTCAAGTTCACCGAATCGCTTCTTGATCCCCCGCAACTCGATGGCCGCCTGCTCCATCCAGTGCCCCCGGTGTGTTTCAGACCGGTGACAAGACTAGCAGCCGAATACACCGCTGTCGCTCCCCGGGCCTCAGGGGACCGGCCAGTCCAGATCAATGACCATCGGATCATGATCGGATGATCGCCAGATATCCGAAGCCTCGCCCGCCAGGTAGGCCGGTTCATCGGCATTGATATGCCAGACATGCACGCCATCGAGCCGCGACAGCAGAGACGATGTGGCAAGGGCATGATCAAGATAACCAGCCAGCCCGCGATAGTTATAGGTATAGCGCTGGTCGGGTGGTACCGCCCGCGCCAGCAGATCGATGAATCCGGCCTCACGCCAGACCGTGATGGCCGCCTCCTGCGCGTAGGCATTGAAGTCGGCGAGGATCAGGGTCGGTGCGGCCACCCCGCCCTCCGATGCCTGCGTCTCAGCCAGCCAGTCCATCAATGCCCGGCTCTGATGCAGACGACGCTCGGCCCAGCAGCCTTCTCCCCGATCGAGGTCGCCGGCATCCGGGCATCCACCCCGGGACTTGAAATGCGCCGCCACGATGCGCAGCAACCCGCCGGATTCCGTACGGAATCGCCCGGTGACCGGATCACGCGGGTGCACGCTTGCCACGTGTCGGTCACTATCCGCCAGGGTCAGCCGCTGCGGCCGGTACAGCAGCACGCTGCGAATGACCGCATCGCTTCGCGCGGCAAGCGTCTGGCGATAGTGCTTCGCGGGCGGCTGACCGGCATTCAAAAGCGCGAGCAGATCATCGACGGCGGCCGGATGGTTCTGGATTTCATGCAGCGCCAGCAGATCGGCGTCCAGCCGCCGGATCACCTGCCGTAGTCTTTCGCGCTGGCGGGAGAAACCGGCCTCGGTCGATGGACCGCGACCCTCCCGGTCAGTGAAATAATTGCGCAGATTCAGCTGCAGGGCTCGCAGGCCTGTCGACGCGGGTGGCGCCGGTGGGCGTGGATTGCCTGGCGCAAATTCCGGCTCCGTCACGGGATGGATTCGCCAGCGACCGAACGCATGCGCAAGAATGCCGGTGATATCCCCGACTCGATCCCCGGCCCGCCGCACACCGGCCGAATCGGTATGCGGCACGGGCCTTGGGTCGCGACGGTAGCTTCCATCATCGAGCAGCAGATCAAGTCGACGTCCGCCATCGACGCCGTTATTAGGGTGAAACGGCCGCCCGCCGCGCGCGAGCGCAAGACTGCCATAGCGCCCGAGGTTGTAGACCTCGGCGACGTGCAGCGGGCCGCGGATCGTGACAAGCCGATCGCGCAACCCGGCATAGACGTCTGGACTCCCGGAGTCGAGCAGGGCCGGATGAACCTCCCCGGCGCCACAGAATCGCCTCGACTCGAGCATCTCCAACTGAATCTGGCCCCGGTAGCGGCCGGTATAGGCCTCGATCCGCCAGCGCTCCCCCGGGCGTGGCGCATCCTGGGCATCGATATCGGGCGCGTAGACGAAAATCCCGGCCGCCGGCTGTCTCGACTGCAGGTAGAAACCATCCAGGCTGTGATCCCCGGGGAAGCTTGCGGTAACCGTCGCCTCCACCATTACCGGCTTACCCTCCGCCACCGGCGGACCATCCAGGCCGCGGACCCGACTGATGGATGTAGTACCGGGCTCGCCGCAGGCCATCGACGCCGCCATGGCGCCTCCGCTGGCGCCCGCAACCACGACCGATGCGATGATCAGCAGGCGCCATGCGGCGGCGAGGCTACGCGGGCAGTGCCGCACGACGTTAGACCGCGCGGTGCACATCGCGGATGTTCCGCAGCCCCGCCATGCGCTGCATGATCCGGCTCAACTGATCAACATCACCAACCTCGACGGTAATCACCATGCGCGCCATCTGATCATTCGGATCAGTGCGGGTGTTCACCGCCGTTACGTTGATGCCTTCGTTATTCAGCAGCGAGGAGATATCCCGGATCAGGCCGCGCCGGTCATAGGCCTCGACGATGATATCCACCGGGTAGAGGCGCGCGGTACGGGCGCTCCAGCTCACATCGATAATCCGCTCGGCTGCCGTTTCCTGCAGGCGCTGGATATTGGGGCAATCGGCGCGGTGGATGGTGACCCCCTCGCCACGGGTGATGAAACCCAGGATGGCATCGCCAGGCGTTGGCTGACAGCACTGCGCGATGCGCGTCATCAGGTTGCCGACACCGTAAATGCTGACGTCGTCCTGTGGCCGGGTCGACTTCGATGCATTGCCGCGCCGACCGCGCAGTAGTGCCTCGTCACCACTCGGCTCGGCCGGGAGCAGACGGTCCCGCAGCAAACCCGCGATCTGCCCGCCGGTGATATCCCCGCGGCCGATCGCCGCCAGGAACTCCGGCAGGCGCGGAAATCGTGAGCGTCCGGCGAGCTCCTCGAGGTTGACATCCTCCAGCCCCAGGCGGTGGAGCTCGCGATCGAGCAACTCGCGGCCGAGCTCGACGGTCTTGTCCTGGTTCTGTTGACGGAACCAGGCCCGGACCTTGGCCCGGGCACGGGGCGAGGAGAGGTAGCCGAGTGCCGGGTTGAGCCAGTCACGGCTGGGCCGGGCATTACGGGAGGTGAGGATCTCGACCTGATCGCCGTTCTGCAGCGGCCGCGTCAGCGTCACCATGCGCCCGTTGACCCGCGCCCCACGGCAGTGATTCCCGATTTCGCTATGAACCGTGTAGGCAAAGTCGAGCGGCGTCGTTCCGCGCGGCAGATCCACCACATCCCCTTTCGGCGTGATGACGTAGACCCGGTCCTCGAACACCTCGGCACGAAAGCGGTCGATGAGATCGTCATCGGCCTCGCTGTCCGGCGGCGACTCGAGCAGCTTGCGCAACCAGGCCACGCGGGCGTCAAAATCCGGATCTTCGCCGCGCCCTTCCTTGTAGCGCCAGTGGGCGGCAATACCGAGCTCCGCCTGCTCATGCATCTCGCGGGTGCGTATCTGGATCTCCACCGGGCGCCCGCCATCACCCACCACGGCAGTATGCAATGATCGGTAGTCATTCTCCTTGGGGCTGGCGATGTAGTCATCGAACTCCCGCGGGATCGGCTGCCAGAGGCTGTGGACGACACCCAGGGCCGCATAGCAGGCCGGAACGCTGTCCACCAGAAGACGCAGGGCACGCAGATCGAACAGCTCGTCGAATCCCAGCCCCTTGCGCTGCATCTTCCGCCAGATGCTGTAGATATGCTTGGGTCGACCGCTGACCTCGGCATTGAGCCCCGCCTCGCGGAGATGTTCCTCGATACGCGATTTCATGGTCTGTATGAAACGCTCGCGATCGACCCGCTTCTCGGCCAGCAGGCGGGCGATACGCCTGTAGCTGTCGGGATCGAGATAGCGGAAGGACAGGTCCTCCAGCTCCCACTTGATCTGCCAGATACCCAGGCGATTGGCCAGTGGGGCATAGAGATCCAGCGTCTCCCGCGCGATTCGCTGCTGATCGGCCTCGGGCAGTGCACGCAGCATCCGCATGTCGTGCAGCCGCTCGGCCAGCACCAGGAAGACCACGCGGATGTCCCGTGCCATCGCCAGCAGCATCTTGCGCAGCGCTTCGGCTCGCCGGCCCTCGCTGTCCGGCGTCCCGGCGGCATGCAGGCGACTGACCTGCCCCATGCGCAGGCAGCCATCAACCAGGCTGGCCACGGTCTGACCGGCCTGTTCGGCGATCGCCGTGATATCCGGCCCATCGCAGGCGGGCAGATCGTGCAGAAGACCGGCGATCAGCGAATCGGCATCGAGCTCCAGCCCGGCAAGGATATCGGCGACGCTCACCGCATGATCGAAACGCCGATCGCCCAGGGCACGGGTGTGGTCGCCATAGTGCGCCCGGGCATAACGCCAGGCTTCGGCCAGACGCTCGCGCTCGCCTTCGGCAGGCCGCACCGGCATGGCATCAAGCCACTGCTCGACGGACTGATCACCGGGACGCCGAACGGTCGAGCTGTCATTCACTTTCACCATGACGTCAATTCTACCGCCTGTGGGTATTGAACATCCATACAGTACTGTATAGATTAACAGTCATTCACCCTGTCATCGGCAGCTACATCATGAATGCACTGACACCTCGCCAGGAACAGATCCTCAAACTCATCCAGCGATTCCTGGCAGACACCGGCTATCCACCGACGCGTAGCGAGATCGCCGCGGAGCTGGGCTTCCGCTCGGCCAATGCCGCCGAGCAGCATCTACGCGCCCTCGCTCGCAAGGGCTTCATTACGCTCCAGCCCGGCGCCTCGCGCGGCATTCGTCTGAGCGACCTGGCCGCCCTCTCCGATGACGATGACGCCGATGAGTCCGGCCTGCCGGTCGTGGGCCGGGTCGCGGCCGGCAGCCCGCTGCTGGCCGAAGCCCATATCGATCAGCACTACCAGGTCAGCGCCGGCCTTTTCTCGCCGGGCGCGGACTATCTGCTTCGGGTCCGCGGCATGAGCATGCGTGACGCCGGCATTCTCGATGGTGACCTGCTCGCCGTACACCGGACCACTGAAGTCCGCGAGGGCCAGATCGTAGTGGCCCGCATCCGCGACGAAGTCACGGTCAAACGATTCTCCCGGAGCGGTCATCTTGTCCAGCTCCTCCCGGAAAACTCCGACTTCGAGCCCATCGAGCTTGACCTGCGCCAGGATGAACTCGCCATCGAGGGCATTGGCGTGGGCGTGATTCGCTCCGGGCTCTGACGTTCGTATCGATAAGAGGTCCATCATGGAACAGGCCATTGATCAGCTGCTCGAACAGCCTGGCATCTGGCGCGCCAGTGCACGGCATCCCTCTCCGACCCATCCGGCGGGTTCGCATGTGCCCAGCGGATTCTCGGCGCTCGATGGCGCCTTGCCGGGCGGCGGTTTTCCCGCCAGCGCACTGACCGAGATCCTGCATGACGAGCATGGCATCGGTGAGCTGCGCCTGGTCATGCCCGCCCTCGCCCGGCTCTCCCGCGGCGGGCGCTGGATCGCCATGATCGCGCCGCCATTCGTTCCCTATGCCCCCGCGCTGGCAGCTCAGGGCATTGACCTGTCACGGCTTCTGATCATCCATCCTGCCGACCCACCGCAGGCCCTATGGTCCGTGGAGCAGGCCCTGCGCAGCGGCACCTGCGCGGCCGTCATGGCCTGGCCAAGCCGCTGCGATGACCGCAGCCTGCGCCGGCTGCAGCTGGCCGCCGAATCCGGCAACAGCATGGGATTGCTGTTCCGCAGTCAGACCGCCGCCAGTGAGCGCTCACCAGCCGCTCTGCGGCTGACACTGGGCGAGAGCAGCGGTCAGCGTCTGGATATCCGTATCCTCAAGTGCCGCGGCATACCGGCCGGCACCATCGAACTGGATACCTGGTCGACAACGCCTGTCCGGACACAGCAGCCGCTGCCGCTGGAAGGCTGAAGAGCCCATCATGACGGCATGCACT
Source organism: Spiribacter sp. 1M189 (assembly GCF_040838345.1). Lineage (NCBI taxonomy): Bacteria > Pseudomonadati > Pseudomonadota > Gammaproteobacteria > Chromatiales > Ectothiorhodospiraceae > Spiribacter > Spiribacter insolitus. Next base: position 374,291 of record NZ_JBAKFF010000001.1, on the reverse strand, counting down.
GAATGAATCGTGATGCTCTGGCTGTGCCTGCATTTCTTCCGTCTGCCCGTTGAATGCTTCAGCGATGGTCAGGACACTGAACAGCCTCTGTTCATCAGCGAGGCTGGCCGGATCATCGGTTGCAATCGCCAGGCCCGGCGTCATGGCATTCAACCGGGCATGACGCCGACGGCTGCCCGAGCACTTGTCGCACATGGCCATCACCATGTGCGCGACCCGGTGCGGGAGCAGCATGTCCTCGAGCGACTCGCCACCTGGTCAGGCCGGTTCAGTCCGAGGGTCAGCCTCCAGGCGCCCGCCGCGCTGTTACTCGAGATCGAAGGCAGCCTGCGCTATTTCCAGGGACTGGAGCCGCTGCGACAGCGGATTCTGGAAGGCATTCGGCAACTCGGCCATCAGGTCACCATCGGCATTGCCCCGACCCCGACGGCGGCATGGTTGCTGGCCCGTGCCGGCGACGAGACACCCGTCACGGCGCGCAAGGCACTGGGCTCACGGCTCGGCGGACTACCGGTGGCCATCCTGCCGGTCGAGCAACGCGTGACCGATGCCCTGCAGGGCCTGGGCTGCGAAACCATTGGCGATATCCGTGCCCTGCCGGGGGCGGGTGCGACTCGGCGTCTGGGGCGGGGGCTGCTGGAGATGCTCCAGCGAGCCCATGGCGAGCGCCCCGACCCGCGGGAGGACTGGCATCCTCCAGCACGTTTCGATCGCCGGCTGACGTTTGTCGAGGCGCTGGCAGACATCAATGCGCTGCGGCCGGAGTTGCAGCGGCTCATCGACGAGCTCTGCAGCAACCTGCGCCGCCACGATGCCGGTGTCAGGCGGCTGCGCTTCGCTCTGCATCACCGTCAGGGCCGCCCCACCCTGCTGCCTGTCGGGGTGCTTTCTCCCTGCCGGGACGCCGGTCATCTGAAATGGCTGCTGGATCGGCATCTGGACGGACTGACCCTCTCCGGCGACGTGGTGGCCATCCATCTGCGGGCCGGGCGTTTCCACCCCATGCCAGATACCAGCATCGCCCTTGATCTACTCGATGAGGCTGATGGGAGCAACGCCGCTGAAGACTGGCATCGCCTGATCGAAACGCTCAATAGCCGGCTGGGCGAGTCCCGGGTGCATAGGCTGGCCATGCGCGCGGAGCATCGCCCGGAGAAGGCCTGGGCGTACCAACCCCCCGGAAGTGCTATTCAGCAAAAGGCAATGCCGGCCACCGTCACGCGTCCATGCTGGCTGCTTGAGCAGCCTGTTCCGCTGAAAAGCCCACAGGGGCAGCCGGAGTACGAGGCCACACCATTGCTGCTGGAGGACGGCCCGGAGCGCATCGAAACCGGCTGGTGGGACGGCCATGACGTGACCCGCGATTACTATCGTGCGAGAACCCGCCAGGGCCGCCGGATCTGGATTTTCCGGGACCGGCGTGGTCAGCGGCGCTGGTACCTGCACGGAATCTTCGCCTGAAATGCCCGCAGCGCGTTCGAATATCGTATGCTCCGGCGCCATGTCGACGCCGGCTCACACTTCCCATGCCACCCGGGGCATGCTTCTGGTTGCCATTGGCGCGACACTCTGGAGCACCACCGGCATCGTCTCCCGTATCCTCTTTGAACAGACCGATGTCTCTCCGCTGACCGTGGCCTTCATCCGGTTTGTCATTGCGTCGCCGCTTTTCATGCTGCTGGGCCTGCTCTATCAGGGCCGTGACTTCATGCAGCTGCCGTCCGGCAACCGCCGCTGGCTGGTTGCCCTCGGACTCGCGCAGACCGGATTCCAGGTGGGTTATCTGATCTCGGTCAAAATGATCGGTGCCGGGCTCGCCACGCTCATCACACTGTGCCTGGCGCCGGTACTGGTGGCGCTCCTCGCCGCCATCCTGCTCCACGAGCCCCTGACACGTCGGGTACTGACGGCAATGCTGGTCGCCATCACCGGCACCGCTCTGCTGGTGATTTCACCCCAGGCGCTGCAACTCGGCTCGGGGCTCTGGGCAGGGATCGGCTTCGCACTGGCCGCAGCGGCCTGCTACGCCGCGTTTACATTGATCGGCCGTCATGCCGCCGGACGCGTCCATCCAATGCAGAGCGCCGCCTTCGGGTTCGGAGTCGGTGCGGTGGTAATGCTCCCCCTGGCGCTGTGGAGCGGTTTCGTGCCTGTACTGAGGGATGCTGATGTCGCTATCCCGGCGCTGCTCTACATTGCCCTGGTCCCGACCACGCTGGGGTACGTGTTCTTCTTCAACGGACTGCGGCATACCACCGCCACCATCTCCAGCATCCTGGTGCTGCTGGAACCGCTGGGTGCGGCACTACTGGCCTGGCTGATACTCAACGAGGCACTGGGCACTTACGGACTCCTCGGCGCCGTTATGCTGACCGGCTCGGTCGCCCTGCTCACGCTACCCCGGGCTCATCGTCAGCCGGACGGCTGAGCATGATGGATGCAACGATGCCGGCCTACGCCGAGCTTCACTGCGTCAGCAACTTCAGCTTCCTGCGGGGGGCTTCACACCCCGAGGAGCTGATCAGGCGGGCCGATGAACTGGGCTACGAGGCACTGGCCATTACCGACGAGTGCTCCCTCGCCGGGGTGGTTCGGGCCCATGCGGCCGCCCGTGAGCGCCGCATCCAACTGATCGTGGGCAGCGAGTTACGCCTGACGGATGGCCTTCACCTGATCCTACTGGCACCCGATCGCTACGCCTATGGCCGGCTCTCCGCGCTCATTGCGCTGGGCCGAAGTCAGGCAGGAAAGGGGCACTATCGGCTTGAACGCGAAGACCTGCAGGACGGCATCCCGGGCTGCCTTGCCCTGCTCATAACAGAGCCCGGCACCGACGAAGGCGACATCGAATGGCTTCGCCGGACCTTTCCACAACGCAGCTGGCTGACGGCGCAGACCCGGCGTGACGGACGTGATAGCGAACGCCTCGACCACTGCCAGGTGCTAGCCCACCGATATCACTTGCCGGCGGTGGCCAGTGGCGGTGTTCTCATGCATCGGCGCGGACGACGGGCCCTGCAGGACACACTCACCGCCATTCGCCATGGGCAACCGGTGGGCACACTTGGCGACGCGCTTGCCCGCAATGGCGAACGGCATCTACGCCCGCGCAGACGCCTGGGGCGGGACTACCCCGCGGCCATGCTCGCCGAGACGGTGGCTATCGCCGCGCGCTGCCGATTTTCCCTGGATGAACTGCGCTACGAATACCCGGAAGAGCTGGTACCGGCGGCGCATACCCCCACGAGCTGGCTGCGTCATCTGGTGGAGGCCGGAGCCGGTCGGCGATGGCCGGAGGGGGTCCCCGAACGCATTCGTCAGAGCATCGAACACGAGCTGCAGATCATTCAGGATCTGGCCTACGAGCCCTACTTCCTGACGGTGCACGATATCGTCGACTTTGCACGACGCCAGGGCATTCTGTGCCAGGGGCGCGGCTCGGCCGCCAACTCGAGCGTCTGCTACTGCCTGGGCATCACTGCCGTGGATCCCGCCCGCTCCAGCCTGTTGTTCGAACGTTTCATTTCCCGCGAGCGCAACGAACCGCCGGATATCGATGTTGACTTCGAGCATGACCGCCGCGAGGAGGTCATCCAGTACGTCTATCGCAAATACGGCCGGCATCGTGCCGCGCTGGCTGCCACGGTCATCAGCTATCGCCCCCGCAGCGCGTTGCGGGATGTCGGCAAGGCACTCGGGCTGGATGGGGAACAGGTCGACCGACTGGCGGGTAGCATGCAGTGGTGGGATGGCCGGACGATTGATGACGAGCGCCTGCGCGAGGCGGGATTCGATCCGCAGAACCCGGTGGTTCACCGCCTGCTCACGCTCACCCGCGAGCTGCTCGGATTCCCGCGCCATCTCTCACAGCATGTCGGTGGGTTCGTGATCAGCCGTGGCCCACTCAGCGAGCTGGTTCCCACGGAGAACGCGGCCATGGCGGGACGCAGCATCATCCAGTGGGACAAGGACGACCTGGAGACCCTGGGGCTGCTCAAGGTCGACTGCCTGGCGCTGGGCATGCTGAGTGCCATCCGTCGGAGCCTGGCGCTCATCGAACAGCATCACGGCCGCTGTCTGACGCTGGCGGACATTCCGGCCGAGGATCCATCCGTCTACGCAATGCTCTGCCAGGCCGACACCGTTGGCGTTTTCCAGGTGGAGTCACGAGCGCAGATGGCCATGCTGCCGCGGCTCAGGCCAGCGTGTTTCTACGATCTGGTGATCGAGATCTCCATCGTCCGGCCCGGCCCCATCCAGGGCGATATGGTCCACCCCTATCTGCGACGCCGCGAGGGCAGTGAGGCGGTGGACTATCCCAGCGACGAGGTTCGCGGCGTGCTGGAACGCACCCTGGGCGTTCCCATCTTCCAGGAACAGGTCATGCAGCTGGCCGTGGTGGCCGCCGGCTTTACCCCGGGAGAGGCGGATTCCCTGCGTCGGGCCATGGCGGCATGGAAAAAACGTGGCGGACTGGGTCCGTTCCGCGAACGGCTGCTGCAGGGGATGGCCGAGCGTGGTTACGCACCGGCATTTGCCGAACGGGTCTTCGAGCAGATCTGCGGTTTCGGCGAGTACGGCTTCCCGGAATCCCATGCCGCCAGCTTTGCCCTGCTCGTCTATGTCTCTGCCTGGATCAAGCGCCACTACCCCGACGTTTTTGTCTGCGCCCTGCTCAACAGTCAGCCCATGGGGTTCTACGCACCAGCGCAGCTGGTCCGTGACGCCCGCGCTCATGGCGTCGTGGTGCGGGGTGTGGATGTCCGGTACAGCGACTGGGACTGCAGCCTTGAGCATGACAATAAAGAGGCCCCATCCCAACGGCCTGTGCTGCGCCTCGGCCTGCGTCTGATCCGCGGCCTCGGCAGGGCCGCGGCAGAGCGGATCCGTCAGAGCCGCGAAACGGATGGCCCTTTCAGCAACATAGGCGACCTGGCTCATCGCGCCGGGCTCGATCGCGGCAATCTGCGCGCACTCGCTGATGCCGGGGCCATGGCCGGGCTTGGCGGACATCGGCGTCAGGCATGGTGGCAGGTACTCGGTATTGAGGCCCGGGGTCCGTTACTGGACTCGACCCCTCACTCCGAGACACCCCCGGCGCTGCCCGCCCCTTCCGAAGCCGAAGATCTGCTGGGTGATTATCGCAGCCTCGGGCTGACGCTGGGCCGGCACCCTCTGGCACTGCTACGCGATCGGCTGCGGCGCAGCGGCTATCGCCCCGTGAGTGAACTGGCACAGACCGGACATCGTCGAATCGCCCGGGCAGCCGGGCTCGTGATCAACCGACAACGGCCCGGCGCCGCCGGTGGCGTGGTCTTCCTGACACTGGAAGACGAATCCGGGGTCACCAATGTGGTGATCTGGAAAGACCTGGCCGCACGGCAGCGATCACTGGTGGTTGGGGCGCGTCTGCTCGGCGTCGTGGGCATATGGGAGCGCCGCGGTGACGTCTGCCATCTGGTCGCCGGACGTCTCGAAGATCATAGCCATCTGCTGGGGGAGCTGCAAACCCGGTCACGCAATTTCCACTGACTTGCGGGGCGCGACGGCGATATCATGACGGTCCACTTTCACCAGGATGATCTCTCTTGATGAAGCGCCCGCATTGCAAAAGCCTGCTCATCGCCGGCTCCTGAAAAGGCGCAAATGAAGCCATCGCAGGGGAGCACGGCCGCTCGGGCCGTGCTGGAACAGGTATTCGGTTATTCGCGCTTTCGCGGTCAGCAGGGCGAGGTCATCGACTGCGTGGCCGACGGTGGCAATGCCCTGGTGCTGATGCCCACCGGTGGCGGGAAGTCGCTCTGCTACCAGATCCCCGCCCTGCTGCGCGATGGTGTGGCGGTGGTCGTTTCGCCGCTGATCGCTCTCATGTCCGATCAGGTCGCCGCCCTGCGTCAGCAGGGCGTCCGCGCCGCGGCGCTGAACTCCAGTCTCTGCGCTGAGGAACGGCTCGATATCGAACGCGCCCTGCAGGCCGGTGAACTCGATCTGCTCTACGTCGCACCGGAGCGGCTCCTCGGCAGCGACCTCCTGCAGCGGCTGTCAGACGTCAGGATCGCGCTATTCGCCATCGACGAAGCGCATTGCGTCTCTCAATGGGGACATGATTTCCGACCCGAGTATCTGCAGCTGGACATCCTCGGCGACCGATTTCCCGGCGTTCCACGTATCGCCCTCACGGCCACGGCCGATCAACGCACCCGCGAGGAGATCCGCCAGCGACTGCTACCCGCCGATGCCCGAGTTTTCGTCTCCAGTTTCGACCGACCCAACATCCGCTACGAAATCGGGCTCAAGGACCGGCCTCGGGACCAACTCCTGCGCTTCATCCGCGAACGGCATGCTGGTGAGTCCGGGATCGTCTATTGCATGTCACGCCGAGCCACCGAACAGATCGCCGACTGGCTCAACACCCGCGGGATCCCGGCGCTTGCCTACCATGCCGGCCTCGAGCCGGCCCTGCGCCAGCATCACCAGTCACGCTTCCTGCGCGAGGATGGCCTGGTGATGGTAGCCACCGTTGCCTTCGGCATGGGTATCGACAAGCCGGATGTCCGCTTTGTCGCCCACCTGGATCTGCCCAAGACCCTCGAGGCCTACTATCAGGAGACCGGACGGGGCGGTCGCGACGGGCTCCCGGCGGAGGCATGGCTTGTGTATGGATTGCAGGACATCTACCGCATCCGTCAGATGAGCGCCGACTCGCAGGCTGGCGCGGGCCACAAGCGCCGTGAGCAACAGCGCCTGGAGGCGCTGCTCGCCTTCTGCGAGACCAGCCAGTGCCGTCGGCCCACCCTGCTCGCACATTTCGGCGAGGTGTATCCAGATCGCTGCGGCAACTGCGATAACTGCCAGAATCCGCCGCGCACCTGGGACGCAACGGATCCGGCGAGACGGCTGCTGTCTTGTGTATACCGCACAGGGCAGCGCTTCGGGGCTGGCCACGTCATTGATGTGCTGCTCGGCGAGGATAACGACCGGCTTCGACAGCGCGGGCATGAGCGCTTGAGCACCTTCGGCATCGGCACTGATCTGCCCCGGGCGACCTGGCAGTCCATCATCCGGCAACTACTGGCGCACGGCTACCTTGAGCCGGACCCCGAGGGCCACGGCGGCCTGCGCCTCGCCGAGGCCTGTCGCCCGCTGTTACGGGGCGAGACTGAGCTGTTTCTGCGCGAGGACCTGCCCAGCCGGCGGGCGCAGCCGCGAATGCGGGTCGCCGCCGCCGACGTGGCCGTGGATCCCGACACCTGGGCCGCCCTGCGCGCGGCGCGTCGGCGCCTTGCCGAGCATGAGGGTGTGCCGCCGTACGTCATCTTCCACGATGCGACGCTGCTCGCCATGCTCGAGCAGCGCCCGACGAATCTTGCCGAATTCGCCGACCTGCCCGGTGTCGGGGCGCGAAAGCTGGAGCGCTACGGCGAGGCATTCCTGGCCACGCTGGCGGCATTGCCGAGTACCACCGGTGCCTGAGACGCCATGCGATTGATCCCGCTGAGGACCGCCCGCACCGATGCGGTGACGATATTGGCATCCATCCCCACACCGTAGACGTCACCGTCGATTCCCTCGGCGGCAAGTTCCATGAAACACACCGCGCCGGCATCGGAGCCATGGCTCAGGGAGTGCTCCTCGTAGTGCTGTACCCGCACCGGACTGCCCAGCGCATCCAGCAGGGCATCGATGGGCCCGTTGCCAAAGCCGTTGAGAGTGACGGTCTCCCCCTGCTGGCGAATGCAAAGGCGCAGGCCCTGCCGCTCGCCGGCATCGAACAGCGTATGACCGATGTAGTGGATCGGGGCTTCCAGCAGCAGATACTCTCTTTCAAAAAGATCCCACAGCGCCTCGGCGGAGACCTCACCGCCCCCGGCGTCCATGTGCGCCTGCACCACCCGCGAGAATTCCACCTGCAGACGCCGCGGCAGCGTCACGCCGTATGCCTGCTCCATTAAATAGGCCATGCCGCCCTTGCCCGACTGGCTGTTGACCCGGATTACCGACTCGTAGCTGCGGCCGAGATCGCGCGGGTCGATCGTCAGATAAGGCACCGACCAGAGTCCATCCTCCGGTTGCACGGCAAAGCCCTTGCGAATGGCATCCTGATGGGATCCGGAAAATGCGGTGAAGACCAGGTCGCCGACGTAGGGATGCCGTGGGTGAACCGGAATCTGGGTACAGTGCTCGACGGTGCGCAGCACGTCATTGATGCGCGAGAAATCCAGCCCCGGATGCACGCCCTGGGTATAGAGATTGAGGGCGAGGGTGACGAGATCGACATTGCCCGTGCGCTCACCGTTGCCGAAAAGACAACCCTCGACGCGATCGGCCCCGGCCATGAGCGCGAGCTCCGCCGCGGCCACACCGGTGCCGCGATCATTGTGCGGGTGCACGCTCAAGACGATGCCCTCCCGCCGGGCGAGATGCCGATGCATCCACTCGATCTGGTCGGCATAGACATTGGGCGCGGCCATCTCCACCGTCGCCGGCAGATTGATGATGACCGGCACCTCCGCCGAGGCCTCCCAGACCGCGGTCACCGCGTCGACGACGGAGAGGGCAAACTCGGGCTCCGTGGTGCTGAAGGTCTCCGGACTATACTGAAACCGCCAGACGGTTTCCGGACGCTCAGCGGCCAGCCCGCGGATCTGCCGAGCCGCCTCAACGGCCATTGTCTGGACACCTTCAGCGCTCTGTCGGAAGACGACCTCGCGAAATACCGGGGAGGTCGCGTTGTAGACATGGACAATCACGCGGGGCGCGCCGGCCACGGCCTCGAAGGTCCGCTCGATCAATTCCGGGCGGGCCTGGGTGAGCACCTCGATCCAGACACCTTCGGGGATGGCGTCGCTGTCGATGAGGTGACGCACGAAGTCATAGTCGGCCTGCGAGGCAGAGGGGAAGCCGACTTCGATCTCGCGGAAGCCCACATCCACCAGGCAGTCATACAAGGCACGCTTGCGCTCCACGTCCATCGGTTCGAACAGCGCCTGGTTACCGTCGCGCAGGTCCGTGCTCATCCACACCGGCGGCCGGGTGATTGTATGGTCCGGCCATTGCCGGTCGCGGAGACGGATCGGACGGAACGGCTGATATTTGCGGGTCGGGTCATCGAGCATCGTCTTGCGCTCCCTGTCATGCAACGGGACTGACACCGCCGTTTCGGGCGGTTGGAGAGGGATGAGGTCTTTTCTTGAGTGGGGTTCGATTAACTGCGCGCGCGGCGCAGCAGCAGCCCGGGGAATAGACCGCGCAGAAGCACAATGGAAGGACGATGATTGAAATCCGTCAACATGATCAGGAGTTAACCGCTATTCCCTCGCAGTCGTCAAGTCATTCGTTAAACTGGGGCGATGGCATCCCCTGCGCAGACGGCAACCGCCAACGACTGCAACCCACCGCGGGGCTGGCGTCAGTATCTGGGTGTCTTCCGCTACAGCCGGCGAGCCATCGAGCTGGTCTGGCAGACCAGTCGCCCGCTCACGGTCATACTGGCGGTCGCCACGCTGGTGGCGGGCCTGCTGCCGGCGGCGGCCGCATGGGTTGGCCAGCTCATCGTCGATGGCGTGGTCGATGCCATCAACGCGGAGGCGGGTATACCGCCGCGGCTGCTCTGGCTGGTTGCGCTCGAAGGCGGGATCATGGCGGGCATCGCCGGCGCCCAGCGCGGCATCCAGATCGTCCAGTCGTTGCTGCGTGCCCAGCTCGGGCAGCGCGTCAACGTCATGATCCTGGAGAAGGCGCAGACGCTGCAGCTTGCCGACTTCGAGGATTCGGAGTTCTACGACAAGCTCACCCGTGCGCGGCGCGAGGCGTCCAGTCGCCCCCTGAGCCTCGTCAATCGCACCTTCGGCCTCATTCAGAATGGCATTTCACTTGCCAGTTTTGCGGGCCTGCTGCTGGGCTTTTCACCCTGGGCGGTGGCCATTCTGGTGGCAGCCGGACTGCCGCAGTTCTTCTCCGAGGCGAAGTTCTCGGGCGATGCCTTCCGCCTGTTCCGCTGGCGCAGCCCGGATACCCGCCAGCAGATGTATCTGGAGACCGTGCTCGCCCGCGAGGACAGCGCCAAGGAGGTCAAGCTGTTCCAGCTCGGGCCGCTGCTGCTCGATCGGTATCGGGACATCTTTCGTCGTCTCTACCGGGAAGACCGCCGGCTGACCCTCCGCCGCGACCTGTGGGGCTTCGGCCTGGGGCTGATCGCCACCCTGGCGTTCTATGCGACCTACGCATGGATTGTCATGACCACAGTGGCCGGCCAGATCACACTGGGTCAGATGACCATGTACCTGAGCGTCTTCCGGCAGGGTCAGAGTGCCGTGAGTGCCAGCCTGACCGCCATCAGCGGCATGTACGAGGACAACCTCTACCTCTCCAATCTGTATGAATATCTCGAGCAGCCGGTAACCGTTGGCACCGGCGAGGCCACCAAAGGTGCCGTACCCGGTGACGGGTTACGATTCGAGGCGGTCAGCTTTCGCTACCCCGGCAGTGAGGACGATGCCCTTCGCAATGTCTCGCTCCACCTGCAACCGGGCCGCAGTATCGCCCTGGTGGGCGACAACGGTTCGGGCAAGACCACGCTGATCAAGCTCCTGGCCGGTCTCTACGCACCGACGGCCGGGCGGATACTGCTGGATGGCACGGATCTGCACGACTGGGACAGCCAGACGCTGCGCGAGCGCATCGGCATCATTTTCCAGGATTTCATGCGCTATCAGCTGCCGGTGGGCGAGAACATCGGTGCCGGCGATGTCCGTCATTTCGATGACGAGGCGCGCTGGCAGCGGGCCGCCCGCCAGGGCCTGGCGGAGCCTTTCATCGAGGCCATTCCCGGTGGGTACCATGCCCAGCTCGGTCGCTGGTTCCGCGATGGCCGCGAGCTGTCGGGGGGACAGTGGCAGAAGATTGCCGTGGCGCGGGCGTTCATGCGCGAAGGCGCGGACATCCTCGTGCTGGACGAGCCCACCGCCGCCATGGATGCCGCCGCCGAGGCGGAAATCTTCGAGCATTTCCGCACACTCACCCGCGATCGGATGGCCATCCTCATCTCGCACCGCTTCTCCACGGTGCGCATGGCGGATGAGATTATCGTCATTGAGGGCGGGCGGATCATCGAGCGCGGCAGTCACGCCGCACTGCTGGATGCCGATGGCCGCTACGCGCGGCTCTTCCGGCTGCAGGCCGCGGGCTATCAGTAATGCGGGAGAGGCCTCGCGATCTGATCTGGATCGAAGGCACGGCGGCCGGATGCCGGCAGCAGGCACTTAACCTGCTTGCGGAACAGGATCCCGACGCCGTTGGATGGGTCGGGACAACCGCGGGAGGCGATGGCGAAACCGGCGCCGGGGGGATTCGCGCAGTCCCCGCCGGCCAGGGTCGATCGCTCCTTGGACGAACCCTTGCCGCCGGTGTGATCGACGCGCATTCCGGCCTCGATCCGGATGATCTCGGCGCTCTTGCCGGTGCGATCGGTGGCGGCGGTCACTGTCTGCTGCTTACCCCACCGGCGGCGGCATGGCCAACCGCTCCGGATCCCGCGCTGGCCCGACTGCTGAGCGAAGGGGTCTCTCCCGACCCGTCAGGATCCGCGTTCATTGGCCGGCTGATCCGCCATCTCGGGGAATCACCGGCGGTTCGACGCCAGGCCGCGAGTGACGACATGGACGCCCTGCCCCGTCCGACGGGCTATCCGGGTGTAGGCGCAGGCACGCTTGAACCCACGGCGGCCCAAAAGCGCGTCATCGACGCGATCACCGACCTGACGCGGGATGACGACCCGGCGACGCTGCTGATCACTGCCGATCGCGGGCGCGGCAAATCGGCGGCGCTGGGCCTCGCCGCCCGTGCCCTTGGCGAACGGGCCGATATCCGGCTCACGGCGCCGTCCCGGTCCGCCGCTGCCACCGCGTTGGCCAGCGCCGGGCGGACGCCCCCGGTTTTCCTCGCGCCCGAAGATGTCCGACCGGCGCGTTCACTGCTGTTCATCGACGAGGCGGCCGCGATGCCCCTCCCACTGGTCGAGCGGCTGATCAAGGAAAACCGCCGCTGCGTGATCACCGGCACAGTGCATGGCTACGAGGGCAGCGGCCGCGGCCTGATCGTCAGGCTGGCGGACACCCTCGCCCGCCAGCCGCGTACGTTCCGCCATGTAAAACTCTCCCGACCGATCCGCTGGGCACCTGACGACCCCCTCGAGTGCCTGGTGGACACGCTACTGCTTCTCGACACGGATCCACGCTCCCATGACAATGCCGGTGCCCCGCAGATCGAATGCGTGGCGGGCGCTGATCTGGCAGGCAGAGAACAGGATCTTGCCGATGCATTCGGCCTGCTGGTGGCCGGCCATTACCAGACCCGACCCCGGGACCTAAGACAGCTGCTGGATGACCCGTCCATGCGTCTATGGCTGGCCCGTGATCAGGGCGCCGTCATCGGCATCCTTGCCGGCCGTGTCGAGGGCGGACTCGACCCGACGTTAAGCCGAGAGATCCATGCCGGCCGACGCCGCCCGGCGGGGCACCTGATCGCCCAGTCACTGACATTCCACGCCGGCATCAGCGAGGCCGCTACCCGGAGGGGACTGCGTATCCAGCGCATCGCGGTGCATCCGGACTGCCGCCGTGCCGGCATCGGCAGGGCACTGGTCGATGCCGCTCGAGCGAGTGCTCTCGATGACGGGCTCGACTGGCTTGGCACCAGCTTCGGGATGACCGCCGAGGTGCTAGACTTCTGGCTTGCCTGTGGTCTTCGACCGGCACGGGTGGGTAACCGTCGCGACGCTAGCAGCGGCAGTCATGCGGTCATCCTGCTCCAGGGGCTGGATCCTCATGGCGACGAGCTTCTGGCGCAGGCCCGTCAGCGCATGGCCGTGCATCTGCCCGACCAGCTGGCGCAGGGCCTGAGCGACGTCCCCACGGCGCTCGCCTCCCGACTGCAGCAGGACCTGCCCGTCGCTGTTGATCCAGCCGCCATTGATCAGGTCGATCTCGAGGCCTTCGCCCGCGGCCATCGATCACTGCTCGATACCCATGGTGCGCTGGCACGCTGGGCGGTCAGCGGCGCCGGGTCCTTCGACGGCGATGACCGGGCGCTGCTGGATGCCGCGGTGGACCGGCCGATGGATGGTATGGCCATGGCGCAGACCGCTGGACTATCCGGGCGCCGGGAAGCGATCGCCCGGCTGCGCAAACTGCTCGCACAATGCCTGAGGACCGACGATGAGTGACTCCACCATCCGCATCCGCGGTGCCCGCCAGAACAACCTGCGCAATCTGGACCTGGATCTGCCCACCGGCGAATTCGCCGTGATCACCGGGGTATCCGGATCCGGCAAGTCGTCGCTGGCGTTTGACACCATCTATGCCGAGGGCCAGCGCCGCTACGTCGAGACGTTCTCCCCCTACGCCCGACAGTTTCTCGATCGCATGGATCGCCCCGCCACGGATCGGGTGGAAGGTATACCGCCGGCCATCGCCATTGATCAGACCAACCCCGTGCGCACCTCCCGCTCCACCGTGGGCACGATGACCGAGCTCAATGATCACCTCAAGCTGCTGTTTGCCCGTGGGGCACGGCTCTACTGCGGTGGCTGCGGGCGGGCGGTGACGCGGGATACGGCCGAGGGAGTCTATCAGCGGCTCCATGAGCGCTGTCCGGGGGCGCGGGCCGTGGTCGCCTTCGATGTGGAGATTCCCGAGAACTATGACCGCGCTGAGATCCGCGGCCTGCTGGAGCGACAGGGCTACACCCGCATAAGCGATCAGGCGGACGGGCGTCTGCGCGTCATCCAGGACCGCATTCGGGTGGAGGAATCGCGGCGCGATCGGCTCATTGAAGCTGCCGAGGCGGCCTTTCAGCATGGCCGTGGCCATCTGGTCGTGATGGAGCTGGATGACCAGCGCGAGCCCGTGGACGAGCATCGATTTTCACAGGCGCTGCACTGCGCCGACTGCAACCGGCATTATCGCGACCCCAGCCCCAGTCTTTTCTCGTTCAACTCGCCGGTGGGTGCCTGCGAGACCTGCCGCGGCTTTGGCCGCATCATGGGCATCGACTACGGGCTGGTCATTCCCGATCCCCGCAAGACCCTGGCCGGCGGCGCCATCCGCCCCTGGCAGTCAGGCAAATCCGCGGAATGTCAGAAGGATCTGATGCGTCATGCCCGCCGCCGTGGCGTGGCCACCGATGTTCCCTGGCAGGATCTGCCGGCGGCCGACCGCGACTGGGTCATCGAGGGCGAAGGCGGCGGTCGGGGTCAGTGGCACGGCGTGCGCCGGTTCTTCGACTGGCTGGAGTCGAAGAGCTATAAAATGCATGTCCGCGTGCTGCTATCCAAATATCGCAGTTACGATCTCTGTCCGGACTGCGAGGGGGCACGCCTCAAGCCCGAGGCGCTGCTCTGGCGCCTGGGCGGGCATGATGAGGCGGCCCTGGCGGTGCCACCCGCCGAGCGACATCGCGCCCGCGGCCTGTCCATGCCCGAATCGGTATTCCGGGGACTGCCGGGGCTGAACGTCCACGACCTGATGACCCTGCCACTGGCGCGTGCCGGGCAATTCTTCGAGCGGCTCGCGCTCCCCGCTCCCCTGGACGAGGCGGTTCCCCTGCTACTGGAGGCGATCCGCGCGCGACTTGGCTTTCTCCAGCAGGTCGGCGTCGGCTACCTGACGCTCGACCGCCAGTCGCGGACGCTGTCGGGTGGCGAGGTCCAGCGCATCAATCTCACCACAGCACTGGGCACCTCGCTGGTCAATACCCTATTCGTCCTCGATGAACCGAGCATCGGACTGCATCCCCGGGATATCCAGCGCATCACCTCGGTGATGCACCGCCTGCGCGATGCCGGCAACACGCTGCTTGTGGTCGAACACGACCCCGACATCATGCAGGCCGCCGACCGGATCATCGATATCGGCCCGGGCCCTGGCCGGGAAGGCGGCGATATTGTCTTCAATGGCTCGCCGGCCGCGCTGATGAAGGATAAGACATCGCTGACCGGCGCCTATCTGCAGGGACGCCGCCGCGTGGAGGCTGCCGGCCGACGCGCGCACCGCGAGGCACCGGCCCAATGGATCACCATTGAGGGAGCAAGTGAGCACAACCTCGACGGATTCGATGTGCGTCTGCCCCTGCACCGCCTGGTCTGTCTGACCGGCGTATCCGGATCCGGCAAGTCCACGCTGCTCGAGTCCGTCATCTACCGCAGCCTGCGCAAGATGTTCGGTGAAGCCGTGGATCCACCCGGCAGGCACACGGCCATTCATGGCGCGGAGACCATCGACGAGGTGGTCCTGGTCGATCAGTCGGCCATCGGCCGCACCACACGCTCCAATCCGGCCAGCTATGTCGGTGCCTTCGACCCGATTCGCAAGGCATTCGCCCGCGAGCCGCTTGCCCGGGAGCGGGGTTATACCGCCGGCACCTTCAGCTTCAACGCCGGTGCCGGCCGCTGTCCGGCCTGTGGCGGCAACGGTTTCGAGCATGTCGAGATGCAGTTCCTCTCGGATGTCTACCTGCGCTGCCCCACCTGCGACGGACGCCGCTATCGCGATGCCGTGCTCGAGGTCCGCATCGCGCCGGCCCAGGACTGCGATCGGCCGCCGGTCTCCATTGCCGAATGCCTGGAGATGACCGTGGACGAAGCGCGTGCCTTCTTTGCCGACCAGCCGGACATCCTCCGCGGCCTGGAGCCCCTTGCGGCAGTGGGTCTTGGCTACATGCAACTGGGCCAGCCCGTGCCCACCCTATCCGGCGGCGAAGCCCAGCGCCTGAAGCTTGCCGGTCACCTGGCCAAGGCCCGCAAGCGGGGCGGCGGGCATAAGCTGTTCCTCTTCGACGAACCCACCACCGGGCTGCATTTCGAGGATATCCGTGTCCTGCTCACCGCCCTTGAGCGGCTGATGGAGGCCGGGCATTCCGTCATCGTCATCGAGCATAACCTGGATGTCATGCTGGCCGCCGACTGGCTGGTGGACCTGGGGCCGGAGGGCGGCGATGCCGGTGGCCGACTGGTTGCCGAGGGCACACCCGAGGCGGTCATGGCCGTGGCCGAAAGCCATACCGGCAACGCACTCAAACGCTACCAAGGCGAGCGCGTGGCGGATGCCCCCCCGCTTGAGACGGCGGCACGAGGCGTGAAGCAGTCGATGACGGCCGAACCCCGGGCCATCGAAATCCGCAATGCGCGCGAACACAATCTGCGCGGCATCGATCTGCGCATCCCGCAGGACCGCCTTACCGTGATCACCGGCCTGTCCGGCTCCGGGAAGAGCACGGTGGCCTTCGACATCCTCTTCAACGAAGGCCAGCGCCGCTACCTGGAGTCGCTCAACGCCTACGCCCGGCAGTTCGTCCAGCCCGCCGCCCGGCCCGACGTCGACGCGGTCTTCGGCATCCCGCCCACGGTGGCCATCGAGCAGCGCACCAGCCGCGGTGGCCACAAGAGCACCGTGGCCACGATGACAGAGCTGCATCACTTCCTGCGGCTGATGTTCGTCAAACTGGGCACCCAGTACTGTCCCGACTGCGATCTGCCCATCCGCGAACAGAGCCGTGAGTCCATCGCCGCCCACCTCGTCGAGGCGCATCGCGGCGAAGCGGTCACGCTCCTGGCACCGCTGGTCGTGGCGCGTAAGGGGTACTACACCGACCTGGCCCAGTGGGCCGGCGGCAAAGGCTTCAGCCACCTACGCGTGGATGGCGAGGATCTGCCCACCGCCGACTGGCCTCGCCTCGACCGTTACCAGGAACATGATATCGATCTGCCCGTCGCCACCCTCGAGCCGGATCCTGCCGACGAGGACACACTGGGTGCCGCGCTGGCGCAGGTCCTAGGCTATGGCAAGGGCCAGGTCAAGGTGGCCAGAGCGACGGGGGAGACCACCCTCTATTCCACGGAGCGCGCCTGCCCCGGCTGCAATCGCAGCTTCAGCCCGCTGGATCCGAGACTATTCTCCTACAACACCCGGCATGGCTGGTGCCCGACGTGCTTCGGCACCGGCGTCGTGCTCAAGGGCTTCGATGCCGAGCAGACCGGCGAGGAGCGACAGTGGCGAGGCGGAGACGAGGAAGGACCGCGGATCTGCCCCGCCTGTCACGGTCATCGCCTGCGACCGGAGGCGCTGGCCGTGCGTTTTCTCGACCGCGGCATTGCCGACTATGGCGGCCTCTCGGTGGCCGGGGCCGAGGCCTTTTTCCGCGACATCGAACTGACGGGTCGGGAAGCCGCGATTGCCCGCGACATCCTGTCCGAGCTGCAGGGGCGGCTCGGGTTCCTGGCGGCGGTCGGCCTCGGCTACCTCACCCTCGATCGGGCGGCGCCGACGCTCTCCGGCGGTGAGGCCCAGCGTATCCGGCTGGCGGCCCAGCTTGGTTCCAACCTCCAGGGCGTCTGCTACATCCTCGATGAACCGACCATCGGACTGCATGCCCGCGACAATCGGATGCTCCTCGACACGCTGGCGGCACTGGAAGCCAAGGGCAACACCATGGTCGTCGTCGAACATGACGAGGATACGATCCGCCGCGCCGAGCATGTCATTGACCTCGGCCCCGGCGCCGGTGTGCAGGGCGGACGGATCGTGGCCGAGGGCCGGCTCGAGGACCTGCTTGCCAATCCCGATTCGGTCACCGGGCGCGCCCTGAGCAATCCCATGCATCACCCACAGCGCGGCGAACGCCGCGATGCCCACGCCACGGAAGCCATCAAGCTGCTGAGAGTTCACGCCAACAATCTCCGCGAGGTCAATGCGCGCATCCCGCTGGGCCGCCTGACGGCAGTGAGCGGTGTATCCGGATCCGGTAAAAGCACCCTGGTTCGGGAGGTGCTCCATGGCAGCCTGCGGGCCCGGCTCGGCCGTACCGGCGATGCCAGCGCGGCGCCGCATGGCTGTCGGGACATCACCGGCTGGCAGGCAGTGGATCGTGTTCTCGAGGTCGACCAGACGCCCATCGGCAAGACCCCCCGCTCCTGCCCCGTCACCTATGTCGGCATCTACGACGAGATACGGCGCCTGTTCGCCCAGACCGAAGAGGCCCGTATCCGTGGTTACGGGCCAGGACGCTTTTCATTCAACACCAGCGAGGGCCGCTGCCCGGACTGCGAGGGGCAGGGCATGCGGCGGATCGAGATGAACTTTCTCCCGGACGTCACCGTGCCCTGCGAGACCTGTCACGGCCAGCGCTTCACGCCGGAGACCCTGGCCGTCACCTGGCGGGGCTGTTCGATCGGCGATGTCCTGAGCATGGATATCGAAACGGCGGTCGATTTCTTCGCGGCACACAAGCGACTCCACCATACGCTGGGGCTGCTGCGGGATACGGGGCTTGGGTATCTCACCCTAGGTCAGCCGAGTCCGACGCTGTCCGGCGGCGAGGCCCAGCGGATCAAGCTCGTCAGCGAACTGGCCAAGGCAAGGCCGGAGACCGGCAGGACAGCGGCGGCGAGAACGCTCTACATCCTCGACGAGCCCACCGTCGGGCTGCATATCGCCGATGTCGAGCGCCTCACCGGTGTCCTGCATCGACTGGTGGACGCGGGACACAGCGTCGTCGTCATTGAGCACAACCTCGACGTGCTCGCCGAGGCCGACTGGCTGATCGACCTCGGGCCGGAGGGCGGAGATGGCGGCGGGCGTATCGTGGTTCAGGGCACGCCGGAGCAGGCATGCCGAAATCGCGAATCGCATACCGGCCGCCTTCTCGCAGAGTTCATGTCCACCCGGCAGGCAGGCCGCTCCGGCGAGGCAGTCAGTTGATCGTCAGTCCTGGCCGCCGCGCTTGAACGCCGCAAGCCGCCGGCGATCACGGCGTTCAGGGCGATGGTCGGGCCGAGGCTGCGCAGCGGCCGCCGCCCGCAGCTCGGCACGCTGCTGCTCACGGGTCGCCTCGCTGGCAGCGGTCTCGGTGTAGAGCTTCTGCGCCTCCGGCGCCGGGCCGCGCTGCTCGGCGAGGCCCTCAACGTCCACTTCGAAGGTCTGTGGCCCCTTGCGGATGATCAGGCGTTGACCCACTTTGACGGCTCGTGCGGGCTTGGCCCGGGCCCCGTCAACGCTCACCTTTCCGCCCTTGATGGCATCCACGGCGAGGCGGCGGGTCTTGAAGAACCGCGCCGCCCACAGCCAACGGTCGAGGCGGACTGCATCAGCTTCCGACATGGCCCCCGTAACTACCATGCATGTAGCTGGTGAGCTCCGCGACCTGCAGATCGCGCTCCCGGACCACGGCGGCGGTGAGGTCTCGCACCGAGATCATGCCAAGGACCCGCTCCTGATCCATGACCGGCAGATGCCGCACATTGCGCTCAGAGACCACCGTCATCGCCTCGTCCACGCTGGCTGTCGGGGGGATCCAGAAGACCTTTCGGGTCATGACGGATTCCAGCGGCGTGGCGGCGGGATCGAGACGCTCACCGAGCACCCGGCGCAGCACATCGCGCTCAGTAAACACGCCCAGCAGGGCCTCATCCGGGGTCATGACCAACACCGCCCCGATGTTGTTGCGATTCATCAGTCCGACCGCATCGGCCACGGTACTGTCGGGGCCCAGGGCATGCAGTGCCGCGGGGCGTTCGCGCAGCAGTGATCGAATGGATTCCGCCATATGCTCTCTCCTTGCCGAGGGCACTGCGCCTAGACCAGCGCCTCCACGGCGATGACGATACCGTCGCGATCGGCGCACAGCCACTCGCCCGGCTTGATGGTGGCGCCGGCCAGGGTCACGGCGCCCCCGACTTCACCGACATTATTCTTCTCGCTCCGGCGGGGGTGAGTGTTCAACGCCTTGATACCGATATCCAGATCCGCGAGATCGGCCGCATCACGCACACAGCCATAGACCAGTAGACCCGTCCAGCCGTTGTCACGGGCCTTGGCCGCGAGCTGGTCACCCACCAGCGCGCAGCGCAGCGACCCGGCGCCGTCCACAACCAACACCCGCCCGTCCCCCGGGGTTTCGAGGACCTCCCGCACCCGAGTGTTGTCCTCGAAGGTCTTCACCGTCTCGATAATGCCGGCAAACCCATGCCGCCCCCCGTAATCCCCGAAAATGGGGGAGAGGATGCGCAGCTGCTCGGCATGTTCGTCGCACAGATCGGTGGTCTTGATTGCCATCGGAAAACTCCTTTGTCCGCAGTAGCAAAGCTAACCGCCCGCTTGCCGGTGAGCAACTCCCGGTCTGCCCGGATTTGACAGGGTACCGCGGCGGGAGCGAATCTCCGCACAGCGGCGATCCGGCCCATTGCGTCGAAGGTTCCCCCATGACAGCCCGCACCGCCCAGGACAAGGCGCCGCGTCCCGGCGCCAATCAGCTGCACGCCCGGCTGGCCACCCGGCAGCAGCCGATCGTGGTGGGTGTCGCCGGTGACAGCGGCAGCGGCAAGAGCACCTATACACAGGGCCTGGAGCGGCTGCTTGGCGCCGAGCGGGTCAGTCAGATCAGTCTGGATGGCTATCACGCCGAGGATCGCGCCACCCGTCGACTCTCCGGCCGGACCCCGCTGGACCCCGATGCCAACCACCTGGACCAGGCGGTTGACCACCTCCAGCGCCTGCGTGCCGGCGAGGCGGTGGAGATACCGGTTTATGACCATGCCACGGGACGCTTCCAGCCCCCCCGCCGGCACAGCCCCACGCCCGTGGTGGTGGTCGAAGGGTTGCACACCCTGTATCCGGAATTCCGGCCGCTGCTCGATTTCTCTGTCTACGTGGACACCGCTGCAGCGGTCAAGCGGGAGTGGAAACATCACCGGGACACGCGCGAGCGGGGCTATGCACCGTCGGATGCCGACGCCGAAATCAGCCGCCGGGCCAGTCAGTACGAGCGCTGGATTGCCGGCCAGCAGGACGTCGCTGACGTCATCCTGCGCATCCACCCGAGCGAACTGGGAAGACTGGCGCTGGGCCGGCTGGATGCCGACGTGCAGGAGACCTGCTATCACCTCGAGGTTATCGTCGAACCGCGCGATGACGACCTGCAGTCACTTTTCCTGCCCGTGGATCTCAGCAACATGACCCGCCAGCACGCCATGCCCTTCATGCTCGCCACCGTGCCGAGCCATTTTCGCGGCCGGGCAGTCAATGTGCTGCATGTCGATGGGTACATGGCGCCCGCCGCGCTGGAGACGCTGGAACAGGCAATCTGTGCGTTCGCTGGCCTGGATGCGCCGGCGGGCGAGCGCACCGACGAGCCCTTGAGACCCGCCACCGTTCGCTTTGCGCAGATGCTCGTGGCCTGGCCCGTCCTCACTCGGGTGTCCGCCCTCGCCGACTAGTCTTCGAGGAACGCCTCAACCGCGGGGCGCATACGCTCCACGCAGTCATACCCCTCGGCAATCGCCTCTTCGCCACGGTGCAGCTCCAGCAGCCCGATATGCGCAAGCCGCGGGCTGATCAGCAGATCCGGCGGGTCGCCCGCCATGCGGCTGCGGGTGATGCGGTCCTGCATGACATTCACCGCCGTGGCGATGACGTCGAAAACGCCCGGGGCGGAATCCTGCTCGCCCCGCTGGAACTGGGCCTGGAGCGCCTCGGCACTGCCCCGGAACCCGCTGGACAAGCGATGCCACCAGGCAAGCGGTGCTCCCACCCCGCCATCCGGGTGATCGGAAATCAGGTGATCCTCGCCATCCGTTCCATGCGCCGCCGCCTGCCCGAGCGGCGACTGGATCCGCCTCCCGACGAGCCCGCCGCTGAGATTGACGGCGATGACCCGATCAGCGCCCATGGCATGGCACAGCGAGATCGGCACCGGGTTGACCAGACCGCCGTCCACCAACCACTCACCTTTGACATGCACCGGCGTGAATACGCCCGGCAGCGCCATCGAAGCCCGCACTGCGGTGGCCAGATCGCCCTCCCGCAGCCAGCGCTCCTGGCCACTGTAGAGGTCGGTGGCGACAACGCCCAGTGCATGGTCCAGATCCGCGAAATCCATGGCGTCGAAGGTCTTGTGGAAGCGGGCCATCAGGCGCCGCCCCTGGATAAAGCCGCCATTACCGATGTCGAAATCCATGTAGGCCAGCACATCGCGGCGGTTGAGCGACCGCACCCACTGCTCGAAGGCATCGAGATGCCCGCTGCAGAGCATCGCCCCGGCGATGGCACCCACCGAGGTGCCGGCAATGATATCCGCCTCGATACCCGCCTCCCGCAGCGCGCGGATCACCCCGATGTGCGCCCAGCCGCGCGCCGCGCCGCCGCCCAGCGCGAGCCCGATGCGCGGTCGGCGAACGTCGGTGACCGCCTCAGGCATCCTCCTGAATGGCCTCGAATTCGATGATCAGCTCAATCTGATCGCCCACCAGATCGCCCTCGAGGGCGTAATCCATACCGAAGTCACTGCGGTTGATCGCGCCACGGGCCGAGCCACCCAGCGTATCGGCGCCGCCGATGGGATGCGGGGCGCGCCGATTGAGGATGAGCTCGAGCTCGATCGGCCGCGTCTCGCCGAGCAGGGTCAGATCGCCCCGCAACGTGCCCTCGCCCTCGCCGGTCGGTTCATAACCGGTTGCCTCGAATCGGATCACCGGGTACTGCTCGACCGCCAGGAAATCGCCGTCCCGGAGATGACCGTCACGATCGTCATGACCCGTGAAAACGCTCGCCGCATCCACGGTGACCGTACCGGACACCAGCCGCTCAGCTTCGGCGTCATAGACGAAACCGCCGGAGACGTCGGTGAACTGTCCAAGCACGTCGGCAAAGCGGGCATGCCCTGCCAGGAAACCCACACTGACATGGCTCTCGTCGAGCACGAAACGCTCCGGTTCGGCCTGCGAAGCGGCACCGATGGAAAGCAGAAGCCCCAACAGTGCGGACTTGAGCATCAGCTTGTGCATGATCCAACTCCTCAATTCTTTTCTATCTGCCATGATGCCGCAGCATCCACCAGGAACGAATAACTCAAAAGAGCCAGCAACGCAGCCGCGAGCGGCGGCACCCACGCCGGCGGAAAACCGGGCGCGAGGCAGATCCCCAGCCCCACCCCCTGGATACCGCAGATCACCCGACGACGCTGGGACGGGGCCAGGGGCCGGCGGAGCTGAGGACGCAGGCGGCCAGCCAGCACGAAAACGTAACGCCAGGCACCGATGCCGAGCACCCAGGGGCCGGCAAGCCCCAGCTGCACGAGCCAGAGGCAGAGCACCAGCAGCAGCACCGCATCGAGCTCCATGTCGAAACGGGCGCCGGCTTGAGTGACACAGTGCAGTCGGCGGGCCACGAAGCCATCCAGGCCATCCAGCAGCACCGCCGTCAGAGCGATCGCGAAGGGAAGCACGGGCTCCTCCCGCAGGCCCCCGGCAGCAGGCAGCAAGCCGATCAGCAGCATCACCAGCAGCCCTCGACCCATGGTGACGCGATCGGCCGGCGTCAGGGGTCGGTTGCCACACAACCGCCACAGCATGACCGCCATGGCCGCATAGGCGAGCAGCGCCAGGGGCAGGACACCGGCGGGCAGATCCAGTGAGAGCCTCAGACCGCCGGCTGCCGCCGCCAGCACGATGGCAGCCACCAGCAGGTCGGGAAGGATCAGCCAGGGGATATCGGCGGCGCGACGCGGAACCAATGCTACCCTCCGCTCATCGGAAACGAGGATCATGAGTCTATCAGCAAGGGAGCAATACCCGGCGATGAGTGATCGCAGCGCTCAGGCCTTCTGGATAACCGCGCCCGGCAAGGGTGAGCATCGCATGGAGCCGGTCGGGGAGCCCGGTCCGGGCGACCTCCTGGTCCGAACGCTCTACACCGGCATAAGCCGCGGCACCGAGTCGCTGGTCTGGCATGGGAAGGTGCCGGCGAGCGAGGCCCGAAGAATGCGGGCGCCCTTCCAGGACGGCGAATTCCCGGCGCCGGTCAAGTACGGCTACGTTAATGTCGGCCTCGTCGAGGCAGGCCCTCCGGACTGGGTGGGACAGACGGTGTTCTGTCTCTACCCCCATCAAACGCGCTATCTCGTGCCGGCCGACGCCGTCGAGCCGCTGCCGGCGGACCTGCCGGCCGAGCGCGCCGTGCTCGCCGCCAATGCAGAGACGGCCCTGAATGCGTGCTGGGATGCCGCGCCCCGACCCGGCGAGCGCATCAGCGTGATCGGCGCCGGTGTGGTCGGCACACTCACCGCTGCGCTCTGCGCGGGCATCCCTGGCACCGAGGTGCAACTGGTCGATATCAACCCGGCACGGCGGGCGATAGCGGGCGGACTGGGCATCGACTTCGCCCATCCCGATGAGGCCCGCACCGGCAACGACCGGATCATCCATGCCAGCGCAAGTGAGGCCGGGCTGCAACTGGCGCTGGGGGCGGCCGGCAACGAGGCCACCATTATCGAGCTCAGCTGGTTTGGCGACCAACGGATCAATCTGCCCCTCGGAGAGGCATTCCACTCTCGGCGTCTCACCCTGCGCTCGAGCCAGGTCGGCCAGATCCCGCCGTTGATGCAACCGCGATGGGATCATCGGCGTCGCCTTCGCAAAGCGCTGCAATTGCTCGCGGCCCATCCCGAATGGGAAGCGCTGATCGACGACGAGACCCCCTTCGAACAGCTGCCACAGGCCATGGATGCCATCCTCGATGGCACCGGCCTGTGCCACCGTATCCGCTACAAGGAGTGACCATGTACCGCGTTAATGTCCGAGACCATTTCATGATTGCCCACAGCTTCCGCGGCGAGACGTTTGGGCCCGCCCAGGCGCTGCATGGCGCGACCTATGTGACAGACGCAACGTTCTTTCGGGAAGCGCTGGACGCCGATGGCGTGGTCGTTGACATCGCCCGTGCCACCGAGGTCCTGCGCAGCATCCTGAGCCGCTATAACCTGGCCAACCTCGACGCGCTGTCCGAGTTTGAGGGCGTTAATACCACCACCGAGTACCTGGCCCGGCATATCGCCGATGCGCTCGCCTCGGCCGCCCTTGCCGGTGATCTTGGCGAGACCGCCGGGTCGCTGGACCGGTTGCGCGTCACGCTGCATGAGTCCCATGTGGCCTCCGCTGCCTACGAGCGACCATTGCGGGCGTGAGCGACTGCCATTTCCTGGTCCCCGGCGCACTCGAGCGGCCCACCGGCGGTAGCCGCTACGATCGGGAGATCGTTCGGGGTCTGCGTCAGCAGGGTCTCGCCGTGGCGGTCAGCGAGCTGCCGGGTCGGTTCCCCCAGGGCGATGAGACCGCTCGAGCCGCTATTAATGCGGCGCTTGAGCCACTTCCCGACCAGGCAACCGTCGTGGTGGACGGCCTGGTACTGGGCGGGCTACCGGAGATCTTCGCGCGTCATGCCCGGCGACTGCGTCTGCATGCGCTCATCCATCACCCCCTTTCCGACGAGAGCGGAATCGATGCGGCGCTTGGCCGTCGACTGCTCGACCGCGAGACCGAGGCGGTGGCGCAGGCGCGGTGCGTGATCACCACAAGCGGGTTCACGGCCCATCGCCTTCGGGAACTGGGCATCCACCAGGGCGCGGTAGAGGTCATCGAGCCCGGCTGTTCACCCCAGCCTCTTGCCACCGGCAGCCCTGATGGCGTGCCGACACTGCTGTGTGTGGCCGCCTTGTCCCCGCGCAAGGCGCAGCATGTGCTGCTCGACGCGCTCTGGCGAATCGCCGATCGACGCTGGCATTGCCGACTGGCAGGGCCTGCCGACCTGGACCCGCCATACGCCGCGGCAGTCCACGAAAAAAGAAATGCCCTGGGGCTTGCCGGGCGCGTGGAGATCGCCGGCGCACTGGATGCCGAGCGCCTCGATGCCGCCTATCGGACTGCTGATCTGTTCGTCCTACCCTCGCGCTACGAGGGCTACGGTATGGTGATCAATGAAGCGATGGCCTACGGGTTGCCCGTGCTGACCACCACGGGGGGTGCCCTCGCCACGACACTGCCGGCGGACGCCGGCCTTGCGGTCAGGCCCGACGATACGACAGCACTCGCCGATGCCCTGCAACGTCTGCTGGATGACCATGCCCTGCGGCAGTCACTCGTCGAGGGGGCCCAGCGGGCGCGACGCCGACTGGCCGGCTGGACGCCCGCCATCCAGCGTTTCATGGCCCTTCTGGATCGAGGTAACGATGCCTGAGCAGTTTGCCGCCGACTGGCTCGCGCTCCGCGAACCTGCTGACCACGCCGCCCGACCCGATCTGCTGACGCAGCGGCTCGGGGAGGGGCTCCCTGTCGCACGCCCCCTGCGGATCGCTGACCTGGGCGCAGGCGCGGGCAGCAATCTGCGCTACCTGGCCCCGCGATTGCCACAGCCGCAGCAATGGTGGCTGATTGACCACGACCGCGAGCTGCTCACCCGGGCCAGCGCAACGGCAACGGCGCAGCCCCCCTCGGGTGCGCCGGATGACCTCACCATAACCGCGCATGCGGCGGACCTGGCCGAGTTCCCATCCTGTTTGCCGGCAGCGGTGGATCTGATCACTGCATCGGCGCTGCTCGACCTGGTCACGGAGGACTGGATCGAGCGACTCGCCGACTATTGCACGGCACATGGCCTGCCGGCGCTCCTGGCGCTGAGTTTTGACGGCCGCATGGCGCTCTCGCCTGCCCTTCCGGATGACGCGCTCGTCAAAAACGCCGTGCTCGAGCATCAGCGTAGCGAGAAGGACATGGGCAGGGCATTGGGACCGGATGCCGCCGCCACGGTGGACGCCGCATTCACCCGGCGCGGGGCAACCGTGATCCGTCACCGGAGCGACTGGCACCTGACGCCGGCCCAGGCGCCGTTACAACGCCTGTTGCTGCAGGGTTGGCATGAAGCCGCCATGGCCCGACGACCGGCCGAGGCCGGTCGCCTGGATGCCTGGCTGGCGGCGCGCATGGCCGATATCGATCACAGTCATATCCGTGTTGGCCATCAGGATGTCCTGTCCCTGCCATGCCGCGGCTGATCCGGCTGCTCGTCAGCGCGGGCATCCTGGGCTTTATTGCCCTGCAGTTCGGGGACGGCGTCGTGGGCCAGCTGCAGCGTATCGAGCTGCGCTGGATCCTCGCCGGGCTCGTGATCACCGTCCTGCAGGTCATCCTCTCGGCCTGGCGCTGGCGGTTCACCGCGACGAGATTGCAGCTGACCCTGGCAGCCGGTACCGCGGTCCGCGAGTACTACCTGGCCACACTGGTCAACCAGATCCTGCCCGGGGGTGTGATCGGGGATGCCCAGCGAGCGTGGCGGCACGGCAGCGATGCACCCCGGCGCACACCGGCCTTTCAGGCAGTCGTCATCGAACGTTTCTCCGGTCAGCTGGCCATGGCCGGCCTGGCCATCCTGAGCTGGTGGCTATGGCCGCCCGGCGACGGCCTGATCACGATCGGCAACGCAGCCAGGACCGCGCTGTTGGCGCTCGCTGTGCTGACCGGGGGCGCGGGCCTCGCCATCGCCATCGGCTGGCGGCCACCCTGGCTTCGAGACTGGTGGCAGGCGCTTCAGCGCGCGCTGCTGACACCGGCGGTGCTGCCGGTGCAGTTGCTGGCCTCCCTGCTGGTCGCCGCCAGCTATATCGCCGTCTATGCCTGTTGCGTGATGGCGCTGGCCCCGTCGAGCAGCGCCGCCGACTGGCTGCCGCTGATCCCCTTGGTGCTCTTCACCATGCTGATTCCGGCAAGTATTGCCGGCTGGGGACTGAGAGAAGGGGCAGCGGCAATCCTCTGGCCAATGGCCGGACTACCGGCCGCCGAGGGGATTAGCGCCGCCGTCCTCTACGGCGGGCTTACCCTGCTGGCCAGCACGCCGGGGCTGGTCAGCCTGACGCGCCGATAAAATCCAGCCGATAAAGCCGATCCTCACCGAGCTCGAACTGCTCCACCGGCGGCCGCCAGGCCTCATCCATGCGGCTGATCGCCGGCAGCTGCAGTCCGGTCGGCCCGGCGCCGATGATGACCGGCGCCACTGCCAGATAGAGGTGGTCCACCAGGCCGGCCGCCAACCAGGCCGACACCGTCCTCGCGCCGCCTTCCACGAGCAAGCGCCGAACCCCCGCGGCCTCAAGCGCTGCCAGCACGGACTCCGGTGTCATGTCCGCCGGATGGATGCGGCGATCCACCGGTGGCATGGTCACCGCGGCCGGTGCTACCCCCCAGGTCGGTGCCATGCCATCGCGGAAGATCGCTCTGTCGGGATCGATCCCGTCACGTCCGGCACACACCACCCGAATGGGCTGGGGACCGGTCACTTCGCGCACCGTCAGTCGCGGATCATCGGCGATCACCGTACCCGCCCCGACAAGTACGGCGTCGCTGAGCGCCCTCAGCCGGTGCAGATGAGCACGATCGGCCGGACCGGTGATGTAATGGGAATGGCCGGTGGGTGTCGCGATACGGCCATCGAGGCTCTGACCCAGCTGCGCGACGACCCGGACGCCCTTGCCAACAGGACGGGCCAGGGGGGCGTAGCGCTGCCAAAGCCTCTGCGCCGCCACCTCTTCGGCAAACGCGACCACATCGGCGGCGGCCGGTCCGCGCGACACCCCGGCCGGCGGATCAGCCAGGCCGTCATGACAGGCGGCAAGCAGTCGCGACCAGGTCCGATCCGGTGTCTCCGGCATGGCGGGGTTATCATCCTGTGTCATCATCACGGAATTGTTACAGTCCGAGGCGGTCTATCGCCAGAGACCGGAATAAAGGAGAAACCATGCAGCGTATCCGGCGCGCACTGATCGACCTCAGGCGCGGCGAGCCCGTTCATGTCGCCGGCGAGGCGGGCGGGTCGCTGATACTGGCACTGGAGAATCTCACCGAAGCCCGGCTTGAACAGGCCCTCGGGCTGGCCTCCGGCACTCCCAGCGTGCTGCTCACCGCTCACCGCGCCGAGGCCCTCGGGCTGGATGGCCATGCCGGTGATGGCATTGCCGTCGCCGTCCCTGAAGCCAGCCTCATGGAAACCGCACGAGCGCTGGCGAAGGGCCGGGATGCCGAGCCTACCGGCACGACGGCCCGACCGGTGACCGACGGCGAACGACAGGCGCTGGAGCTGGCTCGACGCGCAACGCTCCTGCCCGCATTGCTGGCGATCGAGAGTGACCCTGACCGGGACCGCCTGGCCGGCGAGATCCAGCGGGGCGAGGTGCTGTCCATCGACCGCGGAGAGGCACGACGGTTTTTCGCCGACAGCGGCCGCCACCCGGAGCGTGTCAGCGAGGCCCGGGTGCCGCTGAGCGGCGCGGAACAGTCGCGTTTCATTCTCTACCGCGAGGCGGATGGGCTGCTCGAGCATGTCGCACTGGTCATTGGCGACCCGCGGCAGTGGCCGACGACACCGGCGCTACGCATGCACTCGGCGTGCCTGACCGGTGACCTTTTTGGCTCGCTGCGCTGCGACTGCGGGGAGCAGCTGCGCAGTGCCGTGCATGCCATTGCCGAGGAAGGCGGCGGCATCCTGCTCTATCTTGCCCAGGAGGGCCGCGGCATCGGCCTGGCCAACAAGCTGCGTGCCTACGGGCTGCAGGATACCGGGTTGGATACCATGGATGCCGACCAGCTGCTCGGGTTCGGGGAGGACGAGCGACGCTACGATGTCGCCGCTGCGATGCTGGATGACCTGGGCATCAGCCGGGTCCGGCTGATGACTAACAATCCGGGCAAGATTGCAGCGCTCGAAGCCGCTGGCGTCGAGATCGCCGGCCGGGAGGCGATCCATGGTGAGCTGAACCGTCACAACGCTCCCTATCTGACGGCCAAGGCCAACCGAGCGGGACATTGGCTTGAAGAGGTATTCGCCGATTCGGCGGCGGACGGCAATCAGCGCTGAGGATCCGCCCCCGGCGACTTGAGCCGGTCGAGCGGAAAGCCAGCGGCCTCTTCGATCACAGCGGCCAGGATCCCCCCATAATGCGCCGCAAGACGAGCGCCCAGGGCCGCCGTGGCAAGCCGGCTGTCCCCGCAGACCCCTGAGGGATTGAGATCGTCCGCCAGCCAGGCGAATCGTGCCGCCCGTGTCTCGGCGCCCAGCCAATGATTGTCGGCCAGCGCATCAAACTCGATCGACGGGTGATGATCGAGTCGCTCGATATCCACCTGCGCCGGGTCGAAATGCATCATCAAGGCCGTTTCCAGGGCACCGCCGTGCAGCCCCTCGCGGAGCTCACGCTCCGGTATGGCGCCCGCGAGGGGCGGGAAGTCGAAATAACAGGCCTTGACCACGAGCAGACCGAAATCACGACGCAACCGCAGGGCCGCCGTATCAACGGCAGCCAGATTGCCACCGTGGGCGGAGAGGAGGACCAGCCGCCGTAGCCCAGCGCGGGCCACCGACGCGCCGAGATCATAGAGGACCGCCTCGAAGGTGGCCGGCTCAAGCGCCAGCGTCCCGCAATGCGCGATATGCTCAATACCCTGGCCGATACTCAGCGCGGGCAGGCACAGCAGCGGACATCCTGACCGATAGCGCTTCATGGCCTCCTCGGCCAGGCCCTGTGCGATCCGAGTATCCGTGTTCAGCGGCAGATGCGGACCGTGCTGCTCCACCGCGCCCAGGGGCAGCATGGCGACTGACTCCGATGACTGATAGTCCGCCACGCCAGCGCTGTTGAGCTCCGCCCAGTAGTGAACGCTCACGAGTGCTCCTCCAGCGTCTCGAGACGCTGCGCGAGCAGTCCGGGGAAGCGTTTGAACCAGGTCGCGTTTAATGGCGAGGGATGCGGCAGCGGATGGATCTCGAGGGTGCGGGCCATTCCCGCGGGACCGGCAAAATCGACGCTCAGCGAGGTCTCAAACCGATTCGGGCTTTGCCAGTGATACTCGAGATGCTGGCGCACCTCGCGACCCTGGCCGATCCCGAACCAGAAAAACGCCTCGCGACCGAGACTGATGATATGGCGGCCTTCCCAAAGGCGGAGCAACACCTCCGCCACCAGCGGCTGGAACTGCCGTTTGACGCGCATGGACCAGGCCCGGTTACCCACCGGCTTGTACGGCACAGTATTGGCCCAGAAATAGCCCTCACCGGCCCTGAGGGCATCATCGGTATCGACCATCTCGCCGTGATGATGGCGCCGGTACAGAACCCGCCGGACCTGGCGGCCTCCGGCGCCAATGAAAGGGACGCCGACATGCACCTCGTCCCGACCCGGATCACGCCCGAAAAAGGCGATCCCGGCATCCCTGGGTCCCAGGCCAAAAACCGGATCGCAGGGATCGCGGCCGGCTCGGGCATAGACGGAATCATCCCGCTGTGGGAGATCCCGGGCCGCCTCCCGGAACCGATCCAGCAGCCCAGCCGGTAGATGGCGCATGTCAGTGAAGCGTCGCCTGGCGCTCTCGGGTCTCCTTGAGCACGCCCACGACATCCTCTTCCCAACTCTTCGCCAGCGGCGACTGCGCCACCAGTGCCGAGACCTCGTCGGCACTGACCGGGTCGCCCCCTTCGTCACCCACCGCCAGCCGTGTGTGGTGTTCGTCACGCAGCTCATAAGCGCGCTCGCCGCTGTCACCATCGCCCACGCGCAGGGTGATTTCATCGGCCTCGACGACCGCCCGCCAGTTGACCTGAGCCATCCAGCCGCGGGCGTTGGAGTACAACGACACGCCAGCGAGCTCGTGTCCGCTGCCCCGCTGGTTGTCCATGACATGGACGCTGCTGGATAGATGCTCGAACGGGCTGTCTTCGAGAATCTTCAGAAGCTGGTTTTTCGGGATCACGGTGTCTGCGCTCATCGGTTCTACCCCAACGGCAATTGTTCTCACATCCTGGCATCATACAACCCGACTGGCGGTCTGTTGACCCGTGCGCGTATGGCGTATGCTCCGGAATGACAGATCGAATCCGGAGTAACCGGCCTCTAGCCATGTCTAACACAGCCAATCAGCGACGCCGTCGTGCCGAGCGCACGCGGGCGTTTATCGATGAACTGATCAAGCGGTTTCCGGCCTGTTTCACCGCCAGGCGTGATGACGTGAGACCATTGGCGATCGGCATCGAGAAGGATATCCGCAAGTCACTGGACGACGGCGATCAGGCGAGCGATATTCCGACCTGGCTGATCCGCCAGGCGCTGGCGCGATATACCCGCTCACCGGCCTATCTGAACGCCATCATCGCCGGTCACGAACGGATCAACCTCGCCGGTGAAACGATCGAAGCGGTGACCGAACAGGCCATTGCGCGGGCCCGCGAGCAACGCAACGAGCAGAAGGCGAGAGCAGCAGAGCGCCGGCGGTTGCGAGCCGAGGAGGCGGCGGAGCAGCGCCGGCGGGAGAAGCTCCAGCAGCTCGCCGATCGATTCAATCAATAGACCATCGCCATCAGCGACGAGAGCAGATAAGTGGAGCGAGAAATCAAACTTGCGGAAATGAGCCGTGAGGCACTGAATGCGCTTCGCGCCCAAGTGGATAGCGAACTGGAAGCGCGTGCCTTCGAAGAGCAGCTGCGACGCGAACTTCAGTCGCATCTCAAAAAGCAGGCATGGATCGATAGCCACCACGAGGCTCAGCGGCGGCGCCGCTAGATCCTCCTCCTTCCCATGCAGCCAGACCGAATCGTCTCTCTTCTGCCCGGCGCCACCGAGATCGTCTCGGCCCTGGGTCTCGAAGACCGCCTGGTCGGCATCTCCGCGGAATGCGATCAACCGGCCTCGGTCATGGATCGACGACGGGTCAGTCTGGCCGCTCTTGACCCGCAGGAAACCGAACCGGCCGCGATTGACCGAGAGGTACGTGATCGCCTGGCATCGGGGGCGCCCCTGTTCCAAGCCGATCAGGCGGCACTCCGCGAGCTGGACCCGCAACTCATCCTCTCTCAGTCACTATGTGATGTCTGTGCCGCAACACCCGGCAGCCTCACCGCCGAGGCCATCGGCGACGCCGAGGTACTGGCCCTGGACGGACGGGATCTGGACGGCCTGATCCATGACATCCGGCGGGTGGCCGAGGCAGCGGGTGTTGCGGATACCGGCAGCACGCTGATCGACACGCTGGATCGGCGCCGTGAGGCCGTACGCCGTCATCGAGCGCCGTCAAGGCGGGTGCTGACCGTTGAATGGCCCGATCCGCTGTTCGTGGGCGGCCACTGGATTCCCGATATGGTCGTTACTGCCGGTGGTGAGTCGCTGAGTGCGCCGGGCGATCACTCCGTCGTGGTTGACTGGAACACGGTACGGCGATTCGACCCCGAAATCATCGTCATGCTTCCCTGCGGACAGTCCCTGGCCGGCGCCGCCCGTGGTCTGAGATCGATGCGCTCACGGCCTGGCTGGAACGAGCTGGTGGCCGTGCGGAATCATGCGATTTACCTGGTCGACGGTAACCGCTTTTTCAGCCGCCCCGGCCCAGCGGCCTTCACCGGGCTGGAGCTCATGGCCCACATTCTCGGCAATGGCCAGCCGGATCCGGCGCCGGGATACTGGCGTCAGGCCCGCCGCGAAGAGCTCGGGGAAGCGGCCTGAGCCGGCAAGGGAGTGGTAGCGATGGGTTGGGAAGGCTGGCTGACGATCGCCGTCGTGCTATCGGTGCTGGGCGGACTGGTGAGTGGCCGGGCCTCACCGGTGGGGATCCTTTTCAGCGGACTCGCGGTGCTGATCACCGCCACCGCGATCAGTGGCACTGAGCAACTGCTGACGCCGGCCGCGGCGGCGCAAGGTTTCGGCAGCAGCGGCCTGATCACCGTCGGACTGCTGTTCGTGGTGGCAGCCGGGCTTACCCGCACCGGCGCAGTGGCGCTGATCGCGAACCCCCTCATTGGCCGCGCGGAGGGTCTGCGCTCGGCACAGTGGCGGCTACTTACGCCCGTAGCTGGCCTAAGTGCCTTTCTCAACAACACCCCCATTGTCGCCCTGTTTCTGCCGGTGGTGGACGATCTGGCGCGACGGCTGCAACTGCCGGCCTCGCGGCTTTACCTCCCGCTCAGCTACGCGGCCATTCTGGGCGGCACCTGCACCCTGATCGGGACCAGCACGAACCTGATCGTCAATGACCTCCTGCGCACACAGAACGCGGCACCAGGTCTTGCGCTGTTTGATCTGGCCTGGGTTGGCGTGCCGGTTACCCTGGCCGGTCTGGCCTACCTGCTGATCGCCTCGCCCTGGCTATTGCCGGATCGACGTGACGCCACCGCGGACCGCCTCGACCCGAAGCGCTATACGGTGGAGATCGAGGTCACGGCGGAAGGGCCCCTGGTAGGCAAGAGCATTGAGGAGGCTGGGCTGCGCCATCTGCCCGGGCTTTTTCTTGCCGAGATTGAGCGCAGGGGTCGCGTTATACCGGCGGTGGGACCCACCGAGCAGCTCCAAGGCAGCGACCGGCTGGTGTTCGTTGGCGTACTGGAATCGGTGGTCGACCTGCACAAGATGCGCGGGCTGAAGCCGGCCACCGATGCAGTGGAAGACCTGGAAGAGCCGCGTCGCGAGCGCTGCCTCGTGGAGGCGGTTGTCTCGGAGGCCTGCCCCCTTGTCGGCCGCAGCATTCGCGCCGGCCGTTTCCGTGAGCGCTACCAGGCGGCGGTGATCGCCGTTGCCCGCGGCGGCCGCCAGTTACCCGGCAAGATCGGCGATATCGTCCTGCGCCCGGGCGACACGCTGCTGCTGGAGACGCATCCCAGCTTTCTGGAGCGCCAGCGCGATGCCCGTGACTTCTATCTGGTCAGCGGCGTGGAGGATTCGGCCCCGCCACAGCACGAAAAGGCCTGGCTGGCGCTACCCATTCTCATCGGTATGGTCGGACTCGCGACCACGCCCTGGGTGAGCATGCTCAATGCCGCCCTGCTGGCCGCCATTGCACTGATCGTCACGCGCTGCATGGATCTGGGCGAAGCCATCCGCAATATCAACTGGAATGTCCTGCTGGTGATCGGCGCGGCGCTGGGCATCGGCCAGGCCATGGATAACAGCGGCGCTGCCGTGGCGATCAGCAGCCAGGTGATGGCCATGACAGCCGATCGGCCACTGCTCACCCTGGCAGCCATTTATCTGCTGACACTGGTGGCCACCGAGCTCATCACCAACAACGCCGCCGCCGTGCTGATTTTCCCGGTGGCCATGGCCGCCGCGGAGTCGCTCGGTGTCTCCGCGACGCCCTTCGTGATCGCCATCATGATCGCCGCCTCGGCCGCCTTCGCCACGCCCATCGGCTACCAGACCAACCTGATGGTGTTCGGCCCGGGCGCCTACCGCTTTACCGACTACCTCCGCTTTGGCCTGCCGCTGAACCTGATCGTAATGACCCTCGCCCTGCTGATCATCCCGCGGGTCTGGCCGCTCTAGCGACAGACCGATACCCTGTCGAGACAGCCTGAAAGAGCAAGCGGAGGCCCCATGGCCCATGAATTCAACCCCGCCATGGCGCGGGAGATGGTCGAATCCGACTGGCAGGACAACATCCTCCCGGCGCTACAGGAGTTCATCCGAATCCCGGCGAAGTCACCGGCCTTCGACCCCGACTGGGCGCGCAATGGCCACATTGACGAAGCCGTCGCCCTCGCCGAGGAATGGTGTCGACGCCATGCACCTCCCGGTAGCGGGATCGAGGTGATCCGCCTCCCCGGGCGGACCCCTGTGTTGTGGGTGGATATTCCCGGCACCGGTGCCGGCGAGACCCTGCTCTATGGGCATCTCGACAAGCAGCCCGAGGCCAGCGGCTGGGACGCCGACAAGGGCCCATGGCAGCCCGTGATCGCGGACGACCGTCTCTACGGGCGCGGTGCGGCCGACGATGGCTACGCCCTGTTCTCCTCGCTCGAGGCGGTGCGTCTCCTGCACGAACAGGGCGTCCCCCACCCGCGTTGCATGTTGCTCATCGAATGTGCCGAGGAAAGCGGCAGCCCCGACCTCCCCGCCTATCTGGTGCATCTCGCCGGGCGCATCGGCGAACCGGGCCTGGTGGTCTGCCTCGATTCCGGCTGCGCCAACTATGATCAGCTCTGGGTGACCACCTCGCTGAGGGGCATGGCCGCTGGCGACCTGACCGTCCGGGTGCTGGACCAGGGCGTGCACTCCGGCGACGCCGGCGGCGTCGTGCCGTCGAGCTTCCGGATCGCCCGGGCACTGCTGGAGCGCCTCGAGGATTCGGCGACCGGGGATATCCGCCTCCCGGCCCTGCAGGCCGACATACCGGACGAACGTCGGGATCAGGCCGCGCTGGCAGCCGGCATCGTGGGTGACGCGCTGGCCGGGAAATTCCCCCTGGCGGGTGGCACCCGTGCCAACAGCGCGGATACCGAGACACTCATTCTCAACCGCACCTGGCGGCCGGCGCTGGAAGTGATCGGCGCCAGCGGTCTGCCGGAGAGCAGCGAGGCGGGCAATGTCCTCCGGCCGGAGACCACGTTGAGACTGTCGCTACGCCTGCCACCAACCGTGGACAGCGATATCGCCGGACGGGCGGTGGCCGAGGCACTCACACGCGAGCCACCGCAGGGTGCGGAGGTCCATTACCGGGCGGCCGGTGGCGCCAACGGATGGAATGCGCCGGCATTCGCCGGCTGGCTCGGTGACAGTCTCGCCCGCGGATCAGAACACTGGTTCGGCAAGCCCGCCGTGTTCATGGGCGAAGGCGGCAGCATTCCGCTCATGAACCTGCTCGGCGAGCAGTTCCCGGCAGCCCGTTTCCTCGTCACCGGTGTGCTCGGCCCCGGTTCCAACGCCCATGGCCCGAACGAATTCCTCCACCTGCCCATGGCCCAGCGCCTATGCGGTGTGGTTGCCGAGGCACTGGCGGCACAATCCAGTGCCGCCTGACCCGGCAGGCCTCACCAGGGAATCGGCGCGCCGTCCCAGGCGAAAAATCCGCCCGAATCTTCCGCGCTGGCGGCGTCGATGCGCTCGAGGAGTTTGCCGGCGGCAAAGTCCGGGCTGAACAGCTTGTCCTCCGGCACACGTCCCTGGAACGGCTCGGACAGGCCAGTGTCGGTGGTGCCGGGGTGCAGGGCGAGACAGATCACCCGCTTGGCACGGCGACCACACTCGATCGCCAGTCCGCGGGTGAACATATTCTGGGCGGCCTTGCTGGTGCGGTAGCTGTACCAGCCGCCCAGCCGGTTATCGCCGATGCTGCCCACCCGGGCCGAGAGACTGGCGAACACGGCCCTCTCCCGGTGGTTAAGCAGCGGAAGGAAGTGTCGTGCGATCAGCGCCGGTGCCAGCGTATTAACGCGGTAGTTGCGCAGCATGGCCTCCGGCGTGATGTCCTCGAGGCGCTTTTCGGGCCAGATGTCCGCCTCGCGGTCATGCAGGAACCCGAACGCGTTAATCAGCAGGTGGAGCCGCGGATCGCGCCCGCCGATGTGCCGCGCGAGATCGGCGATGCTCTGCTCGTCGAGGATATCCACCACCACGGGCGCCAGGCGATCGCCGTAGGCCTCCCCGAGGGCCATCAGGTCGGGACTGCGCGGCGAGCGGGTGGCCGCCCAGACCCGCCTGACCCGACTCTCGGCCAGCAACCGGCGCACAAAGGCATGACCGATACCGCCACTGGCCCCCACGACCAGCGCGGTGGATTCGGCATTCAGCGTGTCCATCAATACACTCCTCAAGCCGCGCTACAATAGGCTTTATGTCGTCGCCGCTCATACAGCCGACGGGCAAGGGTCTTTACTGTGCCGCCGGCGATTTCTACATCGATCCCTGGCGCCCGGTGTCCCGCGCCGTGATCACCCATGCCCACGCCGACCATGCCCGTGCTGGCAGCGAACAGTACTGGGCCGCCAGCCCGGGGCTGGGCCTGTTGCGCCGACGCCTGGGACCAAGGGGAGTCATCCACGGTGTGGACTACGGCGTCCCCGTGCAGTTCGGTCCGGTGGCGGTCAGCCTGCACCCCGCCGGCCATATTCTCGGCTCGGCACAGATCCGCGTCGAATACCGCGGGGAAGTCTGGGTCGCCTCGGGCGACTACAAGCGCGACGCCGACCCCACCTGCGCGCCGTTTGAGCCCCTTGCCTGCGATACTTTCATCACCGAGGCCACCTTTGCCCTGCCGGTCTACCGCTGGCCGGCGGTGGAGTCGGTGGCCGCCGACATCCACGCCTGGTGGCAGCGGAACGCCAGTGAGCGCCGCACCACGATGCTCTTCTCCTATGCCCTCGGCAAGGCCCAGCGGCTGCTGGCGGCGCTGCCGGCGGAACATCCCGGCCCGATCTACCTGCACGGGGCGGTTGCCCCGCTCACCCAGGATTATCGGGATGCCGGCGTGGAACTGCCACCCACCCGCATGGTCAGCGAGGCCGCGAAGGACGAGGACTATGGCAGCAGCCTGGTCATCGCACCGCCCAGTGCAGCCGGTTCCACCTGGATGCGGCGTTTCCGCAAGCCGGTGACCGGATTCGCGTCCGGCTGGATGCGAATCCGTGGCAACCGCCGGCGGCGCGGTCATGATCGGGGTTTCGTGATCTCCGACCATGTCGACTGGCCCGGCCTGCTGCAGACCATCCGCGACACCGGCGCCCGCCAGGTCCTCACCACGCATGGCCGCGCGGATGAACTGGTGCGCTACCTCAATGAACAGGGTCTGCAGGCCCGCCCGCTGGCCACACTGTTCGGCGATGACGAGGACAGCGACTGATGCAGGCGTTCGCAGCCCTATTCCGGGAACTGGATGAACAGCGCGGCACCAACGCCAAGGTGGCGGCCATGGCGGACTATTTCTCAACGGTCGAGGCCGCCGACGGCGCCTGGGCGGTGTATTTCCTGAGCGGCCGACGTCTGAAGCGGCTGATCGGGCCGATGCAGCTGCGTCAGTGGCTGGCGGATGTCAGCGGACTGCCGGGCTGGCTCGTGGAGGAGACCCATGAGCATGTCGGCGATCTTGCCGAGACCATCGCATTACTGCTCCAGGGGCCTGGAGATGCCGGGCCGACCGATGACCGCGGGCTCGCCGTCTGGCTGGAGGAAGAGATCCAGGTCCTGCGCGAGCTTGACGACGACGCGCGTCGGCAACGGGTCACCACGGCGTGGCAGCAGCTGGACGAGGGCTCGCGCTTTCTCTACACCAAGCTGCTCACCGGCGCGCTGCGCGTGGGCGTCTCCCAGACACTGGTCGAACGGGCCCTGGCCCAGGCCAGCGGCCAGCCCCGGCCGGTGATCGCCCATCGGCTGATGGGCCAGTGGACTCCGGATGCGGCTTTCTTTCGCGGCCTGTTCGACGAACGCTCCGGCCGGGAAGACGCCTCGCGGCCCTACCCGTTTTTCCTCGCTCATCCGCTGGAGGATGAGCCGGCGGCGTCCCTGGGTGCCATCGACGACTGGCAGCTGGAGTGGAAGTGGGACGGTATCCGCGCGCAACTGGTCCGGCGGGCGGATGCCGTCCACCTGTGGTCCCGCGGTGAATCGCTGATCACCGAGACCTTCCCTGAGCTCGCGCAGGGGGCGACCCAGCTGCCGCCGGATACGGTCATTGATGGCGAGGTCCTCGCCTGGAAAGACACGGTACTTCCCTTCGCTCAGCTCCAGCGCCGATTGGGGCGCAAACGGGTGAGCCAGCGTTTCATGCGCGAGGTGCCGGTGCGACTGCTCGCCTACGATCTGCTGGAGGCGGACGGCCGGGACCTGCGCGAGGCACCCCTTGAGCGCCGTCGGGCCTGGCTCGAGGAACTGATGGCCGGCATCGATACACCGCTGATGCTCTCGCCCCGCATAGCGTGCGACAGCTGGCGCGATCTCGCCGCGCTGCGCGAGCAGTCCCGTGAACGCGGGGTGGAAGGCATCATGCTCAAGGGCCGCGACACCGCCTACGGCACCGGACGTCCCCGCGGCCCATGGTGGAAGTGGAAAATCAGCCCGCTGACCCTGGATGTCATTCTGCTGTATGCCCAGCCGGGGCATGGCCGCCGCGCCAACCTCTATACCGATTACAGCTTCGCCGTCCCCGATGGAGAGCGTCTCGTGCCCATCGCCAAGGCCTATTCCGGGCTGGATGATGCCGAGATCCGGCGTCTCGACCGATGGATCCGTCGCCACACAAGAGAGCGCTTCGGGCCGGTGCGCTCGGTGGAACCGGTCCAGGTCTTCGAACTTGCCTTCGAGGGTATTGCGCCCTCATCACGCCATAAGTCCGGACTTGCCCTGCGCTTTCCACGGATCGCACGCTGGCGTGAGGATCTCGGCCCCGGAGACGCCGATACGCTGGCCCAGGCGAAGGCCCTGCTGCCATGAGCGACAACCCGCAGGCCCGGCTGACCGCCTGGTTCACCGCCCGCGGCTGGCGGCCCGAAGCGTTTCAGCTGGACGCCTGGGCGGCCTATGGCCGTGGCGAGAGTGGGCTGATCCATTCCGCGACCGGTTCCGGCAAATCCCTCGCCGCCTGGGGTGGCCCGCTGATCGAGGGCCTGAGCGAGGCGGATCGCGGCGACCGCCGAGGCGGCCTGCGGGTCCTGTGGATTACGCCGCTGCGGGCCTTGGCCGGCGATACCGTCAACAACCTCGCTGCTGCCGCCGCCGGTGTGGGCCTCGACTGGCGGGTGGAAAAGCGAACCGGAGATACCGGCAGTAGCGCCCGGGCCCGGCAACGGCAGCGACCGCCGGAAGTGCTGGTGACCACGCCGGAGAGCCTGTCGCTGCTGCTCTCCTATCGTGACGCCGCCCGCCAGTTCCGCAACCTGAACACCGTCGTGGTGGATGAATGGCATGAGCTCATAGGCACCAAGCGGGGTGTGCAGCTGGAGCTCTGTCTGGCCCGGCTACGGCGGCTGGCGCCGGGGCTACGGACCTGGGGGCTCTCAGCGACCCTGGGTAATCTCGAAGAGGCCCGGGACTGCCTCCTCGGCGAGGACAGCGCCTCGGGCCGGCTCATTCAGGGCCCACCGGCCCGCCCCATCGATATCCGCACGCTGCTGCCGGCGGCCGACACACGCTTTCCCTGGGCCGGCCATCTCGGCACCCAGCTCATCGACGACGTGATCGACGCCCTGGAGACCCCAAAGAGCTGTCTGCTCTTCACCAATACCCGCTCCCAGGCCGAGCTCTGGTTCGAATCACTCCTCCGGGCCCGACCGGACTGGCTCGAAGGGCTCGGCCTGCATCATGGCTCCATCGATCGCAGCCTGCGCGAGCGTATTGAGGCCGGCCTCGCCGCCGGCCAATTCCGTTGCGTGGTCGCCACCTCCAGCCTCGATCTGGGCGTGGACTTCTCCCCGGTGGACCAGGTGATCCAGGTGGGCAGTCCCAAGGGGGTTGCCCGTCTGGCCCAGCGGGCCGGCCGCAGTGGCCATCAGCCCGGCCGCGACAGTCGCATCCTGTGTGTCCCTACGCATGCCCTGGAGCTTGTGGAGATTGCCGCGGCGCGGCGGGCCTGGGCCGCCGGCGAAGTGGAGGCAAGGCGCCCCCTGAGACACAGCCTGGACGTGCTTGCCCAGCACCTGGTGACGCTGGCGACCGGCGATGGCTTTGAAGCCGATCACCTGTTGGAGGAGATCCGCACGACCCATGCCTACAGCGGACTCGGCGACGACGCCTGGCAATGGGTCCTGGAGTTCGTGACCCGCGGCGGTCCGGTACTGGAGGCCTATCCCGACTTCCAGCGGGTCGTGCGGGGCAGCGACGGTGTTTACCGGATCGCCGGGCGAGCCCAGGCCAGCCGCCACCGCATGAGCATTGGCACGATCACCAGCGATGCCGCCATCGCCGTGCGCTACCAGCGCGGCGGGCATATCGGCACCATCGAGGAGAGCTTCATCGCCCGGCTCAAGCCCGGCGATGCCTTTCTGTTTGCCGGGCGCAGCCTTGAGCTGATCCGCGTCCGCGATCTGACCGCCTTCGTCAAACGTGCGGGGTCCCGACGCCAGGCGGTACCACGGTGGCAGGGTGGCCGGCTGCCGCTGTCCACCGCGCTCGCCGGTCGTGTCCTCGAACTCTTCTCCGAAGCCGCCGACGGCCATTGCGGCGAGCCGGAGATGGCGGCCATCAAACCGCTGCTGCAGATTCAGTCGAGCTGGTCGTCTCTGCCCCGCCCGGGGCAACTGCTGATCGAGCGCACCCGATCGCGGGAGGGTCAGCATCTTTTCGTCTACCCCTTTGCCGGCCGACTCGCCCATGAGGGCCTGGCGACGCTCACCGCCTGGCGGCTGGGCCAGCAGAGTCCGGCGACCTTCAGCCTCTCGGTCAATGATTATGGCTTTGAGCTGGTCGGTGAGCCGTTACCCTCAATGGATGAGCACGAGTGGCGCGCGCTGTTCTCCCCGGACGGCCTGGTGGATGATCTGCTCGCGGCGATGAACGCCAGCGAACTCGCCCGCCGCCAGTTCCGGGACATCGCCCGGATTGCCGGTCTGATCTTCCAGGGCTATCCCGGGCGCGGCAAAACGGCGCGCCAACTGCAGGCTTCCAGTGGACTGATCTTCGACACCATCAATCGCTACGACCCCGATAACCGGCTGCTCACCCAGGCGCGGCGGGAGGTGCTGGACAGCGCCCTGGAGGTGGAGCGGCTGCGCAGCGCCCTCAAGGCCATCGCCAGTGCCGAACTGGTCATTCACGACACCGAACGCTTCACGCCCCTGGCCTTTCCCCTCTGGGCCGAGCGGCTGCGCAACCGCCTGACCACGCAGCGCTGGCAGGATCGCGTCGCGAAGATGGTCGCGCAGCTCGAACGCGCGGCCGACCGCACATGAGTGAACAGACCGTCGACATCGGCGGGCATGCGCTGCAGCTACTCCCGGAGCGGGCGGTTTTCTGGCCGGCGCTGTCCGCACTGCTCCTGGCCGATCTGCATCTGGGTAAGGCAGCAGCCTTCCGCAGGGCCGGTCTTGCCATACCCGAGGGTGACACCGCCTCGAGTCTGCAACGGCTGGATGCCCTGATCGCGGCCTGGCAGCCCAGGGAGGTGATACTGCTCGGCGATATCCTGCATGTGCGGCTGGGTAGCGATCCGGCCCTGTATCGCCAGATCGTCGACTGGCGGGCCCGGCATGGCGGGATCGCGATGACAGCGATCATCGGCAACCATGACCGGGGGCTACGGCAACTCGAGCCGGAGATGGATTGTTACGAAGAAGGCATCGAGCGCAATGGCCTGGTGCTGCGGCATCACCCACCCGAGCGGGCAACCGGTCAGCCCTGGGTGGCCGGCCATTGGCATCCCGTGGTCCGACTCAACGCCGGTGGTGACAGTCTGCGGCTGCCGGCATTCATCCGCGAACCCGCCAACGGTCTGATACTGCCGGCCTTTGGCGGCATGACCGGTGGCGCGCCGGTAAGCGCGGGTCGTGGCCGGTACCGCTACGTCACCAGTGGCGAGGCGGTTCTGGCAGTGGACGGACCTCAGCCGGCGGGCTGAGTCGCCTGCGCCCGGGCGAGCCACAGCCAGCGCAGCACCCACACCCAGCCCATGATCATGGTCACGCCCCCCAGCGGCGTCACCGGGCCCAGCCACCAGGGGCCTCCGAGGGTGAGCCAGTAGATGCTGCCGCTGAAAAGCACGCAGCCCGCGCCGAGCAGGAATGCCGCATGCCCCCGGATCTGCCCCGCCGGCAGGCGGTCGGCGATTGCCCCGAGGACGAAAATCGCCAGGCCATGGATCAGCTGGTATTGCACCGCCGTCTGCCAGGCCGCCCGGCTGGCCGGCGACAGGTTTTCATCCAGCCCGTGCGCTCCGAAGGCACCCAGGACCACGCCCGTACCGAGCAGAAGCACACCGGCAACCAGGCTCCGGAACCCGTCGATATGGCCGTTTCCCTGCATCATCAGTTTCCTTCAGACAAAAAAAAGCCGACGCTGAGGCCGGCCAAGAGGAGGAGAGAGAAAAACCATGTGTTGCGGCGCAGTATATCACTATCGTGAGGATGACCATCAATTCCCGTACTGCTCAGTCGCTTTGCTTGACGCGCATCAATCGCGACGCCTCCAGCCGGGTCAGTCGCTCGTCGGTCCGGCGCAGGAGCTCAAGGATTTCCTCACGCTCGCGGTGCGCCTTGGCCTCGGTTTCAGCACGGCGATCATCTTCTTCTTCCCAGTGCGCCGCCTGCATCGTGTTGACAATGATACCGATGAAAAGGTTCAGAATCGTGAACGCGGTCACGAGAATGAATGAGACAAAGTAGAGCCAGGCGAACGGATAGACCTCCATGACCGGGCGGGCGATGCCCATGGACCAGCTCTCCAGGGTCATGACCTGAAACAGCGTGTACATGGACCGTCCCAGCGTACCGAACCATGCCGGAAACTGCGCCGCGAACAGTTCGGTACCCATCACGCCGAAGATGTAGAAAACCAGACCGAGCAGGAAGACGATCCAGCCGATGCTGGGAATGGGTGAGATCAGCGCCTCGATCAGCAGGCGCAGCCGACGCACGGTGGATAGCAGGCGCAGGACGCGGAGGATGCGCAGTGACCGCAGAATACTCAGCGGACCCGCGGACGGCACCAGCGCAATCCCGACAATGACGAAGTCGAACAGGTTCCAACCACTGCGAAAGAACCGTG
The DNA here is from genome assembly GCF_040838345.1 of Spiribacter sp. 1M189. Classification (NCBI taxonomy): domain Bacteria; kingdom Pseudomonadati; phylum Pseudomonadota; class Gammaproteobacteria; order Chromatiales; family Ectothiorhodospiraceae; genus Spiribacter; species Spiribacter insolitus. Next base: position 329,981 of record NZ_JBAKFF010000001.1, on the reverse strand, counting down.
GTCCCCAGGCGAGTAGCTTGATGGCGATCTCGAGGGCGAAAACGCCGACGATCAGCGCCTCGATTGCCAGGATCCAGCCGCCCGCCACCCCCATGATGCTTTGTGATGTAGCCAATCCCAGCAGGATCGCGTTAAGCACGATCAGCACGATAATGGTGTTATGCGGCAGGGGCGATTCGATCCAGCGGCCAGCGGCCTGGCGCAAGTCCTGGAGCCGTTGCATGGTCAATTTCTCTCGCGGTGATCAGGGTCGGCTGCCATTCGCCCGCGCAACCGCTTGGCCTGCTCGCGGATCGCCGCGCGCTGGGATTCGCTTTTGCGCTGCAGGTTGCGGTACTGGAACTGCAGTCGACGATTATCCCCCAGCCGTTCCTCGTGTCGGTCGAGGAACTCCCAGTAGAGGGTGGTGAAGGGACAGGCCCGCTCACCGGTAGCCTGCCGGGGGTCATAGCGACACTGGGCGCAGGCGTTACTCATGCGGCCGATGTACGCCCCACTCGCGCAATAAGGCTTGGTCCCCACCACGCCTCCGTCACCGAACTGACTCATCCCCAATGCGTTGGGCAGGCTGACCCAATCCACGGCATCCAGGTAGAGCGCCATGTGCCACTCGTGGAAGGCATAGGGATGGGCGCCGTAGAGCTGTGCGAAAAGCCCCAGCACCATCAGCCGCTGGATATGATGCGCATAGCCATGGCGAAGCACCGCTGCCATGGCATCCGCCACGCAGACCATGTCGGTATCGCCAGTCCAGTAGAAGGACGGCAGCCGTTCGTGGTGATCCAGCGCGTTGGCATCGGCATAGCCCGGCATCTTCAGCCAGTAGATGCCACGGATGAACTCCCGCCACCCCAGGACCTGGCGGACGAACCCCTCCACGGCATTAAGCGGTGCCTCACCGCGATGATAGGCCGCCTCGGCCCGCTCCAGGCAATCACGCGGATCCAGCAGATGCAGGTTGAGCGACGTCGACAGCCGCGCATGGTAGAGCAGCGGTTCACCCACCCAGATCGCATCCTGCCAGGTCCCGAAGTGAGGCAGGCGATACTGGATGAAATCATCAAGGGCCTGGAGGGCCTGATCCGGTGTCACCGGCTGGTGGAAATCACGGGCATCCCCCGGGTGATCACTGTATCGCTCGCGTATGCGGTCAATCACCTGGCGGGTCGTGGCATCGGGCTGGAAGCGTGGATGCGGCGGTAGCTCACCGGGTCCATCCTTGCCAAACGCGGCACGATTATCCTTGTCGAAGTTCCATGCGCCGCCCACCGGTTGATCACCTTCCATGAGCACAGCATGACGCTTGCGCATGCTGCGGTAGAAGTACTCGAGGGTGAGGGTCTTGCGGCCTTCGGCCCAGCGCGCGAAGGATTCTCGGCTGGCGAGAAAATGACTGTCGCGGTGCCACTGCAGCGTCACGCCCGACTCGCGCACCACGTCCTGCAGGCTCTGCTCAATGGCCCAGTCCCCGGCCTCCATCATGACAATGGTTCCCGGCTGCAGGCGCGCGATATCCGCACGCAGGTGATCCGCCAGACCCTGCTCCGGGGCGCCGACGGGGGCATCCTCGATACAGCGGTAATGCACGGTGATGCCCCGTGCGAGGAGCTCGTCACGCAGATGTCGCATGGCGGAGAAAAAAAGCACGAGGCGCTGCTGATGCACGGGGCCGCGCTCGGCTTCGGCCACCGCCTCGGTCATCCAGACCGCATCGCGAGCGGCGTCAAGATCGTCCAGTAGCGGTCCCCGGCGATCGAGCTGATCGCCAAGCACCACGATCAGGCGCTGCTCCGCGCTCATTCCGCCCGTGCCTCGCGCATCGGCGGCACCAGCAGTGACGGGTCGATGCGTTGATCAAACCAGTTCATCCGCCAGTCCAGATGGGCGCCGGTCACCCGGCCCGTGGCCCCCACTTCGGCGACGACCTCGCCCTGGCGGACCGGTTCACCCGGCTGTACCAGGATCCGTGAAAGATGCAGAAAGCTCGAAGAGAGCCCCTGCCCGTGATCGATGATGAGCGTCCCGCCGGAGAAGAACAGATCCTCCGCCGCCAGCGTGACCACGCCGTCCGAGGGGGCAACCACCGGCGTGCCGGTGGGCCGGGCGATATCGATGCCATAATGCGGCTGACGTGGCTCGCCATTGAGGATGCGCTGACTGCCGTAGATCCCCGATATCGGCCCGGTCACCGGCCATCTCCAGCCAGCGTCGAAGTGGCGCTCGTCGATCCGGCGGCTGCGCGCCTCCCTCACCCTGGCCGCATCCTCACGGATCCGCGCCAGCGTCTCGCCATCGGGGTTGACCTGATTCTGCGGCAGACCATCGATACGCTGGATATCATAGTCCCGCGGCTCCACCGCGAGGGCATGCTCGCGAGTGGTGCCGTCGGCCTGGGTGACAGTGACCGTGACGGTCTGCGGTGCATCGCGGCCAAGGCCCAGCAGAAAGCGCCCGGCGCCATCCACCGGGATGACTCGGCCAAGCGCCTCGACCCGGGCGTCGGCCTCGACCTGCCCGGCCAGCAGCCCACCCTGACGCTGGGGGCCACTGAGCTCAAGTGCCTGCACCACACCGGCAAGGCCGAGCATTGCCGCCAGCACGGCGGTTCGGATGCCATTGACGCCCATGCCATCGCCTCCTTCAAGCGGCGCTTTTCACCGCCATCATCATGTAGTTGACCGCCATGTTCCGCGTGTAGCGGAAACGGCGGGTAATGGGGCTCAAGGCCACACCAGTCTCATGGACCACCTCGACACCGCTCTCGGCAAGCGGCTCCCTGACCTCGGCCGGCCGCCGAAGCTTGCGGTACTGATGGGTCCCCTTTGGCAGCCAGCGCAGGATGTACTCGGCGGCGAACAGGGCGGTCAGCGCCGCGAGCGGTGTGCGGTTGATGGTGGCCACGAACATCACGCCGCCGGGGCGCAGCTGGGCGGCGCAGGCGGTGAGAAAGCCCGGCAGGCCCTCGACATGCTCCACCACCTCCATGTTGAGCACCACGTCATAGCCACCGGACAGAGGCTCATGGGCCTCCACGGTCTCGCAACGATAGTCGATGGCAAGCCCCGATGCCGCGGCGTGATCTTCGGCGATGGCGATGTTTCGGGCCACCGGGTCAAGGCCGGTCACCCGCGCCCCGAGCCGGGCCATGGACTCGCTAAGGATACCGCCACCGCAGCCAATGTCGAGAACGGAAAGGCCATGCAGGGGCTGATCATCGTCCGTCAGATGAAAGTGCTCGATCAGGCGTGCGCGGAGGTACTGAACCCGGAATCGGTTGAGGCCGTGGAGCGGCCAGAACGGCCCCTCCGGATCCCACCAGCTCGCGGCGAGGCGGTCGTAGTGGTCCATTTCGCGGGGATCAATGCTCTCGCCAGACGAATGCTTCATACGTGAAGGATAGTCGGCAGCATTGAATGGCGGCAAATGCCGCTCGGCGGAGGAGCCTAGCCTGAGACCTCAGCCAGGGCATGCCCGCCCCGGCAGCGGGGGCATAGCCCCTCGAGCTCGATGGTCTGATCCACCAGGGCAAACCCGAGGTCGCTGGCGCGGGAGTCCAGCATCGATTCAATATCGGGATCATCCATTTCAGCCACTGCATGGCAGCATCGGCAGATGAGAAACTGCCCCGTGTGTCGATGCCCGGGGTGACCACAGCCGACGTAGGCATTCATGGAAGCCAGGCGATGGACCAGGCGTTCGGCCATGAGGAAGTCGAGCGCCCGATAGACGGTCGGCGGTGCAGCGGATGCCGAGTCGGCCTGCAGCCGCGCCAGCAGATCATAGGCCTTGACCGGCTGGTGGCTGTCCCAGATCAGTTCGAGGACGCGGCGCCGAAGCGGCGTCAGACGCCGCCCCCGAGCGGCACAGAGTCGCTCGGCCTCGGCCAGTGCCTGGTCGATGCACTGCTGGTGATCGTGCCCTTCACCTGGGAAGGGGCTGACCACCGTCTGACCGGAGAAATCGCTGTCAAGTGGATCACGCATCGGCATGGGCTCCTGCTGGCAGTCCCAAGCCTAAGCCCATCGGCCGATGCGTGAAACCCCGTCCGGTCTCAATGCTTAACCGGAATGCGCCGGCTGTGGGCTTGCTTCTGCTTGCCAATGGTCACGGTCAGCACACCATTGTCGCCCTTCGCCTCGATGGCATCCGGATCGGCATCATCCGGCAGCGCGAAACGCCGGTAAAACACGCCGTGAGAGCGCTCCAGGCGGCGTGCGCCATGCTCTTCCCTGCTCGACTCGTAGTGGCGCTCGCCCTGAATGCTGAGCATGCCGTGTTCCATGGTGACCTCAATGTCGCTGGGCTTGACGCCCGGAATATCGGCCTCGACTTCATAGTGGTCATCGGACTCACGGATATCCACCGCCGGCACCCACTGGCTGGTCTCCACGGTGGAGCCATCCGGCGTCGTCGTGGCCCACGGCGAATCGAAGAAACGGTTGAGCTCGCGATGGAGGTCAAAAAGGCCTCCCATGGGACGATAGGGTTTGAGATCCATGTCGTTACCTCCTGAGATCAGTGGTTTGAATATCCTATTCATCCCTCCCTGAATCAGGATCTGCGGACTCCCATCCCGCTTTTCAAGTTGCCGGTGGATCAGCAACCCGATTTCTGAGATACACCGGCTCGAGGCAATGACCCGGCACGCCCTCGCCGGCGGCGAGCCGGCGTCGCGCCAGCGGCATGGCCGACCCCATATCGGGGACGCAGTCGGCTTCGACCGAATGAAGACCCACCATTGAAGCCAGGTCAGGATAGGCCGCAAAACCGCTTCCTGCACCAGCCCACTCACCGGATGGAAGGCTGGGTGGCAGCGGCGGGCCCAACCATTCCGCGTCCACTACCGTGCTCGTCCCCGGCGCATTGCGCTCGTGACGGTAAAGCCCGCCATAGACTTCGCCCATGCGCGCGTCAAGCAGGACCAGGACGCCATCACCCCGGGGCTGTTGCCGGATAGCCGTTTCGGCGAGCACCTGCAGGGTCGACAGCGGCACGACCGGCCGGTCTAGCCCCAGCGCCAGGCCCTGGGCGACACCCACACCGATTCGCACACCGGTGAATCCGCCCGGTCCACGGGTGCAGGCGATCGCATCCACCATTCTGCGGGCGAGCCCTGCCTCAGCGAGCAGTTCGTCGGCAAGCGCCAACAACAACGCGGCATGCCCCTTGGGCTGCCGTTGCAGGCGGGTGTGGATCGCGTCACCAACGGCAAGGGCCACGGAACAGGTACCGGTGCTGGCATCCAGCCCCAGCATAATGGGAGACGATGTCATGGTTCAGCCTCAGGTTCGGGAGGCTCGGGGCTATCGGCCTCGAAGTCGAATTCCAGCTGGGCTTCCTCGTAGCGCGGATCCAGCCCACCGGCATAGACGCCCTCCCGCGGCACCACCCGGTAGGTCGATGGCTCGCCCACGGGAATGGGTGGCCCGACCTGCTGGCGCAACCAGGCGAAGCCGCCCAGGAGCAGTCCGGCGCCAGCAAGGGTCCAGAAAAGCCCGGGGGCGCCAATGATCGCCATGAGCTGCGAGGCGATCAGCGGACCAGCGATCATGCCCGCACCATGCACCAGCAGCAGGCTGGCACTGGCGCCGAGCATCTGACGCGGTTCGAGAAAGTCGTTGGCAAGGGACAATGAGATTGGGTAGAGCGTGAAGGCCAGCCCGCCCCAGAGCACGCCCAGCGCGATAATGGCCAGTTCGCTACGACCCGTCGAGAAAACAATCGCCAGGCTGCAGGCCATCATCGAGAAGCTCACCCCCATGAGCACATCACGGCGGTTGAAACGATCGGAGAGATGGCCGATGGGCCACTGCAGCAGGAAACCGCCGAGGATGCTCAGCCCCATCAGCAGCGCAATGCCGGCGTCGCTAAAGCCGGTGCTGCGGGCATAGACAGGCGCCAGCCCGAGGAAAGCCCCGTTGATCGTGCCGGCGAGCGCTGAGCCAACCATCCCCAGGGGTGACGCATCGAACAGACCCCGCAGACCCACCCGCTCGACTACCGGCAGTTCCGGCGATGTGATGCGGGTAATGGTCACCGGCACCACCGCCGCGGCAATCAGCATGGCTGCCAGGCTGAAGAGTTCGAAACTGCCAGCACGACCGGTCAGCAGGAGGAACTGCCCGCCACCGAGCCCGACATAGCTGACAATGCTGTAGACACTCAGGACCTGTCCGCGTCGCTCACTCGGGGTGCGGTCGTTGAGCCAGCTCTCGGTGACCATGTACAGGCCGGCCAGACTGAACCCGTAGACCAGCCGCATGGCGGCCCAGAGCCAGGGCTCGATCAGCAGCGGATAGGCGAGCGTGCTGATCGCCGCCATCGCCGCGAAAGCCGCGAAACTGCGGATATGTCCAACGCGCGAGATGATGCCCGCGCAGACCCGGGTCGCCATCACGAAGCCCACCGAATAACAGGCGGTGACGACGCCGATGAGCTCGGTGGCGAACGCCTCCTCCGACATGCGCACACCGACCAGCGTGGTCAAAAGCCCCCCGCCGGTGAGCAGCAGACCAAACGAGGCGAACAGCGCGATGAAAGGCGACAGCGTGTGATGCATGAGGCGTACCGGAAACGGGCGTGAGCGAACACTCCGCCAATGCCGAGAGGATAGTCCACGATTCTGCGCTTGACCACGTTTTTATTGGCGGTTTTCGCGCAGGCATTGCTAACATCGCCATGGTCATTCACGCAGATCATCAGGAGTCACGATTGACCGACGAAGAAATCCCCGACCAGGGCATTCGGTTGCGCTCACCGCGCACTGACGAAGGGGGCGCCCTCTGGGCCGTCGCCCGTGACACGGGCACGCTCGATCTCAACTCGAGCTATCTGTATATGCTGCTGGCGAGGGACTTCTCGGACACCTGCGTGGTCGCCGAACATGACGGCCGGATCGTGGGCTTCGCCAGCGGCTACCGCCGCCCTCGTCATCCCGAGGTCGTCTTTCTCTGGCAGGTGGGGATCCGCCCGGGCCTGCAGGGCAAGGGGCTTGGCAAACGCTTGATCGCCGCCTTCCTGCGCCAGCCAGGCGCCGATCGGGCCAGCCTCCTGGAGACCACGATCGCGCCGGAGAATGAGGCCTCTCGGGCGCTTTTCCAGTCCATGGCGCGGGAGCTCGATACCGAGTGCCGGATCAGCCCCTGCTTTGCGGCGGAGGACTTCCCCGAGCCGGGTCATTCGGCGGAGGAACTGTTCACCATTGGCCCCTACCGACCGTCGGCACTCAACCGACTGGCACCATAAGGAAAACTGCAATGAAAATCGTTGACGTTAACGACATCAAGGGCTCGGATCGCGAAGTCACGGGCCCCGGCTGGACCAGCCGCCGCCTGCTGCTCAAGAAAGACGGAATGGGCTTTTCCTTCCACGAGACCATCATCCCCGCCGGTGCGGAAATGACCCTCTGGTACAAGAATCACCTGGAGGCGGTCTACTGCGTCTCCGGCAACGGCAGCGTCGAGGATCTGGCCACCGGCGAGGTGCATGAGATCCGCGACGGCGTCCTCTACGCCCTCGACCAGCACGATCGCCATACACTGCGCGGCGGCACCGAAGACATGCGGCTGATCTGTGCCTTCAATCCGCCGGTCACGGGTCGCGAGACCCACGATGAAGACGGCTCCTACGAGCTCGTCGAGGACTGATCCGCGAAGAACGCCTCGACCGGCTCGAGGTCGCGGACGAGCGGCATGGGCGGCAGGCTTTTGCGAAAGAGCCTGCCGTATGACTTGCCCAGAATCCGCGTATCACCGAGGACAAGCACACCCCGGTCACTAACGTCGCGGATCAATCGCCCGACACCCTGGCGCAGGCCGATGACGGCCTCGGGTATCTGATACTCGCCAAAGGGGCTTCGCCCCTGCTCTCGCAACCAGGCCACCCGCGCCTGCAACACCGGATCACCGGGCGAGGCAAACGGCAGCCGATCGATCATCACGCAGGAGAGCGCCGGGCCACGCACGTCGACTCCCTCCCAGAACGACTGGGTACCTAGCAGCACGGCACCCGGCGTCTCACGAAAGCGCTCGAGGAGCTGCTTCGGGGCCGCCTCGCCCTGCACCAGAAGGCCGGACCAGTCCCGCGAGCGCAGCCAGTCGGCTGCCTGCCGGAGCGCACGATGGCTGGTGAAAAGCAGAAAAGCCCTGCCACCGCTCGCCTCCAGCACCGGCTCTACGGCATTCAGGTAGGCCTCGTTGAATCGCGGATCGCGGGGCTCAGGCACCGACTCGGGGACATAGAGCAGTGTGTTCGAGGCGTAATCGAAGGGGCTGTCGAGGCGCAGTGTCTCCGCTGCCTCGAGTCCGAGCCGCTTCTGGAAATGGTCAAAGCGCCCGTCCACCGCGAGCGTCGCCGAGGTCAGGATCCATGCGCGGCCATGGCGGGCTCGACTGGCCTCGAAGTGATCGGCGACATCCAGCGGAGTCAGGCGCAGGGCAAATCCCTGCCCGCGCGTCTCCACCCAGCCGACCCGGCCACTGTCGGCGTCGTCGGCGAGGAAGGTCTGCAATGCCGTGTACAGCTCATCGCTTCGTCGATGACAGTTCTCCAGGCCCCGGCCACGCACTGCCTGCGGGGCCAGCCCCTCGACCAGATCATGCAAGGCCTCGGCAAGCGCCCTGGCGGCCTGGGCGGCCTGCGGGTCGACCTCCACCCACGCGCGCCTTAGCGAATCGCCCAGTGCAAGCCGCAGCTCGGCGGTGCAGCGTTCAACAACGCCGGCCTGCTCCGACAGGGCTGCGGAATCCCCCGCCTCCCGCTGCTGCTCAAGGCGTATATCGCGGACGAGATCCTGGAGCTGGCGACTGGAGACCGTGACGCCGAAAAAGCGCGCCGCGGTCTCTGGCAGCTGGTGGGCCTCATCCAGAATCGTCACATCGGCCGCCGGCAGGACCTCGCCAAAGCCGCCTTCGCGCAGGGCCCAGTCGGCCATCAGCAGATGATGGTTAATGACCACGACATCGGCTTCCTGAGCCTCGCGCCGCGCCTCCATAAGGAAGCAGTCGGCATACAGCGGGCAATTCTGCCCGAGGCAGTTATCCGCGGTTGAAGTCACCCGGGGTAGCAGACGCCCATCAATGTTCCCCACCGGCGCTTCGGCAAGATCACCACGCTTCGTGATCCCCCCCCAGGACCGGAGGCGCTGCAACTGGTCGGCCATTTCGCGGCTCTCCAGGCGACCGCCCTCAAGGGTACGTTCCATTCGATAGAGACAGAGATAATTGCCACGGCCCTTCAGCAGCGAGGTGCGCACTGGCCGGTCCAGCGCGGCACAGGCAATGGGGAGATCGCGATGAAAGAGCTGATCCTGGAGAGTGCGGGTGCCGGTGGAGATGATGACCCGCTGGCCCGATTGCAGGGCCGGGATCAAATAGGCAAGCGTCTTGCCGGTGCCGGTGCCGGCCTCCACCACGAGCGCCTGTTCCTCGTCGATCGCCTTCGCCACCGCGCGGGCCATGGTGAGCTGCTCGGGGCGCGGCGCATAGCCAGGCAACACCGCCGCCAGCGGCCCGTCCGCCGCCAGTGCCTGTTCGAGCTCACCGGATTCGGTCATCAAGCGATCGGACGCCGCCGGGCGGCCTCATTGATGACAATGGCCAGGCCACCTACGCCAATGTAAGCGAACAACGTCCAGACCGGGATACTCAAACCCAGGACATAATCCACCTCGGCGCATTCGCCGGAACCCGACAGCACCATGTTGACCACTTCCGTCAACGGAAAGGCATCCAGCAGATAGTCCAGGCCCGGCCCGCAGGCAGGCACCTGGTCCGGTGGCAGGGACTGTAGCCAGAGATGGCGCCACGCAAGGCCGACGCCGGCAAGCCCGGCCAGACCGGTCAGCCCGGCGGCCAGCCGACCCGGCATGAACACGCCGAACAACAAGGCCGCGCCCATGCCCAGGAAGGCGATGCGCTGGAACACGCACAGCGGACAGGGTTCCATGCCAGCGATCGCCTCCAGCGCCACGGCGACGGCCACCAGCGCGAAACAGACCAGCGCGAGCAGCAGGTTCAGACGCCTGGGGTGATGCGCCAGCCAATGCATAGTGTGAATGGTCTGCATGCGAGCCAGTTTGCCGATTACGACGTCGCCTCGCCAGCTCCGCCCGACAGGCGTTAGTGTACGGGCATGGAAATCCCGACGCTTGAAAACCGCTACCCGGCCCACTTGCCGGCCGATGGCTTCCGGCGCTGCGAACCCGTAGCCGCCGCCGATCCAGAACTCCTGCTGTGGAACCGGGATCTGGCCGCGGAACTGGGCATCGACAACGAATCGCCCGATAGCCAGCGCACCGCGCGCCTGTGGACCGGCACGGAGCTGCCCGAGGGGACGGTCCCGATTGCGCTCGCCTATGCGGGGCACCAGTTCGGCCAGCCCGTCCCCCAGCTGGGTGACGGGCGTGCAGTCGTTCTCGGCCAGTTGACCGACCGCAGCGGACGGCGCCATGACCTGCAGCTCAAGGGCTCGGGCCCGACACCGTTCTCCCGCGGCGGCGACGGCCGGGCCGCCCTTGGTCCGGTCCTGCGTGAATTCGTAGTCAGCGAGGCCATGCATGCCCTGGGCATACCAACCACCCGGGCACTCGCCGCGACAACGACCGGAGAGACGGTTCATCGGCAGTTCGGCCCGGAACCGGGGGCCGTGCTCACCCGGGTGGCGGCGAGTCATCTGCGCTTTGGCAGCTTCGAGTACTACGCTCATCGCGGCGACACGGCGGGCCTCCGGTGTCAGGCGGATACCACCATCGAGTGGCATTTTCCGGCGCTGCGGGCGCAGCCGGCGCCGATGCGCTACCTGGCGTTGCTGCGGGCGGTCATGGAGCGGACAGCGACACTGGTCAACGAATGGCTACGGGTCGGTTTCATCCATGGGGTGATGAACACCGACAACATGACCCTCAGCGGGGAAACGCTGGACTACGGGCCCTGCGCCTTCATGGATCATTTCCGGCCCGATCGCGTTTACAGCTCGGTGGACCGGCACGGCCGTTATGCCTGGAACCAGCAGCCACGCATGGCGCACTGGAACCTCGCACGCCTGGCCGAGTGCCTGTTGCCATTGCTGGATGAGGACGACAACGCGGCCGTGGACGCCGCCGAGGCCGTCCTCGGCGAGTATCCGGATCGCTTCGCCATCGGCCATGACCACATGCTGGCCCGCAAGCTCGGTCTCGCCGCAACGGAGGACGACCCGAGGTGCGCCGGTAGCACGGTGAGTGAACTTGGGGAGCGCTTACTCGCCCTCATGGCACGGCACGAGGTGGACTTCACCAATACCTGGCGATTACTGATGCAAGGCCCGCCGGACAACCGCGAGCAGGTGGAGCGTCTGCGTGAATGGTTTGACCATGACGAGGGGGTGGAAGACTGGCTGGCCGACTACGCGGGGCGTCTGCGTGCGCAGGGAATCGAAGAAACGGCCCGCATCCGCCGCATGACAGCCGCAAACCCGGCCGTCATCCCGCGCAATCATCGCGTCGAAATGGCCCTGGAGGCCGCCCGCGGTGGTGACCTGGCACCGACCCGGCGTCTGATCGATGCACTGCAAACCCCGTACCAGTCGCCGGAGGGATTCCCGGAACTGGCGCTACCCCCCGGACCCCGCGAGATCGTTCCAGCCACCTTCTGCGGGACATGAGGCATGCCCACGCCCCTGGCATCGCAGCGGCGCATGGTCCGGTCACTTATTGCTGATCCGTCGGCGCTGGACGACGGGCCGGCGAGCTGCATTGAAACGCATTTCTCCTGGATCATCCTCACCCGGCGTTATGCATTCAAGCTCAAAAAGGCTCTCGACGAGCCATTGCTGCACCACGACACACCCCATGAGCGGCGTCTGGCCTGTCAGAGCGAGGTCCATCTCAACCGGCGGCTGGCCGCCGATGTCTACCTCGGCGTGATCGCGCTCTGCCGCGGTACCGATGGAACATTCCACCGGCGCCAGGATGACACGGCGGAAGCGGATGACTACCTGGTGCAGATGATGCGCCTGGACGAGCGCCAAAACCTGCAGTGGCAGATTCGGCATGGCCGGCTCGACCCCGCTGACCTGGATGCCCTTGTCGACGTGCTGGCCGCCTTTTACCGGCGTTCTCCGCCGGAGTGGCTCTCGCCGGGTGAACACTGGCAGCGCATGCAGCGGCAGATCAGCGACGAGATCGAGGAACTGGCAGGCCATGGCGTAAGCCCCGGGAGCCTTGGCCTCGACAATCTGGGATCGGCGCTGCAGCGCCTTGGCCGGGAATTGAAGCAACTCATCGAGGAACGGGTCCGAACGGGTCATATCCGGGAGGTTCATGGCGATCTACGCCCGGAGCATGTCTACTTCGCAGGCCAGCCGGTGGTCATCGACTGTCTCGAATTCTCCCGGGCGCTGCGTCTTCAGGATCCGCTCGAGGAGATCGCCTTCCTGGCCATGGAATGCGAGCGCATGGGCGCCATAAGGGCCGCTCGCCGGCTACAGAACCGGTTCGTCGAGGCAGCCGGTGAGTGCCCGCCGGCCGGACTCTGGCATTTCTACGTCGCCCGCCGGGCACTCCTCTGGGCAGTCCTCGCCATCCGTCACCGCGATCACTCGGATGCCCTTGGCGGCAATGACTGGGATGACCGAGCCATCCGTTATGTCGGCCTGGCCGAGGGCCACCTGAACCGCCTGGCGCCTGAACGGAACGACCGCTGATCAGCCATTGGCGATCGCTTCGGCGAGAATGGGGCCGGCCGCCACGACGGCGAGCCGCTCGCCCAGCGCATCACCAGCCCGCCTCGCAGCCACAAGACTGTCGGTGATGTAGATCCGATCCACCGGCGCAGCCTTGAGGGTTGCCCTGGCATCCGCCGTGAAAAGCCCGTGGGTCGCCACGGCCACCACCCGATCGGCGCCGCCCTGTCGGCATGCACTGGCGGCCCGGGCAAGGGTCCCACCGGTACTGATCATGTCATCGACGAGGACAGCCGTCGTGCCATCCACCTCCCCCACGAGCGTGTCGCCGCTCACCGTGCCAGCACTGCGTTTTTTCTCCATGAAGGCGAGACCGGGCCGCGTCCCGGTGCGCTCGGCGAGGATCTCGCGAAAGCGCTCGGCGCGCTTGTAGCCGCCGGCGTCGGGGGAAACGACGGTGACGGCGGCGGGTCGATCGCGCTCGAGCAGTGCGTCGGCCAGCTCCGGACCCGCCTCGATGTTGCGGACCGGCACGCGGAACGCGTTCTCGAAAGCGGACGGGTTGTGCACATCGAGCGTATCAACGCGGTCGACACCAACGGCCTCCAGCAACTGGGCGACATAGCGGGTTGCCACCGGGTCCAGCGGCTTGGTTCGGCGATCCTTGCGGGCATAAGCCAGGTATGGGAGCACCGCCGTTACCCGAGCCGCATCGTGATCACGCAGTTCGGCGAGCAGAAAGAGTGTCCGCACCAGCCGGTCGTTGACCGAGTAACCGTCATGGCCATAGAGCGACTGAATCACATGACAGTCACTGCCGGCCACCGGCCGAAGCAGCCGGGTCTTGTGCTCACCATCCTCGAAATCCCGCTCCTCGAGGGAATCGAGATCAACGTCGAGGTGCGTCGCTACGCTATCCGCCAGCTCGGTCTGACTGGCGGGAGCGAAGAGCCGGACGGGTCTGCTATCCATGGCGGCAGGGTAACCACGACGGACGATCAGGGCCAGTCGGAAGCGATGTCGGGCGGAATTTCCGATTCCCCGGGGAACGCTCGAATGGTTCTAATTGCCCGACAGGTGACCGAAAGCGAAACGCGATTGAAAGGAGGCAAGCCAAAATGGCTGGACAGCAGAGCGAAATGATGGACCTCGCCCGCGAGTGGATGGACATTCAGCGCGAATACATGATGGGTAGCATGAAGGCACTCACACCGACCGACGGTGAAGCCGGCGGCTTCGAGAGCGTTTATCGCCGCGAACTCGACACGACCCAGAAGGCGGTGGAAAAAACGCTGCAGCTCGAGGAGCGAGCGGTGAATGAATTGCAGCGCGGCGCCGGAGACGTACCCGGCATGAATGGCATGGTCGACATGATGTCGGAATTCTCCCGCAGCGCACTGCACATGCGCAGCCAGCTCTGGCAGAGCTGGTTCGAGCAGATGCGGGCAGTCCGCGAGGCGGTGCCGTCCACCCCGGCTACCGGGAGCCGGCAGAGTACGAAAAGCCAAGGCTGATCAGTGCCCGGCCGATCGGCACGGTGCGCGTCTGGCGCGCGGCGTCAGGCGGCACTGGTCCGATTGGCGTTATGACCGGGATGCATGAGGGGAACAGCGAGGCGACCCAGGCCGCCAATATCCAGGAATCGGATGTTGCGGCCACTCGCCTCGATCAGCTCGCCCCGGCGGAACTGCTGGAAAACGCGACTGGTGGTCTCCGGGGCAAGCCCCACCGAGCTTCCCAGCTCGGCACGCGTCATCGGCAGACGCAGCCGCTCCCGCGGTGGGCCACCACGGGAGAGGCGCTCGCGCAGGTCAAGCAGCAGGAAGGCCAGCCGGGCATCCGCCGTATGACCGGCCATGGCGGCGTACTGATCCTGTTCGGTCAGAATCACGCCACTCATCAAGCGCATCAGCTGCCGGCGCAGGCGCGGCTGCTCATTGGCCACCTGAAACAGTCGCTGATAGGGCAGCGCACAGACCGCAGTACGCTCAAGGGCGATGGCCGTATTCACGTAGCGATCGGAATGGATTCCGGTGAGTCCGAAAAACTCGCCGGGGAGGTGGAAGGCGACGACCTGCTCGTCGCCGGCCTCGTCGTGGCGGACTGCCTTGATCGCGCCGATACGCACGCCATAAATGGCCCTGAAGGGTTCACCGGCTCGGAATATCCGCGTACCGGCCTCGGCCGCTCCATGTTGAATGGCAATCGCGCGCAGCCGCTCGATTGCCTCATCACCCAGCAGCTCGGGCGTCGCCGCATCGAGCGCCAGGCAAGGAGAAGCTTCAGACAGTTCTTGCATCGGTACTCACGCTTTGATGATCCAGGTCAACAACTCTGGCAGTTCCTGCGCGCGAGCTCGGTGACTTTGTCACTGTTGGGATCCCTGGGCTCGAGAGACCCTGCACCAAGCGGGGGAACACCACGCCCTCGGGGAGGAGGAACTAATGAGTCACTCAAAACCAACCAACACATCGCGCCGGCGATTCCTGGCGGGATCGGCACTGGCCGCCGGTGCCGCGGCCGGTGGTCTCGGTACCGGATCGTTGCTTGCCAGCACGCCGGCGAAGGCCGTGTCGACCAATGCCCGGATTGTCATCGCGGGCGCCGGTGCCGCTGGCATCTCCATTGCGACCCGCCTTACCCGACAGCTGGACGGGGCACGGATCACGCTGGTCGACAGTCGCATGACCCACATCTACCAGCCCGGACTGACACTGGTGGCCACGGGCGTCTGGGACGCGGCACAGGTCGAGGATCCCAACCGGCGGTTCATCCCGCCGGTGGACGAATGGATCCAGGACGATGTCGTTGCCTTCCACCCCGATAACAATCAGGTGGAAACCGCCAGCGGCGATCGGGTGGACTATGACTATCTGGTCATCACCACCGGACTCCAGCTCAATTTCGATCAGATCGAAGGCATGGAGCCGGCACTGATCGGCAGCAACGGCGTGGGCTGCGTCTATGCCGATCCGCAGAATGCCACGCGGACCTGGCAGGCCGCCCGTCAATTCGTCGAGTCGGGCGGTGTCGGCCTTTTCACCCGGCCGCCCGGGCCGATCAAATGCGCCGGCGCACCGCTCAAGGTGACGATGCTGATCGAGGACGCACTGCAGGATAACGGCATGCGTGACCGCGCCGAGCTCCACTACCTGCCGCCGGGTGAGGGGCTTTTCTCGCAGCCGGACATCCACGCCTTCCTGGAGCGCTACTTCCCGGAGGAGCGCGATATCGCCATCGAGTGGAATCATCCGCTGTCGGGCATCGATCCGGAGAAGCGCCAGGCCACCTTCGCGACACCGGAGGGTGCGCGGGTGCTCGACTACGATTTCATCCACGTCGTGCCGCCCATGTCCGCACCGGACATGATCCGCTATGGCGACCTCGGCTGGCAGGAGGGCAATTTCCAGGGCTGGCTCGAGGTCGATCAGTACACCATGCAGCATCGCCGCTACCCGAACGTGTTCGGCGCCGGTGATGTGGTGGGGACGCCCATCGGCAAGACCGCCGCCAGCGTTAAGGCCCAGGCGCCCGTGGTCGCGGACAACCTGGTCGCCGCCATCGAGGGCAGGGAATTCCCGGCCGAGTGGAACGGCTACACCTCCTGTCCGCTCATCACCGAGCGCGGCCAGGCCATGCTGGTGGAGTTCGACTTCTCACTCGAGATGACGCCGTCGTTCGACTTCCTTGATCCCTTTGAGCCCCAGTGGGCACCGTGGTTTCTCAAGGAACGCATGCTGCATGCCGCCTACAACGCCATGCTGCGCGGCCGGGTCTAAGGAGAGCGATCATGGAATTCTCGATTTTCGGCATTCTCGCGGTCGTCCTCGAACTCGTCCGGCCCATCCTGCTGCCGCTGGCACTGGTCATCCTCGTCGACCTTGTCCTGCTGGCACGCGTCATCGGGCGGCATCAGGTACTCAATATCTCCAGCGGTATCATCACCGCGGCGGGACTGGGTGTGCTGCTGGGCATTGCGGCGGCGCTCTACTTCCCGATCTGGACAGGCGCCAGCCTCACCCACCTGCAAAGCGGCATTGACTACCTCGGGGTGATCGGCGCCGGCATCGGCATCGGCATCGCCTCGGGGATGATTCTCTACCCGCCCGTTCAGCTGCTGATGAGGAAAACCGCCTGAGGCATTCATGAGCGACGGGACACGGCTGCAGAATCTGCCCATCGCCTTTTTCGCCATGGTGATGGGGCTCTCGGGGCTGACGCTGGTCTGGCAGAAGGCCGGCGAGGTGATCGGAACGCCGCCGGTCATCGGGCAGGGCCTGGTATTCGTGGTCGCCGCCGTGTTCGGGGTGCTGCTCATCGCCTACATCGCCAAGGCACTGCGCTACCCGGAAGCGGTCAGGGCCGAGCTTGATCATCCGGTCAAGCTCAGCTTTTTTCCCACCATCAGCATCAGCCTGATCCTGCTCGGCACCGCCCTACGGCATCTGACGCCGACGCTGTCGCTCTGGCTCTGGGCGCTGGGCAGCGCCCTGCAGCTGGTGCTGACGGTTTTCATCATCAACCGCTGGATGCATCACGCCCATTTCGAAGTGGTGCACATGAACCCGGCCTGGTTCATTCCGGCGGTCGGCAATATTCTGGTGCCCATCGCCGGGATGACACATGGCTATCCGTCGATCTCCTGGTTCTTCTTCAGCATCGGTGTGGTCTTCTGGATCATCCTGCTGACCATCGTCTTCTACCGAGTCATCTTCCATGCCCCGCTGCCGGGCCGGCTGCTGCCGACGCTATTCATTCTGGTCGCTCCCCCCGCCGCCGGGTTCATCGCCTATATGGCACTGGTCGGCGAGCTGGACACATTTGGCCGGATTCTGGTCAATATCGGGCTGTTTCTGACGCTGCTGCTGGCGACGCAGGCGCGCCGATTCGCAGCGCTCGATTTCTTCCTCTCATTCTGGGCCTACTCGTTTCCGCTGGCCGCCATGACGGTGGCCCTGCTGATGTACCACGAACTGACCGGGACGCCCTGGACGCTCTGGCTGGGGGGCATCATGGTTGCTGCCACGACGGCGCTGATCGGCTGGCTGATCCTGCTCACCGGACGTGCCGCACGCCGGGGCCAGATCTGCGTGGCCGAGGGCTGAGGCCTCAGGGCACCCTGACGCGGGGGAATTGCGTCAGATCAAGTTCTCTGACGGACCACCTTTTCGCACGGGACGCCGACCGGTACCCTCCACGCAGAGATTGCAACGATTGCAAACAGATTTTCCTTTCCACAATCCAAGGGGAAGACCATGACCGACAATAATTTCAGTAATGACCGCCGTCGCCTGCTTCGGGGTGCCCTGATGGGTGTCGCCGCTGCACCGCTCGCCTACATGAGCGTGCGTGGCTCGAACGCCCTGGCCCAGGATATGCCGAAGCTCTCGGAGGATGACCCCACGGCCATCGCCCTGAACTACGTCAACAATGCGGCTGACAAGGACGACATGCGTGAGCCGGGTGCCATCTGCGGCAACTGCCGTCTCTATCTCGGCGATTCCGATGCGGAATGGGGCGGCTGCACGGCTTTCCCGGGCAAGCTGGTCAACGTCAACGGCTGGTGCAGCGCCTGGGTCGCCATGAGCTAGGACGAGCCCTGCGCATAACAAACCCCCGATGCCGCCTGGCGGATCGGGGGTTTTTTCGTTGACCGCACCGGCCTCGCGAACTTCCAATACCGAAAAGGCTCCAATGAATTTCCGATCGCCAACCCGGCAGCGCGCAACCGACCAAGCAAAAAGGCAATGCAGGCATGACCCGATTGATTCTCACCGCTCTCGCCCTTCTCGTCGGCGGCACAGCCACCGCACAGGACGCCTCGGAAGGCCTTCCCACCCCCATCGCCGCCCTCGAGGATCGGGGTGCGACCATCGGCGAGTCCTTCGAGGCGCCCGCCGGACTGACCGGCTACACCGTCAGTTTCCAGGGACAGACCCTGGCGGCCTACGTGACCTCCGACGGCGAGCATGTGGTGGTCGGCACGCTGCTGGATGCCGACGGCACCAATCTGTCGCAGCCCGTGCTCTCCGCTGCGGCCAATGCCGCTCGACCGGAAGGCGAGTGGGAGGCGGTCTCGGAGGCAAGCTGGATCACCGACGGCGACGATGACGCGGAGCGCATCGTCTACGCGTTCACTGACCCCAACTGTCCGTTCTGCCATCGCTTCCATGAACAGACCCGTGACTGGGTGGAGGCAGGCGACGTGCAGATTCGCCATGTCATGGTGGGTGTGCTGCGCCAGGACAGCCTGCCGAAAGCCGCTACCCTGCTGGCAGCGGAAGACCCCTCGGCCGCACTCGATCAGCATGAGGCCAACTTTGACAACGGCGGTGTCACCCCGGCCGACCGGCTCCCGGCCGAGGCCCAGCAGGCCGTTCAGTCGAATAACGAGCTGATGAGCCAGCTTGGCATACGCGGGACACCCTCGGTGTTCTACCGCGACGCCGACGGCGCCATTCGGCTGGCCCGGGGTCTGCCCCGCGGCGAGCGACTGGAGGCCGTGATGGGCGGACCACGGCCGGAGTAGTCAGTACTGCAGCCGCTCGCGGCTGCGTGCGATATATCGCTCCCGGATCCGCCGCGTGCCGGGTCCGGGCGCCCCATCACCGATCGGGTGGCCGTTGATTTCCACCACTGGCGTCACGAACGCCGTGGCACTGGTCGCGAATGCCTCCCGGGCAGCTTGGGCCTCGGCCACGCCGAATGGCCGCTCCACCACCTCCAGGTCCGCCTCGGCCGCATAATCCAGAACCGCGGCACGCGTGATGCCATGCAGGATGTCATGCGACAGCGGTCGAGTGATGAGCTGGCCCTCAGCGGTGATGATATGGGCGTTGCTCGAACTGCCCTCGGTGACCTCGCCGTTTTCCACCATCCAGACGTCGTCCACGCCGGCCGCCACCGCGGTGGATTTCATCATCGAAGGATAGAGCAGCTGGGTGGTCTTGATATCACGGCGATGCCAGCGCAGATCCGGGCGCGTGATGATCCGCAGACCCCGTGCCGCTGCCGGTGCCTCCAGCAATGGGAGTGCCTGAGTGAAAAGGATCACGGACGGCGGTGTACCTCTGGGCTGGACGAAGTCCCGGTCGGCCACACCACGGCTGATCTGCAGATAGATCAGCCCCTCACGTAAATCATTGCGTTGCAGAAGCTGCCGATGGATACCCAGCAGATCCTCCGCCTCGGGGTCGAAGGCGATATCAAGTTCGCCAAGGCTCCGGCGCAGGCGCTGCTGGTGCGCTTCGAAATCCACCAGCCCACCGTCGATGACGGCGGTGACCTCGTAGACCGCATCGGCGAACAGCAGGCCGCGATCGAAGATGGACAGGCTGGCGGATTCTTCCGGCAGGAAACTGCCATTGACATGAACGATCCGCGACATGGCCCACCCCTCAGCGGCTCCCCAGGATTGTCGGCATGTTAACGCAGCTCGCGCCAGATGCGGACAGATGATCGATCAGCGATGATGGCCTGCAGAACGACGTCGGTCTCCGCCACGCGTCCACTCGCCGCGACGGTGAGCCGATAGCCACAGGCCGACTGGGCTGAACAGTCCGTCTCTCCGCCCGCGACAAGCCGCTCCACCAGGACCGCCGGGGGGCGATGCAATGCCACCTCAGTGGCCAGCGACGGGAGCATCCGGCCCTGCTCGTCAACCGCTGCCCGCCACGGTGCCGCGGCGGCCTTGGGCGCCGGTACCAACGACGGTCGTGCCCATTGTGCTGCCGACTCCGCCGCGCGTTGCAGGGCCGTCTCGGCCACCTCCAGGGCAATGGCCCGATCGATCGCGGTCCCGGCGCTGCGTGTCTGGACAAGCGCGCGCTCCAGACCCGTCAGCGTAATCGCCGCGACGATCGGAATGATCGCCAGCACACCGATCAGCGCAACGCCCTGCTGACGGTGCTTCATGGCCGTCGGTTACGCAGTGCGATGGTGAGCGTCACCGGCTCATAGAGACGGCGATCGCCCGCCGCCTCCCCGGCCTCGAGCCGCATGGGCGCGTCGAGAACGCCCGGCGTGCGATGACTGGCAACGAGCAGATCGACCTGGACGGCGACCACATCCACATCGGCCGGACGCTCCGCCGCAGGCACATACCGGTCGACGGTTCCATCTCCCGCCTCGTCGAGTCCAAAGTGCAGCTTCAGCTGCTCGATGCCCACGACGAGCTCCTCGCGCCGGCCGCCCCGGGAGCCCTGGCGACGATACAGGCTGCGCACGCCGGGCCTTCCCAGGGCCTGATCCACATAGAAGACCGTGCGCTCGGGCATGAGCAGCTCCACTTCGCCGCCGATCCGCCGGTAACCGTCGGACGGCCGGCGATTGAGGCTGTCCGTTCCCGGCCCGCGATCGAGGGTGTCAGCGGCCGTGGCCACCTGACGGAAAAGGACGCAATCGGTACTGGAGGCGCCGGCCACCATCACCGGCTGACCGCGCGGCACGCCATGCGCCCGATCCAGCGTCAGGCGTTCTCCCCCCGCCGATGTCGACAGGACTCGGGCCCGGCCCAGGGAGCGCATCCGCCGGATCACCAGCTGATCGCCGGCCTCCGCAGAGGACAGGCCGCCCGAGATATCCACCGCCGGCCGGGCTGGCTCCACCTCATCGACGGTCAGATTACGACGGAAAGCCGGATGGCAGCCGGGATATCCCGATTCACGCAAGGACCGCCCGATCAGCGCGCTGGCGAATCGGGCGCTGTCGAGGAGGCGCGTATGCGCCCTCTCCAGGCGCTCGGCCTGACGGGCACCAAGCAGCAGTTCCGTGGCAATCATGATCACCACCAGTCCCAGCGTCGAGGCAATCAGCAGCTCGAGCAGCGAGAAACCGCGTTCACCGGTATGACGTCGGTCTCTCAAGGCCCGAACTCCAGCTCAAGCCGCCCTCCTCTATCGGAGGATCGATCGGACCATGTCATGGAGACCCGACCGGCGGTTGCTCCGGCGGAGGGCCATTCGATTCGAGCGCGCCCGGCGGGCAGGCGAATCTGCACACGCTCGCGCCAGTCGGCAACAGACGCCGCCGGGGGATGATGGGGCCTGGCCGCCCGCCATTGCTCGGCAAGATCGACCGCCAGCAGCCGCGCCTGCAGCGCGATCCTGCCCTGGCGCAGGCTATCGAGTGACTGCGCCTGGCTCATCGACAGGCCAAGCAGACCGATACTGAGCACGAGCGCGGCAACGAGCACCTCCACCAGGGAACTGCCGGCTTCTGCATCGCGGAATAAAGGGACATGTTCATGGCGCATGGGCGCCACGCTATCAGCGGAGGTAGCGGTCCCGGGCAACCGATGATCGGCTGCCCGGGACCATCAGTCAGCTCATGCGGATCAGCCGCATTTGCTCTCACCGCAGTTCAGGCAGGTGAGGCATCCGTCCATGATGACCATGGCCTTGGTATGGCACTTGCCACAGAGCTCGGCCCCCGGCGGATAGTCACCGGTGCTGTCATCGCAATCGGCCTCGATGGGTTCCTGGGCGGCACGACCTTCCGCTTCGGCCTTTTTCTGCTCGATGAACCGGCGCTGATGCTCATCCAGCGCTTCGCTCTCCATCATGCCGATGGAACGGAGATGCTGCTCCAGCACATCGCCGATTTCAGCCACCAGCGAGGGCATGAACCGGCCGCCCTTCTTGAAGTATCCCCCGCGAGGATCGAACACGCTGCGCAGTTCCTCAACGAGAAACGTGCAGTCGCCGCCTTTACGGAACACGGCCGAGACGATCCGCGTCAGCGCCACGATCCACTGGAAGTGATCCATGTTCTTGGAGTTGATGAACACCTCGAACGGGCGACGGATCTCGTGCTCGGTCCCCTCGTTGAGGATGACGTCATTGACGGTGACGTAGAGCGCATGCTCGGAGAGCGGCGTCTTGATCTTGTAAGTCTGCCCCTCGAGTCGCTCCGGTCGCTGGAGCTCCTCGTGCATATGTTCGATGGCGGCGGTTTCCGGAGCGGTCTCGGGGGTGCCGTCGGTGGCCTCCCCCGCCTTTGCCTCCGCCTCGGCCCGGGCGACTTCGTAGTCGATGATCTTGCTGTCGATTTTCACGGCCATGGCGAGTGTCCTCAGAACTTCCCGTAGTACCCTTCCTTGAGGGCGTCATAGAGATTGGCGGCGGTATGAACCTCACCGTCGTACTCGACCTCGTCGCCGCCTTTCACCTCAACGGTGCGACCATCCTCGAGCTTGAACCGGTAGGTGGTGTTTTCCAGGTCGGATTCCTTGACCAGCACGCCCTGGAACGCCTCCGGGTTGAAGCGGAAGGTGGTGCAACCCTTCAGCCCGTTCTGGTAGGCGTAGCGATAGATGTCCTTGAAGTCTTCGTAGGGATAATCCGTCGGCACGTTGGCGGTCTTGGAGATGCTGGAATCGACCCACTTCTGGGCCGCCGACTGAATATCGACATGCTGCTTCGGCGTGACGTCATCGGCGGCAATGAAGTAATCCGGCAGATTGCGGGTCTCCGGATCGGTGCTGGGCAGTGCGCCGTCGTTGATGAGGGTCCGGTAGGCCAGCAGCTCGAAGCTGAACACGTCCACCTTTTCCTTCGACTTCTTGCCCTCGCGGATCACGTTGCGGAAATAGTGATGGGCGAAGCTGGGCTCGATGCCGTTGGAGGCGTTGTTGGCCAGCGACAGGCTGATCGTGCCGGTCGGGGCGATGGAGGTGTGATGGGTAAACCGCGCCCCTTTCTCCACCAGCTCGTCCACCAGTTCCGGCTCCGCCTCGGCGACGCGCTGCATGTAACGGCTGTAGCGCCCCCAGAGCACACGGCCCTTGACCTTGTCACCGACCTTGTAGCCGTCCTCGCGCAGTTCCGGCCGCCAGGCCAGCATGCGCTCGGTCAGGGCGAAGTCCTCTTCCATGATCGGTGCCGGGCCCTTTTCCTCGGCCAGGCGCAGCGCCTCGCGCCAGCCCTCCAGGGCCATCTCCCGGGCCACCTGTTCGGTGAAGGCCAGCGACTCGTCGTCACCGTATTTCATGCACAGCATGGTCACCGTTGATCCGAGGCCGAGGAAGCCCATGCCATGGCGGCGCTTGCGATTGATCTCATCGCGCTGGCGCTCCAGGGGCAGGCCATTGATCTCGACCACGTTGTCGAGCATGCGCGTGAACAGCGCCACGACCCGGCGGTACTCCTCCCAGTCGAAATGAGCCCGGTCGGTGAACGGCTCCCGCACGAACTTGGTCAGGTTGACCGATCCCAGCAGGCAGGCGCCATAAGGCGGCAGCGGCTGCTCGCCGCAGGGATTAGTGGCCCGGATCTCCTCACAGAACCAGTTGTTGTTCATCTCATTGACCCGGTCAATGAGCACGAACCCCGGCTCCGCATAGTCGTAGGTGGAGGTCATGATCATGTCCCAGATCCGCTGCGCCTTCACCCAGCGGTAGATGCGGCAGGCGACCAGGCCGTCCTCGCGCGTGAGATAGCCGCTCTTGCGGTTGGGCCACTCCCGCCAGAGCACCTGCTCGGGGTCGTTGACATCCACGCCCTCGCTCTCGGCCTCGTCGGCCTTGATCGGGAAGGCCAGCGGCCAGTCCTCGCCGTTCTCCACCGCCTGCATGAAGCCGTCGGTGATCAGCAGCGAGAGGTTGAACTGGCGCAGCCGGCCGTCCTCGCGCTTGGCGCGGATGAAGTCCATGACATCCGGATGGCCGACGTCGAAGGTGGCCATCTGCGCGCCACGCCGACCGCCGGCCGACGAGACGGTGAAGCACATCTTGTCGTAGATATCCATGAACGACAGGGGGCCCGAGGTGTAGGCACCGGCGCCGGAGACGTAGGCACCCTTCGGGCGCAGCGTCGAGAACTCGTAGCCGATGCCGCAGCCCGCCTTGAGCGTCAGACCCGCCTCGTGGACCTTGTCCAGGATGTCATCCATGGAATCGCCGATGGTGGACGACACTGTGCAGTTGATGGTCGACGTCGCCGGTTTGTGTTCCCAGGCACCGGCGTTGGAGGTGATGCGGCCGGCCGGGATCGCGCCGCGGCGCAGGGCCCAGAGAAACTGCTCATACCAGTACTCCTGTCGCGACTCGGGCTCCACCTCGGCGAGCGCACGGGCGACGCGCCTGTAGGTGTGATCGACGGTCTCGTCGATGACATCGCCTTCCTTGGACTTCAGCCGGTACTTCTTGTCCCAGATATCCTCCGAGGCGGGCTGGATCGGGATCTCGGTCACGGTCTTGGGTAGCGCACGCAGTTTCGTTGCGGTCGTCATCGGGTTCTCCTTGCGCTGATCGGTTCAGGGCCGAAACCGCGACAGCAGCGGGCTGCTCGCGGTTATCCACAACATGTATCAGCCTTTTGCCCCCAGGCCACTACATATTGTGTAACTCGCTCTAGCGTACCCCAAGCAGAACCCAAGTCAACCGCCAGGAAAACTCAGCACTCGATATCGTGTTCGGTCACCGGAATGAAGCGCGCGCCGTCGCATTCAGGCTGCAGAACCAGGATCTCGGCCTTGCGGAAAACGCCCGGCCCCAGCCCCTGGCTTTGATGGGCGAGGGCCTCCACGGTAGGGGTCTCAAGCGCCGATTCGGGGAGGTCGAGGAGAAAGCCGACGATCCGGTCATCGTCCAGCGCCATGGCCCAACGCGCCTCCGTGGACGCCCTGCGCAATTCGCGATCGAGATCCGGATCGTCGGGAGCGGTGTCCTTCCCCCGGGCGATCGCCTCGAGCAGGCGGATACCGAGGGCCTCACCGGCCTCACCCTGCCGGTCTCCCGGTACCTGGGCCCCATCAGCGGCCACGAAGGCACGGGCGAATACCGCCGGATCGGCCTCACCGGCCTGGCGGACCGCCTGTCGCCCGGCCGCTACGGCATCCCGGATCCGGGCCACCTGCCGAGCGCGGAAAGCAGCCACTATTCGTAGTCTTCGTAGTCGCTGAAGTGGCTGTTGGCGCTGTATTCGCGCTGCACGCGGAGTTTGGCGGCGATGAACTCACCGTGCTCGACATGGAGAAGCTCCGCGATCTTGCGTACCAGCTGCTCCTCGTAGCGATCCATCTCCGAGTCGGCCAGACACACCCGCCAGAGCAGCTCCACCACCTGGCATTTGCGCGTGTAGTCGAACTGCTCGTTGATCAGGTGCGTGAACTCGAAGTGGTCGGTCGCCTCATGGGCTTCCTGGTCCGCCAGCTCAATGACCTCGGCGGTTTCCTCCGGCGAGAGATCGAAGACCTCCATAATGCCGTCATGGATGGCCTGAAACTCCATGCTGTGGCGCTGGTTGTCGGCCTGTGCCATTTCAATGAGCAGGGCCGCCGTCGCCAGCTGCAGCCGATGGGCCGGCGGATCGCCGCTGCCCTCGCCGGCCGGGTTCATTCGCTCTTCGTAAAATCGTCTTATGGCCTCGATCATCTGCCAAGCCCGTTCCCGTTGCCTGGATCACCTATTTGTTATCAGGGCACGGTGGCCGTGTCGACCACCGCGACCTGGGGTCCCTGGCCAAGCAGGAGCCGCTGGCCGACCCGCAGGCGATCAGGGTTGTCGAGTTCGTTGAGCTGGACAAGCTGTCGCGTTTCGACTCCATGCCGCATGGCGATAGCACCCAGCGTATCGCCCGGACGCACTTCGTAATGCCGCCCGCCCACGGCCTCCGGCATGCCACCCGCCATGGGCAGTCGCAGGCGCTGACCCGCCTGCAGCCGCCTCGGGTCGTGGATACCGTTGTGAGCGATCAAATCCTGCAGGCTCACGTCGTAGCGCCTGGCGATTTGCGAGAGCGTGTCGCCGGGCACGACCCGATGCGCCACATCCGGGCGCTGATCCCGATACAGCCGGGTCCCGGGCAATGCGGCCACCGCCTCCGACCAGTCTCCGGCACCGGCGGCCGGCAGGGCCAGCGCATAGCCACCGGGGATGAACTTGCGCCCATCCCAGACCGCCGGTCCGAGCGCCGGATTCAGGCGCTGGAGCGTCGCCTCGTCGACGGCGACCCCCTCCAGCAGGGTCTCCAGTGGCGTGTAATACGGTAGCGCGACCCGAACCGGCTCCAGCGGCGGGTCCTTTCGAAGGTCGTCGAAATAGCGCTGGGCATTCGCATCCACATCGGCCGCCGCCAGCAGCGCCGGATAGAAATTGCGCGACGCAAAGCCGAAGTAACGCCCCGTGTAGTTGCGCTGGATGGTCAGGTAATCGCGGCTGCCGACCTCCCGGACTGCCCGTCGCATGCCGTTGAGACCATGGTTGTAGGCCGTAATGGCCAGTGGCCAGCTACCGATCTCGGCGTAATTGTGAGCCAGCAGCTCGGCAGCGGCCCGCGTGCTGGCCCACGGGTCGAGACGCTCATCCAGCACCGGATCGATCCGCAGAAACCGGCGCCCCGTCCCGGAGGTGAACTGCCAGAGACCGGCAGCACCCGCATGCGAGCGGGCCCGCGGGTCGAAGGACGACTCGACATGAGGAAGGGCGACCAGCGCCGGCGGAACCCCGTGCGCCTCCAGGACCTCACGAATGTGGGCGCGCCAGCGTCCGGAGCGCACCAGCCCCTCGCGGAACCGCTCCCGCAGGCCGCCCTGGAATCGCAGCCGCTGGGCGAGCTGTCGTGCCTCATCCGCCTCGGTCCCGGCCGGGAGCCTTGTCAGCAGGCGGGACTGGAAATCGTCCGCCGGCTGCATGCCCTGGTCGGCCAGCGCATTCAGCCCGGCACGGTAGCGTTTGAGGGCCGCTCGGACGGTGTCGCGCCGCGCCTGCCAGTTGGGCGGCGGTTCGATGCCGATCCGCCCGACCACCGTCAGCGCATGACCCGAGTCATGGATCACACCCTCCGACACCGAAAGCTCGGTATAGACGCGCTGCCAGAACTCGACGGCCGGCTCAAGCCCGGCTGGTCGCGGCAGCCGATCGGCGAGCGCAGGCCCGGAAAAAATGATGGCAGCCAGGGCAGCGAGCATGAGCAGTCGCTGGAGGGTTATCATGCGGCCTCCTCGGCACGGGATGTGCCATGGTTTGATACTAGCCCCGGGAGGCATCCGGAGACAATGCACCCACTGCACTGGACCGTCGTCGCCTTGCTGGCGGTGATCTCAACCGCGAGCGCCCTGCACGCCCTACTCCACAAGCGTGAATCCACGGCGGCATTCGGCTGGATCGCCTTCTGCCTGCTGTTTCCACTGGTCGGATCCATCTTCTACTACCTGTTCGGCATCAACCGCGTGCGCACGCGGGCGCGGCAGCTGCGCGGCCAGGCAACGGCAGCCCGCATTGATCCCGAGCCCGAAGAAGACATCCCTGACCGGATTCCCGCGGCATTCCGCACCCAGGCGCAGATCTCCGGCGCCGTCACGCGGCTGCCGCTGACCCGGGGCAACCGCGTCGCGCGTCTTTTTGGTGGCGAGGCCGCCTACCCGGAGATGCTCGCCGCCATCGAGCAGGCGCGCGAGCGGGTCTACCTCTCCACCTACATTTTCGAATCCAATACCAGCGGGCATCAGTTCGCCGAGGCACTGGCGGCGGCACATGACCGGGGCGTGGACGTGCGCGTGCTGCTGGATGGCGCCGGCGAGTGGTATAGCTGGCCGCGGATCCGCCATCAGCTGCGGCGGGCGGGGGTGAGTGTCGCTCGTTTTCTGCCACCCCGACTGATCCCGCCCAACCCGGTCATCAACCTGCGTAACCATCGCAAATTACTGATTGCCGATGGCGTCACGGCCTTTGCCGGTGGCATGAACATCGGCGACCGCCATCTCATCAACCGCCCGGGGCCGCGCGAGGGCATCAAGGATATTCACTACCACATCCAGGGGCCTCTGACCCGACAACTCGAGGATATCTTCCTCGACGACTGGGAGTTCGCCACCGGCCGGCGCGACGAGCCCGCCGACCGGCCCCACCCGAGCGGGGATGGAAGCGCCCTGGGCCGCACCCTGATCGACGGGCCCAATGAGGATCTGCAGCGACTGACGATGGTGCTGGTGGGCGCCGTCGCCGCCGCCCGCGAGCATGTCGCGATCATGACGCCCTATTTTCTGCCGCCCCGGGAGCTCATCGCCGCACTGCAGGCGGCAGCGGTGCGTGGCACACAGGTGGATATCGTACTGCCCGGCAAGAACAACGTGCCATTCATGCACTGGGCGACCCGCAACATGCTCTGGGAGCTGGTGAAATGGGGAGTGCGGGTCTATTACCAGCCCGGCCCCTTCGATCACACCAAACTGCTGGTGGTGGATCATCACTACACGCAGATCGGCTCGGCGAATCTCGATGCACGCAGCCTGCGCCTGAATTTCGAGGTCATGGTCGAGGTCTATGACACACGCTTCGGCGCCCAAATGGCGAAGCACGTCGAGTCGGCCCGTCAGGCCTCGCATCGGGTGACGCTGGAGGAACTCGATGCCCGTCCGATTCCGGCGAGGGTTCGCGACGCAGCGGTCTGGCTCTTTACACCGTACCTGTGAAGGGCAGCAGGGCCAGCCAGCCCGCCGTGAGACCCAGCACGGCGCCGATGGTCAGTGCCGTTCGCAGCCGCCGGAACCAACGCGGCAATCCCGGCGCGGAACCGCGGTACTCCCAGAACCGCCAGCCGATAAACGCCGCCGCGAGTAGCGGCAGGCCGACCAGCCAGGGTAAAAGCAGGGTAATCCAGCCCGCCAGAGCAGGTATCACCGAGGCGTAGAACCACTCCGGGGCCGGATTGCGTCGGCCCATGGCCACACCCCAATGGATCGCGCCGACAAAAGACAGAATCACGGCACCATAAGCGAGCAGCCAGCCCGCCAGCCAATCCAGCCCGAACCAAGGGCCAGCCGCCCCCGCGAAGAATGGCAGCAGACCCAGATAGCCCATCCAGGCAGCCGCGGTCTGATGCCGGTCGGCCAGCGATATCCGTGCCTCGGCATCGCGTAGGCCACCCACGAAATGGCCGTTGATGAATACCTGCGGCAGTGTTTTGGAACCGGTCAGCGATTTGAGCCGGGCGAATTGATCGCGACTTTCGGCCGAGCCCATCCCCATCTCGATGGCACGCCACTCCCGACCCGAGTCCTCCAGCAACTCATCCAGCCCTGCCAGATCGGTCACCGGCGAATGAAACACGACCACATCAGCGCTTTTCGCCAGGTCCTGGATATCGTTCCCGGATGACATCGCATTCCTTATGACGGTGAATTCAGGGCTCATGATAGAGTCAACAGTCGTTTATGCCCAATCATCCGAAAGACCGGCAAGCGGAGGCTGCAATGTCGCGCGCATCCATCTTCAAATATGGCCTGATCGCCGCCGTCGCCCTGATATTGGCGGGTTGCGCGGGTGTCGCACCCCGCGATTACGTCGGTGAAACGCCCGAATTCCGCATCGAGGAGTACTTCGACGGCAAAGTCCATGCCTGGGGCATGTTCCAGGCCCGCAACGGCGAAGTCCGCCGCCGTTTCACCGTCGACATTGACGGTACGGTGGAGGGTGACCGGATCACCCTCGACGAGCGCTTCACCTACGCCGACGGTGAGACCGACCGTCGCGTCTGGGAGATCGAGCGCATCGATGAGCATACCTACGAGGGAACAGCCGGTGACGTAGTCGGTGTGGCCACCGGCAAACGCTACGGCAACGCGCTTAACTGGACCTACACGCTGGCGCTGGACGTCGGTGACCGGACCTGGAACCTGAAGTTTGATGACTGGATGTATCTCACCGACGAGAACACCCTCATCAATAAGGCCGAGGTGACCAAGTTCGGTTTCCGCGTCGGCACCGTCACCCTGTTCTTCCGCCGCGCGGATGCCGAGGAACCCTCATCATGACCAGCCTGGCAATCCTCCGGCGGTGGATGATCGCCGGCGCCCTTCTCCTGCTGCTGCCGATGATGGCCCTCGGCGCCGAGGTGGACCAGAACGGGGCGAGCTTCAGCGAGCAGATGCAGCTCGCCGGCGAGACGCTCGAGCTGAGCGGGACGGGCGTCGCCAAATACCGCATCGTCATCACCGTTTATGCGGCTGGTCTCTATCTGCCCGCCGACACAAAAA
Source organism: Spiribacter sp. 1M189 (assembly GCF_040838345.1). Classification (NCBI taxonomy): domain Bacteria; kingdom Pseudomonadati; phylum Pseudomonadota; class Gammaproteobacteria; order Chromatiales; family Ectothiorhodospiraceae; genus Spiribacter; species Spiribacter insolitus. The sequence goes on along the minus strand of NZ_JBAKFF010000001.1, from coordinate 299,348 downwards.
CGGCGCAGGTGCTGGCAGGGGACACACCGCGAAGCCTGGCCATCGAGTACTTTCACGACATCAGTGCCGCCGACATCATCAAGGCCGCGAGAACCAAGCTCGAAGAACAGCTCAGCAGCAGCGAACTCGATAAGCTGGAGCCGAAGATCAAGCAGTTCCACTCAATGTATCAGGCCGTCAGCGATGGCGACCGATACCGCATGGATTACGTGCCGGGCAAGGGCACTCAGTTGCTTTTCAACGGCACCACCGTTGGCACCGTGACCGGCGCTGACTTCGCCGCGGCCTATTTCGGGATCTGGCTCGACGCGGATGATCCGCTCTCGAAGAACCTGCGCCGGGACCTGCTTGAGGGTACCGACTGAGGCACCGGCTGCTAGCGGATTCGGTGCCTTGTCAGTCCCTCTTCCACCGGCTGCAGGAAATGCTCCGCTCGGCCCGGCGAAGGGTTGGTCATCAGGCTGACGACGACGAATAGCCCCACGGCCAGACCGCCACCCCAGACCGATCCCGGAATACCCAGCGGGTTAGTCCCCGTCAGCTGCAGCCAGGTGACGGCGATGCCGGCGATCACCATGCTGGCCAGCGCTCCCGCAGCCGTTCCTCGTCGCCAGAAAAAGCATCCGACGATGGCCGGCACCGTCACCAGCAACCCGGAGGACGAGGCCACCGAGAGGATGGTGATGAGATCCAGCTGCAGACGCGCGAACAGAATGGCCAGGCCGGTCACCATCAGCATCACCAGCTGCCCGGCGAGCATCTCGCGGCTACCCCGGGGCGACAGTGGCCGGTAGAGATCACGTGCGGCCAGCGCCGAGAGACTGAGCAGGATCGAATCGACCGTGGACACGGCCGCGGCGACGATCCCAACCACCAGGACGATGGCAACGGCCGCCGGAATGGCACCACTGGCGAGCAACTGCGGCGTAGCCAGGTCGGCGCGTTCGAGCTCGGGGAGCAACTGCAGCGCGGAAAATCCCCATAGCACCGAGACCAGCGTGTAGACGAAACCCAGCACCAGAAAACCGAGCAACATCACCCGCATCGCGCCCAGTGACTCGGTGGTGAACAGTCGCTGGCTCACCTGCGGATTACTGATGGAGAAGAAAAACCAGGGCAGCGTCAGACCGATGAAAGTGGTCAGGCTGAAAAGACCGGGGCCAGGCACACTCAGCCATTCCCCCCGGGTTTCCATGGTGGACTGGAGGAAGGACGCCGGCCCGCCCAGCGCCGCCACCACAAAGCCCACCGCCAACAGGCTGGTGACCAGCATGACGATCACCTGCAGCGCATCGGTCCAGAGCACCGATCGCAGACCCGCGGCCAGGGTCCAGATCAGTGCCAGTGCGGCGCCGATGAAAATGCCGGCCTCGAAGCCGATGGTCCCGTCCGTTACCCCGGAGAGCAGATAGCCGATGCCCATCAGCTGAACCGCGCTGTAGGGAATCAGGAAGATACAGGCGGCCACGGCCATGACCCCGCCCACCAGCCGGCTGTCGTAGCGGTAGCTGAGCATCTCCGCCGGTGTAATGAATCCGAAGCGTTGCCCGGCGAGCCAGAATCGCGGACCGAAGATGGCCACCAGGCCCAGGCCGGCCAGATAGATCAGCTCAAAACCAAGCGCCCCGACGCCACCGGCATAGGTGAGCCCGGCCAGCCCGACCATCATGAAGGCGCTATAGGTCGTCGCACCGTAGCTCAATGCCGATATGACGCCACCGGCACGGCGGCCGGCCAGATAGTATTCGCTTGCCCCCTCACCCAGCCCTCGACGGGCCGCGAGCGCCACCACAATCCCGAGCAGCGCGTAGAGAACCAGGGCAATGGTAATCCCGCCGGTCATGAGCGCCACCCCGCCACCAGCCGGAAGATGAGCCCGATCGAGACCACCCCGAACAGCGTCCAGAACAGGAACACCCCCTGCCAGGCGGGGTAATCGCGCATCAGTCCGTACGGAACGATGTAGGCCAGCGCAATGGCAACGGCGAGCAGGCCGAGCGTCTTGTTCGCCCGACGACGATAGTCAGTCATGGAAGGCGCTCCCTGTCTGGCTGCTGCCGGTCAGCGATACCGCGCACGCGGATCGAGCCCGGTGAGAAGCTGGGCGGCCACGATACAAGTGATACCAAACGGTAGATATCCAGCATAACCCAGCAACGGCATCTCGAACACGTGCAGCACCTGGGCATGGGGAATGTGGTACGTCCAGCGCGCCAGGCTGAAGATATTCCAGAGCTCCCAGCAAAGACCGCAGAAAAGGGCGGCGAGCACGGCGAGCCACGCATCGCGCCAATCGCCTTGAGCCACCGGCGAGAACAGTTGGCGATCCCCGGATACGGCCTGGATCGCGACGATGATCAATGGTGGCCCGACCCACACCAGCGCATAGAGGGCATCCGGCCAGACGGCCACAGCGACCAGGCCAGCAACGCCGGCCGATAGGAGCCAGGCCGCCAGGCCACCAGGTCTGCGCGGCCGAATCGGCAGGAAATCGTCGAGGCCGCGGGACAGGGCCGGCCAGGTCGCGAACAGATCGCGGGTCACGACCACCGCGGGCAGCACCGTACTGAAGGGCAGCGCCGAGCGCAGGAACCAGTTCACCGCCTCATGATCAGCTACGCCGGTTCCTGCATAGATCCAGTTGCCGGTGAACTGATTGATGTACTCGAACAGGTACCAGAAGATCGCGCTCGCCGGAAAGAGCGCCAGGAACCGCCGGGGTTGCTCGAGCATCAGCACACGCCCTCCGCGCCGCTGAATCCAAGCGCTGACGCCGATCGTGTAGGCAACCCACAAAGGCGTAAAGCTGAGCCGGCGCGCCTCTTCGAGCCCCGGTATCGGCACCCAGGCAACCAGCCAGGCCAGCACGAGCATGGCGACCGCCGCCCAGCCCCAGACCGGGAATGGCCGCGACCCGGCGGCACTGGTGATAACGCCGGATGCGCTGTGGACATCGCTCCGCAGAATACGCACCACGAATGGCGCGAGGACGCTTACGATCAGCAGGCCATAGAACGCGAAAATCCAAGGCGTAAAACTACCGGGCGCCGGCTCCAGCGGCCGCGGCGGAAAGCGCAGGAATGACACCGCGTCATGCCCCGCGAGCCCGGCGCCGACCAGCGGTGCCAACACGATAAGCAGGACGATCGCGGCGGCCTGCAGGGCATGCCGGCGGATATCGACCGTCGTTCGCTCACTCCGGTCGGCGGTCATTCAACCCGACCTCGCGCCAGCCAAAGCCCAGCTCCTCCACCGCTACCCTGAGAACGGACATGGCCGGCCCGACCTCCGCCGGCGCACCCCGCAGGCCGAGTTCCAGGGAGAACCCCTCGTCGCGCAGGGTAGGCAGACAGGACAGGCGCAGTCCGGGGTAATCGGCCTCGAAACGCTCCAGCAGGGGAATGACGTCGCTTTCGCGGGCACCATCCACGGCAATGGCCTGCTCGGCCAGCCGGTCCGGGTTCTGCCAGCCCGCATAATGCTGGTCGAGCACCCAGGCCATCATCGGCCACGCCATGCTCGGGAACCCCGGCATGAAATAGTGATGGTCGACGCTGAACCCCGGCACCTGGTTCACCGGGTTGGGAATCAGATCTGCGCCCTCCGGGAAGGCCACCAGGTTGAGCCGATGCGGCGGCTGCACGGGACGGCCGAAGCGGGCCTCGAGCATCGCCACACCTTCCGGATGGTAGGCGAGCGGCCGGCCCAATGCCTCCGCGGCGCACTGCCGGGTCCGGTCATCGGGCGTCGCGCCAATCCCGCCGCAACTGAAAACGACATCATCGCCGGTCAGCGTCTCCCGCAGTGTCCGGGTGATCAGCGGCGCCTCGTCGCTGATGAACCGGACCCAGCGAAGCTCCAGACCGCGTTCCGCAAGCAGCCCGAGTAGATGCGGCAAATGCTTGTCCTGGCGTTTTCCCGATAGCAGCTCGTCACCAATGACGATCAGCCCGAATCCGCGAACTGGCGCCCCACTCATGCAGACGCCCGGATAAGGCCGAGGAGCATACCCTCAAGCTCGGCGAGACTGGCGACCTCGTGGTGGGGAACCCGGGGCACCTCGGCGGGCCAGCTCGCCCCGTCGCGGTTCAACCAGACCGCCTGCATGCCGAACTTCGCCGCCCCGTAGACATCGCTATGCACGTCATCCCCCACGTGGACGACCTGGCTTGCCGGTGCGCCGGCACGGTTGGCGGCTGTCTCGAAGACCAGGTGCGAGGGCTTGGCTGCCCCCAGCTCCACGGCCGAGAGCGCGAAGTCGAAGTATCCGTCCATGCCCAACCGGGAGACCTCTGCGTTGCCGTTGGTCAACGCGCCCACCCGGACCTGTCCCTGCAGTGCCCGGAGCAGGGGCAGGCTGTCATCATAGAGCGTCACCGCATGACGTGCTTCGAGGAACACCTCGAAAGCCTCCTCGACGAGCTGGTCGAGTTCACGCCCCTGATAACCGGCCAATTCCCCGGCCCGGCGCAGGCCTGCCCGACGTAGCGCGGTCACATCATGCGCAATAGCCGGTGTCTCCTCGGCGATCCTGATTCTCAAGGCCCGCAATCCGTCCCGGTCGAAGCGCGATGCAACGGCTGGATAGCGCTGCTCGAGCAGTCCCTCGCACACCGCTTCGGCATGATTGAGGACACCGGTCAGGTCCCACAGGGTGAAATCGAGGTCGAAGGTAACCGCCGTCACCGGCGGACGCAGAGGCTGGGTGGTCAAGTGGATGCCTCCTCATTAATCGATCGCCAGACGCACCCTCCGTTGCTGGCGTCATCAAGCCGGTCCAGCCAGGCAGCGTGGGCGGCCCGCTCCGATTCACTGGGCGTAATCACCGGCAGTCGCGGCCGGTCAGCACTGACCGGCCTGATGGTCTCGGCACCGCGCGAAGGCCCGCCGGCCTCTTCGGCACCGAGATGAAGGGTGACCTGACCCCCGGTCATGGCCAGGTAGACCTCGGCCAGGATCTCCGCGTCGAGCAGCGCGCCATGCAGCGTACGGCCGCTGTTGTCTATGCCGTAGCGGCGACAGAGGGCATCCAGGCTGTTGCGCTGGCCCGGATGACGACGGCGTGCCAGCGTCAGGCTGTCGGTGACACGGCAGTGATCCTCAAGGCGGCCCCAGGCCGATCCGAGGCGGCCGAGCTCGCTGTCGAGAAAACCGACATCGAAGGGTGCGTTATGGATAATGAGCTCCGCCCCACCCACGAAGTCGATGAACCCCTGGGCAACCTCGGAAAAGCGCGGCTTGTCAGCGAGGAACTGGTCGGTGATGCCATGGACCTCCATGGCCTCTGGATCCACCGGTCGTCCCGGATTCAGGTATTCATGAAACGTGCGCCCGGTGGACCGCCGCTGCTCGATTTCATAACAGCCGATCTCGATGACCCGATGCCCCGCCTCGGGCTCGAGCCCCGTCGTCTCGGTATCCAGAATAATCTGGCGCATCAATGTGTTACCCGCTCAAGTTCGTCGATGCCCCGGTTGGCGAGATCATCAACCCGTTCATTCTCATCATGGCCGGTATGACCACGCACCCAGTGCCAGCGTATATCATGACGCTGGGCAAGCGCATCGAGCCGCTCCCAGAGGTCGCGATTCTTAACGGGTTTGCGTGCAGCCGTTTTCCAGCCCCGTCGCTTCCAGTCCGCCATCCACTCCGTGATCCCCTTGCGCAGGTACTGCGAGTCGGTGGTGAGGTCGACACGGCAGGACCGATTGAGCGCCTCCAGGGCCTGAATGGCCGCCATCAGCTCCATGCGGTTATTGGTGGTGTTGTGCTCGCCGCCGTAGAGGGTCTTCTCCGCGTCCCCCCAGCGCATGAGCACCCCCCAGCCACCGGGGCCGGGATTGCCACGGCAGGCACCATCCGTATAAATCTCAACCGGCGTCATGCCAGCTCTCCCTTTTTGTCCGACGAGCCCCGGCACCCGCCTGGGCGAGGCCTCCGGGGATGATTTCAAGCCGCCGACGCCGGGGCAGGGGCGGACTGACCGCGCCATTGACCCGCTTCTGCCCCATGACCAGATTGACACCCCCGCACCAGCGAAACCCGGGTCCAAGACTCTGGCTGTCGGCAACCCGAGAGGGATGACGTTGCAGCCACCAGCGCTGCAGGGGGGGCGGAAGCACCGCCAGGCTCTCGCGGGGCCGGGGTGTGAGACCGAGCAGCAGCATCCAGTCGGCGATGCGGCGCGCGCCAAGATAGTGTCCGGACCAGGGCGGTGTCTGTCGATTCACCGGCAGAATACGACGCAGCCCCCAGAGGCTGAATGGATTAAAACCAAGCACCAGCAGATGGCCCTCCGGCGCGAGCACGCGAGCGGCCTCACGGATCACCTGATGCGGGCGCGCGGCGAATTCCAGCTGATGGATGAGAATGACCACGTCCACGCCACCCGAGGCCAGCGGGATCACTTCGCTGTCGGCGCGCAGGTCGACGGGACCATTCGGCCAGTCATCCATCACCCACTGGCGCGCCTCGCCATAGACCGTAGGACAACGGCCGCCGCCATACGCCCCAATCTGCAGGACGCGCCTCGCATAAAGCCCCGCCAGACGACGCGAGAGCAGCCGCGCCTCACGCTCGGCCAGATCCTGTCCGGCTGTGGTGGCAAACCAGTCACGCAGCCTCTGCATGTGGCGCTCTCCTCATCGATGCCTATCTGATCAGCATTTGAGGCGGTAAAGCCCTCGGGGTAGCATGCGCCCATGCTGGAAGTAACCCCGATTCCCGTCCTCAGTGACAATTATACTTGGCTGCTGCGTAACCCGCAGTCGCAGACTGCCGTGGTCGTCGACCCGGGCGAAGCAGCGCCGGTGATCAGGGCGCTTGAGGGGTTTGATCTTCATCTCAGCGCCATTCTGATCACCCATCATCATGGCGACCATGTGGCGGGCGTGGATGGCCTGATGGACAACGGTGTACCGGTCTACGGTCCGGACGACAGCCGGATTCCTCACCTGAGTCATCCGCTCCGCGCCGGCGAGCAGGTCACGCCAGCCGGTTTGGACGCAGGCTTCGATGTATTGGCCGTTCCTGGCCATACCCTCGATCATATCGCCTATTACGGCGAAGGCCTGCTGTTCGCGGGCGATGCGTTGTTTGCCGGCGGTTGTGGTCGCATGTTCGAGGGCAACCCGGAGCAGATGCAGGCCTATCTGGCCACCCTGCGGGCGCTGCCTCACGAGACCCGACTGTACTGCGGACACGAATACACCCAGGCGAACCTGGAATTCGCGGCGGCGGTGGAGCCCGAGAACGAGGCAGTGCAGGACCGGCTCGCCAGGGTACGCGAACAGCGCCGCCGTGGCGCCGTGACTCTGCCCTCCACGATTGGCGAGGAGCGCGCCACCAACCCGTTCCTGCGCTGGGATAACGGCGCCGTTGCCGAACGGGCCATGGAGCGGGCCGGACACCCACTGAACAGCCCGGCGGAGGTCTTCGCCGTCCTTCGTCAGTGGAAGGACCACTTCTGAGGAGCAGCCGAAGTGAGGAATGCCCGATACTGGCCACTGGCGGCCGCCCTGGTGCTTGCCGGCTGCGCGGGCTTGCCACAGACGGAGACGGCCAGCGGGCCCGATGGCACCACCGATGATGCGCATGCGCCGTCGGTTTCCCGGGATACACCGTTCCGAGAACATGGCCTGACGGCTGCCGCCGGCGCCGTGGAAGCGGGCGATCCGGATGCCGTCGACGTGACCGACCTTTGGCAGCGGGTACGCAACGGCTATGCGATCCCGGGTCATGACAACGAGCGGGTGGAAAACCAGTTCCAGGAGTATGCAGGCTACGGCGACTACTGGACGACGGTATCCAACCGGGCCCGCCCCTACCTGCACCACATCGTCGAGCAGCTTGAGGCACGGGGAATGCCTCTGGAGCTGGCGCTGCTGCCAGTGGTGGAGAGCGCTTATCGACCCTTCGCCTACTCACACGGACGGGCCGCCGGCATCTGGCAATTCATCCCGGCCACCGGTCGTCATTACGGTCTGGAACAGAACTGGTGGTACGACGGCCGACGCGATGTGGTGGCCGCCACCGATGCGGCGCTGAATTACCTGGAGTATCTCAACGAGCTTTTCGAGGGCGACTGGCTGCTGGCGCTCGCCGCCTACAATGCCGGTCAGGGCACGGTATCGCGGGCCATGGAGCGCAACCGCAATGCCGGAAAACCCACCGACTACTGGTCACTGGATCTGCCCCGCGAGACCATGAACTACGTCCCGCGCCTGCTGGCCATCAGCGAGCTGGTGGCCGATCCGGCGGCGCATGACGTGGAACTCGCCAGCATTCCCAATGAGCCAGCGGTCGAAGTGGTCGAGCTGGATCAGCAGATCGACCTGGCGCTGGCCGCTGAGCTGGCGGGTATCGACATGGATCGGCTCTACCGCCTCAACCCCGGCTATAACCGCTGGGCCACAGGGCCATCCGGCCCGCATCGCCTGCTGCTGCCCCGTGATCGCGTAGCGGCATTCCGCCAGCGGCTGGCGAAAACACCGCGCCAGGCGTGGATGCGCTGGCAGCGGCATCGCATCGCGCGCGGCGAGACCCTCGGTGAAATCGCCAATCGGTATCACGTCACCGTGGCCGACCTTCAGGAGGCCAACGATGTTCAGAATCACATCATCCGCGCCGGCGACCATCTGCTCGTGCCAATGGCGAGCCGACCATCGGGGCAGTACACGCTGACCGCGGATGCCCGCCGCGAGGCCTCGCAGAACCGGTCACGGGAAGGCCGGAATCGGCAGAACTACGTGGTCCGGGCCGGAGACAGCTTCTGGTCGATCGCGCAGCGCTTCGGGGTCGGTATGCGGGAACTGGCCCGCTGGAACGGCATGGCGCCTGGCGATACGCTGGCAATCGGCGAACAGCTCACGGTCTGGACAGAGAGCAGCACTGGCACGATGACGGCGAGGAGCACACCGAGCGATCGCCTGCAGTCGGTGACTTATTCGGTGCGTCAGGGTGATTCACTCTATGGGATCGCTCAACGCTTCAATGTTGGCGTCGCCGACCTGCGGCGCTGGAACAGCCTGCGCGAAGGGGCTTATCTGCAACCCGGACAGTCGCTTCGTATGCAGGTGGATGTCACCGCCCAGAGCAATCTCTGAGCGTTCCCTCCACCTGCGTTAGCGTCACTCCGTCTCGGGCAGCGTCACATTGAGCTCGAGGACTTCGCAGTCTCCCTCTCGCTCGACCTGGATACGAACAGCATCGTCATCAACGGCGATGTAGCGTCGGATGACTTCGAGGATCTCCTGCTGGAGTACCGGCAGATAATCCGGTCCACCCCGGTTCGTGCGCTCCCGGGCGACAATAACCTGGAGCCTTTCCTTTGCCAGCGAGGCGCTGCGTTTTTTCTCCGAACGGAAGTAATCCAGAAAACCCATTGCGCTAGCCCTTGAACAGCCGGCCGAACAGGCCCTTTTTCTCGGTCAGGAAGCGGTGCTCCCGCTCCTCGCCCAGATACCGTGCCACCAGATCGTCATAGGCCTGACCGGCATCCGTCTTCTCCTCCATGATCACCGGCACACCGGCATTGGAGGCGTTGAGCACGGCCGTCGATTCGGGCACCACACCGAGTAGGTCGATGGACAGGATCTCGCAGATGTCCTCCATGCTGAGCATCTCGCCCTTGCCCACACGCGAGGCGGCGTAGCGGGTAACCACCAGATGCTCCTTGACGGGTTCATCACCCTGCTCCGCGCGTCGCGTCTTGCTGGACAGCAGGCCCAGCACGCGATCCGAGTCGCGGACCGAGGACACCTCGGGGTTGGTCACCACCAGAGCGTCATCGGCGAAGTACATTGCCAGGTGGGCACCGCGCTCGATACCGGCCGGTGAGTCGCAGACCACATAGTCATGCGTCTCAGCGAGGGCGTTGAGTACCGACTCGACGCCCTCGAAGGTCAACGCATCCTTGTCGCGGGTCTGGGAGGCGGGGAGGATCTCGAGGCCCTCGACGCGCTTGTCACGGATGAGCGCCTGATTGAGATTGGCCTCACCGTTGATCACATTCACGAAATCGTAGACCACCCGGCGCTCACAACCCATGATGAGATCAAGATTGCGAAGGCCGACGTCGAAGTCCACAACCACGGTTCGATGACCGGCGCGGGCCAGGCCTGCCCCGAATGCGGCGCTGGTGGTGGTCTTGCCCACGCCCCCTTTGCCGGATGTCACAACCACGATTCGCGCCACATTCACCTCCCGATTTTCAGAGCGCGTCAATTTCCAGCTCGTCGCCACACAGGCGGATCATCGCCGGGGCGCCGCGGAGCCCGGCATCAATCTGCTCGCTCAGCCGATAATGACCGGCAACCGCGACCAGTTCCGCTTCCAGCGATTGGCAGAAGATACGCGCATTGAGGTCTCCCTGCACGCCTGCCAGCGCCCGTCCCCGCAGGGTGCCGTAGACATGGATATGGCCGTCGGCCATCAACTCGGCCCCGGCACTCACCGGCGCCGAGACCACCAGGTCACCGCCTCGGGCGTAGACCTGTTGCCCGGAACGCACCGGCTGCGTCACCAGACGCGCCGCCCCCACCGCCGGCGCCTTGGCCTCGGCCGCCGGCTTCTCGGCGCGGCTGCGTGCAGCCTGGCCAGCCGCTTCGGCACGCGAGCCGCCGAGGTTGCGCAGCACACCAAGCCCGGCCGCCGACGCGACATCCTCCGGCAGATCGGCGGTGGCCACTGGCAGCAGACCGCGGTCGCGGAGTCCAGCCACCAGCGTCTGCAGTATGGCGGCGTCCAGTCTAACGTCCTGCGCCGGGGCAAGGACCAGGGGCATACCGTCGAAAAACCCCGGAGCCTGGGCCAGCCTGGCATCCAGCTGGATAAACAAAAGCCCCGGATCCGCGGTCAGGAGACGCAGAACGGTGAGGGTCGCCATACGGCCCTTGAGCTCAAAGGCCGCGCCGGACGCCTGACTGACCGCCATCAATCCAGCAGCCGGTTCATGCGGCGGACGAATCCGGCGGGATCCTCCAGGCGGCCGCCATCCATCAGCACCGACTGCTCAAGCAGCAGTGCAGACCACTCATCGATGGGCGCCTGCTCGTCCTCCGCGAGGCGCTGAATAATCGGATGATCCGGGTTGATCTCCAGAACCGGCTGCTGCTGCGGCAGGTCATGGCCGGCCGCCTTCAACATGCGCTGCATGTTCATGCCGAATTCATGCTCACCTACCACAATGCAGGCCGGTGATTCAGTGAGCCTCGCACTCGCCCGCACCTCGCTCACACGATCGCCAAGCGCCTCGCCAATACGATTGATAAGCGCCTTTACCGAGTCACTCGCCTCTGGCTTTTCCCCGGCATCCGGGGTGTCGGGATCGCCAAGCTCATCGAGCTCGAGCTGACCCTTGGCCACCGCCTGCAACGGCGTGCCGTCGAACTCGTTGAGGTGGGCGACCAACCATTCGTCCACTGGCTCGGCCAGCAGGAGCACCTCGACATCGCGCTTGCGGAAGACCTCGAGGTGGGGGCTGTTGCGCACCGCAGCAAGGCTCTCACCGGTGAGGTAGTAGATGGATTTCTGCCCCTCACGCATACGCCGCACGTAGTCCTCCAGCGAGACCGTCGCGCCGCCCTCGTTATGGGTGGAGTGGAAACGCAGCAGTCCGGCCACCTTCTCGGCGTTGTCCGGATCCTCCACCACCCCTTCCTTGAGGACCGTGCCGAAGGCATCCCAAAAGCGTGCATATCGCTCCGCGTCATCCCGGGCCATGCGCTCGAGGGCATCGAGCACACGCTTGACCGAGGCGCCACGAATCCGATCGATCAGACGGTTGTGCTGCAGCAGCTCACGCGACACGTTCAGCGGCAGATCATCCGAGTCCACCACGCCGCGCACGAAGCGTAAATAACGCGGCAGCAGCCGGTGCTCGCGGTCCTCCATGATGAACACACGGCGGACATAGAGCCGCAGGCCATGCCCGGACTCCGGCTCGAACAGGTCGAAAGGCCGCTGGGCGGGGATAAACAGCAGTGAGGTGTAGGACTGGTTGCCCTCCACCTTGTTATGCAACCACTCCAGGGGCGGTTCGGTATCGAAACTCAGCTGCTGGTAGAACTGGCGGTACTCCTCGTCCGTGATCTCGGACTTGGGGCGCATCCAGAGCGCCGAGGCCTGATTGACGGTCTCCCACGCGCCCTCGCCGTCCGCCAGTTCAATGGGCAGGGCAATGTGATCCGAGTACCGGCGCACGATCTGGCGCAGGCGCGAGCGGTCGAGGAATTCGTCCTGACTTTCGGCCAGATGCAGTGTCACCGCCGTCCCCCGCTGTTCGCGCGGGCTTTCCTCCAGGGTGAAGGCACCTTTGCCATCCGATCGCCACAGGACCCCGTTCGCGGCCGGCTCACCGGCGCGGCGGGTGTGCACACTGACCTCATCGGCAACGATAAACGCGGAGTAGAAGCCGACGCCGAACTGGCCGATCAGCTGGGCATCCTGTTTCTGGTCACCGGTGAGCGCATCCAGAAACCGTCGCGTGCCCGAGCGGGCGATGGTACCGAGATTGTCGATCACATCGGTGCGGTTCATGCCGATGCCGTTGTCACTGATCGTGATCGTCCGCGCCTGCTCGTCCATCGACAGGCGGACGACCGGCTCAGGGTCGTCCTCGAACAGTGAAGGATCCTGCAGGGCCTCGAACCGCAGCCGGTCGGCAGCATCCGCGGCATTGGAGACCAGCTCGCGCAGGAAAATCTCGCGGTTGCTGTACAGGGAATGGATCATGAGATCCAGCAACTGCCGGACCTCCGCCTGAAACTCGTGGGTCTCGGGGGTCTGTGTGTCGCTCATTGTGGTATCCGTTGTCATCCCGTGTCCGCCCCCGGTCTGGGGGCGGGTGCCGCGCAATTCAAGACCGCTCAGAACGCCTCGCTGGGATCGACGCGGCCGCCACGACCGATCTCGGGTATCTCGCGGCCCGGGATATAATCGCCGGTGACCATCTGCTTGTAGCCCATCCCCGGCCCCACCATGGGATAGACGCCGGCATCGGGATCGATCATCACCTCGAGGAACGCAGGGCCATCGAACTTGACGAAGGCCTCGAGCACCGCCGGCATCTCCTCGCGGCTGGCGACGCGCCGGGCGAACTCGAAACCGTCCGCCTCGGCGGCCTTGATGAAGTCCTTGCGGTGAAGCGACTTGTCACTGCCCGAGAAGCGGTCATCGAAATACAGCTTCTGCCACTGGCGCACCATGCCATCGCCATTGTTGTTCAAAAGCAGGATCTTGACCGGCAGGCCGTAGGTCGTGACGGTCTCCATCTCGCCGAGATTCATGCGTAGGCTGCCGTCACCGTCGATATCGATGACCAGTTCGTCGGGATTGGCGAACTGGGCTCCGATGGCGGCCGGGAGACCGAACCCCATGGTGCCCATGGAGCCGGAGGTCATCCATAGGCGCGGGCGCCGGAAATCGAGGTACTGTGCCGCCCACATCTGGTGCTGACCCACGCCGGTGCTGATGATGGCGTTGCCGCCGGTGAGCTCGTTGAGCGTGCACATGACCGCCTGCGGCTGGATGAACTCACCGTCCTGCTTGTAGTTCATTGGATGGCGCTCGCGCAGGTTACGGCAATGCGTCGACCAGCGCTGGTATTCGGCGCCGAAATCGATGCTTCGGCCATATTCCAGAAGCTGCTGCATGGCACTCCCGGCCTCGCCCACATGGGACCAGTCCACTCGCTTGACCTTGCCGATCTCCGCCGCGTCGATATCGATATGGGCCACGTGTTCGGCCAGCGGCGCGAACAGTTCGGCCTTGGCAGCCACCCGATCGTCGAAGCGGGATCCGACGGCGATGATGAAGTCACAGTCCTCCACGGCGTAATTCGCATAGGCCGTGCCATGCATGCCGAGCATGTGCAGGTGCAGGTCGTCGGTGGTATCCACCGCACCCAGCCCCATTACCGTACTCACGCTCGGAATGCCGTATTCCCGGGCGAATGCGGTCACGGCCGCGCCGCCCTCGCCATGAATGGCGCCACCACCGACATAGAGCAGCGGACGACTGGACTGTCCCAGCATCTCGAAGAATTGCCGCGCCTTGCGCTCGGAAACCTGTGTCTGGCGGAGCGACTCCATGCGCTGGCGATAGCCGCGAATCCCCAGCAGACCGCTACCGCGGAATTCGCCGACCCAGTTCTGGACGTCCTTGGGCAGATCCACCACCACCGGGCCAGGCCGGCCCGAGCGAGCCACCTCAAAGGCCGTCCGAATGGTATCCTCGAGCTGCTCCGGGCGGGTCACCAGGAAGACATGCTTGGCGCAGTTGCCCATGATGTTGACGATGGGCGCCTCCTGAAAGGCATCGGTCCCCATGGCGCCACGGGCCACCTGCCCGGTGATCAGCACCACCGGGACCGAATCGGCCATGCAGTCACGGATCGGCGTCACCGTATTGGTGGCCCCCGGGCCGGAGGTGACGAGGAAGACACCGACCTTGCCGGTGCTGCGGGCATAACCGGCGGCCATGAAACCGGCGCCCTGCTCGTTGGCGGGAACGACCAGACGCATCGGGTCGGCCTGATCCGCTCCGCGCTCGCGCTCGTTATAGCGGAAGATGGCATCGTAGGTCGGTAGGATCGCACCGCCGCTGTAGCCGAATACCGTGTCGACCCCTTCCTGTGCCAGAACCTCAATAACCATCTCGGCCCCGCTCATCTGCTCGCCGGCGCGAGCGTGGCGAGTGGTGGCGGGACCTGGCGTGCCAGCCTGTTCGGCCTCAACGGAAGGAGCGACTTCCTGCATGGTGATCATCCTAAAATCAGCGACTTTCGTACGCTTTGATCATACCCAGCTATCGTGCACTGCGACAACCATCAATCTCCCTCATGGCGGGGCTCAAACTGCAGGGCAACGGAATTAATGCAGTAACGCAGTCCAGTGGGCTCGGGCCCGTCCGGGAACACATGCCCCAGATGCGCGTCGCAGTGCCCGCAGAGCACTTCGGTGCGGCGCATGCCCAGGCTGTTGTCCGATTCAGTATCAATCGGGGCCTCCTCCGCCGGCGCCCAGAAGCTGGGCCAGCCCGATCCGGAGTCAAATTTCTGCTGGCTGTCGAACAAGGGTTCACCGCAGCAGATACAACGAAATACCCCGTCTCGCTTGAAGTCGTTGTACTCGCCCGTAAAAGGGGGTTCGGTGCCCTTCTGACGGGTCACACGGTACTGCTCGGGCGTGAGATGCTGCCGCCAGTCGGTTGCATCGGGATTGACGCGATCGTTCATGACACTCGGCTCCCGTGAAATTTGCCCTACAATACCGCGGCCAATCCGCAGCGAGCGAGCCCATGAGCCAGAACGATCCGGACAGCGAAATCATTCTCGTCAATATCTCCGGCAGCGACCGCCCCGGCGTCACCGCAGCACTCATGGGCATCCTCGCGGAATACGGCGTTCGCGTCCTCGACATCAGCCAGGCGATGGTGCACCAGAATCTGGCGCTGGCCATCCTCATCAAGCTGCCCGCCTCCACCGCCTCGGCCCCGGTGCTCAAGGACCTGTTGTTCGAGGCCCACAAGCTCGAGCTGCGCGTGCGCTTCCAGCCGGTGACGCCGGCGGAGTACCAGCAGTGGGTGCGGGGCGAAGGCCAGACAGCCTATGTGCTGACTCTGCTGGGCCGCCGGGTCACGGCCGCGCAGATCGCCCGAATCGCCGGCGTGACCACCGCCCATGGGCTGAATATCGAGGATATCGTGCGGCTCTCCGCCCGCAGCCCGTTGCATGACGACCGTCATTCCACTCGCGCCTGCCTGGAGCTGAGCCTGCGCGGCGAGCCGGATGATGCCGACGCCATGAAAGCGGAATTCCTGTCCATCTCCCGAGAGATGGATGTCGATATCTCCTTCCAGGAGGACAATTTCTACCGGCGCAACCGGCGGCTCGTGGTCTTCGACATGGATTCAACGCTGATCCGCGAAGAGGTGATCGATGAGCTGGCGCGTGAGGCCGGCGTCGGCGAAGCCGTCTCCGCCGTCACCGAGGCGGCGATGCGGGGCGAGATCGACTTCCGCGAGAGCCTCATGAAGCGGGTGGCGCTGCTGGAAGGTCTGGAAGAAACGGTTCTGCAGCGGGTGGCCAACCGACTCACGCTGACCGAGGGCGCGGAGCGCTTGTTAAAGACACTCCAGGTGCTGGGCTACCGGACCGCCGTGATCTCCGGGGGATTCGATTTCTTCGGCCACCACCTGAAGTCACGGCTGAATCTGGACACGGTGCATGCCAACCGGCTCGAGATTCGCGACGGTCTTCTGACCGGGCGGGTGCAGGGCGAAATCATCGATGGCGAGCGCAAGGCCGATTTACTCGGCACCCTGGCTCAGGAGATGGGCATCGATCTGGCCCAGGTGATCGCTGTAGGCGATGGCGCCAACGACCTGCCGATGCTTCGCATGGCCGGCCTCGGCATCGCCTTCCACGCCAAGCCCCTGGTACAGAAAAGTGCCCGCCAGGCGATATCGACCATCGGTCTCGATGGCGTGCTCTACCTGATGGGCATGAACGACGCGGAGAATCCGCACTAGGCACGGATTCCCGCTCCGGCAGCGCCGGCTCAGGAGGCGGTGCGGCTCTTGGCGCGCACCTTCTCCTTGATCCGGGCCGCCTTGCCACGACGCTCGCGCAGGAAGTACAGCTTCGCGCGACGCACGTCGCCACGTCGCTTGACCTTGATGCTCTCGATCAGCGGGCTGTGGAGCTGGAAAACACGCTCTACGCCCTCGCCGTGGGAGACTTTGCGAAGCGTGAACGAGGAATTCAGACCCCGGTTCCGCTTGGCAATGACCACACCCTCGAAGGGCTGGGCACGCTCGCGGTTGCCTTCACGCACCCAGACGTTGACCAGGACGGTATCGCCCGGGTTGATGTCGTCCAGCGAGCGCCCGGTCTGCTCGACCTGCTCGCGCTCCAGTTCTTCAATGATGTTGCTCATGCCAGCATCCCTTGTCTTTCAGTTTCCGTGCTCCGCCCGATAGGCATCGAGCAGCGCCTGTTCTTCCTCGTCGAGGCCCCGCTTGTCCAGCAGATCGGGACGTCGCGCCTGCGTTCGTCCCAGCGCCTGCTGCAGGCGCCAGCGTGCGACGGCCCGGTGGTCACCACTCTTCAGCACCGCCGGCACATCAAGTCCCGCCACCGTCTCCGGGCGGGTGTAATGGGGCCAGTCCAGCAGCCCCTCCGCGAATGCATCCTGTGCCGCCGATTCGGCATGCCCCAGGACGCCCGGCGCCAGCCGGGCAACCGCATCCATCACCACCATGGCCGGCAGCTCGCCACCGCTGACGACGTAGTCGCCGATCGACAGCCTGGCATCGACCTCCAGCTCGATGAGCCGCTCGTCGATACCTTCGTAGCGGCCACACAGCAGGATGACCCGCGGCTGCTCCGCCAAGGAAACCACCCGACCGCCGTCCAGTGTCGGACCGTCCGGCGACAGATAGATCACCGGTGCCGGTTCCGACGCTGCCCGCGCCGCCCGTATGGCGTCGCGCAGCGGCTCGACCTTCATGACCATGCCCGGACCACCGCCGTAGGGCCGGTCATCCACCGTGCCATGTCGGTCATGGCTGTAATCCCGCGGATTCCAGATGACCAGCTGGATCAGGCCGCGCTCAATAGCCCGACCAATCACTCCGTAGGCCATGACCGATCGGATCATCTCCGGGAACAGCGTGACGATGTCAAATCGCATCCCGTTCAGAACTCCGGATCCCAGTCGACCACGATCCGTCCACTGGTCAGATCCACCGATTGTATGTAGACGCCCGGCGCGTAGGGGATGAGCCGCTCACGCTCCCCTTCCACGACCAGCACATCATTCGCTCCGGTCTCGATAAGCCCCGTGACTTTTCCCAGCGACTGGCCAGTCAGCGTCTCCACGGCCAGGCCCTCGAGCTCCGCCCAGTAATACTCTCCGGGCGCTTTATCCGGGAGCGCACTGCGCGGCACACTAATCCGGCTGCCTTGCAGCGCCGCGGCGGCGTCACGGTCTTCCACCCCTGCCAGGCGGGCTACGAGGCCCTTGCCCTGGTGCCGCCCGCCGGCGAGCTCATACTCACCAGTCGAGCCGGCCTTTTCGAGAATCCAGACCGGATAGTCCAGTATGTTCTCTCTAGGACGCGTCCAGGAATGCAGCTTTAATTCGCCACGAATGCCGTGGGCGCCCACGATCTCCCCGAGCACGATGCGGCTGTCGGCGTCACCCGCCGGTTCGCCGCTCACCGCTTGTTCAGGCGCTCTCGGTTTCGGCCGCCGAGCCACGGCGCGCCTGGCGGATGAGCTGATCGGCGCGCTCGCTCGGCTGAGCTCCCTGGGAGAGCCAGTGCTCGGCGCGCTCCAGATCAATGCGCAGGGGCACTTCCTGACCCGTGGCCACGGGATTGAAGAATCCGAGTCGCTCGATGAAGCGCCCGTCCCGCGAATTGCGGCTATCGGTGACCACCAGGTGGTAGAAGGGGCGCTTTTTCGCGCCGGCGCGCGCTAGACGAATCGTAACCATGTTAATCCCTAATGAGTCCGGCAGACTGATAAACCGTCAAGTGTACCCGCGTGTTCAACGCCCGCCAAGCCCTGGCGGAAGGCCGCCGCCGGGTGGCATACCGCCGGGCGGGAAACCGCCCCCGCCGCCCATCTGGCGCATCATCTTTTTCATGCCACCCTTCTTGAACTGTTTCATCATCTTCTGCATCTGCTTGTGCTGCTTGAGCAGGCGATTGACATCCTGGACCTGCAGGCCGCAGCCATTGGCGATACGCCGCTTGCGCGAGCCATTGATGACATCCGGACGCTGACGCTCACCGGGGGTCATGGAATTGATGATGGCGATCTGACGACGGATCTGGCCGTCATTCATCTGCTGGCTGACCTGCTCGCTCATCTGCCCCATACCGGGGAGCTTGTCCATCAGGCCACCCATGCCACCCATCTGCGTCACCTGCTGGAGCTGAGATCGCATGTCCTCCAGATCAAACCCCTTGCCCTTCTTGAGCTTGCCGGCCATGCGCTCGGCCTGGTCGCGGTCGACCTTGCGCTCGACCTCTTCCACGAGGGAGAGCACGTCCCCCATCCCCAGGATGCGGGAGGCCATGCGATCGGGATAAAAGGGCTCCAGGGCATCGGTCTTCTCACCGATGCCGAGAAACTTGATGGGCTTGCCGGTGATCTGCCGAATGGACAGCGCGGCACCACCCCGGGCGTCACCATCGGCCTTGGTCAGGACGACGCCGGTGAGCGGCAGGGCTTCATCGAAGGCGCGCGCGGTGTTCGCCGCGTCCTGACCGGTCATGCTGTCCACGACGAATAGCGTCTCGACGGGTTCGACGGCGTCATGCACGCGCCGCGCCTCGCTCATCATCTCGCCGTCGACGTGGAGCCGCCCAGCGGTATCCACCAGCAGCACATCGTAATAGCCGGTCCGGGCCTGATCGCGGGCCGCGGAAACGGTGGCCACCGGATCGGCACTCGGGTCGGTGGGATGGAAGTCGATGCCGACCTCCTCGGCCAGGCGCTGCAACTGATCGATGGCCGCCGGTCGATAGACGTCCACCGATACCGCAAGCACCTTTTTGTTCTCGCGCTCGCGGAGCATGCGGCCGAGCTTGGCGGTGCTGGTGGTCTTACCGGAGCCCTGCAGACCGGCCAGCATGACCACCGCCGGCGGACGCGTACTGAGGTCGAGGGCATCGTTCTGCTCACCCATCACCTGGACAAGCTGATCATGGACGATCTTCACGAAGGCCTGACCAGGGGAGAGGCTCCGGGTCACCTCCGCGCCCAGGGCCCGTTCACGCACCGCCGCAATGAATTCCTTGACCACCGGCAGCGCCACGTCCGCTTCCAGCAGCGCCATGCGAACCTCGCGAAGCGTCTCCTGAATGTTTTCCTCGGTGAGCCGGCCCTTGCCCCGCAGGCGCTTACCGATGGCCTCGAGGCGGTCACTCAGATTGTCAAACATGATGGCGGCGACCTCCGCGGTCAATTGTCATTTCAGACGCCGATTGTATCAGTGCAGAGGGCCTCGACGAGGCCCGGATGGCGCTCGAACGGGGCCGTTTTCTGTGCGATGATCCGGCATCAAGGCTTTCGCGGTAATCGACGCGCAGATGATCCATACCCTCTCCACGCTTCTCGCAGTGGCGCTATACAGCGCTGCCCTGGTCACCCTGCTGGCAGGGCTGCGTGGGCGTGTCGACATGCGTCGTGGGGAACGGCTGGCGTTCGGCCTGGCTCTGCCCGCCCTGCTCATCCACGCGATCCTGCTCTGGCAGGCCGTGTGGACAGCGGCCGGCCTTAATCTGTCGCTGTTCAACGCCGCCTCGCTGCTCGGCTGGCTGATGGCCGCGATGCTGTTGCTGGCCGCAATCCGCCAGCCGGTCCACAGCCTCGGGGTCATCGTATTTCCGTTTGCCGCCATCACGCTTTTGCTGGCCGACCGCCTCGGCACGCCTGGAACCACACTGGTACCGCTTGGCAAACCGGTTGATCTGCATGTCATCAGCTCAGTCGTCGCCTATGCGGTCCTCGGCCTCGCCAGTGCCCAGGCGGTCGTACTGGCCTGGCAGGAGAACGCGCTACGGCGTCGGCGCGCCGGTGCAGTGCTCGGGCTGCTGCCACCGCTGCAGAGCATGGAGGCACTGCTCTTTCAGTTGCTCGCCAGTGGCTTCGTGCTGCTTTCGATCTCGCTGGTGACGGGCTGGCTTTTCGTCGACAACCTGTTCGCTCAGGACCTGGTGCACAAGACCGTGTTGTCCATGGTGGCGTGGTTGGTCTTTGCCGGGCTACTGGTCGGCCGCCATCAAGCCGGCTGGCGCGGCCGCACCGCCATACGCTGGACCCTGGCGGGATTCCTGCTGCTGGCGCTGGCCTACTTCGGCAGCAAGGCCGTCCTCGAACTGATCCTGAACCGCCCCGCATAGACGCCCGTGGACAGCATCCCACTCTCCCTGCTGTTCGGCATCCTCGGCATTCTCATCGTGCTCTCCGGGGGGTTTTCCAGCTCCGAGACGGCACTCATGACGCTCAACCGCTACCGGCTGCGTCATCTCGCCCGAGCCGGCCATCGCGGCGCACGACGGGCGGAAAAGCTGCTACAGCGCCCGGACCGGCTGATCGGCATCATTCTGCTCGGCAACAACTTCGTGAACATCGCCGCCTCCTCCATCGCCACGCTGATCGCCCTGCGACTGGGCGGCGAAGGCGCACTGGCGGCGGCAACCGGGCTACTCACGCTGACGATACTGATCTTTGCCGAGGTGGCACCCAAGACGCTGGCGGCACTGCGTCCGGAGCGTGTCGCATTCCCGGCGGCCTTTATACTCGGGCCGCTCCTTCGCCTCCTCTATCCGCTGGTCTGGTTGACGAACCTCCTGGCCAACGGCCTCCTGCGCGGGCTCGGGGTCAGTCCCGGCGAGGGCGGACACTCGGCGCTCAGTCGGGAGGAGCTGCGCACCGTGGTCAATGAAGCCGGCGCCATGATTCCGCAGCGCCACCAGCGCATGCTGCTCAGCATCCTCGATCTGGACAAGGCCGCCGTCGACGACATCATGGTCCCCCGCAACGAGGTCGTCGGCATTGACCTCGGCGATGACTGGTCGCGCATCACCGAGCAGATCGCCGGGTCGGAGTACACTCGCCTCCCGGTCTTTGATGGCGGGATCGACAACATCCGCGGCGTCCTGCATGTGCGGCGGGTACTGACCGCCATGCTCGACGGCGAGCTCACCCGCGAGCGCCTGCTCGAGCATGTGCGCGACCCCTACTTCGTGCCGGAGGGGACTCCGCTGCATCGGCAGATGCTCAACTTCCAGGCCGAGCGCCGACGCATCGGGCTGGTGGTGGACGAGTACGGGGAGTTCCTGGGGCTGGTCACGCTGGAGGACATCCTCGAGGAAATCGTCGGCGAGTTCACCACTGACCCGGCGGAGGCAGTGAGCGATATCCACCGCCAGGCCGACGGCAGCTATCTGGCCGCCGGCAGCGCCAGCGTGCGCGAACTCAAACGCCTGCTGGAGTGGGATCTCCCCGGCGATGGGCCGAAGACCCTCAACGGCCTGATCCTCGAGCACCTCGAAACGATCCCGGAATCCGGCACCAGCCTGCTGATCGACGGCCATCCGGTGACGGTGCTGCAGACCGAGGAAAACCGCGTCAAGGTGGCGCGTCTGGAGCGTCGTGTCAGACCCCGAGAGGAGTCGCCCGAGAGCGCCAGCTAACGGCCGGCTGCAGGGCCTCAGCCCTCGCGACGCCAGATCGTACCGTCCGCCTTGTCCTCGAGAATCACACCTTCCGCCAGCAACTGATCGCGGATTGCATCGGCGCGGGCGAAATCCCGGGCATCGCGGGCAGCGGCCCGTTCCGCCACCAATGCTCCGATGCGCTCCGCATCCGCGGCATCGGTCCGCCCCCCCGACTGCAGGTAGGCATCCGGAGACTGGCCGAGCAGACCCAGGACGGCACCCAGCCCGCGCAGCGTCGCCCCAAGACTCCCGGCGCGCTCCATATCGGCGGACTGACGGGCGCGATTGAGCTCGCGGGCCAGATCAAAGAGCACCGAGAGCGCCAGGGGCGTATTGAAATCATCATCCATGGCGACGTAGAACCGCTCACTGAAGGCCGCCCCGGGCGCCCCGGGCTCGACGTGCTCGGGCAGCCCACGCAATGCCGTGTAGAGCCGCTCCATTCCCGCCCGTGCCTGGGCAAGGGCATCCGCGGTGTAATTCAGCGGGCTGCGGTAATGACTGGAGAGCAGAAAATGCCGGACGGTCTCCGGATCATGCGCAGCAAGCACGTCGCGCACGGTGGTGAAGTTGCCAAGCGACTTCGCCATCTTCTCGTCATCGATGCGGACATGGCCGTTGTGCATCCAGTAGTTGACGAAGTGCTCGCCGGTGGCCGCCTCCGACTGGGCGATCTCGTTTTCATGATGGGGGAACTTCAGATCCAGGCCACCGCCATGGATATCGAAATGGTGACCCAGGCAATGGGTGGACATGGCCGAGCATTCGATATGCCAGCCCGGTCGCCCATCCCCCCAGGGCGAGGGCCAGCTGGGCTCGTCCGGCCGGGCGGCCTTCCAGAGGACGAAGTCGGCCGGGTCACGCTTATGCTCCCCGGGCTCGATGCGGGAGCCGGCCCGCAGCTCGTCCAGGCGCTTGCCAGACAGCGCGCCATAATCCGGAAAACAGCTCACGGCATAGTAGACATCGCCATCGGCCGCATAGGCATACCCCCGCTCGATGAGGCGCTCGATCATGGCGATGATCTCGCCGATATGCCCAGTCGCGCGCGGCTCCTCGTCGGGCCGCAGACAGCCCAGCGCGTCTGCATCTTCATGCATCGCCTCAATAAAGCGGGCCGTGAGGGAATCGATGGACTCGCCGAGTTCCGAGGCGCGACGAATGATCTTGTCATCAATGTCGGTGATGTTACGGACGTAGTGCACCCGGTAACCCGACTCGCGCAGATACCGCACGACCATGTCAAATACCACCATCGCCCGGGCATGGCCGAGGTGGCAATAGTCGTAGACCGTCATGCCGCAGACATAGAGGCTGACGCGTGGCGGGTCCATGGGCCGGAACGGTTCTTTCGCTCCGCTCAGGCTGTTGTGGATTTCAAGCATCCGGTTCGACTCCAGAAGCGGCCACGGCCGCTGCCCTTTGCAGACGTGCGCGGCGGATGTCCGCCGGCATGAGATCGATGATCGCCCCCAGCGCCGGACCCCGGCCCAGTCCGGTCAGCGCCAGCCGCAGCGGCTTCATCATCGCGCCGCCGCGCCGACCGGTAGCGGCCTCCAATGCGGGCCGCAGCTGCTTCCAGTCGCCCGTGTCGGCGCTCTCGAGCGCCGTGGCCACGGTCTCGAAGAACGCCGGGTCCGCCTCCCGAAGCGCAACCATGGCATCATCCGAAAGGACATCGGCGGTATCAAAGAACCGCCCTGCCCAGTCGTTCAGCTCCGCGGCGAATCGCAGGTTGGGCTGCACCAGCGCGAGGAAGTCGGCCTCGCGATCCACCGGTACCCGACCCGGCTCGAGCGCCGGTCGTAATGATTCCGCCGGCGCTGCCGCCATCGCCATCGCCTGCCAGTGGTCGAGCTGCTGATGATCGAAACGGGCCGGACTGCGGCTCAGTGTCGCGGGGTCGAAGTCCGAGGCCAGTTCGGCGGCCTCCCTGAGGCTGTCGTCCGGCACCGGATTGCCAAGACGTGCGAGGTAGTTGAGCAACGCCTCCGGCCGGTAGCCGGCCTCCCGAAGCCCGGCAATCGATGCATCCCCACGGCGCTTGGACAGCGGCGCGCCTTCGGTGTCGACCAGCAGGGCCAGATGGCCATAAGCCGGCACGGGCAGACCCAGGTGACGTAGCAGGACCTGCTGTCGTGGCGTATTCGAGAGGTGATCCTCGCCGCGCAGCACATGCGTGATGCCCATCAGCGCATCGTCCAGGGCATTGGCGAAAAGGAAGGCAGCGCTGCCATCGGCCCGGAGGATCACCGGATCCCCCAGTTCACCGGCATGCACCGACCGCGCCCCCCGAACCAGGTCGTGGAACGCGATCATGCCCGACTCCGGCATGCGAAGCCGGAGCACGGCGGGCTCACCCGCCGCCCGGCGCTTCGCCGACTGAACAGGATCCAGACCGGCGCAGTGGCCGTCATAGCGAGGCGGTTGACCGGCGCGGCGCTGCCGATCGCGCAACGCCGCCAGGCGCGTGGCGGAACAGAAGCAAGGATAGGCCGCCTCGGCAGCAATCAACCGCTCCGCGCCCTCAGCGTAGACCGAGGCGCGTGCGGACTGTTGCCAGTCGGACGGAGCGCCGGCGCCGGGCCCCTCGTCCCAGACGAGCCCGAGCCACTGCAGATCGGCCCGGATGGCGTCAATCGCGGTCGGATCATTGCGTTGGCTGTCGCTATCCTCAATGCGCAGCATGAAGGCGCCGGCATGACGTCGCGCCAATAACCAATTGAAAAGGGCCGTGCGCAGGTTGCCGGCATGCAGGCGGCCAGTCGGACTGGGCGCGAAGCGGGTCTTCACGGGCGGGGTGTTCATGAGGCGCATGGTAATGGAAGCCCGACTTGCATGCAGCCGCCGGCCGCGTCATCTTGCCGCCATGCAAACGCTTAGCTTCAACACGAACCGGGCGCCAGTTCTGTTCATCGCCGACCTGCACCTGGACCCGGCGCGGCCCGAGGCCATGACGGCTTTCCTGGCGTTCGCCCGCGGACAGGCCCGCGAGGCCGCCGCGCTTTTCATTCTGGGCGACCTGTTTGAAGCCTGGATCGGCGATGATGCGCGCCCGCCCGATGAACCGATCAGCCCCGCGCTGAAGGCACTCACAGCCGGTGGTACTCATGTGTTCCTGATGCATGGCAACCGCGATTTCCTGCTGGGGGATGACTTCTGCGATGCTGCCGGCGCAACCCGTCTTGAGGAGCCGGCCATCGTCCACCTGGATGATGAACCGGTCCTGCTCGAGCATGGCGACGCCCTGTGCATCGACGATGTCGCCTACCAGGCCTTTCGGGCGCAGGTTCGCGATCCGGCCTGGCAGGCGGGTTTCCTCGCATTGCCCATCGAGGAGCGCCTGCGCCAGGCACAGGCCGCGAGGACACGCAGCGGCGAGGCGATGGCCGATAAGACGGAAACGATCATGGACGTCAATTCCAATGCCGTGGCGCAGCGCCTGCGCGACTGGCAGGCCCGGCGGCTGATCCATGGCCATACGCATCGCCCGGCGATTCACGAGTTCACGCTCGATGGCCAGCCCGCCACCCGCATTGTCCTGGGTGACTGGTTCGAGCAGGGCAGCGTGCTGCGGGTGGAAGACGGACGGACCGCCCTGGAGTCGCTAGCCTTCGGCGGCTAGCTGACGCAACCGTTCACCGGCACAGGCCCGGACGCTCTCGTTCGGATCGTGGCGACGAACTTCATCGAGCAGCGCGGGCTCCCTGATGCGCGCCAGGGCGGCTATCCGCAGGGATGGCTCGCGTGCGCTCCGCGCGACATGGGCGACGATCTGCCGATCAGGACAGACCGCCAGAGCGGCACGGCGATAGCCGATATCCAGCGTGTCACCCCCGGAGAGCAAGTGACGATAGCGGACCCGCGCGGACTCGCGGACCGTCTCGTCGCTCTCGGTCTCGATCACCTGCCTGAGCACGATCAGGTCGCGTAACCGGCGGATGGCGGCGTTTCGCACCCGGGCATCGGGGTCGCGGGTGACCAGGCGGCGCAGCGCGCTCTGACCGGCTTCGCCCGTATCCACCGCCGCCTGACGGCGGGCGGGATCCCGGGCGTGGATGTCGGGTCGGGGCGGGCGCTTGAACCACATGCCGCCAGTCTAAAACACAACGCCCCGCACGAGGCGGGGCGTTTTTCTCTGCCACCGGCTATACCGGCGCCTGCAGGCTGTCAGGCGATCAGAGCTCGCCCGTCAGCCAGTAGTCGATGCGATCCGGGTTCTCCTCGATGTAGGCACTGATGGCCTCGTCATAGGAGGTCTCCCGGGCCTGGAACATGTAGTTCTGCAGCTGATCGATGGGCAGATACATGCGCGTCAGCATGGCCGAAATCTCGGGGTACGATGCATCAAAACCGGCACGCGCCAGCACATGGACGCGCTCCGGGCCGCCCAGCGCACCTTCAGGGTCCTCGAGGTAGCGCAGATCATAGGCGCCGAACTTCCAGTGCGGGCTCCAGCCCGTGACGACAATCCAGTCATCACGGTTGACGGCACGTTCGAGCGCGGCCGTCATACCCGCACCACTGGAGGTCTGCAGCATGTAGTCATCGAGCCCATAGGTCTCGAGGGCCTCTTCCGACAGGGCGGTGAGGCCGGCGCCCGGATCGATCCCGGTGATGGTGCCGTCGAGCTCGGAGCGCACCTCCTCGTTGCTCAGGTCCGCCAGGCTGTCGAGCTGATCCTCCGGGATGTCCGCCGGCACGGCCCAGCCGAGACGGGCACCGTTGTAGAGGACGCCGAGGTTCTCGACGCCGGCGGCGACCTCCTCGTAGTAATCCTCATGGGTCGCCGGCAGCCACGCCATCATCATGGCATCGATGTCACCGGTCTCCAGTCCCTGGTACTGCGGTGCGATGTCGGTCTGCACCAGCTCCGCGGTGTAATCGGTGTTGTCGTTGATCAGTCGGGCCGCCAGCTTGGTGACGAACTCCGCGTCCGACCAGGCGGTCCAGCCGAATTCGATGGTGTCGTCCTGTGCCTGGGCGCCACCGGCGACGGCAACGCCGAGCATACCGGTCAGCAACATGCGCGATGCTCTGTTAAACATCGAGGTTCTCCTCTTCTGCTTTACGAGATCCCCGCGCGGGGGAGACTTGGTGAAAGGCGAGGCAGGGCGGGACGCGTCAGTCGCGACGCCGCCGTAGCCCGAAACTCTGAGTCATGCGATCCAGCAGGATCGCCAGGAAGACGACGCCCAGCCCGCCCTCGAAACCGAGGCCGACATCCAGGCGCTGGATCCCCGTCAGCACCGTGTTACCGAGCCCCCCGGCGCCGATCATGGAAGCGATGACGACCATGGACAGGGCCAGCATGATGGTCTGGTTGATGCCTGCCATGATGGACGGCATGGCCAGCGGTATCTGGACCTTGTAGAGGAGCTGACGACTCGTGCAGCCGAAGGCCAGGCCGGCCTCGACGTTCTCCTGACTGACCTGGCGGATCCCCAGGTTAGTGAGCCGGACCGCCGGCGGCATGGCAAAGATCACCGTCGCGATGGTGCCAGGCACCTTGCCCAGGCCGAAGAAAATGGCGGCTGGAATGAGGTAGACGAACGGCGGCATGGTCTGCATGAAGTCGAGCACCGGCCGCACCACCGTCGCCACGCCGTCGCGACGGGCCATGGCAATACCGAGCGGCAGCCCCGCCGCCAGCGCAATAATGCTCGCTCCGATCACCAGCGCGAGCGTCTGCATGGTCTCGCGCCAGAGCCCCATGGCAGCGATCAGGACCATGGCGATGGTTGCAAAGACACCAAAGCGCCAGCCCACACGCCACCAGGCGAAAGCAATAATCAGCGGTGCCAGAATCCAGTCGGGCAGGAAAAGCAACAGGCCTTCGAGGCCATCCGCAAGAAACCCGACGCCGGCGGCAAAGCCATCCAATGGACCGGCGAGATTGTTCTGAACCCAGTCAACGCCACTTTCAACCCAGGCGCCGATGGGGATCTGGATGAGTTCACGGAAATTCGTTGCCATTATTCCTCCCCCGAGCGGTCGAGCGTCCTGAGCACGGCGGCACGCGTCACGCTGCCCAGGTAGTGGCCCTGATCATCCACCACCGGCAGCGGATACCAGTTGGCGGCCGAGCGTGAGACCAGATCACCGAGTGGTGTCGTCGCCTCCACCGGCTCGAGGTCATTCACGAAGGCGTCGGCATAGCGCGGCTCGCCACCACCATCGATCTGGGCCGCGAGGGACTCGGCGGTGACCGTACCGAGGTACTTCTGATCACGGTCGAGCACCACGGCGAGATCGCGGTTACTGGCATGCAGCCGCTCAAGGGCGGAGCGCATGCTGACCCCGGGCCGCTCGAGCACGGTGACCTGCCGGCGGTCGGCGATGTCCGCGGCGTTGTAGACGCGCGTCACATCGACGCCATAGAAGAATGACTTCACATACTCGTTGGCGGGATTGGAGACGATTTCTTCCGGTGTCCCGACCTGGACGACGGCTCCGCCCTCCATGATCGCAATGCGATCACCGATGCGCATGGCCTCGTCCAGATCATGGGAGATGAACACGATGGTCCGCCGATGCTCGCGTTGAAGGGCGACCAGCTCATCCTGCATCTCCGTGCGAATGAGCGGATCGAGTGCCGAAAAGGCTTCATCCATCAGCATGATGGAAGGATCGACCGCCAGCGCCCGGGCCAGGCCCACGCGCTGCTGCATTCCGCCGGACAGCTCATCGGGATAGCTGCGGGCATTGGCCTTGAGGCCGACCTGGTCGAGGGCCTTCACGGCGCGCTGCTCGCGGCTGGCCTGGTCCACCCCAGCCACCTCGAGGCCAAACGCCGCATTCTGCAGCACCGTCTTGTGGGGCATGAGAGCGAACGACTGAAAGACCATGCTCATGTCGCGCCGACGCAGGTCGATCAGTTCGTTGCGCGACATCGAGTTGACATCACGGTCACCGATGAGCACCCGGCCGGCGGTCGCATCAATCAGCCGGTTGAGCATGCGGACGATGGTCGACTTGCCGGATCCCGACAGGCCCATGACGACGAAAATCTCCCCTTCCTCGATTTCAAACGAGGCATCACGGACGCCCACCGTGTTGCCGGTCTTCTCGAAGATGGCTTCCTTATCGAGACCTTGTTCGAGCAGGCGCATGCCCTCGTCCGGATCCGGACCGAAGACCTTGTAGAGGTTCTCTACCCTGATTTTGGCGCTCATCGGGAGGAGCCTCCCGGCGCGATGACGAGCCCCGCCTCATCCGCAGGGCCAACGGAGCAGTGAAGAATGTCCCGCTCCGGCGTGTAAACGATAGACTGACGTCTCATACAGACCGGCAGTTGCTGAACACGCGGCATAGCCTAGGGAAGCAAGGAAACGAAGACAACCCGACACTTCCCTGCGAAAACAGACAATAATGCCCTAGGGCCTGAAACCGATCACCAGATCCATGACATTAGTGCCGGTCGGCCCGGTCTGCAGGAGATCACCCGCCGCTGCCAGGGCACTCCCCGCATCCGCTCGTGACAGGCTCAGCGCCGCATCGAATCCAGCCCGCCGCAAGCGCTGAATGGTTCCTCCATCAACGATCGCGCCGGCGTCCTCCCCGGGTCCGTCCGCTCCATCCGTGCCGGCCGCCAACAGCAGACAGTCGCTGCCGGCGAGCGATTCTGCCGCAGCCAGGGCCAGTGTCTGCATCCGCCCGCCCCGCCCGGGGTGTTCCGGCAGCGTCACAGTGGGCTCTCCGCCCATGACGACCAGGCCGGGCGGGCCGTCGATCACGGATTCGGCCACCCGACGGCCCAGCTGCTCAGCCTCGCCCGTCAACAGCTCATCGATCACTCGGACGCCCCAGCCACCTGGCCGCGCCGCATCAACGCAGGCGCGCCGGGCGATCGCGTTGCTCGCCACGATCTGCAGATGCACGTTATCGAATATATCGGCATCCGGCGGCGCGGATGCTCGCGTCATCCCTGGTGGAAGCGACGCCGGCAGGGGCCCACCCGGATTGGTTCCGCGGTCCGCAGCGAGCAGGCCCGAGCCGATGACGGCGGGGTCATCGCCGGGAACATCCGAGATCAGCAGCCCGTGCGCGCGGCGTCCGTCCAGCCAGCGGACAAGCCGCCCACCCTTGATGGTGGAGACCGCCTTGCGCAGCGTATTCATGCGGGCAATATCAAGGCCGCTCGCCAGCAGCCATTCGTTGAATTGTGCGAGGGCGGCCGGATCCTGCTCTCCGGCCGGCCTTTCCACCAGGCTGGAAGCACCGCCGGAGATGAGAAAGAGGAACCGCGCATCCGCAGGCGCATCCCGCAGATAGTCGACCAGGGCATTCCCGGCCTCGAGGCTGCGCGCATCCGGCACGGGATGGGCGGCGAGCAGCTGGCGCACGGGGATACGCTCTGGCAATCGCGGATCCTCGTAGCCAGCCCGGGTTATGACCAGTCCACCTGCCACGTCCTCGCCACGGACATCGGCAACGCCATTAGCCATGGCTGAGGCCGCCTTGCCAATCGCGAGCAGATGGAACGCCCCCGGCGGGGGCGTTCCAGGCCCGCGAGCCTCCAGCGCCGAGGCCACGGCGCGACGGCCGTTGACTCCCGCAAGGGCAGCCCGATAGAAGGCTACCAGATCCTGCCGCGACGGGGTCGACGGCATTAGCGCGCGGACCGGCGCCCGCCAAGGCCCCGGTCAAGATCCGTCTGAATATCGGCGAGATCCTCCAGCCCCACCGAAATCCGCACGAGCCCTTCCCGAATCCCCATGGCGTCACGCTGTTCCGGGGACAATCGGCCATGGGTGGTACTCGCGGGATGCGTGATCGTGGAGCGCACATCGCCCAGATTAGCGGTGATCGAGAGCATGCGCGTGGCGTCGATCACCTGCCAGGCGGCCTCACGCCCCCCCGGCACTTCGAAAGAGACGATACCGCCAAAGGCTGACTGCTGATGTGCCGCCAGTTCGTGCTGCGAATGATCCGGCAGGCCGCAGTAATGGACATGCTCCACTCCTGCATGGTCGGACAGCCAGCGCGCCAGCGCGGCTGCCTGCTCGCTGTGCGCCCGCATCCGCAGATTGAGGGTTTC
Source organism: Spiribacter sp. 1M189 (assembly GCF_040838345.1). Classification (NCBI taxonomy): domain Bacteria; kingdom Pseudomonadati; phylum Pseudomonadota; class Gammaproteobacteria; order Chromatiales; family Ectothiorhodospiraceae; genus Spiribacter; species Spiribacter insolitus. Next base: position 268,072 of record NZ_JBAKFF010000001.1, on the reverse strand, counting down.
CAGCCCTTTAACAAAAACCCAGGCGTTGAAAGGGCTCATGGTCGGCCCTGCCGTGCGCAGGAACGGGAAAATCGCCTTATCGAGCGTCTCGGCATCCCCCACGACCGCACCGCCAACGCAACGACCCTGACCATCCAGATACTTGGTCGCCGAATGGGTGACCAGATCCGCGCCCCACTCCAGCGGTCGCTGCAGCGCCGGTGTGCAGAAGCAGTTGTCGACGGCCAGCAGCGCATCATTGGCGTGGGCGATATCCGCCAGGGCGCGGATATCAGCGACCTCGGTGAGCGGGTTGGACGGGGTCTCCAGGAACAGCAGCCGCGTCTCGGGCCGGACGGCGGCCGCCCATGCCTCCACATCGGTGGGCGATACGAAATCCGTCGTCACGCCAAAGCGGCTCAGATGATTGGCGAACAGCGAGGCCGTGGTACCGAACACGCCAAGCGAACAGATCACATGATCGCCGGTCCGCAGCAACCCCATACACATGGCAAGGATCGCCGCCATGCCCGAGGCCATGCCAATGGCCCGTTCGCCCCCCTCCATGGCGGCCAGGCGGTTTTCGAAGGCACGGACGGTGGGGTTGGTAAAACGCGAGTAGATGTTGCCTGCCTCTTCGCCGCTGAAGCGTGCGGCCGCCTCGGCCGCGCTGCGAAAGCTGAAGCTCGAGGTCGGGAAAATGGCCTCGGAATGCTCCTGCTCCGGCGTCCTCTCCCAGCCGCCACGCAGGCCTATGGTATCGGGTCCCCAGCTCATGAACGCACCAGCCCCAGCTCGTTGACGGCGTTGCTCGCGCCCGCTCCATAGCGCACCGCATCGGCGCGTTGTGCCTCCAGCTTCAGCAGGTAATCGACGCTGATATCGCCGGTGACATAACGGCCATCAAAACAGGAGCAGTCAAAGCTGCGTAGCGCCTCGTTGCCCTCGCGCACGGCTTCCACCAAATCATCGAGATCCTGGTAGATCATGTGATCCGCCCCAATCGTGCGGCGGATATCCTCCACCGAGCGGTCGTGAGCCAGCAGTTCACGGGCGGCCGGCATATCGATCCCGTAGACGTTGGGATAGCGCACCGGTGGTGCGGCCGAGGCGAAGTAGACCTTGTTCGCGCCGGTATCCCGCGCCATCTGGATGATCTGCTCGGACGTCGTCCCGCGCACGATGGAGTCATCTAGCAGCAGGACATTCTTACCCTTGAACTCAAGCTCGATGGGGTTGAGCTTCTGGCGCACCGACTTCTCGCGTACCGCCTGGCCGGGCATGATGAAGGTCCGGCCGATGTAGCGATTCTTGATGAAGCCCTCCCGATAGGTGATGTTCAGGTCATTGGCCAGATCCAGCGCGCTGGTCCGGCTGGTATCCGGAATGGGAATGACGACGTCGATATCATGATTCGCCCACTCTCGATTGATCTTGCGCGCCAGCATTCGGCCCATGCGCAGGCGTGATTTGTAGACCGAGACGTCATCGAGCATGGAGTCCGGTCGGGCCAGATAGACGTACTCGAATATGCACGGCGACAGCCGGGTTTCGGTGGCGCACTGCCGGGTATGCAGATTGCCATCCAGGTCGATGAAAACTGCCTCCCCCGGCGCGATATCGCGGATCAGCGTAAAGCCGAGCACGTTCAGCGCCACACTCTCCGAGGCAATCATGTACTCGGTACCGGCCTCGGTTTCGCGGCTGCCAAAGCACAACGGACGGATCCCATGGGGATCGCGAAAGCCGAGAATCCCGTAGCCGTTGATCATCACGATAGCGGCATAGCCGCCGTGGCAGCGCTCATGTATGCCGGCCACGGCGTTGAACAGATCCGATTCGTTGATGCGGAGCTGGCCGAGCTCGCCCAGCTTATGGGCGAAGACGTTGAGCAGGATCTCGGAGTCGGAGCTGGTGTTGATGTGACGCAGGTCTTCAAGGAACAGATCCCGCTTGATCGCCTCGGCATTGGTCAGATTGCCGTTGTGGGCAATGCTGATGCCATAGGGTGAGTTGACATAGAAGGGCTGGGCCTCCGCTGAACTGGCGCAGCCGGCAGTGGGATAGCGGCAATGGCCGATGCCGGCGTTGCCCTGCAGCTGCATCATGTCCTGCTGGCTGAAGACGTCGCGAACGAGGCCGTTGTCCTTGCGCAGATGCAGCCGCCCCCGATCGAATGTCATGATCCCGGCAGCGTCCTGACCACGATGCTGAAGTACCGTCAGCCCGTCGTAGAGGGCCTGGTTGACGGGGGATTTGGCAACCATGCCGATTACGCCACACATAGATTCAGCTCCCGCTTTCAGTACTCTGCCGATGATTTGCCTGACAATACGCCTGCCAGTAGGCGTATGCCGCAATGCCATTAACTGGTGCCTCGCTGACACCGGGCATCCGGCGGGCCTGATTGAGCCAGTCACCCACCTGTTCGTGACACACCCAGGGTTGGTACCCCCGGGCGATCACCGATTCCTGCCACCAGGCCTCACGCGGGACGGCCGTCAGACCCGCGCCGAGGATGATCACGCCCACCAGTAGCAGCCCGCGCGCGGCGCCAAAGACGATACCGAGCATGCGGTCGGTACCACTCAGGCCCGTGCGCCCCACCAGCGCCCGAGCCACATAACTGACCAACGCGCCAATCAGCAGCGTCAGTATGAACAACCCGGCGAACCCGGCCACCAGCCTCAGCATTGGCGACGCCAGCCAGGGCGCCAGTTGCTCGCCAAGCTGCGGGCCGTAGCGCAGGGAGATCCAGAAGGCCGCCACCCAGACCGCGACGGAGATCACTTCGCGGACGAAACCGCGAATGACGCCAATCAGCACGGAAACGGCGATCACGCCGAGAAATGCAAGATCAAGCCAGTTCATGGAGTATCCGTCGCAATCAGTATATCAGCCGGCCCGTTCACGGCTCGATGACGAAGCCGGGCAGTTCATGGTCGTCCGCCAGCTGCTGGGCCATCCGTTCGGCGGACTCGGCGTCACCCAACGGCCCTACCTGCACACGGTAGGTCAGTCGGCCCTCCCGCTCATCCTCGACTACCCGCAACTCGATGCCATCCTCACGCAGACGCGAGGCCAGGCTCTCGGCATTGTCGGCACTGGCAAAGGCACCAACCTGGACGTAAAGCGCGTCGGCATCGGCCACCGGAGCTGCATCCGGCGCGCCTTCGTCGTCGGCAATCGCCTCGGCGACCGGTTCCGGCGCGATATCAATCGCGTTCGGCGGTTCCGCCGCCTCGGGCACTGAGCCCGGATCGCGGGGCGCCGGCTGATCGGCCAGTGCCTGACCGGGTTCGGGCGAGCTCAGCATGTCCTCGCCCGGCAACGTCGGTCCGTCTTCCACCATGGGCGGTTCGGGCATGTCCAGCTCAATGTCGACACGAGTGCGCTCGACCGGGCCACTAAGGAGCATTGGCAGAAAAATGACCCCCAGCGCCACCAGCACTACGGCACCGATCAACCGCTGTTTGAACCGCTGTTCCAAGGATCCACTCCGACCAAACTGCCTGCTTCAGTTTCGACCTGACCCGGAGCCGTTGCAAGCACCAACGCCGATGCGCATGAATGCCTCCACCACGCGAAACGAACCCGCCGCCACCATCAGGTCGTTCCCGCTGGTGGCTGCCTCCATCCGCTGCCTGGCGCCCGCGGCATCGCCGGCGCCAATGACAACCTGCCCCGCACGCTCCAGCGCGGTTGTTATCTCGGTCCGGGGATGGCTCTGTGGGTCGTCCAGATCCAGCACATACCACTCGTCAACCACCGGCCCCAGGAGGCTGAGCAACGGCGCAATCGGCTTTCGCGCCATCAGGCCGAAGGCCATTCGCACCTTGCCGTTTGCCCGATGGGCCTCCAGCCGCTCGGCCAGCAGGGCAATAGCCGACGGGTTGTGGCCGACGTCCAGCAGCCAGCCTGCGCCCGGACCCGGCGCCGGTGCCTGGCGGCCGGCGAGCCGTGCCGCAGCGAGCCCGTCTCGGATGGCTGACGGTCCGACGGCAAGCGCTGGATGGGCGCCACTGACGGCCATGACGGCACCGGCCGCGTTGGCCAATGCCGCATCCCCCATCCAGCCGGGTCGCGGCAGATCCCGGTAGCGGCGTTCGCCCTGCCACCATGTCCATGCCTGTCGACCGGCGGCGTAGTGATAATCACGGCCCAGCTGCCAGAGCGGTGCATCGAGGGCGCTAGCCCGCTCGGCAATGCGCCGGGGCGGACGGGCATCGGCGCAGACTACGGGACGCTCCGGCCGGGCGATGCCCATCTTCTCGCCGGCAATCGCCTCGCGGTTGTCGCCCAGCCATTCCATGTGATCGAGATCGATGGTCGTCACCACCGCCAGATCGGCATCGAAACAGTTGGTGGCGTCAAGCCTGCCGCCGAGCCCAACTTCCAGTAGCCACGGACCGGCCCCGGTATCCCGGAAACACCAGGCAGCCGCGAGGGTAGCGAACTCGAAGTAAGTGAGCGTAATCCCGCCCCGCGCGGCGTCGATGGCCCGAAAGGCATCGAGGATCGCCGCATCCTCGGCCGGCGCACCATCCATTCGAATGCGCTCGTTGAAACGCAGCAGATGCGGAGACGTGTAAACCCCGGGGCGGTAGCCGGCGGCCCGATAGATCGCCTCCAGGCAGGCCACTGTACTGCCCTTGCCGTTGGTACCGGCAACGGTGATGACAGGCACTGGGCCCGCACGCAGGTCAAGCCGATCGGCAACCTCGGTGATACGCCCCAGACCGAGTTCGATTTCGCGGGGGTGCAGGCCCTCGAGCCATGCCAGCCATGTATCGAGGGATTCAGTGGCCACCGTGTCCGTCAGCTCTGTGCCACTTCCGCCATCGTGGGGGGATCGGCATGGGTCAGCATGGCCAGCAGAGCGGCAAGCCGCTGACGCTGCTCACGCCGGTCGATGATCAGATCGACGGCACCGTGCTCCAGCAGGAATTCGCTGCGCTGGAAACCCTCCGGCAGCGTCTCCCGGACCGTCTGCTCGATCACCCTCGGGCCGGCAAAGCCGATGAGGGCACCGGGCTCGGCCACGATGACATCGCCCAGCATGGCCAGACTTGCGGACACACCGCCCATTGTTGGATCGGTGAGGACACTGACGAATGGCACGCCGGATTCGGAGAGACGCCGGAGCGCCGCACTGGTCTTGGCCATCTGCATGAGCGAGAACAGCGCCTCCTGCATGCGCGCACCGCCACTGGCGCTAAAACAGATGAACGGCCGACCACTCTCCCGGGCCTGCTCCGCGGCCCGCACGAATCGCTCGCCAACCACGGCACCCATTGATCCGCCCATGAAGTCGAACTCGAAGGCGCAGGCCACGACCGGGAGCCCGTGCACGGCGCCCGACATCGCGACCAGGGCATCCTTCTCCCCGGTGGCTTTCTGCGCCTGGGCGAGCCGGTCCTTGTAGCGCTTGGAGTCCTTGAAACGGAGCACATCCTGGGGCTGCAGCCCCTCGCCGATTTCCTCTCGTCCGCACTCGTCAAGGAATACATCCAGTCGTCGGCGCGCACCGATACGCATGTGCGCACCGCATTTAGGACAGACCTCAAGGTTGCGCTCGACCTCCGGGCGGTAGAGCACGGCACTGCAGGACTCGCACTTGGTCCAGAGCCCTTCGGGAATACTGTGGCTTCGCCCTCCCTCGGTGCGGATCCGCGAGGGCATCAGTTTCTCGAACCAGCTCAAGGGGAGGCCTCCACGGCAGGCTGGTCCAGCCCCTCGCGCAGGTCCCGGGTAATCTCTTCCACCGCGCTGCAGATCGCTGCGTCATCACCCGCATGCTCGGCGATCCGCGAGACGATGGCGCTACCAACGACCACGGCATCGGCCACCTGGCCGAGACGACCGGCATCATCGCCATTGCGGACTCCGAAGCCGACACCCACCGGCAGCTGGGTCGCCGCCCGAATCGACTCGACGTGGTGTGCCACGCTGTCGACATCGAGGGAGGCGGCCCCGGTGACGCCTTTCAGGGAGACGTAGTAGACGAATCCACGAGCATGGTCACAGATCGAACGAATCCGCTCGATCCGCGTTGTGGGGGCGATGAGCCAGATGGGATCGAGGTCGTGCTCGGCCAGCGCCGCCACCAGCTCATTACCCTCCTCCGGCGGGAGATCCACCGTGAGGACCCCGTCAACACCGGCTGCCGCCGCATCCCGGGCGAAGGTCTGATAGCCGATCTGCTCAATCGGATTGAGATAGCCCATCAAGACCACCGGCGTATCCTGGTCATCGCGACGGAAATCGCGGACCATCTCCAGGACACCGGCGAGTCCCGTGCCGTTTTCCAGTGCGCGGTCACAGGCGGACTGGATAACCGGCCCATCGGCCATGGGATCGGAAAACGGCATGCCGACTTCGATGATATCGGCGCCGGCGGCCACCAGCGTGTGCATGACGGGCACCGTGGCACCGGGGTGCGGATCACCGCCGGTAATGTAGGTCACCAGCGTCTTGCGCTGCTGGGCGCGCCGCTGCTCGAAACGGTGGGCAATACGACTCATAGCTCCATTCCCTCCACTTCGGCGACGGTATTGATGTCCTTGTCACCGCGGCCGGAACAGTTGATCACGATGGTCTGATCCGGACGCATCCGCGCGGCAAGCTTCTCGGCATAGGCAATGGCATGCGCCGTCTCCAGCGCGGGGATGATGCCCTCGGCACGGGTCAGGCCATGAAAGGCCGCCAGCGCTTCGTGATCATCCACCGCCACATAATTCACGCGCCCGGTGTCTTTCAGCCAGGCATGCTCGGGCCCGACACCCGGGTAGTCGAGGCCGGCCGACAGCGAGTGGGTCGGCATGATCTGGCCATCCTCGTTTTCCATCAGGTAAGTCCGGTTGCCGTGCAGCACGCCGGGCCGGCCCGCGGAGAGTGGCGCGGCATGACGGCCTGTATCAACACCTTCCCCGCCAGCCTCGACGCCGTAAATGGCCACCTCCCGGTCTTGCAGGAAGGGATGGAACATGCCGATGGCATTGGATCCACCGCCGACACAGGCCACCAGTGCATCCGGCAGCTCACCGTGCTGGTCCAGGCACTGCTCACGGGTCTCCCGTCCGATCACCGCCTGGAAATCGCGCACCATCTCCGGGTAGGGATGCGGCCCGGCCACCGTACCGATGATGTAGAAGGTGTCATCAACGTTGGCCGCCCAGTCACGGAACGCCTCGTTGAGCGCGTCCTTGAGCGTCCGGGTGCCCGACTCCACCGGGACCACGCGCGCCCCCATCAGCCGCATTCGGTAGACGTTCACCGACTGGCGGCGGACATCCTCGGCGCCCATGTAGACCACGCACTCCATTCCCAGTCGCGCGCAGACCGCCGCCGTGGCCACACCATGCTGGCCGGCCCCCGTCTCGGCGACGATGCGACGCTTGCCCATCCGAGCGGCCAGCAGCGCCTGACCCATGGTGTTGTTGATCTTGTGAGCACCCGTGTGGTCCAGATCCTCGCGCTTGAGGTAGAGACGCGCCCCACCGACCTGGTTGGACCAGTGCTCGGCGAAATACAGCGGCGTCGGCCGGCCGACATAGTGCTGGAGATCGGAATAAAGCTCGGCCTGGAATTCCGGGTCCTCGCGGAAGCGCGTATAGGCCCGGGAGAGCTCATCGAGCGGAGCCATGAGCAGCTCCGGCACGAATCGGCCACCATAGGGACCGAAATGACCGAGCGGGTCGGGGAACCGGCCGTAATCCGCCGGTGCTTCAATGGCCTGAATGACGTTCGACACGGTAGACCTCTTCGATGAAGGCGGCGAGCCTGCGCCTGTCTTTGATACCCGGGGCGGACTCGACGCCGCTGCTGCAGTCGACGCCCCAGGGTGTGGTTGACCGAATGGCTTCGGCCACGTTGTCGGCACGAAGCCCACCCGCCACGATTATACGGTGACTGTCGGGCAGCTCGCGCCCCCAGTCAAAGGATTCACCACTTCCGCCCGCAGCACCGGGTGGATGCCCGTCCAGCAGGAGTCCGGACGCCCGCGGGTGCGCCTCCGCCATGGCGCGCGGATCACCTCCGGCCATGCCCACCGCTTTCAGGTAACGGTACCCGAACCGCTCACAGAATGCCGCGGATTCGTTCCCGTGGAACTGCAGCAGATCCAGTGGCACGCCGGCGATCACGTCACTTACGAGTGACTCATCGGCATCCAGAAACAGCCCAACCGCCGTCACCAGCGGCGGCAGGGCCTCCACAATGCGTCTCGCCTCGCCGACGTCGACATAGCGTCGGCTGCCCTGATAGAACACCAGACCAATCGCGTCGGCGCCGAGTTCGGCCGCCGCGACGCCATCCTCGGCCCGGGTGATACCGCAGATCTTTATTCTCGTACGCACCTTGTCATCCTACCCGCCGGTCTGAACGCAGGCAAAAACGGGCCCCGGGGGCGGCTCGGGAAGGCCGAAGCGCTCCGGATAACCGACGCCCTGCAGATAGAGACCCTGCGCCGGCGCCGTCATCCCCGCCCGCCGCCGGTCACGAGCGGCCAGCACCGACGCCACCCAGTCGCCCGGTTTCTCTCCGGCACCCACTGCCATGAGTGTGCCGACAATATTCCGCACCATGTGATGCAGGAAGGCGTTAGCCGTGATATCGAAGGCGATGACGCCGTCATGCCGGGCAACGCGAAGCGTCTGGATGCGACGGACCGGATGGTGCGCCTGGCAGGCCGCCGCCCGGAAACTGCTGAAATCATGCTCGCCGATTAAGTGACCGGCGGCCGCCTGCATTCGTTCCTCATCCAGGGGCTTCCAGGTCCAGCCCACCCGATTGCGCAGAAGGACCGGCCGTAAGGGCGAATCCATCAGCAGGTAGCGATAGGACCGGGAGAGCCCGGATCGGCGGGCATCGAAATCATCTCCCGGCCAGGCCACCCAGCGGACACCGATATCCGGCGGCAGGTGCGAGTTGACCCCCCGCACCCAAGCCCGTCCGGGTCGGGCCACCGGCGTATCAAAGTGTACGACCTGCGCGCAGGCATGAACGCCGGCATCGGTGCGTCCGGCCGCAACCACCTCCACCGGGTGCCGGGCAATCGCCGCAACCGCCTGTTCGAGTCGGGCCTGCACGGAGTCGGCATGATGCTGGCGCTGCCACCCGCTATAGCCGCTGCCGGCGTATTCGATGCCAAGCGCGAGGCGCGTCATGCCCGAAACAGCGGATGCTCCGGCGATAGAATCCGACCCTTGCGGGCAACATCCTGCCAGCGCTCATCACCATCGTCGTTGATCTGCGCCTGCAGCACATGCGCCTCCGACTCGAAGCCGGCGCGGTCCTCCCGCATTGCCAGCACATCCAGGAGCTTGAGCCGCAGCTCGATGCTGTCGGGCTCCTCACCCAGAGCATCATCGAGCACCGCCTGAGCCTGCTCGAGTCGGCCATAGGCAATCAACTCACTGGCGCGCTCCAGTGGCTCCGCGGGTTCTGGTTGGGCGCCGGTGCCGCGAACGCTGGTCTCGCCGAGGGCCGGCTCGACCGTCGGCTCTTCGACGACCGGCCGGCCGGACTGCGGGCGCCAATCGGACGGTAATGTCGCATCGTCACGACGAGCGGCCCGCCGTCGATAACGACGACGCCAGGCAATCAGAACAATCAGGCTGATCAGACCGGCGAGCCCGCCGAGCCACCCCCGCACCCACGGCTCCTGAACGGCCGCTCGAGGGTTGGCGATCGCCCAGTCGAACTTCTGCCGCAACCATTCCAGCACCATGGCGCCGGTGATCTCCGCCGGCTCCACATCGCCATCCCGGCCCGACGCAGGCGTTGGGGAGATTGGATCGCGGGTGAGCAGCGTCTCCAGGCGGGCCATATCCGCCTGCAGATTGAGTAGTGTGCTCCGAAGGGCACGATTGTCGGCGCTCAGGCGCTCGTTGGAGGCCTCCATACGGTCCAGCTGTGCTTCCAGCCCGGCGAGAGACTCCCGGGTGATGGGGTTATCCGCCGCAGAGGCCGCCTTTGTTTCCGCGTCGGATGCCGCGGCCGTCGGCTCCGGCGGCAGAAGCCGAAGCGGAGCGCTGTCGGTTGGGACGGACCCCGACGGCATCGCGTCGTCAGCGCCATCGCTCACCGCCGGCGACGTGTCGGTCACAGCCCCACGCAGGGGTTGCCCCGGCCCCTGCCAGGCGTCCAGCTGTCGAGCAACCTCGCGGTTGGCCACCGCCTGCTCCGGAAACCGCAAGGCCCCGCCCGGCGGGATCCTCAGGGTGGTGTCGCGCTGCAGGGCGTTGATGTTCTCGGCATTGAAGCTGCCCGGATTCTCCGCGAGCAGTGCGAGCATCATCTGATTGGTCGCTACGGCCTCGGGACGGACCGTTTCGGCGATGCTGTAGAGCGTGTCCGTGGCGCGGGTCGGGCCGTAGCGCAGATCCGACCCACTGCTCGGCTGCAGCTTCTTCCCGTCGCCGTCGATGCCGTACTGGCGGACAAGCCGGCCATCAGGCCAGCTCAGCACCACCAGGAACTCGAGCCCATCGCCGGCGACCTCGAACGGCGCCCGGGTGGACAGACGGATTCGCGCCGGCTCTGCTCCGGCCAGCTCCAGTGACAGCGACGGTGGCAGCGTCTGCGGATTGATACCGGCCTCGGCGTGGGCGCGGTCGCTGGCCAGTTCCACCGTCGCCGAGGCAGTATCAATGCGGTCGGCTTCCGCTACCGCGATGTCCGCGGCCAGCGGTTCGCCAGATTGGGACTGGATGCGCAGATCGCCCAACTGCAGGGCCCGAGCCGATGGCACAGCCACCAGCAGCAGGCATGCCAGGGCGATGCCACGACGCATCAGTCCGCGACCACCAGACGCAGCATACGCCGCAGCGGTTCGGCGGCGCCCCAGAGCAGCTGATCACCGACGGTGAAGGCCGACAGGTACTCACCGCCCATCGCCAGCTTGCGCAACCGACCCACGGGAATGTCCAGCCCGCCACTGACGGCGGCCGGCGTGAGCTGTTTCTGGCTGGCCTCCGGCTCGTTGGGGACCACATAAACCCAGTCATTGGCTTCGTCGAGCATACCCTCGATATCAGCGATGGGGACGTCCCGTCGGAGCTTGATGGTCAGCGCCTGGGCATGGGAGCGCATGGCACCGATTCGCACGCAGATGCCGTCAATGGGAATCGGTTCATAGCGCCGGCCGAGGATCTTGTTGGTTTCCACGCCGGCCTTCCATTCCTCGCGGCTCTGGCCACCTTCCACCGGCTTGTCGATCCAGGGAATGAGGCTGCCGGCCAGCGGTACGCCGAAGTGGTCGGCCGGATAGCCCGCGCTGCGCAGTGCCTCGGTGACATCACGATCGATGTCCAGGATCGCGCCCGCCGGATCATCCAGCCGGGCACCGGCCGCGTCACGCAGATAGCCCATCTGGCGCAGCAGCTCGCGCATGTGCTGGGCGCCGGAGCCGGATGCCGCCTGATAGGTCATCGGCGAGACCCACTCGACCAGGTCATGCTCGAAGAGACCGCCGAGCGCCATGAGCATCAGGCTGACCGTGCAGTTGCCACCGACGAAGGTCCGCACGCCCTCGCTGAGCCCCTGCCGGATCACCCCATCATTGACCGGATCGAGCACGATGATGCTCTCGTCGGCCATGCGCAGTGTGGAGGCCGCATCGATCCAGTAACCCTGCCAGCCGCCACGGCGCAGGTCGTCGTACACAGCGCCGGTGTAATCACCGCCCTGACAAGTGACGATGGCGTCCATTTCGGCCAGCGCCGAGAGGTCATGGGCATCCTGGAGCGCCGGCACGGGCTTGCCGACATCGGGCCCAGGCTGGCCGGTCTGTGATGTCGAGAAGAAAACCGGTTCGATGTCGGCAAAGTCGCCTTCGGCGCGCATACGGTCCATGAGCACGGAGCCCACCATGCCGCGCCAGCCGACAAATCCTACCTTGTGCATGGAAAACCTCTGATTCGAATGAAATGGGTTTGCGCCCGACGGAGGCGTCGGGCTCAGTCGCGGGCCTCACGCAATGCATTGACCACGGCATCGCCCATGGCCGCCGTGCCGATTGCCTCGGCGCCTGGGCTGACGAGATCCGCGGTGCGATGACCGTCGGCAAGCACCCTGCCCACCGCGCGCTCCACGTGATCGGCGAGCGCACCCTCATCGAGGCTGTGGCGCAGCATCATCGCCACCGATAGCAGGGTGGCGAGCGGATTGGCGATGCCCTTACCGGAGATGTCCGGTGCCGAGCCGTGAACCGGCTCGTAGAGTCCGCGCCCCCGGTCGTCCAGTGACGCCGAGGGCAGCATGCCGATGGATCCGGTGAGCATCGCCGCGCAATCGGAGAGGATGTCGCCGAAGAGATTGCCGGTGACCAGGACATCGAACTGGCGCGGATCCCGCACCAGCTGCATGGCGGCATTGTCGACATACATATGACTCAGCCGGACATCCGGATAGGCCGGCGCCAGGCTTTCCATCACCTCCCGCCAGAGCTCGCTGGATTCGAGCACGTTGGCCTTGTCCACCGAACATAGCGAACCGTTGCGCCGGGCGGCCGCCTCGAAGGCGGCACGGCCGATCCGCTCGATCTCGTCAGTGCCGTAAACCAGGGTGTTAAAGGCCTCACGGACCCCGTCCTCACGGGTCCGGATGCCACGGGGCTGACCAAAGTAGATGCCGCCGGTGAGTTCCCGGACGATCAGGATATCCAGCCCGGAGACCGCATCGGGGCGCAGCGAAGAGGCGTCCACCAGTTCCGGGAAGAGCATCGCCGGGCGCAGGTTGGCGAACAGCCCCAGCGCCGAGCGGATCGACAGTAATCCGGTCTCCGGGCGCCGGTCACGCTCCAGACCATCCCACTGCGGGCCGCCGACCGCGCCCAGCAGGAGGGCGTCCGACTCCTCCGCCAGGCGTTGCGTGGAGGCCGGAAACGGCTCGCCCTCGGCGTCCACTGCGCAGCCGCCGAGATGGGCATATTCGAGCTCGGCATCGAGCCCGAAGTCAGCCATCAGACAGCGCAGCAGTTTATCCGCCTCGGCAATGATCTCAGGGCCGACATGGTCGCCCGGTAGCATCAGCAGCTTATGAGTCATGACGGTTCCACGTCCGTGAACAGCCATGGCGTGACCTCGCGCCGCTGCTGCTCATAGGCCCGGATCTCATCGGCATGCTCGAGCGTCAGCCCGATCTCGTCGAGCCCCTCGACCAGCATATGCTTGCGATGGGGATCGATCTCGAACGCATGCTGCTCACCCTCGGGGGTGATTACCCGCTGCTCGGGCAGATCCACGGTCAGCCGGTAGCCTTCATTGGCCCAGATGGCCTCGAACAGCCACTGCACGGTCTCGGCGGGCAGCGTCAGCGGAAGAATGCCGTTCTTCGAGCAGTTGTTGTAGAAGATATCGGCAAAGCTCGGCGCAATGAGCACGCGGAAGCCGAAGTCGGCCAGGGCCCAGGGCGCATGCTCGCGGGAGGAGCCGCAGCCGAAGTTCTCGCGGGCGAGCAGGATCGACGCCCCCTGGTAGCGGGGCTGATTGAGGACGAAATCAGAGTTCAGCGGCCGGTCGGTGCAGTCCTGGCCGGGCTGGCCCTCGTCCATGTAGCGCCACTCGTCGAACAGATTGGGGCCGAAACCGGTCCGGTGGATCGACTTCAGAAACTGCTTGGGGATGATGGCATCGGTGTCGACATTGGAGCGATCAAGCGGCGCCACCAGGCCTTCCACGCGGGTCAATGGTTCCATGATTCAGTGCTCCAGCTCTCTGACATCGACGAAATGACCGGCCACCGCGACGGCCGCCGCCATCTCGGGGCTGACCAGATGGGTCCGCCCGCCGGCTCCCTGGCGGCCCTCGAAATTGCGGTTGGAGGTGGACGCGCAGCGCTCACCCGGGCTGAGTCGATCGGGATTCATCCCCAGGCACATGGAACAGCCGGCGTCCCGCCATTCAAAGCCGGCCTCCTTGAATACCTGATCAAGGCCCTCCTGCTCGGCCTGCCACTTCACCAGGCCGGAACCAGGGACCACCATTGCCTCGCGGATCCCCTTGGCGATGCGCTTGCCGCGCAGCACACGCGCCGCGGCACGCAGATCCTCGATCCGCGCGTTGGTGCAGGAACCGATGAAGACCTTTTCGGGGCGGATTTCCCGAATCGGCGTTCCCGGCTCCAGACCCATATACTCCAGCGCCCGTTGCATGCCGGCCCGACGGGTCTCATCGGGCTCTTCCGCCGGATCGGGCACGACGCCGTCCACCGCGACCACCATCTCCGGCGAAGTCCCCCAGGAGACCTGCGGCTTTATTTCAGCCGCATCCAGCGTTACCACCCGATCGAACTCGGCATCCTCATCACTCACCAGCGTCCGCCAGTAGGCCTCGGCCTTGTCCCACATATCCTCGCTGGGCGCATATGGCCGGCCACGGAGGTATTCGATGGTGGTGTCATCGACGGCGACCATGCCGCAGCGGGCGCCGGCCTCGATCGACATGTTGCAGATGGTCATCCGACCGGACATGGGCAGTGCGCGGATGGCCTCGCCACCGTACTCCACCGCGTATCCGGTGCCACCCGCCGTACCGATCCGGCCGATGATGGCGAGCATGATGTCCTTCGCGGTCACCCCCGGGCCGGTCTGCCCGTCGACGCGGATGAGCATGCGCTTGGAGCGCGCCTGAACGACGGTCTGGGTGGCCAGCGCATGTTCCACCTCGGACGTACCGATGCCGAACGCCAGCGCCCCCAGCGCGCCATGTGTGGAGGTATGCGAATCACCGCAGACCACGGTCATGCCCGGCTGCGTCGCGCCCTGCTCGGGACCAATGATGTGAACGATGCCCTGGCGCCGGTCCAGCAGGCCGAACTGGGTGATGCCGTATTCCCGGCAGTTGCGATTCAGGGTTTCCACCTGCAGCGCCGAGATCGGATCGGCGATGCCATTGGCCCGATCCGTCGTGGGCACATTGTGATCGACCACGGCCAGGTTGGCCGGCACCCGCCAGAGCGGGCGATCTGCCAGTCGTAGCCCCTCGAATGCCTGGGGTGAGGTCACTTCGTGGACGAGCTGACGGTCGATGTACAGCAGCGCCGTGCCATCACCGTTGTCGCGGACCACATGCGCATCCCAGAGTTTGTCGTAGAGGGTCTTGCCGGCCATGAATCTTCCTCGCGCGATAGCACCGGTAAACAGTTAGCTGTGTGAGTATACGCGCCCGGCGATCGCCGGTTAAGCGGAACGCGCGTAGAGGCTGTCCCGGCGCGGCACGACGCTGGCGGCGACAATGGCTGCCAATGCCGCAATGCCGGCGGCCATCAGGAAAATCTGCGACCCGCCGGCGGTATCCCACAGGCGGCCGGCCATGTAACTGCCCAGGGCAACCCCGGCGCCGAAGGTCATGCTGCTGTAGATCGCCTGACCACGCCCCTGCAGACCGCCCGTGAAATAGCGATCGATCAACGAGATCGCCGCCGCATGATAGACGCCGTAGGTGGCCGCATGCATAAGCTGAGCCATTGCCTGGACCGGCATCAACTCCGGGAAGCCGGCCACCAGCAGCCAGCGCATGGCACCCAGACTCATCGCCAGGGCGAGCAGGCGGCGCGGGCCGAAACGGGGCAGCCAGCGCGGCATGAGCAGGAAGACGCCGATTTCGGCGATCAATGCCACCGCCCAGAGCAGGCCGATCGCCGTCCCGCTGTATCCATAATCCTGCAGATAGATGCTGTAGAACGCGTAGAACGGACCGTGGCTGACCTGCAGCAGAAAGCAGGCAACCAGCAACCCCAGCACCCGGGGCTGGCGCAGTACCGACAGCAGTCGGCCGTCGCCGCTGTCCGCCGAGCGACGATCCGCCTGCGGCACCGTCAGACTGATGACAGCGAGGACCAGAAAAAGGAACAGCAGCACCGTTGGCACGATGTCGACGCCGAGGCGGTCGATCCCTTCGCCCACGGCCAGCACCGAAATCATGAAGCCCACCGTCCCCCAGAGCCGAATGCGCGGATAGAACTGCGTCTGACCCGCCAGATGGCTCATGGTGTTTGCCTCGAACTGAGGCAGTGCGGCGTTCCAGAAGAAGCTGAACGTCACCATGACCGCCGCCATCCACAAAAAGCCGCCGCCCTGGATCAGGACACCGGAGAAGCCGACCAGGGCGGCGAGACAGGCGATGCGGATGATGGCGATGCGCCGGCCGGTATGATCCGCGACCCAGCCCCAGAGGTTGGGCGCGACGATCTTGGTGGCATGCAGCAGGGCGATCAGACTGCCGATCGCCGCGGCATCGAAGCCACGGCTCTTCAGGTAGGGCCCCCAGTACGGCGAGAGCACACCCAGCACGCCGAAGAAGGCCAGGTAAAACGCCGACAGGCGGATAGTGGGCAGGGCATTCGCCATGCCCGGGCTAGTCTTCGATATGGCCGGGGATAATGGGGGTTCCTGAATCCACGTCGGCATTCTGGCCACGATGCCGGAGGTGGTGATCCATCAGCACCAGGGCCAGCATAGCCTCGGCAATGGGTGTTGCCCGAATCCCCACACAGGGGTCGTGGCGGCCCGTCGTCACGACCTCCTCGGGCTCGCCGTGGATATTCACGGATCGGCCAGGGATACGAATACTGGAGGTGGGCTTGAGGGCCATCCGCGCGACGAGGTCCTGGCCGGTGGAGATGCCCCCGAGCGTACCGCCGGCGTTGTTGGACACGAATCCCTCGGGTGTCATCTCGTCGCGATGCTCGGTCCCCTTCTGGGCGGCACTCGCGAACCCGGCGCCGATCTCGACACCGCGCACGGCATTGATGCTCATCAGCGCATGGGCGATGTCGGCGTCGAGTCGGTCGAACACCGGCTCGCCCAGGCCCGGCGGCACGCCGCGGGCGAGTACGCCAACCGCGGCGCCGACCGAGTCGCCGGATTTACGCAGCTCGTCCATATAGGCCTCAAGCTCTGGCAGCCGGCCCGGCTCGCCACAGAAAAAGGGATTGGTGTCGACGGCGTCCCAGTCTTCGAGCGCCAGCTCAATCGGACCGAGCTGGGTCAGCCAGCCGCGAATACGGATACCGAGCCGCTCCTGGAGGTACTTGCGGGCGATACCGCCGGCCGCCACGCGAACCGCGGTTTCCCGCGCCGAGGAACGGCCGCCACCGCGGTAGTCCCGCGTGCCGTACTTCTGCCAGTAGGTGTAGTCGGCGTGTCCAGGCCGGAACAGCTGGCTGATCTTCGAATAATCCTTCGAGCGCTGATCCATGTTCTCGATGAGCAGACCGATGGGCGCACCAGTCGTGACCCCTTCGAACACGCCGGAGAGGATCCGGACCTCATCACCCTCGCGGCGCTGCGAGGTATGTCGGGAGGTCCCGGGTTTGCGACGGTCGAGATCGCCCTGCAGGTCCGCCTCGCTGAGCGCAAGGCCGGGTGGGCAGCCATCCACCACGGCGCCCAGGGCGGGGCCGTGGCTCTCGCCGAAGGTCGTCACCGTGAACAGTCGACCAAAGGTGTTTCCGGACATGATCTTGAGTCTACTCCGTTGAATTGGCGCGGGTCAGTGGGGCAAGGGCCTGACGGAGGGTCAGGGCATCAATCACGAATACGCCCTGCCCGCCATGCTCGAACTCGATCCAGGTCACTGGCAGTTCAGGGAACGCGGCCTCGAAGGCGGCTGCACCGTGTCCGATCTCGCAGACCAGCAGGCCATGATCGGCCAGCCGCTCGGCGGCCTGCGGCAGAAGGCGTCGAACAGCATCCAGCCCATCGTCACCGGCCGCCAGCGCCTCCCGGGGCTCATGTCGGTACTCCGGCGGCAGCGTCGCCATGGCCGCCGCGTCCACATACGGAGGATTGGAGACGATGAGATCCAGCAAGGGCTCGGGGGGGATGGCATCCAGCAGATCGGACTCCCGTACCGTGACCCGATCCTCAACGCCGTGACGACGCGCATTGTCTTGAGCACAGGCGAGGGCGGCCGGCGAGTCATCCAGGGCATCGACCTGGACGTCGGGCAGGGCCAGGGCGGCCGCGATGGCAATACAGCCACTGCCGGTGCCGACATCGGCGATCCGTTGCAGGCGGTCCGGATCCACCCAGGGTGCGAAACCCGATTCAATCAGCTCGGCGATGGGCGAGCGAGGGATCAGCACCGTCTCATCCACGGAAAAAGCGAGTCCGCAGAACCAGGCCTCGCCCAGGATATAGGGCACTGGCCGGCGCCGGATCACCCGCTCGTCGATCTGAACGAAAAGCCGCTCGCGCTCATCCCCGTCCAGACGGCAGCCGAAGTACGCGGCATGCAGGTCCGGTGGCAGGTGCAGCGAGCCCAGAACCAGTGCGGCCGCCTCATCCAGGGCATTGTCCGTGCCATGACCGAAATGCAGCCCCGCCGCCTGGAAGCGGCTCGCCGCCCAGCGGATGAAATCGCCTACGGTTGAGAGGGCATCGGTGGAATTTCCGGTCATCCGGACAGTCTATCAGCCCGGAATGCCCATGCATGCACCCCGGGAGTGGCATAATGAGCGCCATGAAAGGCAACTTCCCCGTCGGACTGTTCATTACCGTGGCGCTGGTCGCCGGATTGAGTGCGGCCGGGGCAATGATGTTCTGGCCCGGGCCCGAGTCAGGCGCCGATCGGCCATCGCAGGAGATGGTCGGCACGGTTCTGCCACAGGCGCGGGCGCTGCCCGAGGTCACGCTGATGGATCATGAAGGTGGACCCTGGACGTCGGCGGACCTGACGGGTCGCTGGCAATACCTGTTCTTCGGCTTTACCCACTGCCCGGATGTCTGCCCCATGACCCTGGCGACGCTCGCCGGTGCCGTGCAGCAGCTGAAGACCGACGGGGCCGAAGCGATGCCGGAGGTGGTCTTCGTGACCGTCGATCCCGAGCGCGACACCCCCGCCGCGATGGAGAACTATGTGGGGCATTTCAACGATGCGTTTGTCGGGGTAACCGGCGGGCGCGAAGAAATCGACCGCCTGACCGACGCGCTGGGCATCTCATACACGCTGCATGAACCCGATGAGAACGGCGATTATGCGGTTGATCACAGCGCGGCCATTCTGCTGATCGACCCGCAGGGTCGGCTGCGGGCGCTCTGGCAGCCTCCGCATGGCCGCGACGTGCTGGCAGAGGAATACCAGCGCATCCAGCAGCGATTCCCCTCGGCATGAGCCGCATGACCGCGAGACTCTTCGGTCCCTTCGTCACCATGCTGCCCCAGCATGGCGTCTCCCGCGTGGTGCATGCGCTGGCGCGCTGGCGCTGGCGTCCCTGGAAAAACCTGCTGATCCGGGTCTTCAGCCGCGTCTATGCGGTGGATCGAGGTGAGGCGGCGGCCAGTGACAGCCATGCCTATGTCAGCTTCAACGACTTCTTCACACGCGCGCTGGCGCCGGGCGCACGGCCGTTGGAGACGGCGCCGGATGCGGTCATCAGCCCGGTTGACGGGAGTGTCAGCGAGTTCGGCACCATCACGGCGGGTCGGCTGATTCAGGCCAAGGGCCAGGACTATGGCGTCACCGAACTGCTGGGAGGAGACGAGGCGCTGGCAGGACAGTTCGAAGACGGCCACTTCGCGACCCTCTACCTCTCCCCCCGTGATTACCACCGGGTGCACATGCCCGTGGCGGGTTCTCTGCAGCGCATGCTGCACGTCCCGGGGCGCTTGTTCGGTGTTTCGCGGCCATTGGTGCAGCAGATTCCCCGCTTGTTTGCCCGCAATGAGCGGGTCATCAGTGTCTTCGATACGCCGGGTGGACCGCTGGCCGTCGTGCTCGTGGGGGCCATCGGTGTCGGCAGCATCGAGACCGTCTGGGCGGGCGAAATCACCCCACCCCGTGGCCAGCGCATCCGCAGCTGGGACTACCGCCAGGCTCCGGTGGCATTGGACATGGGCGAAGAGATGGGGCGGTTCAACCTGGGCTCCACGGTGATTCTGCTCCTCGCCGAACAGGATCTGGCCTGGCGCGACGGCCTGGCGGTGGATCAGCCCATTCGCATGGGTGAGCGACTCGCTGGCAGGGCAAGCGAGGCCATATCAGGCGCGATCCCAGGGGAAAGCGATCACACCGGCGAGTGAGTCCTCGCCGGCCGCAAGGGCAAACAGCCGATCCAGGCCCAGGGCCACACCAGCGCAGTCCGGCAGGCCCGATGCCATTGCCGCCAGCAGGCGCTCGTCAATGTCGGGAATCGCCTGTCCTGCCCGCCGGCGGGCCACCTGATCGGACTCGAACCGGCGCCGGAGCGCGCCGGGGTCCGTGAGTTCGTGAAACCCGTTGGCGATCTCGACCCCATTGCAGAAAAGCTCGAATCGCGCCGCGACGCGCGGGTCGGCGTCGTCGAGCCGGGCCAGCACCGCCTGGCCGGCCGGGTAATGGGTGATGAAACAGCGCGCCGGTAGCCCGGGGACGACCACTTGGCTGAACAGCCAGTCAAGCAGGCCGTGCCGAGACAACCCCGTCGGCACCGGCATCGCATTCGGGTGACCGGAGGCAGCCCGCGTCAGTTCCGCCTCACCGGCCACCAGCGGATCCGGCAGCCCCGCATCGAGGAAGGCATCCACATAACGCTTGCGGACCACGCCGGTGGCACCGAGGAATCCCGCCACCAGCGCAGCCACCTCGTCCATGAGCTGATCCGGATGGAAGCCGAGCCGATACCACTCCAACAGGGTGAACTCGGGGTTGTGCCAGCGCCCCTGCTCGCCGGCACGGAACGCCCGTGTGATCTGGTAGCAGTCACCCAGGCCGGCGGCCAGCAGGCGCTTCATGGCGTATTCCGGCGAGGTCTGCAGCCAGCGCCCCGTATCGCGCTCGCGCAGGCTCTCGATATGCACATCGGTCACGCCCGCCTGCGACAGCACAGGGGTCTCTACCTCAATGAGTTCGCGCTCGGCGAAGAAGCGGCGTACCGCCTTCAGCCAGTCTGCCCGCTGGCGAAGCCGGCCGATGTCCGCGCTTGGTGGCCAGTCTGCGCCAGCCATGCCAGCTCGGTTGCCGGTCATTCGATGACCGGGCAGACGGGCCGGAGAACGCCCATCGGCTCAGGCCTCAGTCCTTGGCCCGGGAAACATACTCGCCGGTGCGGGTATCCACCTTCAGCACCTCACCCTCCTGGATGAACAGCGGCACCTGGACCACCGCGCCGGTCTCGAGGGTCGCCGGCTTGCTGCCGCCGCTGCTGGTGTCGCCCTTCAGGCCGGGATCGGTCTGCGTGACCTGCAGGGTGACATGCGGTGGCGGCTCCACCGACAACGGTTCGCCGTTGTACAGCGTCACACTGCAGATATCCTGTTCCTTCAACCACTTGCCGGCATCACCCACGGCTTCCGGTGGCGCGGGATGCTGCTCGAAGGTCTCCGGCGCCATGAAGTGATAGAACTCGCCATCGTTGTAGAGATACTGCATCTCCGTTTCCAGAACGTCAGCGGCCTCAACGCTCTCGCCGGACTTGAAGGTACGATCAATGACCTTGCCGGTCTTGAGGTTACGGACCTTGACCCGGTTGAATGCCTGCCCCTTACCCGGCTTGACGAACTCGTTCTCGACAATGGTGTAGGGTTCGCCGTCGAGCATGAGCTTGAGGCCCGACTTGAACTGGTTGGTGCTGTAACTCGCCATTGGTTCTCCATTGCGCTCGCGGCCGCATCGGTACGCGGCGGATGGCGCAGCATGCTAACGGAAAAGACGAAGGGATAACATCATGATGCCAGCGCAGTGGCAGCGCGAGTGGCAGGCGGCCCTCCGCGATCCCGCCGCTCTGCTCGAGAAGCTGCAGCTCGACCCTGACCTGCTCGGACCGGCCCGGCAGGCCGCCGATCTGTTTCCACTACGGGTACCCCAGGCCTATCTCGCCCGTATCCGCCCGGGAGACCCGGATGATCCGCTGCTGCGCCAGGTCCTGCCCATCGGCGCCGAGGCAACGGATACCCCGGGTTTCGCTGATGATCCAGTCGGCGATGGCGCGAGCCTGCGAGACGGCGGCGTGATCCACAAGTACCAGGGCCGCGCCCTGCTGGTGGCCACCGGTGCCTGCGCCATCAACTGCCGCTACTGCTTTCGCCGGCATTTCCCTTACGCCGAGGCCAGCGCCAGCGCTGGACACTGGACCGCGGCCCTGGCGTACCTGCGGGGAGACAGCACGATCCATGAGGCCATCCTCAGCGGCGGCGACCCACTCAGCCTGAACGACCGACGCCTGCGGGAACTGGCGGATGGTCTGGCCGACATCCCCCATCTGCGCCGCATCCGCGTCCACAGCCGTCTGCCGGTGGTCCTGCCAAGCCGGATCGACGCCGACCTGCTGGACTGGCTCGCCGGTACCCGCCTCAGCGCGGTCATGGTCATCCATGCCAACCACCCCAACGAACTCGATACCGGCGTGGCCGAGGCCCTCCAGCGCCTCGCTGAGCAAGGCGTGCGACTCTATAACCAGGCGGTCCTGCTGCGCGGAGTCAATGATGACGCCGACGTGCTCGAGGCGCTCGGCGAGCGGTTATTCGACCTCGGTGTCCAGCCCTACTACCTGCACCTCCTCGACCGTGTCCGAGGCGCGGCCCACTTCGAGGTACCCGAAACCGAGGCCTGCGGGCTGATGCGCCGTCTGGCCGCCCGCACCCCCGGCTACCTGTTACCAAGACTCGTGCGCGAGGTGGCCGGCGAGCCGTGGAAGGTGCCGATCGAGTGGACAGCAAAGGGTTGAGAGCGCGGTCAATCTGCCGCCGTGCCCTGTCGCTCCCGTCTCCTTGTCCCGGGCTCGCGCGGTGCGCGAGGCGCTTCACGCAGTGGATAACACACCGAAACGCGCCCCGAGGTCGCCCGGGACAAGGAGACGGGACCGACAAGCCATGACAAACCACTAGATCCCGGGCTTGCCGGCTCCGCCCCTTTTCCCGGACGATCTTGAGGCGCCCGTCTGTGTGACATCCACCGCGCTCCACGCCCCGCGTCTCGCGTGAGTCCGGGGAAAGGGGCGGAGCCGGCACAGCGCCTAACCGCGTCTCAGGGCCTCGATCCGCTCCTCGATCGGTGGATGCGACATGAACCAGCGCTTCAATCCACCCCGGGCAATGCGTCCCGAGATACCGAAGGCCTCCATCTGGTCCGGCAGGTCCTCCGCCGGCGGTGTGCCGCCGAGACGCTGCAGGGCCGCGATCATCTTGTCGCGGCCGGCGAGGGCCGCGGCGCCGGCATCGGCCCGGAACTCGCGCTGGCGCGAGAACCACATCACGATCACCGAGGCGAGCACCGCCAGCAGGATCTCGGCGATGATGGTGGTGATCCAGAAACCGGGGCCGTGGCCACGCTCGTTCTTGAACACCGCCCGATCGACAAAATGGCCGATGACCCGGGCGAGGAAGATCACGAAGGTATTCACAACCCCCTGGATAAGCGCCAGCGTGACCATGTCGCCGTTCTGGACATGACAGACCTCGTGGGCGAGCACCGCCTCGGCCTCGTCCCGGGTCATGGTCTGGAGCAGTCCGCTGCTGACGGCGACCAGGGCGTTGTTGCGGCTCATGCCAGTCGCGAAGGCGTTGACCTGGGGCGAGTCGTAGATCCCCACCTCGGGCATGCCGACGCCGGCGGCACGGGCCTGCTCGCGGACCGTATCGATGAGCCATTGCTCGACCGCGTTGGCAGGCTTTTCGATCACCCGCACGCCCATGGCGCGCTTGGCCATCCACTTGGAGATGGCAAGCGACAGAAAGCTGCCGCCCATGCCGAATACCGCGGCGAAGATCAGCAGCGCCTGATAGTCCAGTGCACCGCCGTCCGCCTGCAGCAGGCGATCAACACCCAGCAGCCTCAGCACCGTGCCCAGCACGATGATGATGGCGATGTTGGTGCCCAGGAACAGCATGATCCGCTTCACGGTTCTACTCCTTGACGAGGGGCGCGAGGCCGTCCACGCGCTGGAATCCACGCGGCAGCGGTCGTCCACGGCGGCCGCGTTCCCCCTCGTAGCCGGCCAGATCGGCCGGTTTGAGGGTCAGCGTCCGTTTGCCGGCCCGCACGACCAGTGGCTCCCCGGCGGCGAGCGTGCATAGCCCGACCACCTGCTCACTGCCATCCCGGCGCTGCGCCGCCGGAATGTCGATGAGCTTGTTGCCCTTGCCACGGGCCAGCTCCGGAAGCTGCGCCAGCGGGAAGACCAGCAGGCGTCCGGCGCTGGTCGCGGCGGCCACCCGGTCGGCATCGCTCTGCAGCATGACCGGCGCCAGGATATGGCCGCCGGAGGCCAGGTTGAGCACCGCCTTGCCGGCCTTCTGACGGCCCTGAAGGTATTTCATGCGGGTGACGAAGCCATAGCCGGAGTCGGCTGCCAGCAGCGTGCCGTCTTCGGGCTCGCCACAGAGCACATGGACAAAGTGTGCGCCCTGCGGCGGCTGCAGCCGCCCGGTGAGGGGTTCGCCCTGCCCGCGGGCCGATGGCAGCGTATGCGCCGGGAGGCTGTAACTGCGTCCTTGGGTGTCCAGGAAAACGGCAAGCTGGTTGCTGCGCCCGGTGGCGGCATCGGCAAAGGCGTCACCGGCACGGTAGGAGAGTTTTGTCGGATCCACCTCATGGCCCTTGGCGGCACGCGCCCAGCCCTTCTGCGACAGCACGACGGTGACGGGCTCGCTGGGCACGAGGTCGCTCTCGCTGAGTGCCCGGGCGCTGCTGCGGGCGACCAGCGGCGAGCGTCGGTCATCGCCGTATGCTTCGGCGTCGGCCTGGAGCTCCGACTGGATGAGCCGCGTCATCCTCGCCTTCGAACCCAGGGTCTTCTGCAGGTGCTCCCGTTCCTCGGCGAGTTCATCCTGCTCGCCACGGATCTTCATTTCCTCGAGCCGTGCCAGATGCCGCAGGCGCAGTTCGAGAATCGCCTCGGCCTGGGTATCGGTCAGGCCGAAGCGCTCCATGAGCGCGGGCTTGGGCTCATCCGCCTCACGGATGATGGCGATCACCTCGTCGATGTTGAGGTAGGCGACCAGAAGACCTTCAAGCACATGCAACCGCGCCTCGACCTTGTCCAGGCGCCACTGCAGGCGGCGGCGAACGGTATCGCGGCGATATTCGAGCCATTCACCGAGCAGTTCGCGCAGGTTGCGCACCCGCGGCCGGCCATCGAGGCCAATGACGTTCAGGTTGACCCGGTAGGTCTTCTCGAGATCGGTGGTGGCGAACAGATGCTGCATCACCTCCTCGGCATCCACCCGATTGGAGCGCAGGGTGATCACCAGTCGAGTGGGGTTCTCATGATCGGATTCATCGCGCAGATCCTCGACCATCGGCAGCTTCTTCGACTGCATCTGCGCGGCGATCTGCTCGAGTACCCGGCTGCCCGAGACCTGGAACGGCAGGGCGGTGACGATGACATCGCGGCCGTCCCGCTCCCACTGGGCGCGCAGGCGCAGCCCGCCATGCCCGGTCTCATAGAGCCGGCGGATGTCGGCGGCCGGGGTGATGACCTCCGCCTCGGTGGGAAAGTCCGGCCCCTTGATGTGCTCGCAGAGCGTCGCCACGTCGGCTTCCGGCTCGTCGAGCAGGCGGATGCAGGCGGCGGCCACTTCCCGCAGGTTGTGCGGTGGAATATCAGTGGCCATGCCAACGGCGATCCCCGTGCCACCGTTCAGCAGCACATTGGGCACCCGGGCCGGCAGCGTGACCGGCTCATCAAGGCTGCCGTCGAAATTGGGCTGCCACTCAACGGTCCCCTGCCCCAGTTCCTGCAGCAGCAGCCGCGAATACGGCGCCAGCCGCGCCTCGGTGTAGCGCATGGCCGCGAAGGACTTGGGATCGTCCGCCGACCCCCAGTTGCCCTGGCCATCCACCAGCGGATAGCGGTAGGAGAACGGCTGGGCCATCAGGACCATGGCCTCGTAACACGCCGAATCGCCGTGCGGATGGTACTTGCCCAGCACATCACCCACGGTACGGGCCGATTTCTTGTGCTTGGACGCCGCCGACAGACCGAGCTCCGACATCGCATAGACGATGCGGCGCTGCACCGGCTTGAGGCCGTCGCCCACGTGGGGCAGGGCCCGGTCGAGGATGACGTACATGGAGTAGTCGAGATAGGCCTTTTCGGTGAATTCGTGCAGCGGCCGCCGCTCGAAATCATTGGCCCCGGTATGTTCGGTCATTGCCTGTGACTCGCTCCTGTGGAATTCAGACCAGTACGTCGGCGAGGTCGCCCTTGCGCTCGAGCCAGGCGCGGCGCTGCGCCGCGGCGCGCTTGCCGAGCAGCATGGCCATCAGGGTCTCGGTCTCTTCCGGCGCATCGACGGTCAGCTGCACCAGGCGGCGGGTATCCGGTGCCATGGTGGTCTCGCGCAGCTGCAGCGGGTTCATCTCGCCGAGCCCCTTGAAACGCGTGGTCGCCACTTTGCCCCTGCGCTTCTCCGCGCTGATGCGGTCGAGAATCCCCTGGCGCTCCTCCTCGTCGAGGGCGTACCAGGTCTCCTTGCCAACATCGATGCGATAGAGCGGCGGCATGGCCATGAACACGTGCCCGGCCCGGACAAGGGCGGGGAAGTGACGCAGAAAGAGCGCGCAGAGCAGCGTGGCGATGTGCGCGCCATCCGGGTCGGCGTCCGCCAGCACGCAGACCTTGGCGTAGCGCAGACCGCTCAGATCCTCCGACCCCGGCTCGATGCCGAGCGCCACGGCGATGTCATGGACTTCCTGGGAGGCCATCACCTCGGCGGGATCCACCTCCCAGGTATTGAGAATCTTGCCGCGCAGCGGCAT
Source organism: Spiribacter sp. 1M189 (assembly GCF_040838345.1). Taxonomy (NCBI): domain Bacteria; kingdom Pseudomonadati; phylum Pseudomonadota; class Gammaproteobacteria; order Chromatiales; family Ectothiorhodospiraceae; genus Spiribacter; species Spiribacter insolitus. The sequence continues at coordinate 241,412 of NZ_JBAKFF010000001.1, read as the reverse complement.
CACCGCCTGGAACTCGCGATCACGGGCCTGCTTGGCGGAACCGCCGGCAGAGTCTCCCTCCACCAGGAAGAGCTCGCTGATGCCCGGATCCTGACTGCTGCAGTCGGCGAGCTTGCCCGGCAGGGCCGGCCCCTGGGTCACCCGCTTGCGCGTGACCTTGCGGGCCGCGCGCATGCGCCGCTGGGCACTGGCAAGCACCAGTTCCACCAGCTTCTCCGCCTCGCCGGTGTGCTCGTTGAGCCACAGGCTGAAGGCATCCTTGACCACACCGGAGACGAACGTCGCGCACTCGCGTGAGGACAGCCGCTCCTTGGTCTGGCCCGAGAACTGCGGCTCCTCGAGCTTGACCGACAGGACGTAGACCACCCGCTCCCAGACATCCTCCGGCGCGATACGCACGCCGCGGGGCAGCAGATTGCGGAATTCACAGAACTCCCTCAGCGCTTCCGTCAGCCCGGTCCGCAGGCCGTTGACATGGGTTCCGCCCTGCAACGTGGGAATGAGGTTGACGTAGCTTTCCTGCAGCGCGTCGCCGTCCTCCGGCAGCCAGGCCACCGCCCACTCGGCGGCTTCGTGCTCGGCCGTGAACTCGCCGGTAAAGGCGGCCTCCGGCAGGCGCTCATGATCGCCCAGCGCACTGCCCAGATAGTCGGCAAGGCCCTTCTCGTAATGCCAGACGGTCTCCTCGCCACTGCCCTCCTCGAGCAGGCGCACCGTCAAGCCGGGGCAGAGCACGGCCTTTGCGCGCAGCACATGCCGCAGACGCGGCAGCGAGAACTTCACCGAGTCGAAATAGCGCGCGTCCGGCCAGAAATGCAGCCGGGTGCCGGTGTTACGCCGACCGACCTCACCCACGGCCTCCAGATCGCGGATCTTCTCGCCGTCCGCGAAAGCCATATGCCATTCCCGGCCGTCGCGCCGGATCGCGACCTCGAGCCGCGTTGACAGGGCATTGACCACGGAGACACCCACACCGTGCAGGCCGCCCGAGAACTGATAGCTCTCGCGGGAGAACTTGCCGCCGGCATGCAGCCGACTGAGGATCACCTCGACGCCGGGAGCGCCCTCCTCCGGATGAACATCCACCGGCATCCCCCGCCCGTCGTCACTCACCGATAGAGAGCCGTCGCGGTGCAGGGTCACATCGATGCGCTGACAGTGACCGGCGATGGCCTCATCAACGCTGTTATCGACCACCTCCTGAGCCAGGTGGTTGGGCCGGGTGGTGTCGGTGTACATCCCGGGACGGCGGCGCACCGGGTCGAGGCCGGTGAGGACCTCAATGGCCGCGGAATCGTAGCGTTCGCTCATGGGCCGGGGATTTTCCTCCAGTGGATTCCTGTGGCGTACAAACGGGGGATCAGCGCTGGAGTGTAACGCCTGGCAACCCGCCGGGCGAGTGCGTCCATCGCCGCCTCACGCTACACTGAAGGCCATGAGCAACGATACCGAGACGCCGGATTTCGAGACGGCACTGAAAACGTTGGAAACCCTGGTGGAGCGCATGGAACGCGGCGAACTCACCCTGGAGCAGTCGCTGGAGTGCTTCGAGCAGGGAATCCGGCTCACCCGCGAATGCCAGAAGGCGCTCGCCGAGGCGGAACAGCGGGTGGAGATCCTCATGGGCCGGGATGCCGACGCCGAACCCGAGCCTTTCGGCGAGGCGGGTGATGGCGACGCTGACTGAGGCGCTGGATAACGGCCAGCAACGCGCCGAGGCCGCCCTCCACGCGGTATTGCCGGATCCGGCACTGACCCCGTCCCGCCTTCATGAGGCCATGCGCTACGCCGCCCTGACCCCCGGCAAGCGTCTGCGACCCTTTCTGGTCTACCAGGCCGGTGCGCTCTTCGGCGAAACCGGCGCCGCCCTGGACGCACCGGCCTGTGCCGTGGAAATGATCCATGCCTACTCGCTGGTGCATGACGATCTGCCGGCGATGGACGATGATGACCTGCGCCGGGGCCAGCCCACCTGCCATCGCGCCTTCGACGAAGCGACCGCCATCCTGGTGGGGGATGCCCTGCAGGCACTGGCCTTCCGGCTGATCGCCGAGGCCGGCCTGGTCGATGCCGGGCGACGGATCCGCATGGTCGAAGAGCTGGCCAGAGCGGTCGGCTCGCGCGGGATGGCCGGCGGCCAGGCCATGGACCTGGCGGCGGTGGGACGGCAGCTGGATATCGCCGAACTCGAGGATATGCACATTCACAAGACCGGCGCGCTGATTCTCGCCAGTCTCCGTCTCGGCGCGCTCTGCGCACCGCAGGCGGTCAGCGCCGACGCCCAGGCCGCCCTCGACCGCTATGGCCACTGCATCGGACTGGCCTTCCAGGTCCAGGACGATGTCCTTGACGTCACCGGCGACAGCCGCCACACGGGCAAGGCCAGTGGCGCGGATGCGCGTCGCGACAAACCCACCTACCCCGGCCTGATCGGGCTCGAGGAATCGCGCCGCTTTGCCGCCGAACTGCGTGACCAGGCCGTGGATGCCCTGTCGCCGTTCGGCGCCGCCGGCGACACGCTCCGCTCACTCGCCGATTACATCATCCAGCGCGATCACTGAGCCGGCCGCGCTCAGGCGCCAGCCTTGGCGGCGCGCTTGCGCTCGTGCTCGAGCAGATATTTCTTGCGGATGCGGATCGCCCCCGGCGTCACCTCCACGAGCTCATCATCATCGATGAACTCCAGCGCCTGCTCCAGTGTGAGGCGCTGCGGCGGTGTCAGGATGATGTTCTCGTCCGAGCCGGCCGCCCGCACGTTGGTGAGCTGCTTGGCCTTCATCGGGTTGACCACCAGGTCGTTGTCGCGGCTGTGCAGCCCCACGACCATGCCCTCGTAGACCTCCTCGCCCGGGCCGATGAAAAGCTTGCCGCGGTCCTGCAGGTTGAACAGCGCATAGGCAAGCGCCTTGCCCTTGGCCATGGCGATCAGCACGCCATTGACCCGCTGACCATAGTCCGCCGGCTTGACCGGGCCGTAGTGATCGAACACGTGATACATCAGGCCGGTGCCCGAGGTGGCCGTGAGAAACTCGGTCCGGAAACCGATCAGTCCGCGTGCCGGAATGATGTAGTCGAGCCGCACCCGTCCGCGGCCATCCGGGAGCATGTCGGTGAGCTCGCCACCGCGCTCGCCGAGGCGCTGCATGACCGCCCCCTGGTAGTCCTCCTCGACATCCACAGTGAGCTGCTCGAACGGCTCCTCTAGCCAGCCATCCACCTCGCGGGTGATGACCTCGGGGCGCGAGACACCCAGCTCGTAGCCCTCCCGCCGCATGTTCTCGATGAGGATGCCGAGGTGGAGCTCACCACGGCCCGAGACACGGAATTTCTCGGGATCCTCGGTATCCTCGACCCGCAGCGCCACGTTGTGCACGAGCTCGCGCATGAGCCGGTCGCGCAGCTGCCGGGAGGTGACGTACTTGCCCTCGCGGCCGACAAATGGCGAGGTGTTGACCTGGAAGGTCATGGAAACCGTCGGCTCGTCCACCGTCAGTGCCGGCAGTGCCTCCACCGCATTGGGATCGCAGAGCGTATCGGAGATGTTGATCCCGTCGATGCCGGTAAAGGCGATGATGTCGCCGGCGCTGGCCTCCGGCACCTCCACCCGCTCAAGGCCCATGAAGCCGAGGACCTGGAGGAGTCGCACCGAACGGCGATTGCCGTCGCGGTCGATACAGGCCAGGTTCTGGCCGCTCTTGATCACGCCGCGCTCGATCCGGCCGATGCCGATGACGCCGACGTAGCTGTTGTAGTCAAGGGAGATGACCTGCATCCGGAATGGCCCCTCGGCGTCCACCTCGGGCGACGGCACGCTGTCGCGGATGAGCTCGAAGAGCGGCGTCATGTCGCCGCTGCGCACATCGGAGTCGGTGCCGGCGTAGCCGTTCAGCGCCGAGGCATAGATCACCGGAAAATCGAGCTGCTCGTCACTGGCACCGAGGTTGTCGAACAGATCAAAGGTCTTGTCCACCACCCAGTCGGGCCGGGCCCCGTCGCGATCCACCTTGTTGACCACCACGATGGGCTTGAGGCCCCGGGCCAGCGCCTTCTGGGTGACGAAGCGGGTCTGCGGCATGGGCCCGTCCACCGCGTCCACGAGCAGCAGGACCGAGTCGACCATCGACAGCACGCGCTCGACCTCGCCACCGAAATCCGCATGACCGGGCGTGTCGACGATGTTGACCCGCAGATCCTGCCACTCGATGGCGGTGTTCTTGGAGAGGATCGTGATCCCGCGCTCGCGCTCGAGATCGTTCGAATCCATGATCCGCTCCTGGGCCTCGCCACGCGATTCCAGCGTGCCGGACTGCTGCAGGAGCTGGTCGACCAGCGTGGTCTTGCCATGGTCGACATGGGCGATGATGGCGATATTGCGCAGGTTGCGCACATCGGTGGGGTTCGGCGTCGTCGTCATTGAAGGTTCCTGGCGGCCCGCATCCGGGCGGATGGTGCAAAACGCACCATTGTACAGGTTGCGCGGGTCAATGGGCGGTATGCCACCCGCGGCTATCGCCGCCCCAGGAAGAACGCCGCCAGCAGGAGGAGCGGAAAGACCTCGAGGCGCCCGAGCAGCATCAGCATGCTCATGACCAGCGCCGACCCGCTGTCCAGGTCCGGCCCGGCAATCCCCACCCCCAGGCCATTGTTGAAAATCGCCGACGCCGTATCGAAGAAGATGTAGGAGAGCGGCATGTCCTCGGGCATCCAGTAGAGCATGAGGAACACACCGGCCAGCCATAGCAGGATGAACACGCTCACCAGGCGCAGCGCCGTGTGGCCGAGTGCCGCCATCTCCTCCGGCGTGATGCGGTTGCCGTTGTAGCGCAGCACCACCACCTCATGCGGGGTGGCCCGCAGACGGCGCAGCTGGCCAATGACATCCTTGAACAGCAGACCGACCCGCAAGTGTTTGATCCCCCCGGCGGCCGAACCGGCCATACCTCCCATGGCCAGCCCGACCAGCAACAGCAGCAGCGAGCCGTTATCCACCGTTGTCAGATCGACGGACGCCACACCACTCGCCGTCATTGCCGAGACCCAGAGCACCAGCGAGCTGACCGGATCGCTCTCGCCGCCCACCAGCGCGCGATGCACCCAGAGGATCAGGCTGCCGAACACCAGGACATAGACGAAGACACGGACTTCCAGCAGCTGCCAGAGCGCCCTGAAGCGGACGCGCTGGACCACCATACGATAGTGCACCAGAAAGCTGATGGCACCGACCAGCATGATCGGGACGTACGCCAGTTTGACCTGTGCCGGGGCATTGGCGATGCCGTCATCGGTGATGGTGAACCCGCCCGTGGAGATCGCCGCCATGGCATGGTTGATCGCCCGCCAGAGCGGTTCTCCGGCAACCCATAGCAGCGCGATGCCCACCAGCGTGTAGCCGACATAGATCGCCCAGATCGCCTGAACGGTGGATTTGACGGTGGGCAGGATCTTCTCGTCACGAGCCTCGGAGAAGTAGAGGTTGATGGCACCGCGCTCCGCCGGAATGACCGCGAGCAGCAGCAGGATCACGCCGATGCCGCCAATCCACTGAATAAAGCTGCGCCACCACTGGATATGGTGCGGCAGCTCAGAGGCGGCGGCCACCACGGTCAGCCCGGTGGAGGTAAAACCCGACACCGACTCGAAAAAGGCATGGGCCGGATAGCGGAAGAAGGCCGTCGCGGCCTCCATCGACGGGGGCGAGAGATGGGCGCTGACGAAAAACGGGATGGCACCGATCATCGTAATCAGCAGCCAGCTGATCGCCGCGATCAACATCGACTGGTAGCGATAGAACTCGGTCGGGCCACGCGTCGTCCAGATGAGCACCTGGGCCGGGATCAGCGAGACCGCCGCGGTCACCAGCAGGCCCACCATGCCCCAACGCTCGCCCCCCCACCAGGCGATGGGCAGCGACGCCAGGGCCATGGCGCCGGGCGCATGCAGGAGGAAACCGACGCCGCGCAGTATCTCGCGCACGATCTACCCGCCCTGCCGTTTTTCCCGGAAGATCCGCCGACGACGGCCACGCAGCCGCTCGGCCGCAAACAGAATGATCGCATCCCCGTGCTCCAGCCGATCATCGTCGGCAAGCGGCCGGGTGTGGTCATCGCGCACCCGCGCAAGGAGCTCCAGGTCCTCGTTCAGGAGACGGCGCTCGCGAATCTCCGCGGCGCTCAGTCCGATCAACGGCGAGTGATCATCAAGCCGGAGCTCGATGATCTGCTGGCCACCGCGCAGGGTGGTGACATCGTTGATCTCCGGCAACAGGGTGATATCGAGCAGATGCTGCGCGACCAGACGCTCCGGATCGCCGAGCACATGCACCCCCAGGCGCCGGAACATGCCGGTATGGGAGCTGCGACTCACCGTGCTGGTGAGTGTCTCGACACCCGCCTCCTTGGCCAGGAGCACCGCCATCAGGTTGGTGGAGTCGTCGTCCGTGGTCGCGATGAGCGCCTCTGCCCGGGCCAGTTCGCTTTCCTTGACGAAGGCATCGTCGCCGACGTCCATGGACAGGACGCGGACATCGTGGTTTTCGGCACAGGCATCGGCCAGTTTCGGGTCGCTCTCGACCACGATGAGCTCGTTGTTCGTCCCTGAGAGGGCCTGTTCGATCAGATTGACGCCGACGGGCCCGGCGCCGATTATCACCATCATCATTGTTTTCAAGTCCCTCCGTGGGAATGGCCGGCGGATGCCATCATACCGGTAGCGGTGGCTCCTGCATCGCGGCCACCTGCTCACGCAGGGTCAGCACATGGTCTTCCCAGTAGCGCTCGGTCCCGAACCAGGTGAAGGTGGCGGGAAAGGCCGGATCATCCCAGCGGCTTGCCAGCCAGGCCGCGTAGCTGATGAGGCGCAGGGTCCGCAGTGCCTCCACCAGATGAAGCTCCCGCGGGTCGAAGTCGCGGAACTGCTCGTAGCCGGCCATCAGATCGGCGAGCTGCACCGTGCGCTCCTCTCGCCCGCCACTGAGCAGCATCCAGATATCCTGCACCGCTGGCCCGGTGCGGCAGTCATCCAGGTCCACGAGGTGCGGGCCCTGGTCGGTCCAGAGGATATTGCCCGGATGCAGATCGCCGTGCAGTCGGATGAAGGCGCCGCCGCTGGCCTCGCGGAAAGCCGCTTCGACGGCGGCCAGCAGCTCGTCGGTCACCAGTCGGTAGCCCGCTTCCACGGCCGGCGGAATCCACCCCGAATCAAGCAGCCAATCGCGGTTGCCCCGGCCCATGATCGCCGCATCGATGGTCGGCCGGTGCCGGAACGTCGCCGTCTCGCCCACGGCATGCATCCGGCCGAGAAGCCGCCCCAGCCACTCACGGGTATCGGCCTTGTCCAGCTCAGGGGCGTGGCCGCCGCGACGGGGATAGAGCGCGAACCGAAAACCACCGGCATGGTGCAGCGTCCGGCCATTGCGCGCGAGCGGCGGCACCACCGGGATATCGAGGCTCGCGAGTTCGTCGGCGAAGGCATGCTCCTCGAGGATACCGGCGTCGCTCCAGCGGCCGGGCCGGTAGGCCTTGAGGATAAGCGGCACGTCGTCCTCAACGCCGAGTTGATAGACGCGGTTCTCATAGCTATTGAGGGCGAGAAGGCGGCCATCGGCCCGAACATCCGCCGATTCCAGCATGTCGAGCAGCAGGGCCGGCTGCAGGGTCGCGAAGGGGTGTTCGCCGGGGGTGTCGTCGCCGGCAGCGATCTCATTCATACCATTGCCTCCATTGACGTCCACACCGGCGTGAGATCGCCGGGAATCGGGGCCAGGCGGCCGATCTCGATCCAGCGGAAATCCGGGTCATGAAAGTCCGAGCCCATGGAGGCATTCAGACCGAACCGCCGCGCCAGCGCCGCGGCGGCGATGAGATCATCACGCCCGCCGCCGCCATTGGAGACCTCAATGGCGGTGCCTCCCGCCGCCACGAAGGCCTGGATGGCCGCCCGCAGCGCGCCACGCGAGAGTCGATAGCGCAGCGGGTGGGCGAACACGGCGACCCCGCCGGCGGCATGGATCCAGTCCACCACCTGCTCGATGGCCGCCCACTGGACCGCCGCATAGCCGGGCCGGCCACGCTGCAGGTAGCGATCAAAGGCACTCTGCATGTCGCGGACCACGCCGTCGGCAACCAGCGCGCGGGCAAAATGCGCCCGGCCGGGCACCCCCTCGCCCACCAGTTCTGTCGCCCTGGCGGCGATACCGTCCATGCCAGCGCGTTCCAGTCGCTCGCCGATCCGCGCGGCACGGCGGCGCCGCTCCGCCTGCTGGGCCGCCACGCCGGCGGCCAGGGCCGGATGGGATGGATCGATGTCGAGTCCAACAATATGCACGACACCCCGGGCCCAGCGGGCCGACAACTCGATCCCGGCAAGGCAGCGAATGCACTGCCGCCGAGCGGCCGCCTGGGCCTCGGCGATGCCCTCGAGGGTGTCATGATCGGTGAGCGCCATCAGCTCAACCCCCCGGGCCGCGGCCCGCTCCACCACCGCGGCGGGCGCCAGACGCCCGTCGGAGGCGGTGCTGTGCATATGCAGATCGATGGCGCTTGTGGGCATCGGTGGGTCGCTTGTGGCCATAACCCCCCCATCCTATAATGAACGGCTCGGCAGCCGCAGGCTGCCGTTTGTTTTTCGGAGGTCATTGCCATGTCAGCGGCCCTGATGCCCACCTACGCCCGCCTGCCTGTCGCCTTCAGGCGGGGATGCGGTGCATGGCTGGAAGACACCGACGGGCGCCAATACCTTGATGCCCTGTCGGGGATCGCGGTCTGTGGGCTTGGCCATGCGCATCCGGCGGTCGCCGAGGCGGTGGCCGGCCAGGCGCATACGCTGATCCACACCTCCAACCTCTACGAAGTGCCGCATCAGAGCGAGCTCGGCGAGCGGCTCTGCACCCTAGCCGGACTCGAGCAGGTCTTTTTCGCCAACAGCGGCGCGGAGGCCAACGAAGCCGCGATCAAGCTGGCGAGGCTGTACGGCCACGCGCAGGGTATCGAGGCCCCGGAAATCATCGTCGCCGAGAATGCTTTTCACGGCCGCACACTGGGGGCACTCACGGCCACCGGCAATCGCAAGGCACAGACCGGCTTCGGTCCGCTGCCCGAAGGATTTGTCCGCGTGCCCTACAACGACCCGCACGCCGTTGCGGCGGCGGCCAGCGAGAGAACCGTCGCCGTGTTCGTCGAGCCGATCCAGGGCGAGGGCGGCATCGTCATCCCGGATGCCGGTTATCTCGCGGCGCTGCGGCAGGTGTGCGACCAGCATGGCTGGCTGCTCATGCTCGACGAGGTGCAGTCGGGGGTGGCCCGCACCGGGCGCTGGTTCGCTCACCAGCATGCGGGCATCAAGCCCGATGTGGTCACGCTGGCCAAGGCGCTCGCCAACGGGGTGCCCATTGGTGCCTGCATTGCCGGCGGACCGGCCGCCGGCGTCCTCGGACCGGGCAGTCACGGCACCACTTTCGGTGGAAATCCGCTGGCGAGCCGTGCCGCACTGGCGGTGCTCGACGTCATTGAGGCCGATCATCTGGCGGCGCGGGCCGAGGCACTTGGCCGGCGGATACTGGAAGGATTTCGCGAGGCGCTGGCGGATCACCCCGGGATCCACGACATCCGCGGTCGTGGCCTGATGATCGGCATCGAGCTCACCGGGCCCTGCGCTCATCTGGTCCGGGAGGCACTGGATGCCGGCATCCTCATCAATGTCACGGCCGGCAGCGTGGTGCGACTCCTACCGCCGCTGATCCTCACGGATGACGAGGCCGACCGGCTGGTCAACACCCTTACCCCACTGATCGCGAATGCGGCCCGGCAGCTTGCCGGATCGACCGCCGATCGTGCCTGAACCCGACAGGGAGGTTCCGATGTCACTGCGCCATTTCCTCACCCTGGCAGACATCACTGCCGAAGAACTGGAGACGCTGCTCCGGCGGGCCGCGGAACTGCGGGCCCTGCATCGTGCCGGAGAGCTGCATGAGCCCCTGCGCGGGCGGGTGCTGGGCATGATCTTCGAGAAATCGTCCACCCGGACGCGGGTGTCTTTCGAGGCCGGCATGGCCCAGCTCGGCGGCAGCGCGATCTTTCTATCGCCGCGGGACACCCAGCTTGGCCGCGGCGAGCCCATCGAGGACACGGCCCGCGTCCTGTCCGGCATGGTCGACGCGGTGATGATCCGCACCTTCGACCACGACAACGTCGAGCGCTTCGCCAGTGCCAGCAGCGTCCCGGTGATCAACGGGCTCACCGACGACCATCATCCCTGCCAGCTCCTCGCTGATCTGCAGACCTGGCAGGCCCATCGCGGTGAGATCCGCGGACGCAAGGTGGCCTGGATGGGCGATGGCAACAACATGTGCCGCTCGTGGATGCAGGCGGCGGACATGCTCGACTTCCAGCTCGCCATCGGCTGCCCCGCGGACTACGTCCCCGAGGATCTGGCGGATTATGCCAACAGCCGTCACGAAACCAGCCCCATGGCCGCCGTCGAGGGGGCCGATCTGGTGGTCACCGATGTCTGGGCCAGCATGGGGATGGAGGACGAGGAGCAGGCCCGTCTGGCGGCCTTCCGCCCTTACCAGGTGAATGAGGCCCTGATGGAGGCCGCCGCCGGGGAAGCGCTGTTCATGCATTGCCTCCCGGCCCATCGCGGCGAGGAGGTCAGTGCCGGCGTACTCGACGGACCGCAGAGCGTGGTCTGGGAGGAGGCGGAAAACCGCCTCCATGCGCAGAAGGCCCTACTGGAGTGGCTGGTCACCGAAAACCGTCAGTGACGGTCGCCGGTGGCCTCCTCGGCCATCTGCTCGAAGCTGGTGTGACGGACATCCTTGCCGCGCACGAAGTACACGACGTACTCGCAGATGTTGCGCGAGCGGTCACCGATCCGCTCCAGTGAACGGGTCGCCCAGACGATATCCAGCACCGGTGGGACCGACTTGGGATGGTTCTCGAGGTCCTTCACCAGGTGGCGGATGATGGAGTCGTACTGGGCGTCGGCCTTGATGTCCTCCTGAGCAACCCGCACCGCCTGCTCGGCGTCCATGCGGGCAAACACGTCCAGCGCACCGCGCACCATGCCCTTGACCTGCTCGCCGAGCGCGGCGATTTCCGCCATCGGACTGCGGCGGCGATCCTCCTCGAGCAGATGCAGCGCCATGCGCCCGACCCGCTCGGCCTCATCGCCGATGCGCTCAAGATCGGTGATGGTCTTGATCACGGCGACGATCAGTCGCAGATCGCTGGCGGTGGGTTGGCGTCGGGCCAGGACGTTGGTGCAGGCCTCGTCGAGCTCCACCTCCATGGCGTTGATGCGATAGTCGGAGGTGACCACCTGTTCGCCCTTGGCCTGATCGCCGTCCACCAGGGCGTCCAACGCGGCCTCGAGCTGCTGCTCGACCAGACCGCCCATGGTCATGACCCGGGTGATGATGTGCTCCAGGTCCTCGTTGTACTGACGCGATATATGCTGCGTGAAACTCTTTTTGTCCATGGCGTATGCCGCTCCCGCCGGCTCAGCCGAACCGGCCGGTGATGTAGTCCTCGGTACGCTGTTCCTTGGGGTTCGTGAACAGCGTGTCGGTGTCGTTGACCTCCACGATCTCGCCCATGTGGAAGAACGCGGTATAGCCGGCCACACGTGCGGCCTGCTGCAGGTTATGGGTCACGATGACGATGGTGTAATTATCCTTGAGCTCGTGGATGAGCTCCTCAACCGTCGCCGTTGCCAGAGGATCCAGTGCCGAGGCCGGTTCGTCCATCAGAATCACTTCCGGATTCACCGCGATGGCCCGGGCGATGCACAGGCGCTGCTGCTGACCACCCGAGAGTTCCGTCCCCGGGGTGTCCAGCCGGTCGGCCACCTCGTTCCAAAGGCCGGCCCGCTTGAGCGAGGACTCCACCAGATCATCCAGCTCGGAGCGGGACGTGCCGGTGCCGTGCAGCCGCGGGGCATAGGCGATGTTCTCGTAAATGCTCTTGGGGAAGGGATTGGGTTTCTGAAAGACCATGCCCACGAAGGTGCGCAGCTGCACCACGTCGACACTGGGGTCGTAGATATCCTCGCCTTCCAACGACACGTTGCCCTTGATGCGAACCTGCGGGATGAGGTCGTTCATACGGTTGAGGCAGCGCAGGAACGTCGACTTGCCGCAGCCCGAGGGCCCGATCAGCGCCGTCACCTCGCGGGCATACATGTCGAGGTTGATGCCGTGTAGCGCCTGGCTCTCCCCGTACCAGAGGTTGAGGTCGCTGGCACTCATCTTGACCTCCGGCGTGGCCGTCGGCCGCTCACTCGGTGGTGTCTCCACGTTCTGCGCCATGGTCGCAGTCCCTGCCGATGTCGTGTTCTTCACTTCAGTTTCCATGAATCCCTCGCCAGTCGCTACCAGCGACGTTCGAACTTGCGCCGCAGAAACACGGCCGTCGCGTTGAGTGTGAGCAGGATGGCCAGCAGCACGATGATGCCCGCGCCCGTTTTCTCGACGAAGGCCTTGCGCGGCTCACTGGCCCAGGTGAATATCTGCGCCGGCAGCACCGTGGCCGATTCGAAAATACTGGTCGGCGCCTCGGGGATGTAGGCGATCATGCCCACGATGATCAGCGGCGCCGTCTCGCCCATGGCCTGGGCCAGACCAATGATGGTGCCGGTCAGGATACCCGGCAGCGACAACGGCAGGACATGATCGCGAACCACCTGCCATCGGGAGCAGCCCATCGCGAAGGCACCGAGCCGGATTGGATCCGGCACGGCCCGCAGCGCGGCGCGGGTGCTGATGATGATGATCGGCAGGGTCATCAACCCCAGCGTCAGGCCACCCACCAGCGCCGATGAGCGGGGCACGCCAAAGGTGTTGATGAACACCGCGAGACCCAGCAGGCCGAAGATGATCGAGGGGACCGCCGCAAGGTTGTTGATATTGACCTCGATGGCCTGCGTCAGCTTGTTATCCGGGGCGAACTCCTCGAGATAGATCGCCGACATCACACCAATGGGGAAAGCGAATGCCAGCGTCACCGCGAGAACCAGTAGCGAGCCCACGGCGGCGGAGAAGATACCCGCGAGTTCCGGCAGCTTGGAGTCACCGGAGGTAAAGAACGCCCAGTTGAACGTCGTTCGGATGACGCCAGCGGCCTTCAACTCGTTGACCTGACTCGCCAGCGCCGGTGGTAAGTCTTCCTTGCCCTTGAGGTACTGATCGACGCGGCTGTAGACCGGTACCCATTCAGTACGCGTGGTCCCGGCGAGTTCCGGATTGTTGCGGATCTGCAGCGGAATACTGCGGACCGCGCCACGCGAGACGATCTCGCGCAGGTCTTCGGGGATGGCGAAGCGGCCGATGCGCTCGGCGCGCTCGTTGTAGTCCAGCGTAACCCTGATCTCGGACTGCCAGAATGCCGAGTAGCCCTGGCTGATGATGTCGGTGAAGAAGGCCACGATGATGCCAAACGCCACGAACAGCGCCGCAATGGAATAGGCCTTGAAGCGGGACTCGCGGCGGTAGCGGGCCCGGATGAGGGGATCGTTGGCCGATCCGGTCAGTCGTCGCTGCATCGTAATGCGTCCCGTCTAGTCATAGTTCTGCTTGAATCGGCGCACCAGATAGGTGGACACCAGATTCAGCATGAGCGTAACGATGAAGAGCACCAGGCCCAGCGCGAATGCCGACAGGGTCTGCGGGCTGTCGAAGGCCAGGTCTCCCGTGAGCGAGTAAACGATATTCACGGTGACGGTGGTCATGTCCTCGAGCGGGTTCCAGGTCAGGTTGGGGCGCACACCCGCCGCCATGACCACGATCATGGTCTCGCCCAGCGCCCGCGACACGCCGAGCAGGAACGCCGAGATCACCCCCGGCAGCGCCGCCGGCAGGATGACCTTCTTGATCGTTTCCGAATGTGTAGTGCCCAGCGCGTAGGCACCCTCGCGAAGACTCTGCGGAATGCTGTTGATCACATCGTCGGACAGCGACGAGATGAACGGGATGATCATGATGCCCATCACGATGCCGGGCGAGAGGATATTGCTGTAGGAGGCGTCGAGCCCGAAGAAGGCCGCAATATCGACGATGATGGGCGTGACGGTGATCGCCGCGAAGAATCCGTAGACCACGGTCGGGATACCCGCGAGGATCTCCAGGACCGGCTTGGCGATGCCCCGCTGGGCGCGGGTCGCGTACTCCGACATGAAGATGGCCGAGAGCAGGCCGATGGGCAGCGCCGTCGCCATGGCAATGGCGGTGACCATGAAGGTGCCGGCGAACAGCGGCACGGAGCCGAAGAACGAAGTGCCTTCACCGACCTCGTCGCCGCGCCCGGCGGCCTCGAGGAAGGTGTCACCGGGCGCCCAGACCGTTCCCGTGATGAACTCCCAGACGCTCACCTCCCGGAAGAAGCGCATGGCTTCGAACAGGATGGAGAGCACAATCGATACGGTGGTGATGATCGAGATCAGCGCGGCGCTCAGCAGCAGCCAGCGGATCGTGTTGTCCAGAATATTGCGGGCGCGGACGTCAGGGCGAATGGCGCGCAGGCCGTGCGCCAGCCCAAGGAGGGCCACCACCAGAGAGACGATCAGCACGAGCTCCCTGGAGGGCGCGATCACGCCGAAAACACTCAGCAACGCCGCCGCGATGGCGACGCCCAGGGCCGGCAGGCCCATCCATACGACGGAATACCAGCCATACTGCTGCGGGCGCGAATGCATGCTGATGCCGGCCGCCATGGTCTGGAGCGCCTTGCCCCGGCCCAGCCGGAACGCGAGGTAACCCAGCGGTGCCAGCGCTGCCAGGAGCAACAGTGTTGTCAATCCGATACCCAATGTCCTGCCTCATGCAGCCAGCGGTAGAACCAAAGATCGCCGCCCCCGGAGGAGACGGCGATCACCAGGCGTTAAATGCTCACCTGATCCGGAGAGCGTTGCAACGCCTTATCCCTCGAGGTCACTGCGCGTCAGGTCAACGCGATCCTCGACCCGCTCACGCCACTCGGCGGACTGTGCTGCCGGCAGCGGGATCAGGCCCTCTTCGATGAGCAGGCCGTCCGGGCCGATCATGATCGGATCCATGAACAGGCTGACATACTCCTCGATACCCGGGATCACACCCTCGTGGGCGTCCTTGATGTAGAACCAGAGGCTGCGGGCGACCGGGTACTCTTCCTCCGAGATGGTCTCGGTGGTGGGCTCTACGCCGTCGACCGTCGCGGCATCCAGCGTGTCGCTGTTCTCGACGAGGAAGCTGTAGCCAAACACGCCAATCGCGTCCTTGTTCTCGCGGATCCGCTGGACGATCAGGTTGTCGTTCTCACCGGAGTCGACATAGACACCATCGGTGCGGATGTCGGTGTACTCCTCGGGGAAGCCGGCCCCTTCAGCGGTCTCTTCCATGACCAGCTCTTCGAAGGCATCACGCGTACCTGAGGTGGTCGGCGGGCCGAGGATCTCGATCTCGCGATCCGGCAGGCTGGCGTCGATCTGATTCCAGTTGGTGTACGGGTTGTCGACCATCTCGCCGTCCTGCGGCACCTGGGCGGCGACGGCCATCAGGATCTGCTCGCGGGTCAGGGCCAGCGGCTCATTGTCGGCACTCTGGGCCAGCACGATGCCATCGGAGCCGATCAGCGCCTCGGTGATCTCGGTGACGCCGTTCTCCATGCAGCGGTCGAACTCGCTGGGCTTCATGCGGCGCGAGGCGTTGGTGATGTCCGGGGTGCCAACACCGACACCATCGCAGAACAGGCGCATGCCGCCGCCCGAACCGGTGGATTCGATGACCGGCGTCGTGAAGTTGGTGGTGGCACCGAACTCCTCGACCACATAGCTGGCGAACGGATAGACCGTGCTGGAGCCGACGATGCGGATCTGCTCGCGCTCCTGGGCGACGGCAACGGATGTCATGCCGACAGCCGCGGCAACGGCAAGGGCAGTGGTCTTCCAAGTCTGCATGAGGGTTACTCCTCGTTAGTGCTTCGGGTTAACGCTCGTCGCAGACTAGGCAACAATTGTGACAAGACTATGAATTTGGACGAACGGATAGCGGCTCCACTCAGTCGCCCAGCTCACCCACCGAACGCGAGGAGGCTTCAAGCCGCTCATAGATCGGGAACACCGCGGTGAACGTACTGCCCACGCCCATCTCGCTATTCACTTCGAGCCGGGCACCGTGGCGTGAGAGCACATGCTTGACGATGGCGAGCCCGAGCCCCGTTCCACCCTGGCGCGTTGCCCGGCCGCTGTCCACTCGGTAGAACCGCTCCGTGAGCCGCGGAATGTGATGGGCGGGAATGCCCTGGCCCGTATCCGCGACCGCCAGGCAGGCGGCACCGGAGGCCTCGAACCAGCGGATATCGATCCGCCCGCCGGCGGGGGTGTACTTGACGGCATTGGAGAGCAGATTCGAGAAAGCACTGCGCAGCTCCTCATCGTCGCCCGCCACGTAAAGCGACTCATCCACCGTGCTGCTGATCCGATGTTGACCATTGCTGAGCGCCCGCGCTTCCTCGGCGACATCCGCCAGCATCTCCGCGATGTTCACCAGGCCGCGTTCCTCGGTAGGCCGCTCGGTCTCGAGGCGTGAGAGCAGCAGCAGATCATCCACCAGCCGGGTCATGCGCTCGATCTGCTGGTCCATCAACGCAAGCGGCCGCCCCAGTTCATCGGCACTCAGATCGTCCATGTCGGCGAGCTGCTCCGACATCCCCTGCAGCACGGTCAGCGGCGTGCGCAGCTCGTGACTGATGTTGCCGACGAAGTCCCGCCGCATGGTCTCGAGCCGGTGCAGCTCCGAGATATCCCTTGCCAGCAGCAGCTGCTGGTGACTGCCGTAGGGCACGATGCGGATCTCCAGGGTGCGCCGGTTATCCTGGGGCGACGGGATCTTGACCGCCGCCGTCCAGTCGCCACGCTCCAGGTAAGCCGCAAAGTCCGGGTGGCGTATGAGGTTGGCGATACGCTGGCCCCGATCCTGGGGCCAGCGCAGCCCCAGATAACGGGATGCCAGCTGATTCCACCACTGCATGTCGCCGGTATCGGACAGCACGATGGTGCCGTCGGGCATGGCGTTGGCACCCTCGCGAAAGCGTCTGAGCAGATCCACCAGACGCCGGCGCCGCTGACGCTGGCGAAGCTGCTGGCGATCCAGGCCGTCGAAGACATGCCCCCATAGCCCACGACCCCGCGGCGGCCGTCGCTTGCGCGAGGCCCGCAGCCAGCGCTCGAGGCGGTGGATCTGGGCAAGGTTGTAGACCAGCAGCCCCACCGCGGCCGCCAGCAGCAGCCAGGGAACACCCGCGGCGGCACCGATCACCAGCAGGGCCAGGGACGCCAGAACGGTGCGCCCCAGCACCGCCGGCCAGGGATTGCTCATCAGCACGGGATCGGCCCGTCAATCGATGGAAAAACGGTATCCCGCGCCGCGCACGGTCTGCAGCAGATCGTCATGCCCCGTAGGAGCAAGCGCCTTGCGCAGGCGACGGACATGGACATCGACGGTACGCTCCTCCACATAAACGTTGGCACCCCAGACATTATCGAGAAGCTGCGCGCGATTGAATACGCGATCCGGATGGGTCATGAAAAAATGCAGCAGACGGAACTCGGTGGGGCCCATCTCCACCTTGCGGCCATCGCCGGTCACCCGATGGCTCACCGGATCGAGCATCAACCCCCGCATCTCCACCGGCGCCTCGCTGGCGGTGGGCTGGACGCGACGCAGGACCGCCTTGACCCGGGCCACCAGTTCGCGCGGGGAGAAGGGTTTGGGCACATAGTCATCCGCGCCGGCGTCGAGGCCGCGGATGCGATCGGCCTCCTCGCCCCGGGCGGTCAGCAGAATGACCGGGATCTCCCGGGTGATTCGTTCGCGCTTCAGCCGGCGCGCGAAATCAATGCCGCTCTCCCCCGGCAGCATCCAGTCGAGCAGGATGAGATCCGGCTGACTGAGGCGGATGGCCGCATCCGCATCTTCGGCCGACTCCGCGTGGCGAACCCGATAGCCGGCCCGCTCCAGCGCCATGGCCACCATCTCGCGAATGGCCGCCTCGTCCTCGACGAGCAGAATGCTTGCCACCATGCCCCCTGAGTATAACGTGAAAGCGGCAGTATAAAGTCACGCAGATTGCGGTACTGTGACAACCCTGCAATGCCCGGGTCTGCTGGCAGGGGACCAGCGACCTTGGTACATTTCCGCCAATGCGCTATTTCGTCTCGCTCGCCGTGGTGCTGACCATCCTCTGGCTCGGGCTCTCCGGAGTCTACAAGCCGCTGTTGTTCGCCCTTGGCGCCGCTTCCATCGTCCTCGTGGTCTGGCTCACCGAGCGCATGGAGGTGCTGGGCGCGGAACATGACCCGGCGACACTGTCCTGGCGACTGCCAATCTACTGGGGCTGGCTGGTCTGGCAGGTCGTGAAGTCGAATATCGCCGTGGCACGGGCGGTCCTCGATCCGCGTCGCGTGCAGCCGACACTCATCGAACTGCCGGCGGACCAGCGCACCCGGGTCGGTCGCGTCACCTACGGCAACTCGATCACCCTCACGCCGGGCACGGTGACGACGCGACTCGAAACTGATGGCGATGGCATCCAGGTCCATGCACTCCTGCCCGAGGCCGCCGAGGATCTGCGCCAGGGCGAGATGGCTCGATGGGTGCGCTGGCTCGAGGGCAATGAATGATGGAGCCGGTCGTCCTGGGCACCATCCTGGCCATCTTCACCACCATGGGACTCGCCCTCTGGCGGGCCATCCAGGGCCCGTCGGTCTATGACACCATCGTCGGCGTCAATGTCTTTGGCACCAAGACGGTCCTTCTGATCGCGCTGATCGCCGAATTCAGTGGCAACGGCGATCTCATTGACGTCGCCCTCGTCTATGCCCTGATCAACTTCCTCGCCGTCGTCGCCATCCTCAAACTGGTCCGGCAGCGGGACCTGGCCGCGAGCCGCAGGGTGGAGCATGACTGAATTGCTGGTGGACGTGATCTCCGGGGCCATGATGCTGATTGGCGGGGCGTTCGCCGTCATCGGCGGGATCGGGGTCATGCGGTTTCCGGATGTCTTCACGCGGCTTCATGCCGCGGGCATCACCGACACGCTGGCGCCGCTGCTCATCATCGGCGGCCTGATGCTGCAGGCGGGCTGGAGCATCCTGACGTTCAAGCTGCTGCTGATCCTGCTGTTCCTGCTGTTCACCACGCCGACGGCATCGCATGCCACGGCCCGTGCCGCCATGGCAGCCGGCCTGCAGCCTCTGCTGGCAGCGGCCCGGCGCAAGGGAGATGGATCATCGAACACCTGATCGACATCGTCCTGCTGCTGCTCCTGATCGTGGTGGCGGTCACCGTGGTGGTCACCCGCGACCTGCTGAAGGCCACCATGCTGTTCGCGATCTACTCGCTCACCATCGCGGGACTTTTCGCCACGCTGGACGCCGGCGACGTGGCCCTCACCGAGGCGGCTGTCGGCGCCGGTATCAGCACGGTGCTGATTCTCGCCGTCCTCGCCCTCGTGCCACGGCATGAAAAGCGCCAGGCGGGTCATAGCCTGCCCGCCCTGGCGATTGTCACGGTCACCGGCGCGGCGCTGGTCTATGCCTCCTTCGATCTGCCGCAGTTCGGCCATCCGGACAACCCCGTCCAACAGCACCTCGCCCCCTATTTCATTGAGCAGACGTACGCCGACATGGGTATCCCCAATATGGTGGCCGCGGTGCTGGCGAGCTATCGATCCATCGACACCATGGGTGAAGCGGTGGTGATCCTCACCGCCGGCATCGCGGTGTACGCCCTGCTGTCGCCCGCGCCCAGGCGGCGCCGGCGGGGTGAGGAGCAGGACTCGTGAAAGACAACGCCATCCTGGTCGTCGTTGCCCGCTTCCTGATCCCGCTGATGATGCTCTTCGGCCTCTACGTCCAGTTCCATGGCGAATACTCGCCGGGCGGCGGCTTCCAGGCGGGTGTCCTGTTCGCGGCCGCCTGGATCCTGTTCGTTTTCATCTACGGCCTGGACACCGGCCTGAGGATCATTCCCCAGCGCGTGATCTATACGCTCGCCTGCCTCGGTGTGCTGCTGTATGCCGCCATCGGCCTGCTGGGGGTTGTCCTCGGTGGACGGTTCCTCGACTTCTACCCGCTGCTCGAAGCGCCCAAGGCGGCTCAGCAGGCCGGCATCATCCTGGTGGAATTCGGTGTCGGCGTCACGGTGGCCTCGGTGGTGATGCTGTTCTTCCTGCTCTTCGCCCGCCGACGTGCCGACAGCCTGGCCGCCGGTCTCGACCCGGACGCGGCCGACGATGTGGAGACCGACCGCCAATGACCGTGCTCAGCTTCTTCAACTACTGGGCCGTGATCGTGCTGATGATGATCGGCTACTACTGCATGATCGTGCGCGGCAATATGATCAAGAAAATCATTGGCCTGGGGATTTTCCAGACCTCGGTTTTCATCCTCTTCATCTCTGCCGGCAAGGTCATCGGGGGCGCCACGCCGGTCCTGCGCGAGGGGGTGGATGTCTACTCCAATCCCCTGCCGCATGTACTCATTCTCACGGCGATCGTGGTGGGCATTGCCACCACGGCGGTCGGGCTGGCACTGACCGTGCGGATCCGCGAGGCCTACGGCAGCATTGACGACGACGCCATCGATGCGGTCGAGGGGGACGATCGCGCATGAGTTCGATCACCGAGCTGATGCCCTTCATCGTGCTGATTCCGCTGATCGCCGGCCCGATCTGTGCGCTGCTGCCGGGTCGCGCCCTGCCCTGGCTGCTGACAACGGCGAGCATGGCAACCGCCTTCGTGCTCTCGGCGCTGACCCTTGCCGCGGTATTCGACGGCGGCACTTTGAGCTATGCCTTCGGCAATTGGGCGCCGCCCGTGGGTATCGAATATCGGGTGGATGCCGCCAATGCCTTCGTGGCGCTGCTGATCACCGGTGTGGCCTCGGTTCTGCTGCCCTGGGGGCGGCCGATCGTGGATGCCGAGGTCCCGGAACGGCAGGGCAGCTTCTATGCCCTGCTGCTCATTGCGGTCGCCGGGCTGCTGGGCATCACCCTGACCGGCGACGTCTTCAACGTCTTCGTCTTCCTTGAGATCTCGTCGCTTGCCACCTACGGCCTGATCGGCCATGGCCGGGACCGGCGGGCGCTGCTGGCCGCATTCCGCTATCTGATCATGGGCACGGTTGGCGCCACCTTCCTGCTCATCGGCATCGCGTTCCTGTATATCCTGACCGGGACGCTGAACATGGCCGATCTGGCCGAGCGTCTGCCGGCCACCGAGGCATCCCGTGCGATGCAGGTCGCCCTGGGCTTCATCGTGGTGGGTCTCGCCATCAAGCTGGCGCTGTTCCCGCTGCATCACTGGCTGCCGAACGCCTATACCTATGCTCCCTCGCTGATCAGTGCCCTGCTCGCCGCCACGGCGACCAAGGTGGCGCTGTACGTGATGCTGCGCTTCATCTATGACGTCTTCGAGCCGTCCTACAGCTTTACCGCCCTGCCACTGAGCGCGGCCCTGATGGTCATGGCCCTCGGCGGCATGTTTGCCGGCTCCTGGCTGGCGATGATGCAGGCCAACCTCAAGCGCATGCTGGCCTACTCGTCGGTGGCCCAGGTGGGCTACATGGTGCTGGGCGTCAGCCTGGTGAGCCTCGCGGGCCTCACCGCCGCGTTCCTGCATCTGTTCAACCACGGCCTGATGAAGGCGGCGCTGTTCGCGAGCGCCGGCCTCGTCGCCTGGCGGCTCGGCAGCGTCAAACTCGAGGACATGCGCGGCGTCGGCCGCGAGATGCCCTGGACACTCACCGCTTTCGCCCTGGCCGGCGTCAGCCTGATCGGGATTCCGCCCACGGCTGGCTTCATCAGCAAGTGGTACCTCATCAGTGCCGCGATGGAAGCCGGCCAGATCTGGCTGGTGGTGCTGATCCTGATCACCTCACTCATGGCGCTGGTGTATATCGCTCGGGTGGTGGAAATCGCCTGGCTCCAGCCACGCCCGGAGGATGCGCCTGCGGTCGAGGAAGCGCACTGGACCCTGCTGGTGCCCGTCTGGCTGCTGGTCGCGGCCAATTTCTGGTTCGGTATTGATACGCGGCTGACCGTCGGCGGCGCGAGCATGGCCGCCGAGGCCCTGGTCGGCGGGAGGCTGCTGCCGTGACACCGCTCGCCGCTGTTGCCATTCCTTTCATCGGGGCCGCGCTGATTGCGCTGGCGTCGCGTCGCCCCGGTCTGCGTGATCTGATCTGTTTCGCACTGCCGGTACCGCTGTTGCTGACGGTCATCGGACTCGCGGTCAATCGCATCGCCGGTGGCGATGCCATGACGCAGCAGCTGATCGAGCTGGTCCCCGGACTGGAGATCACGCTGGCGGTCCAGCCTCTGGGGCTGATCTTCGCCCTGCTGGCCTCCGCGCTCTATATCGTCGCCACCCCCTACGCGATCGGCTATCTGAAGGCCGGGGGCTACAGTAACCTGGCCCGGTTCATGGCCTGTTATGCCATCGCCCTCGGCGCTGCCATGGGGATCGCCTTCGCCGAGAACCTGCTCACGCTCTACCTCTTCTACGAGATCCTCTCCGTGTCGACCTATCCACTGGTCGCGCATACCGGGACGGCAAAGGCACGGGCCGGCGCCAGGACCTATCTGGGGCTGTTGCTGGTGACCAGCGTCGGCCTGATGCTGCCATCCATCATCTGGATCTGGGATGCCACTGGCACACTCAGTTTCAGTCGCGACGGCATACTGGCCGGTGCGGTTCCGCCGGGGGCCGGTGCCCTGCTGCTGGTGGCGCTGCTCTTCGGCATCGGCAAGGCGGCGCTGATGCCCTTTCACCGCTGGCTGCCCGCCGCCATGGTGGCGCCCACGCCCGTCTCGGCGCTGCTGCATGCCGTGGCCGTGGTCAAGGCGGGTGTGTTCAGTGTCCTGACCGTGGCGCTCTATGTCTTCGGCCTGGATTACCTGCGGGAGCTGGTCACCCAGCCGTTCATGCTCTACGTCGCCGTGTTCACCATGCTGGCGGCCTCCCTGGTGGCGATGCACCAGGACAACCTCAAGGCACGTCTTGCCTATTCCACCGTCAGCCAGCTCGCCTATATCGTCACCGGCGCGCTGCTGGCGACCGAGCTGGCGGCAATCGGTGGCGGGCTGCACATGCTCATGCATGGCTTCGGCAAGATCACGCTGTTTTTCTGTGCCGGCGCGATTTATGTGGCCAGCGGCATCAACACGGTCAGCGGCATGGATGGTCTCGCGCGACGCATGCCTCTGACGATGCTCGCTTTCTTCATCGGCGCGCTATGTGTCATCGGCCTACCGCCCACCGGTGGGTTCTGGAGCAAGTGGTACCTGGTGAGCGGTGCCTGGAGCGCCGGGCAGTACGTCGTTGTCGGGGCGTTCATGCTGAGCACCCTGCTCAATGTGGGCTACCTCATGCCGCCGGTCATGCGGGCCTTCCTGCGACCGGTCCCGGGCGATGACCCGACTCATCGGCGACTGGCGGAGGCGCCACCGATGTGTCTGATTCCGCTGCTCGTGACGGCGGCCGGCACCCTGGTGCTGTTCATCCTCGCCGCACCGGCCTATCAACTGCTCGCCATGGGCATCCAGGGACAGTGAGAAAGAGGTTCGCATGAAAGCCGTCAACGCCACCGCCCGCGTACTCGACGCCCTCGTCCAGCGTGCCCGGCTGCTGCGCTGGATCATGATCGGCCTGATGGTGCTCGTGGTGCTGATCGATATCCTCAAACCCACTCACTACAGCCGGTTCCCATGGGATGGCATTCCGGGCTTCACGGCGGTCTATGCCTTTCTCGGGGCGCTGGCCCTGATCGGGCTGTATAAGGCGATCGGCTACGGCCTCGTCTATCGATCATCGGATTACTACACAAGGCGGGACGCGCGGGAGGCAGAAGAGCGGGACGAGGAGTCCGCCGATGGCTGAGTGGCTCCACCCGGCGCTACTGCTGATGCTGGGCGCGCTGCCACTGGGCGTGCTCCAGGGACGGTCACGCCAGGTCTGGCAGCTGGCCCTGCCGCTTATCGTGCTGCTGCTGGTGATCGCACTGCCGGACGGCGCGCGGGTTGATCTGCACTTCGCGGGGGTGGAACTCACACCGCTGCGGGCCGATGGCCTGAGCCTCGTCTTCGCCTATATCTTTGCCCTCATCCTGTTCATCGGCAATATCTTCGCCCTGCAGGTCGATGACGGCGCGCAGCATGTCGCCGCCACGCTCTATGCCGCCTCCGGCCTGGGCGCCGTGCTGGCGGGTGATCTGATCACCCTGTACGTGTTCTGGGAGATCATGATGATCTCCTCGGTCTGGCTGATCTGGCGGCGACGTCGCCAGGCCGCCTACGACGCCGGCTTTCGCTACCTGATCATCCATGCGCTGGGCGGAATGCTGCTGCTCGCCGGCATCATCGCCTACTGGCTGCACACCGGCAGCCTGGCCTTCGAGCCGCTGCAGGGGGGTGGACCGGCCTTCTGGCTGATTCTGGTGGCCTTCCTGATCAACGCCGCCGCGCCGCCGCTGCATGCCTGGCTGCCGGATGCCTATCCGGAGGCCACCGTCACCGGCACGGTCTTCCTGAGCGCCTTCACCACCAAGACCGCCGTCTATGTGCTGGCCCGCGGCTTCCCCGGCACCGAGCTGCTGGTCTGGCTGGGCGTGCTGATGACGCTCTACGGCGTGACCTACGCCTTTCTCGTCAATGACATCCGCCGGCTGCTCGCCTATCACATCGTCAGCCAGGTGGGTTACATGGTGGCCGGCGTGGGGCTGGGCAGCGCGCTGGCGATCAGTGGCACCGCAGCGCATGCCTTCACCCACATTCTCTACAAGGCATTGCTGCTGATGGGCGCGGGTGCGGTGCTGCAGATGACCGGTCGCAGCCGGCTGACCGAACTGGGCGGACTCTACCGAAGCATGCCCATCACCTTCCTGCTCTATATGGTGGGTGGCCTGTCGATCTCCGCCTTTCCCCTGTTCAGCGGCTTCGTGAGCAAGACCATGATCATCGAGGCGGCGGCGGTGGAGGGTCGGGCGGTGGTCTTCCTGCTCATGACCCTCGCCGGCGTCGGCACGTTCATGAGCACGACGCTCAAGTTGCCCTGGTATACCTTCATGGGCCGGGATGCCGGCCTGCGTCCGCCGGAGGCCCCGCTGAACATGCGCATCGCCATGGGCATCGCAGCCCTGCTCTGCTTCGTGATCGGGATATTGCCGGGTTGGCTCTACGCCATCCTCCCCTACCCCGTGGACTACAACGCCTACACGGCCAGCCATCTGATCAAGGAGATGGAGCTGCTGTTGTTCACGGGTCTCGCCTTCTTCCTGCTGCTCGGCATGCTGGGCGGCAAGGATAAACTGAGCCTGGATCTGGACTGGTTCTACCGCGTGCCGGGCAGGCAGGCGGTGCTCGCACTGCGCCACTGGATCGTGAGCGCCGACGGCACGGCGCGTGGGGCATTCATGCGGGTTTTCCGTCAGGCCGAAGATGCCGCTACGCATCTGCGCCTCAGTGGCTGGCCGCTGCGCAGCTGGCCCACCGGATCCATGGCATTGTGGACAGCCATCGTGCTGGCGATGCTGCTGGTCTTCGGGCTGGGCCGCTAGGCGAGAGGGGGGGGGGGTGAAACTGGTGCCGGCGCACGGATTCGAACCGCGGACCTACGCATTACGAATGTCTGAAATCAGCCTGACAGAGTTGTAACTAGCTGATTATAAACGGCGTAGAGTTTCGCGTCCGGTCCCAATCGGCTCACCGCCGGTTCAGAATCGGTGCAGTTCAGTCGCTCCGAAGTAGCTCCCTCTGGTTCTGAATCAGTGCTTTCCTCATCCACTGGAGGCGCTCCTGAATGTTGGTTCGCATCTCCGGCGTGTCCCGGTATTGCAGGACGCTATTGATCGAACCATCGATAGCACGATTCGATGGCGACCATGCCGGAACGCGCTCATTGAGCAATGCGCCCAAGTACTTGTCCGGGATGTTGCCGCGCCTGAGGGCGACGATAAGCTCCTGCCGGTCCATTCCGGCGATGCGCCCGGTCCGGCACCCACATTTGATGCACCCCCCAACTCGGCCGCATATTCCGCAAACCAACTTGAAGGCCGCGTATTTTGTACTGGCGGACGTGTGCGAAGCGCCTCACGCCCCGGCCTAGCCGGACTTTGACGACCGAGAAGACCACCTGCCGCGATGGCTACACATTACAAATGGCGTTGTGAGCGCGGTACTCTTCACTGCCGAACTCCGGTTTGCACCTTCGGTTTAGCTGGGGTTTCCTTGTGAAACCGCTCCCCAAGAGGTTTATCTATGAATATCGCGACCATCATTCGGGCCACCGCCATCCTTCTGGCGCTGTTGTTCGACACCGCTTGGGCACAGAGCTTTCAGGAGGGCATGGACGCCTACGACAGAGGCGACTATGAAACCGCCTTGGAGGTATTTCAGTCCCTTGCGGAAGATGGTGATTCCAGCGCCCAGTACAACCTCGGGGTTATGTACTACAGCGGCCAAGGGGTAGCTGATGACGCCTCAGAGGCCGTGAGCTGGTGGCGGGCTGCTGCCCAGCAAGGTGATTCCAGCGCGCAGTACAACCTCGGGGTTATGTACGAGAGCGGCGATGGGGTGCCTCAGGACTACACTGAAGCCGTTCGCTGGTACCGAACTGCTGCCGAGCAAGGTCTTGCCGATGCCCAGTTCAACCTCGGGGCTATGTACAACATCGGCTACGGCGTTACACAGGACTACTCAGAAGCCGTTCGCTGGTGGCGAGCTGCGGCGGAGCAAGGTTATGCCGACGCTCAGTACAACCTCGGGTTTAGTTACGCCAATGGCGAGGGAGTAATTCAGGACAACATCACGGCCCACATGTGGTTCAACATAGCTTCAGCAAACGGCGCTTCGTTGGGGAAAGAAAATAGAGAACTTTTCGCCGACCGAATGTCTCGCGAAGAAATTACCGAAGCCCAGAAGAGAGCGCGGAAATGCATGGATTCGGGCTACCAAGACTGCGACTGACGCCTACCAGCCGTATCTTTTCGGTATACCCCAAAAGACATGAAAAGCCCGACCAGTTGGCGGACCTTTGGCTGTGTCTGAATCTTCCTGACTAGACTTAAATAGAAACACCGGAATACACTTGGCTTTTATAAACACATCAGGAGGCCAAGCCATGATGATCCGCGCATACCTTCGGGCCAGCACCACCAGTCAGGACGCAGACCGGGCGAGGACCAGCATCGAGGAGTTTGTCGCATCGAAGGGACACCGGGTCGCGGCTTGGTATTCGGAGAACGCATCTGGGCGGACCAGCGACCGCACGGAACTGCGGCGGCTGCTGGATGATTCGCATCCCGGCGATGTGCTGCTGGTGGAGGGCATCGACCGGCTGACCCGGCTCCCATCGGATAGCTGGCGCACGCTCCGGCAGGAGATCGAGGGTCGCGGTGTGCGGGTGGTCTCGCTCGACCTACCCAGCACCCATGTCGCCCTGTCCCCAGACGATCAGCGTGACGAACTGAGCGCCCGGATTCTGGAGGCGACCAACGGGATGCTGCTTGAGGTGATCGCGGCACAGGCGGCTGCTGACTACGAGACCCGGCGACGCCGTCAGGCACAGGGCATCGAGAAGGCCAAGCGGCAGGGCAAATACCGTGGGCGGCAGATCGACCAGAAGCTACACGACCGGATCGTTGCACTGCTCAAGGACGACCTCAGCGTCCGTAAGACAGCCGATCTGGCTGGATGCAGTCCGGGAACCGTGCAGCGGGTGAAGAAGCGCAAAGGCTCGCTATCTGGGAGCGTTCCGCTTATGCCAGCCGGTGATGGCGATTAGTAGTAGATACCCTGCCGATCGCCATCGCCAAACCAATGTCCATCAATATACAGAGCCGCTTCTTGTCCAATTTCCGCCAGCGTGTCCACCTCTTCAACGGAGATTTCATATTGAATTGCTCGGCCATGACTGACCAGCTCAGCCCCCAGTAGCTCGATCTCAACTTCGCGGACCTCGCCATCCTCGCGCCACGATAAAACCGCATTGGGTGGATCACCAGCAAAGCTATCCGCCCCCTCGCCCCAGAGCGACACAAACTCATGGGCGTTCAGATAACGGTGTTCTCGGGCCGGCCGATCCGTGAACGCAAAGATCTCACGTTCTACCGGGATATGCAGAGTGACCTCGTCGAGAAGCTCAGCATCACTCGCGGCCTGCACGAACAGCCACTGAGGTTTTTTGTCTTCAGCCGCAGTGACTGGCATCGCAGAGACTGGGGCGGCGACGACTAAGGCGAAAATCGATCGGTACATTGCTTTCTCCGCAGCAGGCAAGACTGTTCTCCGGGCAAATTGCGAACCCACATCAGCTGCAGGCGATTGCCGCCTCCTTTGCGTCTATAGCGTCAGCGAGCCGATGGTTGATGTCGCGCCCTTCCCGGCCGTGATGGATCTCTCGGTGACAGTTCGGGCAGATCGCGGCGACTTTGTCAGGTGCATCAGGCCCACCATCGCTCAGTCTGGTTAAGTGATGGACCTCGAGAAAAGGTAAACCGCTTGAGGTCTCGAAAGGCGCCTTTTCGTTGCAACGCTCGCAGATCCCGTCGGCTCTTGCCAGAGCATAGTCTTTAACGGCCTCGCTGCGCTCATGTGCAGCCCGCCAAGCCGTCTTGGAAGGTTGTGCCTGTTTGGGCGTTTTAGCTGCATCCTTAGCTCTCTGACGCAGCTCAGCCAGCGTGCGGTGAACCGTGGGCCGCGAGGGTGCCGCTGCATCCGCCGGCGCGTTCGCACCTGCCAGCTCAGCCCGTTCCGGGATCAGGTGGAAAACTATTGCCTGACGGAGTTCGTCGTTGCTGTCTGGCGCTTGCACGATGTTGAATCCACCGCAGATGAACGCACCCTGAAAGCGAACCATCCCTTGATGATCCAATTTCTCGAACAGCAGCAGGTCTCTCCCATTCGCGAGGTGAGAGCGAATCGCCTCATTCCCGCGGCTGAAGTTCATGTCTCCGTACTGGCCCTGACCAAAGTACTCGAAAACACCGTCGCTCCAGCCATCTCCATATCCATGGCGTGTGCCAGACTGGCCGGTGAAAAGGAATATCACCGGATAACGGCTCGGTGTGCAGATGCCGCCTTGGTGTTGGCCACCATAACGGTCGTGAATATCCCGCCGCTTGTAGACTTGGCCTTCGATGAAATCGTACATCCGTTTTGCCTTCCGATGGCTGCGCTATGTGCTCGAGGTTAGGGCATGACCGACATTGCGGCTAGTCGGGCAGTATCTGCATTCCGCTGACTTTCTGCAGAGGCGTTGCTGCAGCGATGGCCCTCAGTGCTGCCGGCCTCCTTTCCTGAGCGCCTCTGTAAGCTCTCGCCACTGGACGGACTGGGCTGACTTCATGGCGACATCTCTTGCCCAGCCCCTAGGGAGCTCATCGATCTCATAGACCACTGCCGCGACGATCATCCCGATGGCCGTATCCAGATCATGATCGGTAGCCAAACTCCGCCAGCGCAGCGCTGATTCCTCAGTAGCATTCATCCAGTCAAAAAGCATGCGCGTCTGCCAGTTGCTCGCTTCCATGCGCGCTATCTCCCGGTCGATTCGGCGGAAACTTTTAGTTTATCAGCCAGTCAACAGTGAGCCAGTGATGGGCTCTGGCAGTTGCGGCCAACGAGGCCCGGGCCGGATTCTTCAAATGCAACGACATCTTCTGTCGGCAGCAGATGCTATCTTGCGGTCGGTCGCATGGAAATCTGAAAGACGAGACCACAAAGGCATAATTTGTCCATTGGAGGTCGCTCATGGAGAAGAGCAAGTCCGCACTCGCGGGTCAGAGAACTCTCGATAACTTCCCACTCGTCCCCGATGAACCACAAGTAAATTTGATCAGTGAGGACTCGGCGCAATCGCGTTTATTCATAGCGCAACTGGAGAGGCAGTGCTCATTCAGCGTGACGCTGCTGCCGCCCGGTGCTGTTGATTTCGCAGGGTGCATCCTCGCGCCGTCTTTGCTCGTAGTGGACTTACTGGCTTGGGCTTGCCCGGGCGAGCAGGCCGCTGATGGAGGCAAAGGACTAAACATCGCCGTTCATGATTTGCCCGTTGTTTTTCTGAATGCTCCAGCGCCGTTGGCTGCGCAGTCGGATCACGCGATCCTGCCGGTTTCAGCGTCCTTCAGCGCAATCTGCGCTGCGATCGCGGCAGAGCTCGGCCAGTCGCCGCCGTGCGGTTCGACACAGTCTGACGACACTGTTCTGGATGCACTGACTGCGGGCGAGAGGCGTGTCCTCGAATTACTGAAATATGGCCTGACCAACCAGCGCCTCGCAGATGAGCTGCATAAAAGCACCCATACAATCAAGTCGCACCTTTATTCGATATACCAGAAGCTCGAGTGTCGGAACCGGGCGGAAGCAGCCCTTATCGCGGCCCGCGCGTTCCCCTAGCGGCGTGATGGGCGCTGCCAGTCAGTGGACCTTCCGTGGAGGACGAGCGAACCCCCGAGGGCAATCGCACGGTTCGGATTCACCAGTCGACGACCGCGGCCAACTTCTGAAGGGGGACCGCACTGTTCACTGCTGCTTCGGCGAACCTTTCATGCTCGTCGACAAGGTGCCGGAACGTCCGCCAATGCATATGCTTCGGTTTCCATTCAGGCCCAGCCAGCATTCCCGGAGTCCATCCGAGCCGATAACGAATGTTCTCCGCGCGCCGTGCCAAGCGGTCGTAGCGGGGCTCCCTCTGGCTTGGATAGCGCAATTCCAGACATTCTCGGCATCGGAATATCCGATCCGCATACAGGATGGCGCAGCGCCGACCGCAGTCAGGATTCGGGCAGACAAACCAAGGTCGGTGGCCGCCAAGATGGCAGGCCGTCCAGTCGATGGTTATCGGGTAGAGCAGGTCCTCGGCGACTCCATGCCGATCGTAGTGATAACTCAGCCAGAGGCGCCGGTGGGACTCGACATGAACCCGCATGCCCGCATACGGCTCCGCTCCTTGAAACCACTGCGAGATAAAGCGCATCCCGGGCTCTAGGTGGCCGCTCCTCTTCCATCGCCGGACATCGATCTCCGGGATCTCTCCGGTCAGGCGGTATTGGGATTGTTTCGGCATGATTCAACTCCCATCCGAAATCATTTTCGAATCGCCTCGATAGACATGACCTTTTGCCAGCAATGCTCGATAGCATGGGATGTCTCTAACCCCACGCACGCATCTGCTTTCCCGGGCCGTCTTGTCTGTGGACAACATACTCAGGTGCCGGTGCCAGTGGCAAAAGTGCGACATAGATCACAGAAGACGAACTGCTTCCCGAGGACAATCACGACCATGGACAGGACGCCATACCGATTGGATCTGAACTGGCAGACACGGCTCGCTCTGGACTGGCTGACCCATGATCCGGAGACCGCGGCCTACTGGCGAGCCATTGCGTCGGCAAATGACATCTCCGCCGTCGCCCACGAGCTGACCACCGCCATGGTCGAGGAGGTCTCCGCCCTACCGGTCTCATGGGCACGGGATGCCGCGACGAAGAGCCTCCAGCAGGTCGAGTGGCGCGAACTGGCGCAGGCTCTGGGGGCGGAGTGATTCTGGGCTGAGTCTGATCACCCTGTTCGGATCGGTTGCTCTGGAGCGCCCCGAACGCGGTAGTCCGCTTGATGGCCAGTCGGGCCAACCTTCCACTAGTTGACGATTGGTCAGCTGCCTAAAACGCCGCACTGCATCCATCCCGTGATGCCCGGCAGGCATTGCTCCGTCGGATACCTTTACCAGTCACTGCATGATTCCGATCGGGGGCCTGCATGACAAGCTCACGTTGACTGGTTCCATTCCCAGCCAAATAACCATGCCATTTACAAAACTCTTTGTAACGTCAACGTGATCTTTACCGAGGCATCCAATCCGTACTATTCGCTCGATCCGCTTACCGAAAACATGTCGCTTCAGCCGTAGCGATTGCACCCAAAGTGTTGATTTATAGAGAAGTTTTTTCGAGCGTAGAGCTGGGTTAATCTGAATGCGCCTGATAAGAAATTTGGAGATTTTATTTTGATCGACACGCACTATGTAGATATCGCCTTCGTCTCGTCCTACTTTGGCGTCTCACCGCAGACGATCCGGCGATGGTCGAAAACATCCGAATTCCCTTCGCCTTTTCAAATCGGTGCTGGGACCCTGCGGTGGCGACTGGAGGATATTGAGAATCTGGGGCAGCAGCTTTGCGGATAAGATCCTGCCCGATGGGAATTGACGTAACGGAACAGCTATCAAGAATTTGGAGCGAATAAAAATGAAGAACTTTAACATCAAAATCATCCCGGGCGCGCATCATCACCACCAAGTGGTAAAGATGGCTGCAGATATCGCGACGAACGCGGCTTTCGCTAGGGCCTACTGCTCTGCGTGTCACCCTGAAGACATACTTGACCCCGATCTGGACGACTTCATTAGCCGCATTGTCTTTACCGGACTCATCGACCTATATCTCTGGGTGAGCAAAGAGCTCATGCCCGTTCAGCTTACCGGTCTGGAAATCGATGCTTGCGTCGGGATCAGAGGCTTCGGTGACGCTTTCGTCCGCTCCGACTTTGCAGAGAAAAAGGGACCGACAGGCGAAGTCGGTTTCGGCCCCCTCATCGAGTTCTTTGATACGCAGGGCTAAGCCATGTCGAAGTATAAGGGTGACATCCGCATTCGGGGCGATCCGGCGCTCAGCGACCAAACGAGACGCGTTCGCGCTTGATTCTCTGAAGCCAGAGTTGGCTTTAGCATTCGCCAATTAGTAGAGAGGTCCGGCGATTTGAGCACTGAGCGCACCGTCAACCCAGATCGGATAGGACAAAGTGAACTTCGCGCTGAGTGAGGAAAAAGAAAAGGCCCTCATAGAAGGGCCTAAACACATCGGACAAGGACTAATTATACCATGGATGCAATACACCATGAGGGCTGCTTCGTGCTCTGCGAGCAAGCCCTCGACAAGGCACTCAATGTCTCTCTCAACACGGGTATTGCCTACGCCGTGATGGCCGCCGGGACAGGCCGTAATCATGTGACGACGGCATGGTCGGCCGAGGCGGTTGCCAAGTACTCGGGGATGAACTGGCGCCGAGCGAAAGAGGCGATCGAAAAACTTCGCTCGGTCAGACTCATCACGAAGGTAGAGGGCAGTAGGGCGCGGCCGCGGTATCGGTTGCGCAAGCCACGGAAGCAGCTATGGATTCCGACAACGTTCATAGTTGGTGCTAGAGGAGAGACGCCACCGATCGCCCGTGTGCGGCAAATGCAGGACACAAAGACGGCCTTCCTAGCGCTGGCGCTCTACGGCGAGCAGAACTTGATCGAGCACGGCGGCATATCGCGCAACCTGATCTGGCGGGAGTACGAGCGGGATCACTTGGTGGGTTGGGCGGAGTGCGAGCTATATGGTTTCACCTGCCGGGACGGCATGACCTGCAGACCGGGCCGAGGCCCCATACCGAGCAAAGACCCATGGGATCACCTGAGGCCACTCATCGACGTCGGCATCATTGAGTTGGTGCCCTACCTGAGCGAGGGCGATGACGGGGAGCTCATTCATGCGCTTGCCGGTGATGCCCTCGCCGCCGAGGTTGGGTCGGAACTTGCTGACTTCACGGAAGAGGTGCAGACGCGATTCTCTCGCGGAAATGATTGCGACTGGATCATCCCAGTTCGACGCCACATGGCGAGCGTCACGATGATTGATGTTGCGCGGATGCGGTATCGTCCACCGAAGACGCGGATGACGCGCATTTGGCGGTCCAACCACGTCGCTCAGCTGGAGTCATACCTCAAGTTCTATGAGGCGAAAAACGCAGCAATGACGGGGGTTGCAGCCTGATTCGGGGTGCAGACATCAAAGAGGTATCAAGGAGGATTCAAAGAGGCATCAAGGTGGGATCAAAGACACCTAAATCCCCCTAATAATGTCGGTTTGGGTTTTTGAGCGCCAATGGTTGAACAGAATGGCGGTTTCTAGCGCCAACGCCAGATACTGTGATGGCGTTGATCGATTTCTAGGGAACCGCTCGGCTGGTCGAGTGGCCGAAGATAATCCACCTCCCATGGCGCTACTCGTTTTCTCGTAGTAAGCGGGCGCAAAGCGCCCCATTCATAGAGGCCCGAAGTCTGAACAACTAGTCCAGTGTTCACGGTCACCCTTCGACCTCTGGGTCTTGCTAGACAAGGTGAGCAGGATGCTTCTAAAGACCACCGAAGCCGCAGAGCAACTCCGCGTTTCGCCCCGTCAGATCCGGCGGCTTGTGGACAGCGGGCAGCTGCGCGTAGTAAGACTCGGGGTCTCATCCAAGGCCGACAGAATTCACCCTGACGACCTCAAGGACTTTGTCGACTCGCAACGGAGGGCCGGACGCCAGTGCCCGTCTTCAGAAAAGGAAGCGTTTGGTATGCCCGTGTCGAGCTCGGTGGACGGCGGGTGGAGCGATCTGCTGGCAAAGGTGCAAAGCGGCAAGACGCGGTAAGGCTGGAGACCAAAATCCGGCAAGACCTCATCAAGTCTCGTCTGGGCGAGAAGCCCGAGTTCACGATCGCCGAGGCCATGAGCGCCCACATCGACGAGGGTGTAGCGAAAGACACCATCGGGCATATCCGCGCCATGCTGCCCTACATTGAGGGCAGGCTCCTCAAGGATGCCCATATCGTGGCCCGTGAAATCCGTGTCGATATGCTCGCCAAAGGCCTTGCTCCGGCCACGGTCGTCCGACGCCTTGCCGTACTGAGAGCAGTCGCCAACAAAGCCTACAAGGAATGGGAGTGGCTCGATGACCCAGTCGGTCAACGCATCAAGATGCCCAAGGTTCAGAACGAGCGCCACGTCTACCTAGAGCCTGCTCAGGTGCGTGAACTCGCCGAGGCCTGTCCCCACCCCGATGTCGGCAAGATGATCCTTGTGGCGGCCTATACGGGCCTCAGGAAAGGCGAACTGCTGCGCGTGAACGAGGGCGAGGCTGTCTGCCGTGACGGCCTGCTCATGCTTGATGCGAAGACGAAGACCGGCAAGCCTCGGGTGATCCCGGTTCCTGAAGAGGTCGAGGCAATCGTCGCGGAGATGCCACTGCCGGTGTCAGCCCAGATTCTCAAGACGAATTGGCAGAAGGCGACCATGGCCTGCGGGATGGAGGACGTTCGGTGGCATGACCTACGCCATACCTACGCCAGTTGGCTGGTGCAAGCCAAGGTGCCGCTCCGCACGGTGCAGGAGTTGATGGGCCATACCACGATGGCGATGACCCAACGCTACAGCCACCTCGCCGACGATCACCTGCGCGAGGCCGTGGAAATGATGCGCCGGTCGCAAGCATCGGTGCAGAATCGGGGCAGTTCCGCGTAACCGGGACAGAAACGCAACCGCACTTGGCAGCCTAAGTTTCTGTTCTTGAGGGGGATTTGACTGGTGCCGGCGCACGGATTCGAACCGCGGACCTACGCATTACGAATGCGTTGCTCTACCAACTGAGCTACGCCGGCAACCGGATCGCAATCTTAGACGAGCAGCCCCGTTCAGACAAGCGCGGACTAGCGCCAGCAGGCGCGGATCGACGCCGTATCGGTCAATACCGGGCCGCCCGTCGCCGCTATCACGCCGCGCCGACCGTTATCCCGATAGACCAGGGCCATGCAGGCTGGAGCGGCGGTCGCAGCGGATGCCGGATCGCTGCGCCGCCTGGCGCGTAGCTGCCAGGCAACCGGATCGGCCGTGACATCGACCCAGTCCGCCTCGCCAGGCACTCCCGCCTCGAACACATAGGCCTGCGAGAGAGACTGGATACAGGCCGCACCGGATTGCATCGGCGCAAAACCGGCATAACTGCCCTGGCGCAGTCGATGCCGCTCGAGCCGGCCGGCGATCTCGAGCAGACAGGCCCCGGCCTGCACGCCGCGAACCCGCTCGACGGGCTGCAGATAGCCCGGCACCGCCAATGTCGCCAGAATGGCGATGATCGTCAGCACGACCAGCATCTCCAGCAAGGTGAAGCCCATCCATCTCTGCATGCCATCAGCCTGCCGGCATCCGACCGGCGGGCGTCATCCGGGCCGATCATTGCGCTAGATTGATCGACCATCGGTTGCCACGGAGGGCGAATGCGAAGTGAACGGGGCGCGAGTCTGCCAGGCCTCATGCTGACACTGACGCTGGCGGCGATACTGGCCACGCTGGCCACACCGGTGTTCTCCGGTCTGGCCGCGGATGCGCGCTTGCAGGCCGGGACCGAACGGCTCTACATGGCCTTCTGGTATGCCCGCAGCGAGGCCATCATGCGCGGTCGCACCGTCGTGGTGGCAGCCCGGGACGGGGATTGGGGATCAGGCTGGGAGACATTCATCGACACCAGCCAGGACGGGCGCCGTCAGCGCAGCGAGACCCTTCTGCGCCGGTCGGAACGCCCGGGCCGGGGCCTTTCCGTACAGGCGAACGCCGGCATCGGGAGTGCCGTTCACTATCATGCGGACGGCCGGACGCGGCGGCCAAGCGGCAGTTTGCAGATGGGAACGGTGGTTCTCTGTCACGGCGCAGAAGATGACCCGGACCGGCGCGGCCAGGGGGTCATCATCAATTCAGCGGGCCGCCCGCGGATCACCGGCGATCCGCGGCGCATGGATAGCGGGATGTGCTGATCAGTCGACGACCGTCTTGATCTTGCCGCGTTTGGGGATGGCTCGTAACAGATCACGGGGCATGGAGAAAACGACGTCTTCGGTATAACTGCCGCCGGTATCGGGACGCTGAGCACCCCAGGAGACAAGCTCATCGATCACCTCCTGGACCAGCGATTCGGGGGCCGATGCACCGGCAGTCACACCGATGCGCGCAGCATCGGAGACCCAGTCACGCTGCAACTCCGCGGCGCGGTCGATCTGATGGGCCGGCACGTTCATACGCCCGGCCAGCTCGGTGAGCCGCCGCGTATTGGAGCTGTTGGCGGAGCCGACCACGATCATGACGTCGACCTCGCCCGCCAGCTCGCGCACGGCGTCCTGCCGATTCTGTGTGGCGTAGCAGATGTCGTCCTTGCGCGGTCCCTGGATGGCCGGGAAACGCGCCTGCAGCGCCTCGATAACTGATGCCGTGTCATCCATGGACAGGGTGGTCTGAGTGACGAAGGCGAGATCGTTTTCGTTGTGCACACTCAGGCGCTGGGCGTCCTCAGGCGTCTCCACCAGATAGATGCCCGCCTGGTCCGCCCCTTCGCCGACGTACTGGCCGAGGGTGCCCTCCACTTCGGGATGCCCGTCATGACCGATCAGGATGACTTCGCGCCCCTGCCGGGCATGCTTGCGGACCTCCATATGCACTTTCGTGACCAGCGGGCAGGTGGCATCGAAGACATGCAGCCCACGCTCCACGGCCTCGTCCCGCACCGACTGGGAGACGCCATGCGCCGAGAAGATCAGGGTCGATCCGGCGGGAACGCCGTCCAGCTCCTCGACGAAGATAGCGCCCTTGTCACGCAGCTCATCAACCACCGTGCGGTTGTGAACCACCTCATGGCGGACATAGATCGGCCGGCCGAATGCCTCCAGCGCCTGCTCGACAATGCTGATGGCCCGGTCGACGCCGGCACAGAATCCGCGGGGGTTGGCGAGTCTGATTTCCTGCATGTTTCTAGTCTCCCATGGAGCCGGCGGTCGGGCAAAGGCCCTCAGCGGCCGCGGCGCCAGTCCCGCCAGGCCGTGACGAGGACCGCGACGACGCCCAGCGTGATGGCGCTGTCCGCCACGTTGAACGCCGGCCAGTGCCAGCCACCGACGTGCACGTCGATGAAGTCGATCACGCCACCGAGGCGAAGCCGGTCGACCAGATTGCCCACCGCACCGCCCAGTATCAGCCCCAGGCCGATCACCTCCAGCCGTTTCCCGGCGTCGAGGCCCCGCAGCCAGATCAGCAGATAGACCCCCACGGCAACCGCCACACCACTGAGTAACCAGCGTTGCCAACCGCCGCCGTCGGCGAGGAAGCTGAACGCAGCGCCGGCGTTAAAGGCCAGCGTCAGGTTCAGAACCGGCAACAGTGACACGGGCTGATAGGGTTCCAGCGCAGACAACGCCATCCACTTGGTGAGCTGGTCGGCGACCAGCACCACCACCGCGGTCGCGACCCCCAGCGGCAGACCGCTGCGGGCAACAGGTCTCACTGGCATCGGGACGTCTCAGGCAAAGCGCCGCACTTCGCCATCACCGATGACGTTGCTGACGCAGCGACCACAAAGCGCAGGATGTTCCGGGTCAGCGCCCACATCCTCGCGGCGGTGCCAGCAGCGCTCGCACTTGTCATGGCGGCTGGGCCGCACGCTGAAGCGAAAGCGGGTGCCATCGGGCAGATTCGCGGATTCCGCATGCTCATCGGCGGCCTCCAGCGGATGCACCCGTGCCGCCGAGGTGATCAGCAGAAAGCGTAGCTCGTCCCCGAGCACGCCCCAGCGGGTGGCCAGCGGCTCGGGGCAGTAGAGATCAACCTCTGCCTCCAGCGTGGCGCCCAGCACCTGGTCATTGCGCAACCGTTCGATGCGCTTGGCGACCACTTCGCGCAGGGCCAGGATTTCCTCCCAGAATTCATGGTCCATGAGCTCATCATCGAGCGCGAACAGCCCCTCGTACCACTCCGTCTCCAGCGCCGTGCCGCTTCGCTCCCCGGGCAGATGCTCCCAGATCTCGTCGGCGGTGAACGACAGCACCGGCATCAGCCAGCGCACCAGCGCCTCGGCGATATGCCACATGGCGGTCTGGGCGGAACGGCGGGCGATGCTGTCGGCCTGGGTGGTGTACTGGCGATCCTTGATCACGTCCAGATAGAAGCCGCCCATGTCGAGCACACAGAAGTGATGCACCCGCTGCGAGAGCTGGTGGAAGTCAAACCGGTGCGCATCGTCGATGAGCTTCTGCTGCAGCCGCCGCGCCCGATCGACCGCCCAGCGATCGAGTGCCAGCATGCGCTCCGGCGGCAGGGCATTCACAGCCGGGTCAAAGCCGGCCAGATTGGCGAGCAGGAAGCGCGCGGTGTTACGAAGCCGCCGGTAGGCATCCGCGGTGCGCTTGAGGATGTCGTCCGAGACGGCGATCTCGCCGGTGTAGTCGGAGGAAGCCACCCATAGGCGCAGGATGTCGGCACCCAGGGCGTCCATCACCTCCTGCGGCGCAATCACATTACCCCGCGACTTCGACATCTTGCGTCCCTGCTCGTCGACGGTGAAGCCGTGGGTGAGCACACCGCGGTAAGGCGGCTCGCCATTGATCATCATCGAGGTGAGCAGCGATGACTGGAACCAGCCCCGGTACTGGTCGCTGCCCTCGAGGTAGAGGTCCGCCGGCCATTCCAGATCATCACGCCCACGCAGCACCGTGGCATGCGTGGTACCGGAATCAAACCAGACATCAAGAATGTCGGTGACCTTCTGATAGCGCTCGGCCTCGTCGCCCAGCAGCTCCACGGGGTCGAGCTCGAACCAGGCATCGATCCCGTCCTGCTCCATGCGCTCGGCCACGGCCTCGATCAATCGGTCGGTGTCGGGATGCGGTTCACCGGTCTCGCGGTCGATGAACAACGCGATGGGCACACCCCAATTACGCTGTCGCGAGATACACCACTCCGGCCGGTTGCGGACCATGGCGGCCATCCGCTCCTCACCCCAGTCGGGAAACCAGTCAACGCCGGGCAGCGCCGCCAGGGTCTTCTCGCGGACGTCGCCGGCTTCCAGGTTGAGGAACCACTGCGGTGTGGCGCGGAAGAGGATCGGCGTCTTGTGCCGCCAGCAATGCGGATAGCTATGGGGGTAAGGCTCGTGATGAACCAGCGCCCGCGTGGCCTCCAGCCGCTCGACGATCGCGCGGTTGGCATCGAACACGAACTGGCCCTGGAACTCCCCGTTCAGGAACCGCCCGTCATCGTCCACGGGGTTCTCCAGCGGCAGGTTGTAGCGCTGCCCCACGACGAAGTCGTCGGCACCATGCCCGGGAGCGGTGTGGACCGCGCCGGTGCCGGCCTCGGTGGTCACGTGCTCACCCAGAATGACGGGCACATGGCGGTCGAGAAACGGATGCTGCAGGCTGAGTCCTTCTAGATGCCGTCCGCTGCAGCGGCCGACAATGCCGTAGTGCTCGATGCCATAACGGGCCAGCGCCGACTCATGCAGCGCCTCGGCAAGGAGCATGAGCTCACGGCCATGCTCGACCGAG
The DNA here is from genome assembly GCF_040838345.1 of Spiribacter sp. 1M189. NCBI lineage: Bacteria > Pseudomonadati > Pseudomonadota > Gammaproteobacteria > Chromatiales > Ectothiorhodospiraceae > Spiribacter > Spiribacter insolitus. The sequence continues at coordinate 201,225 of NZ_JBAKFF010000001.1, read as the reverse complement.
ACCAGCACGTAATCCAGCTCGGGATGCAGCGCCACGGCCTGGTTGGCAGGCAGCGTCCAGGGCGTGGTGGTCCAGATGAGTACCGATACCGGCGTATCCTCGGCATCGACCGTAGCCCCGCAGATCCGGGCCAGGGCCTCACCATCCAGCGCCTGGAAGCGCACATCGATCGCCGGCGAGGTATGGTCTTCGTATTCCACCTCCGCCTCGGCGAGCGCCGACCCACAATCGGTGCACCAGTGAACCGGCTTGTAGCCACGCTTGAGATGCCCCTTGCGCACGATATCGCCGAGGGCGCGCAGGATATTCGCCTCGGTCCCCGGGTTCATCGTCAGGTAGGGATGAGCCCAGTCACCGAGCACGCCCAGGCGCTGGAAATCCTCGCTCTGACCGGCCACCTGCTCGGCGGCGAACTCACGGCAGGCGTCGCGGAAGGCCCGTGGTGAGACGGCCTCGCCGGCCTTGCCGATGGTCTGCTCGACCTTGTGCTCGATGGGCAGGCCATGACAGTCCCAGCCGGGCACGTAGACCGCGTCCAGGCCGTCCAGGCTGCGGCTCTTGACGATAATGTCCTTGAGAATCTTATTGACGGCATGGCCGATGTGAATGCTGCCGTTGGCGTAGGGCGGGCCGTCGTGGAGGATGTAGCGACGGCGGCCGTCGCGCTCGGCGCGCAGGCGCTCATACACCCCCTCCTCGCGCCAGCGCGCCAGCCGCTTCGGCTCACTCTTCGCCAGGCCGGCACGCATGGGGAATGCGGTCTTCGGGAGATTGAGGGTGTCCTTGTAATCGCTCACGGATTCATCCTGCAGTGTTTGCCTTCAGATAGCCGTGGTCCTCGAACCACGCCCGGGCCGCGGTCACGTCCGCGGCGATCTGTTCTTTCAGGGCCTCAAGCCCGTCGAAACGCTCTTCGCCCCGCTGCCAGGCGAGGAACTCGACATCGATGGTGCGGCCGTAGAGATCGCCGGAGAAATCCAGCAGATAGGTCTCCAGCAGCGTCTCCACACCATTGACCGTGGGCCGGGTACCCAGACTGGCCACACCGGGGCGGATCCCGCCGAGACCATGGACGGCGACATTGAAGATCCCCCGCATCGGTGGCGGATGCTGACCGAAGCGGATATTGGCCGTCGGCCAGCCCAGCTCACGTCCCAGCGCCTCGCCGCGGACCACCCGGCCGGAAATCCGCAGCCGGCGCCCGAGCAGTACTTCGGCGGTATGCAGATCACCCTGCGCCAGCGCCTCGCGGATGCGGGTGCTGCTCACACGGGCATCGCCGTAACTCACCGTCGGCATCCGCTCGAGCTCGAAGCCTCGGGTGTCGGCGGCCCGCTGGAGCATGGCGAAGTCCCCCCGACGCCGATGACCGAAGCGGAAGTCATCGCCCACCATCAGGAAACGCACATCCAGGGCATCCACCAGCAACCGCTGGATGAAATCTTCCGCCGGCTCGGCGGCCAGATGGGCATCGAAGCGCAGACACAGCGTCCGCTCCACGCCCAGAGAGCGCAGCACGCGGAGCTTGTCGCGCAGCCGCAGGATACGCCCCGGCGCCCGGTCCGGCATGAAAAACTCACGGGGCTGCGGCTCGAAAAGGATCACCGTGGTCGGCAGGCCGAGCCGGCGCCCGGCGGCATGCAGGGACTGGATAACCGCCTGATGCCCCCGGTGAATCCCGTCGAAGTTGCCGATGGTGGCGACGCAGGGCCGGTGCCGTTCATGCAGATTGTGCGCGCCTCTGACGAGTTCCATGCCCTCTACTCGCGAAAATCCCGGCAAAACAGGCAGTATACGGCAGCGACCCGGGCTTGAGCCATGCTCACGCCCGGGGCTCGCGCAGCTGTGCCGGGCGGACCCCCAGCAGCCACAGGGTGAGGAAATAGACCCCCATGCCGATGGCGATCACGCCCGCCAGGGCCGTGACCCGCCCGACGACATCGGCTTCCAGCCAGAGCGCCGGCTGCCGCGCCGGCCACTGCAGCACCAGACCCAGCACGAGCGCGGCGGCCAGCACCCGGCTCCCCAGCCAGCGCCAGCCCGCCAGCGGCCGGTAGACACCGGCGCGGCGGAGCCCGCGATAGAGCAATCCGGCGTTGACCCAGGCCGCCAGACCGGTGGCCAGGGCAAGGCCGGCATGGGCCACACCGGTGTCGATCATCAACCAGACCAGGGACACGCTGAGGACCATGTTGACCAGCATGGCGATGACCGCGCAGCGCACCGGCCCGCGCGTGTCCTGGCGGGAGAAATAGCCGGGCACCAGCACTTTGACCAGCACGAAGCCGAACAACCCCAGGCCATAGGCCATCAGGCTCCAGCTCGCCGCCTGCACGTCGGCTGCGCCGAATGCGCCGTATCCGAAAAGTGTCGCCAGCAGCGGTCCGGCAAGGACGACCAGGCCAACCGTAGCCGGAAGGATGATGACCAACGCCAGGCGCAGCGCCCAGTCCAGCGTGGCGTTGAATCCCGCCGGGCTGGCCGCCGCATGGTCAGCCGAGAGTCGCGGCAGGATCACGGTCCCCAGGGCGATACCGAAAACGCCGAGGGGGAACTCCATGAGCCGGTCGGACCAGTAAAGCCAGCTGATCGAGCCCACCACCAGGAAGGAGGCCAGGATCGTATCCAGCAGCAGATTGATCTGCTGCACCGATGTACTGAAGAGGGTCGGCCCCATCAATCGCAGGATGCGCCGCACGCCGGGATCGTGCCAGTCCGGCCATGGCCAGGTCAGCGCCCCGCGTCGCCATACGAACGGCAGCTGCAGCAGCAACTGCAGTGCACCGGCCACGGGGACCGCCAGCGCCAGGGCCAGCACGCCGGTCTCCAGGCGGGGCGCCAACCACACCGCCGCGGCAATCAGGGTGAGATTGAGGAGTACCGGCGCGAAGGCTGGCGGGCCGAACTCGTCATAGGTATTGAGCACGGCCGCAGCGGCCGCCGTGAGGGCAATCAGCAGCAGGTAGGGGAAAGTCAGACGCAGCATCTCCGTGGCCAGCGCCAGCTGCTCGGGCTGATCGATAAAGCCGGGGGCGAATACGCGCACCAGGCCCGGCGACCCGAGCACCGCCAGCACCGTAATGGCCAGCAGCACCAGCCCCAGACAACCGGTTACCCGGCCAAACAGCGCCCTTACCGCCGCATCGCCGCCGGCATGCCGGGCGTCGGCCAGCACCGGGACAAACGCCTGCTGGAACGCCCCCTCGGCAAACAGGCGGCGCAGAAAATTGGGAATCTTGAAGGCAACGAAAAAGGCATCCGTTGCCGCCGAGGGGCCGAACACCACGCCCAGGACGATATCCCGCACCAGCCCCATCACCCGCGACAGCATGGTCCAGCTGCCGAAGGTCATCACCGACTGCCAAAGCCCCTTTCGCAATGATGCCCCTTTCAGCCCGAGGACCGGCGCAAGGGCCGGTTGTGGTTGACATTCTGGCGGAAGATTCGCATATTACCGCTCTTTTCTTCGAGACAGACACTCAACAGGAGCAGCACGTTGGCCAACATCGCCTCCGCCAGGAAACGCGCCCGTCAGGCCGAGCATCGGCGCCGTCACAATCAGGCCCGCCGGTCGATGATGCGCACCAAGCTCAAGCAGGTGACGGCCGCGATCGAAAAAGGCGACAAGGCTACTGCCGAGTCCGCCTACAACGAAGCTGTGCCGGTACTCGACCGGATGGCTACCCGCGGTGTCATCCACAAGAACAAGGCGGCGCGGCATAAAAGCCGGCTGGCCCAGCAGATCAAGGCCCTCGCCTGATCAATGCCCGTGTGCGCGCCGCCATGGCGCGCACTATCCGTCGGCAACCGAATCCGTCAGAACCATATTGTCCCGATGGACCAGCTCGGGCTCGGTGACATAGCCCAATAGCGCCTCGATGCGATTGCTGCCCTGACCCGCCAGACGCCGCGCCGCGTCGGCGTCGTAGTTGACCAGGCCGCGGGCCACCTCCTCGCCCGCCGGATCCAGGCAGGCCACCATCTCGCCGCGTCGGAATTCGCCCTCGATGCCGGTAACACCCACCGGCAGCAGACTTCGCCCCTGGCTCCGCAACACGCGCACGGCTCCCCAGTCCAACCACAGCTGACCGCTGACCTGCAGTTGCCCTGCAATCCACTGTTTGCGGGCAGCGAGACGTTCGTTCGAGGGCAGTAGTCGGGTACCCGGCGACTCGCCGGCGGCAATGCGCACCAGAACATCGGGCTCGCGCCCTGAGGCGATGCGGGTCAGGGCACCCGCCCGGGCGGCCCGGCGCGCCGCCATCACCTTGGCGCGCATTCCCCCGCTGCCGAGCACACCCGGCGCGTCGGAACACAGGGCCTCCAGCGATTCATCCTCGGCGGCGGCCTTGTCGATCAGCCGTGCCCCGGGGTTGGCGCGCGGGTCGGCGTCGTACAATCCCTGCTGGTCAGTGAGAATGATCAGCTGATCCGCCTCGATGAGATTGCTGACCAGCGCGGCCAGTGTATCGTTGTCACCAAAGCGGATCTCCTCGGTGGCAATGGTGTCGTTTTCATTCACCACTGGCACCACGCCGAGTGCGAGCAGGGCGCGCAGCGTCACGCGGGCATTCAGGTAGCGCTGACGGTCGGCCAGGTCATCATGGGTGAGCAGGATCTGCGCGGTCTTCAGCCCGAAGCGCTGGAACTGCGACTCGTAGGCCTCCACGACGCCCATCTGCCCCACCGCTGCCGCCGCCTGCAACTGATGCAGGGCCTTGGGCCGCTCCGGCCAACCCAGCCGCTGGACGCCCTCGGCGACCGAGCCGGAGGACACCATCACAATCTCGATGCCCTGCTCACGCGCCCGGACGATCTGGCGGACCCAGTCGGCGATCCGCGCATGATCGAGCCCACGACCATTATCCGTCACCAGGGCGCTACCCACCTTGACCACCCAGCGACGCCTGCCGGGCATGCGACTAACCGGCATCGTCTTGTGCCTCGAGGTGGGCCATGACCGCCTGACAGAGCGCCTCCGTCCCCCAGCCGGTCTCTGCCGAGATGACATGCAGCGGGCCGGTCCACTGCAGCGAATGGCGGAGTGACTCGGCGACGGCGTCACGTTCATCCTCGGGAAACAGATCGGCCTTATTCAGCACCAGCCAGCGCTCACGCCCGGCGAGGTCCTCACTGTGGGCTGCCAGCTCGGCCACCACGGTGCGGACCTCCGCGGCCAGATCACGATCCTCGTAGAGACCGGCCGCATCCACCAGGTGCAGCAGCAGCCGCGTGCGGGCCAGATGGCGAAGGAAACGCGTTCCCAGTCCTGCGCCCTCGGCGGCGCCTTCGATCAGCCCGGGGATATCCGCCACGGTAAAGCTGCTGCCCGGGCCGATGCGCACCACTCCCAGGCCCGGATGAAGTGTGGTGAAGGGGTAATCGGCTACCCGCGGGCGCGCCGCCGAAACAGCGCGGAGGAACGTCGATTTGCCGGCATTGGGCAGACCCAGCAGACCGACGTCGGCGAGCAGCTGGAGCTCCAGTGCGATTTCCCGCCGCTCGCCGGGGCTGCCGGGGGTCGACTGGCGCGGCGCACGGTTGGTGGAGCTCTTGAAGTGGACGTTGCCGAGTCCGCCGCGGCCGCCACGAGCCACGCAGAGCCGCTCGCCGTCGCGGGTCAGATCACCGATGACCTCGCCGGTATCCCGGTCACGCACCAGCGTACCGATGGGAACCGGTATCGTGACATCCTCGCCGGAGCGCCCGGCCATCTGCCGGCCCTGGCCACCCTGCCCCCGTTCGGCGGCAAAACGCCGGCTATGCCTGAAATCAGCAAGGGTATTCAGGCCATCATCCGCCTGCAGCCAGACACTGCCACCATGCCCACCATCCCCGCCGTCAGGGCCTCCGCGGGGGATGTACTTCTCGCGGCGGAAACTCACGCAGCCGTTACCGCCGTCACCGGCGGTGACCCGAATACTCGCCTCATCCACGAATTTCATTGGTTATCCATCCGCCGCAATCAAAAAGCCCCGCTCGCGGCGGGGCTGGTTCGGGGCGCTGGGGCGCTGGCGTTCAGCCCGCCGGCTGAATGCTGACCACACGTCGCTTGTGCGGCCCCTTGCGGGCAAACACGACCTGGCCATCGACCTTGGCGAAGAGCGTGTGGTCGTTGCCGATGCCGACGTTTTCGCCAGCGTGAAAGTGCGTGCCACGCTGCCGGACCAGGATGTTACCGGCAATCACCGCCTGACCGCCGAAGCGCTTGACACCAAGCCGCTTCGATTGCGAATCGCGACCGTTCCGTGTGCTGCCGCCTGCCTTCTTATGTGCCATGAGTACTGTCTCCGTTGTCGGGCTGCTGCGATCAGCCGGCCTGAATGCCGGTGATGCGGACCTCGGTGTAGGGCTGACGGTGACCGTAGTGGCGCTGATAATCCTGGCGGCGCTTGAACTTGACCACCTCGATCTTGCGCCCACGGCCCTGCGAGACGACCTCGGCGGAGACCCGTCCACCGTCGAGGCGCGGCGTTCCGACCTTGACGTCGTCGCCGTCGGCAACGAGCAGAACCTCGTCGAAGTCCACGGTATCGCCGGCCTCGGCGTTCAGCTTCTCGACCTTCAGCACGTCGCCCTCGGCGACCCGGTACTGTTTGCCACCCGACTTGATAACCGCGTACATCTGAAAGACTCCAGGGAGTTGATCCAAAGCCGCGAGATGATAGCCGCATTCCCATTTCCGGTCAATGCGCAGGCACCGCGGTGCTTGACACCCCCCGCGCCCGTTCCTAGCATCGCGGGCTACTCCTTTCATACCGGGACCCATTCGGATGGAGATCGCCGCCATACGCGAGCGCATTGCGGGCGACATGACTGCCGTCGACCGCATCATCAAGGCGCGGCTGCAGTCCGACGTTGCCCTGATCAATCAGCTGGGTCACTACATCATCGGCGGTGGTGGCAAACGACTGCGCCCCATGGTGACCCTGCTCATGGCCCGCGCTGCCGGCCATCCGCCGGATGACGAACGGCATGCGCTGCTGGGTGCCACCGTGGAGCTCATCCACACCGCCACACTGCTTCACGACGATGTGGTGGACGAGTCCGCCGTACGCCGGGGCCGGGATACCGCCAACCAGATCTGGGGTAACGAGGCCAGCGTGCTGGTCGGCGACTTCCTCTACACCCGTGCCTTCGAGATGATGGTGGAACTCGACGACAAGACGGTGATGGCGGTCTTCTCGCGCACGACCAATCGCATCGCGGAAGGCGAAGTCATGCAGCTCATGCATGTGCACGACCCGGATGTGTCCGAGCCCCGCTACCACGAGGTGATCTACCGCAAGACGGCGGTTCTGTTCGAGGCGGGTTGCCGACTGGCGGCCGGCCTGGCGCGGCCGGGCGACGAGACAGCGATCCGCGCCGCGGCAGACTACGGCCGGCATCTCGGCATCGCCTTCCAGCTGGCGGATGACGCCCTTGACTACGACGGCAGCGCCGAGGCCATCGGCAAGAACATCGGCGATGACCTGGCCGAGGGCAAACCCACTCTGCCTCTGATCCACTGCATGGCCAACGCCGATACGGCCGAGCGCGACATGCTGCGCTCGGCCATTGAAAACGGGGGTCGCGAGCAGATCGACGCCGTCGCTGAGGCGATTGCGCACACCGGGTCGATTGCCTATACTCGCGGCCTTGCCGAGCAGGAAGCCGAGTATGCCGAGCGTGCGCTCGAGGCATTTCCCGACAGCGACTTCCGCGCGGCACTGGGATCGCTGGCCCGATTCGCGGTGGGTCGCAATCACTGAACAGGCATTCGGGGTGTAGCTCAGCTTGGTAGAGCACTGTCTTCGGGAGGCAGGAGTCGTGAGTTCAAATCTCGCCACCCCGACCATTTCTCTCCCCCGCCAAGCCGCTGTAACTCACTGAGCATTCTGCGACCCCGGTCACGGTCGGCCCGGCCCGTCGAATCGCATACTGCGCCTCCGCCAAGCGGAAACGGAGCGCAGAATGGATACAACCGCGCGTCGGCCCGCCCTGGCGCGGCGCCTCGTCAAGCAGGGTGTGCTGGGCGCCGCACAGGCGGATCGCATTGTCAGCGAGGCGCGGCGTACCCGCCGTCCCCTGGTCCGTCAACTCCTCGACAGCGGCGCGCTCAGCCCCGCCACGATCGCTGACGCCGCGGCCGAAGAGTTCGGCATCGAGCGGGTCAGTGGCGCGCAACTGGAGCCGGATCCGGCGCTGCTCGAGCGTATCGACCCCGAGATCATCCGCCGGCATCAGGCACTTCCTCTCGAGAGACAGGGCGGCATGCTGCGGGTGGCCGTATCCGATCCCGCCAATGTCGCCGCCCTGAATGAACTGCGCTTTCATACCGATCTGCCCGTCGAGCCGGTCCTCGCGGAGGACGATACGCTCTCGGCCCGGATCGCCATGCTCAGCGGGAGCGTTGATGCACTGGGCGAGGAGCTGGCCTCGACACCCCGGTCGGAGACCGAGGTGCGGGACGGCTCCGGTAATCCGCCCGAGGATGACACGCCGGTCATCCGCTATATCAACGAACTGCTGCGCCGGGCGATTCGTGAGCAGGCTTCGGACATCCACCTGGAGCCCTTCGAGGCGCACTGTCGGGTGCGCTTTCGCCGGGACGGCCTGCTCCAGGAGGTGGCTCACCCGCCGGTGGATATGGCCGATCGGCTGGTGGCGCGCCTCAAGGTCATGGCCCGCATGGACATTGCCGAGCGCCGCCTGCCACAGGACGGACGCCTGCGCATGGAAACCGACGAGGGCGAGGCCGTGGATTTCCGTGTCAGCACAGTGCCGACACTGTTCGGAGAAAAGCTCGTCCTGCGCCTGCTCGACTCCGCGACCGCCGCCCTGGGCCTTGAGGCGCTGGGCCTCGAGGCCGATCAGCTGGCCGCCTTTCGTGCCGCCATCGACCGACCCCACGGCATGATTCTGGTGACCGGGCCGACGGGCTCGGGCAAGACCGTGACGCTCTACAGCGCGCTGCAACAACTCAATCGCAGCAGCCGGAACATCCTCACGGTCGAGGATCCGGTGGAAATCAAGCTCCCCGGCATCAACCAGATCTCGGTGAACAGCCGCATCGGCCTCGATTTTCCCGAGACCCTCCGGGCCTTTCTGCGCCAGGATCCGGACATCATGATGGTTGGCGAGATCCGCGATCGCGAAACCGCGGAAATCGCCATCAAGGCGGCCCAGACCGGACACCTGGTCCTCTCCACCCTGCATACCAACGATGCGCCAGGCGCGATCACGCGCCTCGTGAACATGGGCATTCCGCGCTGGAACATCGCCGCATCGGTCATCCTGGTGAGCGCCCAACGGCTGGTTCGCCGACTCTGCCCGCACTGCCGCAAGCCGGCTCGCATACCGCCAGACGGCCAGTTTTTCGAAGCAGCCGGATGCTCCCGATGCCTGAACGGCTACCGGGGTCGGCTGGGTATTCACGAGGTCATGCCCATGACCGATGCCATCATCACCCGAATCCTGCAGAACGACCGGGATACGACCCTCGCCGCGGACCTGCGCGCCACCGGACTGCATGGCCTGCGCGATGCCGGGCTGGCCAAGGCCGCGCAGGGCCTGACCAGCCTCGGCGAGATCGACCGGGTTACCCGGGGATGAGCCGGATGCCGACCTATGGCTGGCAGGGCCGGGATCTGAACGGGACAAGACGGCGCGGTCTGATGCCTGCCGGCGACGCCGTACAACTGCGTCGTGACCTGCGGAGTCACGGTATTTTTGTCGAGCATGCCGTTGCCGTCCCGGCCTGGCTCGAGGCAATCGTCACCCCCACCACACCGGCGCTCCGCCCCCGTCAGACAACGCCTCTGCTGCGCCAGCTCTCGACGATGGCCACCGCGGGCATTCCATTAGTGGAAGCACTGGAGATGATCGCCCGCGAGGAGAAACATGCCGGCCTGCGCCGGGTGATCGGCACCATTCGGCATCATGTCGTAGCGGGGATGCCACTCTCCGCGGCGCTGGCCGAGCAACCCCGGCACTTCAGCCCGTTGATATGCGGACTGGTGCAGGCCGGCGAGCAATCCGGCGAGCTGGAGACCCTGCTCGAGCGCATCGCCAGTGACGCCGAGCGCAGCGAGACCATCCGGCGTCGTCTACGCCGGGCAATGCTCTACCCGGGCCTGGTGCTGTGCATCGCGCTCATCGTCACCCTGGCACTGCTGATGTTCGTGGTGCCCCGTTTCGAGAGCCTGTTCCAGGGTTTTGGCGCCCAGCTGCCGCTGTTCACCCGACAGGTGATCGCCGCCTCGGAGTGGCTCCGCCACGGGGGCTGGCTCGTCATGGTCGCCGTCATCGTCTGCCTCGGCCTGATCGGCGTCGCGACGTCGCAATTCCCGGGACTACTTCGCTACCGCGACCGGCTGCTCCTCCGCCTACCGCTCATCGGGGCGCTTATCGAGGGCGCGATGATCGCGCGTTTCACCCGGACTCTGGCCGTGATGCTGCGTGCCGGGATTCCGCTGGCCGAGGCCCTGCCCACCATCGCGCGCACGCTGGGCAATACGGTCTACCGCGATGCCGTGAGCCAGATGGGCGATCATCTGCGCGACGGAAGATCGCTGGCGTTCGCGGTGGGCAGCGCCGGACATTTCCCGGCGAGCACCGGTCAGATGATCGCCACCGGCGAGGCCTCCGGGCGACTCGAGACGATGCTGCAGCGAATCGCCGAGCGCCATGAAACACGGGTCATACAGGGCGTTGACGGGCTCGGCACCGCGCTGGAGCCCATCATCATGAGCCTTCTCGGGCTGCTGGTGGGCGGCCTGGTCCTGGCCATGTACCTGCCCGTCTTTCAACTGGGGGCGGTGGTTTGAATCCGCTACCGGCAGTCAGCGAATCCGCCTTGCTAATGAGCCTGACCGGCATCATCGGTCTTTGTATCGGCAGCTTCATCAATGTCGTCATCCACCGCCTGCCGCGCACCATGACCGAGGCGGATCCGACCCCTGGCATGGCGGGGATCCTGACGGGCCGTTCGCGATGCCCCCACTGCCGGCAGGTCATCTGGTGGCGCGACAACATCCCTCTTTTTGGCTGGATCCGACGCCTCGGCCGATGCCGGCATTGCCGTTCGCCCATCAGCCTCCGATACCCGCTCATCGAGGCATTGATGGCCATCGGCGGACTGCTGGTCACCGCACGGTTCGGCATCACGCCGGCGGGCTTTTCGGCGTTTCTGCTCACGGCCTGGCTGCTCGCACTGGCAGGCATCGATCATGCCACTCGCCTGCTGCCGGACACGCTTACCCTGAGCGGTCTCTGGCTCGGCCTGCTGCTTGCAACCTGGGGCATTCATGGCGACGCCAGCCAGGCGGTGCTCGGCGCCGCGATCGGCTACGCCGCCCTCAGCAGCCTCAACGCCGGCTTCCGTCTGCTTCGGGGCTGCGATGGCATGGGTGGAGGCGATTTCAAGCTGATGGCCATGCTCGGTGCCTGGCTAGGACCGGGGACGCTGCCCCTGGTCATGCTGTTGGCCGCCGGCGGCGGTGCGCTATGGTCGCTCCTGACAGGGCCGGCCCGCAGGCGTCCCCTCCCGGCGCACATCGCCTTCGGACCCTGGCTCGCCATGGCCGGCTGGATCACGCTAGTCTGGCCCCATGAGTGGGGTGCAATCTGAATCGGGCAGTCGGCCGGCCCTGGTAGTGGGTCTGACCGGTGGCATTGCCAGTGGCAAGACCGCCGTCAGCAACCGCTTTGCCGCCCTGGGCGTGCCCGTTATCGACACCGATGAACTGGCCCGGGAGGTCGTGGCGCCGGGCAGCGACGGCCTCGCCGCGGTTCGTGAACGCTTCGGGGCGCAGGTGATCGACGCCCGGGGTGAGCTGGATCGGCGCGCCCTGCGCGAGCGGATATTCAAGGATGAGACGGCCCGCCGGGATCTGGAGGCGATCACCCATCCACGCATCCGTGCCCGTGTCGCGCTGCGCCTGGGCGAGGTGGATGCCCCGTACGCCATTGTCGTGGTTCCGCTGCTGGTCGAGGCCGGCTGGGCAGACTCATATGATCGCATTCTGGTGGTGGATGCCGAGCCATCACGGCAGCGCCAACGCCTGATGGCGCGCGACGATGTCGACCGGGCACAGGCTGATCAGGCGCTCGCCAGCCAGACACAGCGCGAGCGCCGACTGGCGCTGGCGGACGATGTCATCGTCAACGACGGCACACCCGAGGCGCTCGACGCCCGTGTCGAGACCCTGCATCAGAAATATCGCCATCTCGCCGCGATGACTGACTGATTTGGTGATTGCCCGATGTCTGGGAGAGAATGCCAACATTCGCTGATAGGGGCGAGCGTGGAAGACACCGGAACTCAGGCAGATCTGACTATCTACGAGTATCCGCTCAACGAGCGGATGCGAACCTTCCTGCGTCTGGAATTCCTCTTCGATCGGTTCCGGTTCGGCGCTGCCGGTGAGTCCGCCTGGCATACCCGGTCTGCCGTGGATGCCCTGCTCGATATCATCGGTCTGCTCAACCGCAGCGACGTCCGCTCCGAACTTCAGAAAGAGCTGGAGCGTATCCTGAACAGCCTGGAGAAACTTCAGGCCCGCCCGGAGGTGGATGACCGGCTACTCGAGCCGGTTCTCGCCGAGTGCCGTGACATCGCACGACGACTGCGCGAGGCACCCACCGGGATGCCGGCGGTGGTGCGCAACAATGAATTCCTCACCGGTATTGAACAGCGCGCCGGCGTACTGGGTGGCACCTGCGCGTTCGACCTGCCGGGTTACCACCTCTGGCTTGAGGGGCCCGCGGCCGAGCGGCAGGCGTTGCTGGCCGACTGGCATGGGGGTTTCACGCTGATCGACGAGGGCACGGCACTGGTTCTGCGGCTCCTTCGCGAGAGCGCGGACCCGGTCAGCGAAACAGCCGGTGGCGGCAGTTTCCAGGCGACCCTCGACCGGGCCACCCCTTACCAGATGCTGCGCGTTCTGCTACCGCAGGCCCGCCAGTGTTATCCCGAAATCAGCGGTAGCCGGCATTTCTGCAACATCCGTTTCATGGAACAGCCCGAGCAGGGCGAACGACCCCAACAGGTCAGCGATGATGTCCCGTTCACCCTTGAGCGCTGTGTCATCTGACACCACACCGATGGTCACCTGCCCCCAATGCGGCGCACAGGTCCCCTGGAGCGCGGAACGCTCACCGTATCGGCCCTTCTGCTCGAAGCGCTGCCGGATGATCGACCTCGGCGACTGGCTCGACGAGCGTCACCAGATCCCCGGAGAACCCGCGGAACCGGACATCGAAGGGCTGCCCGAGGGGCTGGATCCCAACGGAGATGAACGTCTCTAAGCCCAGAACCCCGAGATACCGGCCACCCCCTGACCGCCTTGGCGGCATGCCATCGCCCGGTCATCGGGCGTCATCCCGCCAAGGGCATAGACCGGGAAAGGCGCTTCCGCCGCCCAGCCGTTGAACGCAGCCCACCCAAGGGGCTGCGCGCCGGGGTGACTTGCCGTCGCGGCAACCGGGCTCAGAACAGCAAAGTCCACACCCAGTGACGCAGCCTGCCGGATTGCCTGCGGATCATGACAGGAAGCCGCGACCCACTGGTCCGGCGGCAGCGGGCGTTCCCGGAGCCGGGAGAGCTCACGGCCGGTCAGGTGCACGCCATCCGCCGCCAGCGCCCGAGCCAATGCCACATCGCCGTTGATAAGCAGCCGGGCACCGACCGCACGACAGCGGGCGAGCGCCTCATCGGCGAGGACTCGCCGGTCTTCGCCCTGCAGGCGCACCCGGAACTGGATGAGTCGCTCGCCGCCCGCCAACACGCGATCGAGCATCGCCAGCCATGCGGCGGGCTCATGGCAGTCGGCGCTGATGACATAGTGACCAGGCAGCCGAAGCGCGGTGATGATGCCGCGATTGGCGGCCGGGAAATCGGCCGGGTCGAGTTCATGGGGCAGGCGCCAGTCGAGCGGTTGCCCCTCAAGACCCACCGCCTCGCCTGACCAGCGATCAACCGTCCGGACCTCCAGAACCACCTGGCGATCTCCGTAGTCGTGGGCAATGCGAATGAGCGGACGACACTCATCCACGGTAATACCCAGCTCTTCGGTCAGCTCTCGCCGCAAAGCTGTGCTCACGGACTCGTCAACCTCGACCTTGCCACCGGGGAATTCCCACCGGCCGCCCTGGTGGCGGTCCAGCGCACGCCTTGCCACGAGCACCCGGCCCCGTTCATCACGGACAACGCCGACGGCGACGCGCAGTGGTATCGGGTCAGCTCCGGTACTCGGCATTGATGCGGACGTAGTCGTAGGAGAAGTCGCAGGTCCAGACCGTCACTTCATCATCGCCGCGATCCAGATCGATACGGAAAGTCACGCGATCCGCGGCCATGCGCTCGGCGGCGAGCGATTCCCGATAATCCGGGCTCAGACCACCGCCCTCGACGATGGCACAGTCATCGATGTGGATGCGCACCCGGTCGACCTCCAGATCATCGATCCCGGCACGGCCCACGGCGGCCAGAATCCGACCCCAGTTGGGATCGCCGGCAAATAAAGCGGTCTTGACCAGCGGCGACTCCGCCACGGTAAACGCCACCCGCTCGGCCTCGGCTACGCTCCCGGCACCCGTCACCCGAACCGCGAGTTCACGGGTTGCACCCTCGCCGTCGGCAACGATCTCGCGGGCGAGCTCGATACAGAGTGCATCGAGGGCATCGGCGAAGCGCCGGATATCCGCCTCGGCCGAGAGCTTGCTGCCGCTCGCGCCGGTGGCGATCAGCGCGCAGGCATCATTGGTCGAGGTGTCGCCATCGACGCTGATGCGGTTGAAACTCACCGCCACCGCATCCCGCAACAGGTTGCGCAGCAGGGGCTGATCGATGTCGGCGTCGGTCGCGATATAGGCCAGCATGGTGGCCATGTCCGGCCGGATCATGCCCGAGCCCTTGGCGATGCCAGTGAGCGTCACCGGCCCCGCCTCCAGCTCCACTCGGCAACTTCGGCCCTTGGGGCGCGTATCGGTGGTGCGTATACCATCCGCCGCCGCCGCCCAGCCATTGTCCGACAAGGCATCGACAGCCGCCGGCAGGGCCGCGTCGATCCGCTCAGCGGGCAGCAGCTCACCGATGACACCGGTGGAAAAAGGAATGACCTGGGTGGGGCGGCAGCCGAGGATCGAGGCAAGTCGTGCACAGTTCTGATCAACGGCTCGCTCGCCGGCCGGACCGGTGCCGGCATTGGCATTTCCGGTATTGATGATCAGCGCGCGGGGAATATCATCGCGAAGATGGGCCTCGGCAGAGCGAACCGGTGCGGCCCGGAACTGATTGCGGGTAAAAACCCCGGCCATGCGGCTGCCCGCCTCGAGGGTCATCACCACCAGGTCGGGCTCTCCGACCTTCCGCACGCCAGCCGCTACGGTACCCAGGCGCAGGCCCGGCACCGCATGCAGGGTCGGCAACGGGGACTCACCCACAGCCATCCGTCATGCCCTCAACCGACCGGCTAGAGCCGGCCGTGGCAGTGCTTGTACTTCTTGCCCGAGCCGCACGGGCAGGGCTCGTTACGGCCGACCTTGCGCTCACCCCGCACAAACGGCTGGCGTTCGCCGCCAGCGCTCGCGCCGTCGGCCGACGCGGCATCTCCGCCATCGTCCAGGGCATTGGTCTCGGCATGCTGGAACTGCATGGCCCGGGCGCGTTCCGCCTCGCGCTGCTCTTCAGCGGCGCGGGCGTCCTCGGGGCTGCGGACGTTGACGTTGAAGAGGATGCGGATGGTCTCGCGTTTGATGCCCTCCAGCATCTCCTGGAACATCTGGAAGGCTTCCTTCTTGAACTCCTGCTTGGGGTTGCGCTGCGCCATGCCACGCAGACCAATGCCCTGACGCATGAAATCCATGGCCGCCAGGTGCTCCTTCCATTGATTGTCCATCACCTGCAGCAGGAAGCTCTTCTCCACCTCCCGCATGTTCACACCAATGCCGGCGACCTCCACCTCCTTGGCCTCGTAGTGCGCCGCCACGGCCTGCTCGAGGCGCTCGAGCACCCCCTCTCGATCCAGCTCGTCGTCCGCTTCCAGCCATTGCCGGACCGGAGCCTCGATGCCGAACTGGGCGTGCAGCGCCTCCTCCAGCGCCGGGATATCCCACTGGTCATCGATGGTGCCGGGCGGCATGTGCTCGTCCACCAGCCACGCCAGCACGTCATTCTGCATGTCGACGATGGTCCCGGAGATATCCTCCGACTCCAGCAGCTCGTTCCGCTGCGCGTAGATGACGCGGCGCTGGTCGTTGGCGACGTCGTCGAATTCCAGCAGATGCTTGCGCATGTCGAAGTTATGCGCCTCGACCTTGCGCTGGGCATTCTCGATCACCCGCGAGACCATGCCGCTCTCGATGGCCTCGCCCTCCTGCATGCCCAGTCGCTGCATCATGCCGGAGACGCGATCCGAGGCGAAAATGCGCAGCAGGCTGTCATCCAGCGACAGGAAGAACCGCGTGGAACCCGGATCGCCCTGGCGGCCGGAACGGCCACGCAGCTGGTTATCGATGCGGCGCGACTCGTGGCGCTCAGTGCCGATCACATGCAGGCCACCGGCCTCGATCACCGTGTCATGCCGCTGCTGCCAATCTTCCCGCAGCGCATCGCGGCGGGACGCCGGTACATCGTCATCGAGCTCGGCCAGCTCGACGTCGAGATTGCCGCCAAGGACGATGTCGGTGCCACGGCCCGCCATGTTGGTGGCGATCGTGACCGCCCCGGGGCGGCCGGCCTGCGCGATGATGCCGGCCTCACGCTCATGCTGCTTGGCGTTGAGCACCTCGTGATCAATGCCGGCCTTGCGCAGGGCCGAGGAGATGCGCTCGGAGTGCTCGATGGACGTGGTACCCACCAGCACCGGCTGGCCGCGGCCGTTGCAGTCCTCGATGTCCTCGGTGATCGCGCGGTATTTGTCATCCTGGTTGAGGAACACCAGATCGTGGTGATCGGCCCGGATCATCGGCCGATGGGTCGGGATGACCGCCACTTCCAGCCCATAGATGTGCTGGAATTCGTAGGCCTCGGTATCGGCGGTGCCGGTCATGCCGGAGAGCTTGTCGTAGAGCCGGAAGAAATTCTGGAAGGTGATCGAGGCCAGGGTCTGGTTCTCGGCCTGGATCTCCACGCCCTCCTTGGCCTCGATCGCCTGATGCAGCCCCTCGGACCAGCGCCGCCCGGCCATCGCCCGGCCGGTGAACTCGTCGACGATCACGATCTGGCCGTCCCGCACGAGATAGTGGACGTCACGCTGGAACAGCGTGTGGGCACGCAGCGCAGCATTCAGGTGATGCACCATGGCGATGTTGCGGGCGTCATAGAGGCTCTCGCCTTCGCCCAGCAGCCCCGCCTCGCGCAGCAGCTCCTCGGCACGCTCCTGGCCGGACTCGGTGAGGAAGGCCTGGCGTGCCTTCTCGTCCAGGTAGTAGTCCCCCGGGCCGTCTTCCTCTTCCTGTTGCTCCAGCGCCGGCACGATGCGATTCATGCTCGTGTAAAGCTCGCTGGACTGCTCCGCCTTGCCGGAGATGATCAGCGGCGTGCGCGCCTCGTCGATGAGGATGGAGTCGACCTCGTCGACGATGGCGAAATGCCGGCCTCGCTGCATGCGGTCCTCGGCGCGCAGGGCCATGTTGTCACGCAGATAATCGAAGCCGAACTCGTTGTTCGTGCCGTAGGTGATGTCGGCCTGGTAGGCGGCGCGCTTGGTCTCGCCGTCCATGCCCGGCACCACCACGCCCACCTCGAGCCCGAGGAAGCGGTAGAGACGCCCCATCCACTCCGAATCACGCCGCGCGAGGTAGTCGTTGACGGTGACGATATGAACGCCCTTGCCGGTCAGGGCGTTGAGATAGGCCGCCAGGGTGGCGACCAGGGTCTTGCCCTCACCGGTTTTCATCTCGGCGATGCGCCCCTGGTGCAGGACCATACCGCCGATGAGCTGGACGTCGAAATGACGCAGCCCGAGGGTGCGGCTGGCGGCCTCGCGCACCACGGCGAAGGCCTCGGGCAGCAGCGCATCAAGGCTCTCGCCGCCGACGGCGCGCTCGCGCAGGGCCTCGGTCATGCCCCGCAGCGACTCGTCATCGAGCGCCTGCATTGTGGGTTCCAGCTCGTTAATACGACTGACCTGGCGGCGCAGGCGCTTGACCAGACGGTCGTTGCGCGTGCCGAACACCTTTTTCGCGATTCCGCTGAGCATGCCGATCCAGTGGGCCGTTGAAGTGACGCGTTACTATAGCGCATCAGTCGCGGGAAAATCAGGAGCGGGCGATGAGCGAGCGCAAGGGCGGTGGCCCCGGTCGACTAAACGGCATCCTGCGGCGATCCGCCGGCGATGTCGCCGCGATCCGGCGCCAGACTGCCTGGCTGGCGGATGCGACCCGCGAGCTCAACGCGGTCCTGCCGCCACGCCTGCACGGCCATTGGCAGGTGGCCGCCCTGTCCACCGAGGCCCTTGTCATTACCGCCGAGAGTCCGGCCTGGTCGACGCCCCTGCGCGCACAGCAGGCGGCCCTGCTCGACGCAGCGGCGGCGCTGATGGGAAAACGGCCGGAAAAGCTGAAGGTACGGCTGGCCACCGCGCGGCAGATACCGCCTCGAAGGGCCGGTCAGGCGATGAGCCCGGCAACCGCCGATCATCTCGAGTCGGCGGCGCGGGGGATGGACAACCCGCGCCTGGCGGCGTCCCTTCGGCGCCTCGCCTCCCGGCGCCGGCGCTGAATCAGGCGACCGGCAGGGGCTGATCGTAGGCGATGGGGGCGACCTCGTCGTCCTCGAAGGTCACTTCCTCCCAGGCATCCTGCTCCAGCAAAAGCTTGCGAAGCAGTCGATTATTCATCTCGTGGCCCGACTTGTAGCCATGAAAGGCGCCGATCAGACTGCGATTGAGCTGATAGAGATCGCCGATGGCGTCGAGGATCTTGTGCTTGGCGAACTCGTCCTGGTATCGCAGGCCGTCCTCGTTGAGCACCCGGTAGTCGTCCACGACGATGGCATTGTCGAGGCTCCCGCCCAGGGCCAGATTGTTCTGGCGCAGGTACTCGATATCGCGCATGAAACCGAAGGTCCGCGCCCGACTGACTTCCTTGACGAAGGAGGTGGAGGAGAAATCGACCTCGGCCGTGCGCTCCCCTGCCTTGAACACCGGGTGATCAAATTCCAGCGTGTAGCTCACCTTGAACCCTTCATAGGGCTCGAAACTCACCCGCTTGCCGTCCGGATCCTCGATGCTGAGGGGACGGACGATGCGCACGAAACGCTTCGGCGCCTCCTGCTCCAGCGTCCCCGCCGAGCGGATGAGAAACACGAACGGGCCGGCACTGCCGTCCATGATGGGCACTTCCGGCGCCGATAGATCGACATAGGCGTTGTCGATCCCCAGCCCCGCCATCGCCGAGAGCAGATGCTCCACGGTGGCGACCCGCACGCCATCGCGGCTGAGACAGGTGGAGAGCACGGTGTCGCCGACGTTCTGCGGATGCGCGGCGATTTCAACAACGGGGTCGAGATCCACCCGGCAGAATCGGATCCCGGTATTCGCGGGCGCCGGGCGGAGGGTCAGGTAGACCTTTTCGCCAGTATGGAGGCCTACACCCGTCGCCCGGATGCTGTTCTTCAGCGTACGTTGTCGAATCATGCTCGGCTGTCCCGCGGTCGCGCGCCCGGAAAATATCCGGGCAGTGTATCAGAAACGTCGCCGGGCGACCCGGCGACATACTCAATCCGCCTGCCGCCGCAGGAACGCCGGGATATCCAGGTATTCCATGTCGGCTTCGGCGCCGGCGCCACCCCCGGCCGCGGCGCGCTTGCGGGCGACGGTCGGACGCTCGAGGGCATCATAGTCCACCTCCCCGGCGGCGTTGCGGCTGACCAGGCGCGGCGTGGGTGCCGGCTCGGCCGCCTGCTGGGTGGGAGCCAGGCCCGTGGCGACCACGGTCACGCGGAGCTCGCCCTCGAGCTCGGGATCGATCACCGTGCCCACGACCACCGTGGCATCGTCGGAGGCAAACTCCTTGACCGCATTGCCGACCTCGTCGAACTCGCCAATGGACAAGTCCAGACCGGCGGTGACGTTGACCAGAATGCCGTGGGCACCGGCGATGTTCGCGTCCTCCAGCAGCGGGCAGGCGATGGCCCGCTCGGCCGCCTCCCGGGCCCGATCCTCGCCACTGGCCTCGCCCGAGCCCATGACCGCCATGCCCATCTCCGACATCACGGTGCGCACGTCGGCGAAGTCGACGTTGATCAGGCCCGGACGGGTGATCAGCTCGGCAATGCCCTTGACTGCTCCCAGCAGAACGTCATTCGCCGACTTGAAGGCGTTCAGCAGTGTCAGCTCCTTGCCCAGCACCGAGAGCAGTTTTTCATTGGGGATCGTGATCAGCGAGTCGACCTCGCGCTCCAGCTCGCGGATACCGTCGTCGGCCACGGTCATGCGCTTGTTGCCCTCGAACGGGAAGGGCTTGGTGACCACGGCCACGGTCAGCACACCCAGCTCACGAGCGATCTGCGCCACCACCGGCGCTGCGCCGGTGCCCGTTCCACCGCCCATACCGGCGGTGATGAACACCATATCCGCGCCTTCCAGCACCTCGGCGATACGCTCGCGGTCATCCTCGGCCGCCTCACGGCCCACCTGGGGATTCGCCCCGGCACCCAGGCCCTTGGTGATTCCCTGGCCGAGCTGCAGCGTCGTCCGCGCCGAGCTGTTGCGCAGCGCCTGAGCATCGGTATTGGCGCAGATGAAATCGACCCCGTCGACGTCGGCCGAGACCATGTGCTGCACGGCGTTACCGCCACCGCCGCCAACGCCGATTACCTTGATCACCGCGTTTTGGTTGTAGGCATCCATTAGTTCAAACATTGCGTCACCCTCCGTCGATGAATCAGAAATTTCCCTTGAACCAGTCTTTCATCCGGCCCCAGACCGCCGAGAAGCCATTGCCTCCCGAGGTCGATAGTTCCGGACGCGATTCACCGCGGTGCTGCCAGCCGCAATGCAGCAGGCCCACCCCGGTGGCATAAATCGGATTGCGGACGACATCGGTCAGTCCGGTCATGTGCTGCGGCAGCCCCAGTCTCACCGGGGTGTGGAACACCTCCTCGGCCAGATCCACCGCGCCTTCCATCTTCGAGCTGCCACCGGTCAGGACGACCCCGGCGGCAATCAGATCTTCGAAGCCACTGCGTCGCAGCTCGGCCTGGACCAGCGTCATCAGCTCCTCGTAGCGCGGCTCGACCACCTCGGCCAGGGTCTGGCGCGAGAGGCGGCGCGGTGGTCGGTCGCCCACCGACGGCACTTCGATTGTCTCGTCGCTGGTGGCCAGCTGGGATAGTGCGCAGGCGTACCGCATCTTGATGTCTTCGGCATGCTGCGTTGGCGTGCGCAGGGCCACGGCGATATCGTTGGTGACCTGGTCGCCCGCGATGGGAATCACCGCCGTATGGCGGATGGCGCCATCGGTAAAGACCGCCATGTCGGTGGTCCCGCCCCCGATGTCCACCAGGCAGACACCCAGCTCCTTCTCGTCCTCGGTCAGCACCGCGTGGCTGGAGGCAAGCTGCTCGAGGATGATGTCGTCGACCTCGAGGCCGCAGCGGCGGATGCACTTGACGATGTTCTGGGCCGCACTCACCGCACCGGTGACCATGTGCACCTTGGCCTCCAGACGGACACCGGACATGCCCACCGGCTCGCGCACCCCCTCCTGGCTGTCGATGATGTACTCCTGTGGCAGGGTGTGGAGGATCTCCTGGTCGGCGGGAATCGCCACCGCTCGCGCCGCATCCAGCACACGATCGAGATCGCTGCGGGTCACTTCCTTGTCCTTGATCGCGACGATGCCGTGGGAGTTGAGCGAGCGCACATGACTGCCGGCGATACCCACGTAGACCGAGTGGATCTGGCAACCGGCCATGAGCTCGGCCTCCTCCACCGCGCGCTGGATGGACTGCACGGTGGATTCGATATTCACCACCACGCCCTTTTTCAGCCCCCGGGAGGCATGCGAGCCGATACCGATGACCTCCACGTCACCATCAGCCTGCATTTCGCCGACGATGGCGACGACCTTGGAGGTGCCGATATCGAGACCAACGAGCAGATTGCGTTCCTGTTTGCGTGTCATTGATTCAGTCCTCGTCCTGCCAGCGCAGGGCAAATCCATTGGGATAGCGCAGATCCGCCAGCGCCAGTTGTCTGTCCGCCGCGCCGGGGATGCGCGGCCAGGCCGCCACCAGCCGAGCCAGGCGTGACTCCACCGACTCTCGGCCAAGCCGGATCTGGCCGCCATCCGCCAGCGTCAGCGTCCAGGCGCGGCGCTCGTCCAAGGCGAGGCCTACCGGCTCCAGCGGCAGCGGCTCGAGCAGTGCATGCAGCTGCTGATAGCGCGCCAGCACACGTGCCGCACTGCCCGGCGGACCGGATAACGCCGGTAGTGACGCCGCCGGCAACTGCCGTGGCCGGAACACCCCGGCCTGACCATTCATGAGCGCGACTCCGCCCCAGCGGGCGACGGGCTCCTGCTCGTCGACGGTGATGCGCAGGGCATCCGGCCAGACCCGCCGCACGGTGGCCGTCGCCACCCAGGGCAGGGACTCCACCGCGGCCCGAACGGCGGAGACATCCACGCCCAGCAGCCCGCCCTTCAGATGCCCCTGCAGCACCCGCCGCAGATCCGCCTCGCGCACATGCGCCAGTTCGCCATCGAAGCCGACGCGCTCCAGCGGCAGCAGTCGCAGTTCGGGACCGCGCTCCAGCGCCAGAGAGCCACCGGCCATCAGCGCGAGGCCCAGCCCCAGCAATATCAGCAACCGCGTGCCTTGCCTGAATCCGGTACTCACCGTCCCTCACCACGCCTCCAGCTCGTCAGCAGGATGCGCCAGACCAGCTCCTCCCTATCGATCCCGCGCGCCCGTGCGGCGGCCGGGACCAGGGAGTGATCGGTCATCCCGGGAATCGTGTTGACCTCGAGCAGCCAGAAACGGCCCGCGGCGTCCGCCATCAGATCGACCCGTCCCCAGCCACTGGCACCGATCGCCCCGAAGGCCTGCCGCACGAGCGCGCCCATGGCCGCTTCGGCATCCGCCGGCAACCCGCAGGGAATCACCATGCGGGTGGCATCCGAGCGATACTTGGCGTTGAAGTCATAGAAGGTCTCGCCGACCTCGATCCGAATCGCCGGCAGAATCTCGCTCTCCAGCAATGCCACCGTGTATTCGGGGCCCTCGATGCAGCGCTCCACCAGGACGGCATCGCCGTAGGCCCTCGCCGCTTCAGCGGCTGCCGACAGATCGTCGGCCCGCTCGACGCGGGCGGTCCCCACGCTCGAGCCCTCTCCCAGCGGCTTGACGAAGAGCGGCAGGCCGAGCGCATCGATCACCGCGCCGGGATCATCCCCCGGGCGCAGCACCCGGAACGCCGGGGTCGGCAGACCCATCCCCTGCCAGATCCACTTGCTACGCCACTTGTCCATGCCCAGCGCCGAGCCGAGCACGCCGCTGCCGGTATAGGGCACGCCCATGGCCTCGAGCGCACCCTGGATCACACCGTCCTCACCCCCCGGGCCGTGCAGGGCGATGAAGGCCCGGTCGTAGTCGCCCAGCGCCGCCACCGGGCGCTCTGCCGGGTCGAAGGCCTCCGCTGCCACGCCACGGGCCTGTAGCGCAGCAAGGCACTCGCCTCCGCTAGCGAGCGAGATCTCGCGTTCGGCGGATTGTCCGCCCATCAGCACTGCTACCCGGCCCAGGTCGACGGGCGCGGGATTGCCTTCAATGCGCATCGCCAGGCGCCTCCCCAACAACCCGAACCTCGGGCTCGAGGACAACGCCGTGAAGCGCCTCGACCCGGGACTGAACAAAGTGAATGAGGGATTCGATATCCGCCGCACGGGCCTCACCGCCGTGGACGATAAAGTTGGCATGTTTCTCCGAGACCCAGGCACCGCCCAATCGATGCCCCTTCAGTCCGGCGGCCTCGATGAGCCGCGCAGCATGATCCCCCGGCGGATTGCGGAAAACCGATCCGCCGCTGGCCATGCCCGTGGGCTGTGTTTCGGCACGCTCGACCAGAAGCGATCGCACCCGCGCCTTCAGCACATCGGGATCGCCACCCGGCTGGAACCGGAAGGTCGCCGACGTGAACCATTCATCCGCCTGTCCGCGGACATGGCGGTAGCTCACCTCGAATTCCCCGGGCAGGCGACGGTGCGTCAGCCCCTGACGATCGACAGTCGATACGGACTCCACCCGAGCCCACGTCTCTCCGCCCCAGGCACCGGCATTCATGGCCAGCGCACCGCCCACCGTGCCGGGGATGCCGGCAAAGAATTCCGCCCCGGCATAACCTCGCCGGCCGCACCAGCGGGCCAGTTTGGCGCAGGGCACACCGGCATCGGCATGCACCCGGCCGTCGCCCAGGTCCTGTAGCGATGCCAGACCGCGATGCAGCCGGATGACCGAACCGCGCAGCCCACCGTCCCGGACCAGGAGGTTGCTGCCGAGCCCCAGCCAGAAAAGCGGCTCCGCCGCCTGGTCACTGGCGAGGAAGGCGCCCAGATCATCGGCGTCCGCGGGCTCATAGAGGCGCTCGGCCGGGCCGCCGACCCGCCAGGTGGTGTAGCGGGCCATCGGCACCGACTCGCGAAGCTGACCGCGCAGGGCCGTCATGGCGCGCCCTCCTCTGCGAGCAGGCGCGGCAGTGCGCCGCCGATGCTGCCGGCACCGAGGGTGATGACGACATCATCCGACCGGAGGATGCCGGGCAGGAGATCCATCAGCTCATCGAGTCCGGCAACGAATATCGGATCGGTCTGGCCCCGCAGCCGAATGGCCCGGCACAGACTGCGTGCATCGGCACCGGAGATCGGCGCCTCACCGGCGCCGTAGACCTCGGTCACCACCAGGACATCGGCCTCGCCGAGCACCCGCGCAAAGTCCTCGAACAGATCCCGCGTCCGGCTGTAGCGGTGCGGCTGAAAAACCACCACCAGACGACGATCCGGCCAGTTGGCGCGGAGCGCCTCGGTAACGGCCTCAATCTCCCGGGGATGATGCGCGTAGTCATCCATCAGCAGCGCCTCACCCCCGTCGGATAGGGTAAGGGCACCGAGCTGCTGGAAGCGGCGGCCGATACCGGAGAACCCGCCCAGGGCGTCGCGAATGGCGGCATCCGGCACATCCAGGGCGCGGGCCACGGCGATGGCGCCCAGCGCATTGAGCACGTTGTGGCGGCCCGGCAGGTTGAGCGTGACTGGCAGTGGTTCGAACCCGGCCGCATGCACCATGAAGTGGCTGCGCCCGGCATCGGCCCGGACGTCCGTCGCCCGCAGATCGGCGGACTCCGAGAAGCCATAGGTCCGCACCGGACGCCCCAGCTCCGCCGCCAGGGCCCGCAGTTCCTGATCCTCATCGCAGAGCACGGCGAGGCCGTAGAACGGCAGATGATGCAGAAACTCGACGAAGGTGGCGCGCAGCTGCGCGAAATCACCGCCGTAGGTGCCGAGGTGATCGGCGTCGATATTGGTGACCACCGCCAGCATCGGATTGAGATAGAGGAACGAGGCGTCGCTCTCGTCGGCCTCGGCAACCAGGTAGCGGCCGGTCCCCAGCCGCGCATGACTGGCGGCGCTGTTCAGACGGCCACCGATGACGAAGGTCGGATCGAGGCCGGCCTCGGCAAGGATACTGGCCACCAGGCTGGTGGTGGTGGTCTTGCCATGGGTGCCGGCCACCGCGATCCCGAAGCGGAAGCGCATGAGCTCGGCCAGCATCTCGGCACGGGGCACCACCGGCAGACGCAGGGTTCGGGCGGCGATGACCTCGGGGTTGTCCTCGGTAACGGCACTGGAGGTCACCACGGCGTCCACCCCGTGGACATGACCGGCGTCGTGGCCGACATAAACCGTGGCACCCAGCTCGCGAAGGTGGGCGACGACGGCGTTCTCGCGCAGATCCGAGCCGGTCACCCGATAACCGAGGTTGAGCAGCACCTCGGCGATCCCGCCCATGCCGGCCCCACCGATGCCCACAAAGTGGAGGCGCCGCACCTGGCCCATGGCGCCCGGGCCGCCGGCCGTGCTGCTGATGACGGAATTCATGCCGCCACCTCCATGCAGATATCCGCGACGCGCTCGGCGGCCGCCGGGCGCCCGACCTGGTGTGCCGCGGCACTCATGGTTCGGAGCCGGTCGCGGTCGCCGAGCAGTTCCGAGAGTAAGGCGGCCAGGCTGTCCGGGGTGAGGTCGCGGTCGGCGATCATGCGCGCCGCGCCGGCATTCACCAGGAACCGTGCATTGGCCGTCTGGTGGTCATCCACCGCATGGGGGAAGGGCACCAGGATCGCCGGCACACCCGCTGCGGCCAGCTCCGAGACGGTCAGGGCACCGGCACGACAGACCACCAGATCGCACCAGCGATAGGCCTCGGCCATGTCGTCGATGAACGGATCGATCCGTGCCTCCACGCCGGCGTCGGCGTAGGCGCCGCGGGCGATATCGAGCGTACTCTGACCGGCCTGATGCCGAATATCGGGACGCTCCGCTTCGGGCAGAGCCGCGATCGCCTGCGGTACGGCGCGGTTGAGACTCAGCGCGCCCAGACTGCCGCCGATCACCAGCAGACGCAGCGCGCCGCCATGATCGGCGCTATCGATGGCGGAGCGATCGGCGATCTCCGTGCGAACGGGGTTGCCGGTGAACTCCGCGTCAACACCCTGCGCAAATGCCGCATCGAGCCCGGTGAGGACCCGCGTTGCCAGGCGCGAAAGCAGACGATTGGTGAGGCCGGCGATGGCGTTCTGCTCGTGGATGACCAGGGGCAACCGCCGCAGGCGCGCCGCCACGCCGCCGGGACCGGCGACATAGCCACCCATGCCGAGCACTACCCGCGGTTGGTGGCGACGGATGACGCCGAGGGCCTGAACTATTGCCCGCCCCACCATCCAGGGGGCCTTCAGCCAGCCGATCAACCCATTGCCCCGCAGACCCCGAACACTCACGGTCTCCAGCGGCAGACCCGCGGCGGGCACCACCCGGGCCTCAAGCCCATTCGGCGTACCCAGCCAGACCACCGGCACGGATCGCCCGGTGAGCACCTGCGCCACAGCCAGTGCCGGGAACACATGTCCGCCGGTGCCCCCGGCGATGATCAGCACGGGCCGGGCACTCATGCCGCCCTCCTCGGCCGCCGCGCGCTCGCCGAGCGAACGGCCCGCCGGCATTCCAGGTCAACGCGCATCAAAATGCCCAGGGCCGCGGCACTCATCACAAGACTGCTGCCGCCATAGCTCATCAGCGGCAGGGTGAGTCCCTTGGTCGGCAGCAAGCCCAGGTTGACGCCCATGTTGACGAAGGCCTGCAGACCCAGGCCGATCCCAATGCCGTAGGCCAGCAGTCCACCGAAATGCCGGCCCGCCCGCAGACTGGTCGCGCCGATGCGACAGGCCCGCCACACCAGGAACGCATAGAGTCCGATCACCACCGTCATCCCCACCAGACCCAGCTCCTCCGCCAGCACGGCGAAGAGGAAATCGGTGTGCGCCTCCGGCAGATAGAAAAGCTTCTGGACGCTGTTGCCCAGACCAACGCCGAACCACTCGCCCCGGCCGACGGCAATCAGCGACTGCGTGAGCTGGAAACCGCTGTCGAAGGGATCGGCCCAGGGATCGCGGAAGGCCGTCAGGCGCTCCAGCCGATAAGGAGAGGAAAAGATCAGTAGTGCCCCTGAGATGCCCGCGACGGCGACAAGGCCCAGGAACAACAGCAACGGCATACCGGCAATGAAGAAAAGCCCTCCGATGGTGGTCACGAGGACCGCCAGGGCGCCGAAATCCGGTTGGGCGAGCAGTAGCACCGCGGCGGCTCCGAGCACCAACAGACCCGGTAGCAGCGGTGCCGCCGACGTCCGCAGCGTTCCACCGTGGCGCTGCAGGAAGGCCGCGAAATAGACCAGCAGGAAGAGTCGTGCCACCTCGGAGGCCTGTACATTGACCGGCCCGAGGGGAATCCAGCGCACCGCGCCGTTCGCCTCGCGCCCCACCCCCGGGACCAGGACGAGAACCAGCAGGAACAGGCCGAACAGCAGGAGGGGCCCGGCCAGGCTCTCGAGGGTTTCCAGTGATAACCGCAGGCCAATGGCAAAGGCCGCCACGGCCGGCGCGAGGAATAACAGCTGCCGCTGCAGATAGTGCATCGATCCGCCGCCGTTCTGCTCGGCGACGCCCACGGAGGCCGACGCCATCATCACCAGCCCGAGCGCCACAATGGCGATGATCGTCATCAGCAGCGGGCGATCGACATCCGCCGCCACCGCGTCACGGTAGCCGAGCAGTGCCTCGAGGCGGGGATGGAGCGCTGCCTCACTCATCGGCCAACGCCTCCACCAAGGCACGGAAGTGTTCACCGCGGGCGCGGTAGTCGGTGTACTGATCCAGGCTGGCGCAGGCCGGCGAGAGCAGAACCACGTCGCCGGGTTGCGAGCGCCGTTCCGCCGCCTCGACCGCTGCTTCCAGATCATCAACGCATTCCACCGGCAGCGATGACGCCAGGGATCGCGCCAGCGCATCCGCATCCCGACCGTACACCACAGCGGCCCGGCCACGGTCTGCCAGTGCGGCCGCCAGCACCTCGAAGGACTGACCCTTGGCGTCGCCGCCGGCAAGCAGTACCACCGGCTGCTCCATGCCGGCAACGGCGGCGGCCGCCGAGGCCGCATTGGTGGCCTTGGAGTCGTTGACCCAGAGCCTGTCACGGTGCACACCGAGCCGTTCGCCCCGATGCGGCAATGACTGGAAGGTCTCCAGCGCCCGACACATGGGCTGCAACGGCCAGCCGGCCGCCTCTCCCATGGCCAGCGCCGCCAGCGCGTTCAGTGCGTTGTGTCGGCCCACGACCGATAGATCCCGCTGCCTCAGCAAAGGCTGGTCGTCATACATCAACCAGTCGACGCCATCGACAGTCCCGAGCCGCCACCGGGCGGCACCGGACGCGCCCCGGGCGCTGAACCAGGACACCGGCGTCGCATCATCGGCCATGCCCCGCACCCAGTCGTCATCGGCATTGAGCACCGCATGGCCGGCACCCTGGAGGATGCGCGCCTTGGCAGCGGCATAGTCCGTCATACCGTCGTAGCGATCGAGGTGATCCGGACTGAGGTTGAGCACCGTCGCCACCTGCGGCCTCAGGGAAACGGTCGACTCGAGCTGAAAGCTGGAGAGCTCGAGGATGAAAACCTCCGCATCCGGCCGGTTCTCAAGCAGGGTCAGCGCCGGCGGACCGAGATTGCCGCCGGCCATCGCGTCCACCCCGGCCGCACGGGCCATGGCCGCCAGCATCCGGGTCACCGTGCTCTTGCCATTGGAACCGGTAATCGCCATGACCGGCGCATTGACCGAGCGGGCGAACAATTCGATCTCGCCGATGACGGGCTGACCGCGACGTTTTGCCTCGCGAATCCCCGCATGGCGAGGATCCAGGCCGGGACTGATCACCACCTCTGCGGCACGGGCAATCAGGGCGTCATCGAAGCCGCCGGTATGCAAGTGGATCTCCGGATGTCGATCGCGCAACTCGGCCGCTCGGGGTGGCTGCTCCCGTGTATCGATGACGGCGACGCGCCGCCCGGCCGCCAGCAGATGGCAGGCGCTGGCAAACCCCGACTCGCCCAGCCCGAGCACCACGGCGTCGAGTTCGGTTGCGCGTTTCATGACCGGCTCACCCATCATCGAAGCTTCAGCGTTGCCAGGCCGACCAGGACCAGAACCACGGAAATGATCCAGAACCGCACGATCACGCGGGGTTCCGGCCAGCCCTTGAGTTCGAAATGGTGATGCAGGGGCGCCATACGGAAGATGCGCCGGCCGGTGCGCTTGTACCAAAACACCTGGAGCATGACCGAGACCGTCTCCGCCACGAACACGCCGCCCATGATGAAAAGCACGATCTCCTGGCGAACCACCATGGCGACCATCCCCAGCGCGGCACCCAGCGCCAGTGAACCGACATCGCCCATGAACACCTGGGCCGGATAGGTGTTGAACCAGAGAAAGGCGAGTCCGGCACCCACCAGCCCCCCGGCGAATACCACCAGCTCGCCAACGCCGGCGACGTAGGGGATACCGAGATACTCGGCGAAATTCACGTTGCCGCTGGCATAGGCAAAAACCCCCAGCGCGCCGCCGACGAGCACGGTGGGCATGATCGCCAGGCCGTCCAGGCCGTCGGTGAGATTGACGGCGTTGGAGGCCCCCACCACCACCAGCCAGGTGAGCGGCACGATCAATATACCCAGCGGAATAGCGACGTCCTTGAGCAGAGGGACGATCAGGGCGGTCTGCACAGGCACGGTCGCCGTGGCAAAAAGGATACCGCCGGCGATGAGCGCGACGATGCTCTGCAGCAGGAACTTGGTCCGGGCCCGCAGCCCCTCGCTGCTGCCGCGCGTCAGCTTGAGCCAGTCGTCGGTACCGCCGATCAGCCCGAACGCCAGCGTGGTCAGCAGCACCAGCCAGACATGCCGATTGGCGAGATCGCCCCAGAGCAGCGTGGCCAGGGCGATGCCGACCAGCATGAGCGCTCCGCCCATGGTGGGGGTGCCGGCCTTGGAGTAATGGCTGACCGGCCCCTCGGCGCGTACCTGCTGTCCCACCTGGTATTGCTCGAGGCGGCGAATCAGCCAGGGTCCCACCAGCAAGCCGATCCCCAGTGCCGTGAGGGTGCCGAGAATGGCCCGGAAGGTCAGGTACTGGAATACGTTAAAGCCGCTGTAGACCCCCTGCAGCTGTTCGGCGAGCATCAACAGCATGTCGACGTCTCCGTCGCTTCAGCCTCGCGGAGGGCGGCGACCACCCGATCCATGGCCGCCGAGCGGGAGCCCTTGACCAGCACCCTGACGCCCGGCGTCAGGTTCCTGGCCAGCGCTTCGATCAGCGCCGCCTGATCCTCAAACCACTCGCCGCCGTCACCGAAACCCTCCACGGCGTCGGCACTCAGCTCCCCGGCGGCGAACAGCCGGCTGATGCCCAGTGCGCGCGCGCGCTCACCGGCCTCGGCGTGCAGACGGCGGGCGCTGTCACCGAGCTCTGCCATATCGCCGAGCGCCAGCCAGACCGGCCCTGGGTCAGCGCATAGCGTTTCCATGGCGGCGGCCAGGGAGGCCGGGTTGGCGTTGTAGCTATCATCGATGAGCTGGCTGCCGTTCGGTCCCGGCAGGCACTGCAGTCGCCCGGCGACCGGCGCCACCTCGGCAAGACCCGCGGCAATGGCGCCGAAATCCGCGCCCGCGGCGCGCGCCGCGGTGGCGGCAGCCAGCGCGTTGACCCGGTTATGTCGGCCCGGCAGGGGCACCGAAACGACAAGCTCATGGTCGGAGAAGCGAATCTTCAGGCGGCCATCCACAAGGATTTCGCCGCTTACCTCGGCGGGATTGCCCGCAAGGCTGAACCGCTCGATGTGGCAGTGGGAGGCCTTCTGCTCCCAGAGCGCGGCGTGCGGATCGTCGGCATTAATGATGGCGTAACCGCTGTCCGGCAGCGCCTGGAAGAGCTCGCCCTTGCACCGGGCCACCGCCTCCACGGTACCGAAGCCGCCCAGATGCGCGGGGCCCGCGTTGGTCACCAGACCCACCCCGGGGCGTGCCCAGCTCGCGAGCAGACCGATGTCGCCGGGCTTGCCGCAACCCATCTCCACCACGGCATAGCGATCAGAGGGCTCGATACGACAGAGGGTGAGCGGCACGCCGAGCTCATTGTTCAGGTTGCCTTCGGTGGCGCAGGTTGAGCCCATCCGCGCAAGAATGGCGGTGAGCATTGACTTGACCGTGGTCTTGCCATTACTTCCGGTCACACCCACGACGCCGGCGGCGCTCTCCGATCGGGCACGACAGGCGAGCTCGATCAGCGCCCGGCGGGGGTCATTGACCTGCCATTGGGGCAGCTCCGCATCGACGAAACGCGTCACCATGGCCGCGCTTGCACCGGCAGCGGCGGCGGCTTCGACAAACTCATGCCCGTCCCTCTGGGCGCCGGGCAGCGCAATGAACAGATCCCCCGGCTGCAACCGGCGCGAATCCAGGGCGACACCTGTCACCGTGGCATCGGACCCACGCACTTCGCCGCCGAATTCAACGGCCAGGGATTTCAGCCGCATGGCGCGCATCAGCCCGCCCTCCGCTGCAGCGATTGACGAACCCGATCGCGATCACTGAAGGGATGCGCGATCGCGCCGATCACCTGATCGGTCTCATGTCCCTTGCCCGCCACCAGGACCCCGTCCTCCGGGGCCGCCTCGGCAAGCGCCATGGCAATGGCCTCACCCCGGTCGGTGACGGTGCGGCAGTCGGTCTGCGCCGGCACACCGCGGCGGATGGCATCGATGATTGACTCGGGCGCCTCATTACGCGGATTGTCGCTGGTGAGAACGACCCGATCGGCGAGGCGTCCCGCGACTTCACCCATCAGCGGACGCTTGCCGCTGTCGCGATCCCCGCCACAGCCGAAGACACACCAGAGCCGACCCGTGACATGCGGCCGCAGCGCATTCAGGGCGGCTTCCAGCGCGCCGGCGTTGTGGGCATAGTCGACCACGGCGAGCGGCGCACCAGTCGCCACGAAGCGCTCCATGCGCCCCGGCACCGGCCGCAGGTGCGCAGCCGCCTCAAGGGCAGGCGCCATCAACTGGTCGTCCAGTATCGCCCCCAGCGCGGCCAGCGCGTTGAGGGCGTTGAAAACGCCGAACAGGGGCAGTGTCAGGGCATGCCGATGGCCTTTGTGGAGGATCGTCAGCGCCAGCCCATCGGATCGCGGCGCAATGCCGGTGAGCTTCAGATCCGCCGGGTGGACATCAGCGTAGCTCAGCACCTCGGCATCCCCCAGAGGTCGAGCGGCCAGATCACGGCCCACGATGTCATCCAGGTTGAGCACCTGACGCTGCAGCCCGGGCCAGGCGAAAAGCCGGCGCTTGGCTGCGCGGTACGCCTCGATACTCCCGTGGTAGTCCAGGTGATCGCGCCCGACATGGGTCAGGACGGCGACATCGAATGGCACGGCATCCACTCGGTGCTGGACCAGCGCGTGCGAGGAAACTTCCATCGCCACCGAGCGCACACCGGCATCGCGAAGAGCGGCCAGCCGCGCCTGGATGGTCACTGCGTCGGAGGTGGTATGCCGCGTGGGCTGCAGCTGATCCAGACGCCCCCAGCCCAGCGTGCCCATCACCGCGCTATCCCCTTCCAGGGCCTGCAGCAGCTGGGCAGTGTAATCCGCCACCGATGTCTTGCCGTCCGTGCCCGTGACCGCGATCACCCGCAGCGCCCGGCCGGGATCGCCATAAAACCGTGCCGCCATGGCACTGACCAGCGCACTGAGACCGGCCCGGGGCAGGTCGACGGCGCCGCTCGCGGCACAACGGGCCGCCACGGCGGCCGCATCCTGCCCCCCATCCGGCTCCCAGACCACCACGGCGGCCCCGGCGGCCAGCGCCTGATCCAGGAACTCCAGCCCGTGATGGCGACCTCCCGCCAGCGCCAGGAAGACCGATCCGGGCCGGACCTCGCGGGAGTCCAGCGTCATGCCGGAGATCGGCAACGCCGCCAGCCGCGGATCCACCAGCCAGGGGGCGAGCAGCCGCTCAGCGTCCCATGGGCCGGTCATGGCTGCACCCCCTGGGCAACGGTCACGCCCTCTTCGTCCACGGGAGCATCGGGCGTGACGTTGTAAAGCCGCAGCGCATCGCCGACCACGGCGCGAAACACCGGGCCTGCCACCGGCCCGGCGTAATAATCCTCGCCCTGCGGCTCATCAATGGTGATCACGGCCACGAACCGAGGATCACTGGCAGGCGCCATCCCCGCGAAGGTCGAGATGTAACGGCCCTCGGCATACCCCCCCGCGACCGCCTTGCGACTGGTGCCGGTCTTACCGGCCACCTGGTAGCCGGGAATGGCGGCCTGCGTCGCCGTGCCGCCACTGCGGGTCACCTCGGTCAACATCTCACGCAGCTGCCGCGCCCGCTCGGCTGACATCACGCGTGCCGCGGACTGTCGACCCCCATCGGCGATCAAGCCGGGGGACGGCAGCATGCCGTCGGCGGCGATGGCCGCGTAGGCACGGGCGAGCTGCAGGTTGGTCACCGACAGTCCGTAGCCGAACGCGAGCGTTGCCCGCTCCACCGGCCGCTCCGAGGGCATCGCAGAGACAAAGCCGGCCGCTTCGCCGGGGAACGCGACGCCGGTCGGCCGGCCCAGGCCCATCTCGTTGAACACCCGCCAGACCCGGCCGACTTCCAGATCAAGCGCGATCCGGGCGGCGCCGACATTGCTCGATTTGCGCAACACGCCAGTCACCGTGAGCTCACCGAAGTTGCGGACATCCCGCACGGTGTGTGCCCCCACGCGCATTACACCCGGCTCCGTCTCCACTGGCGTATCCGGCGTGTAGCGGTCACTGCGCAGCGCGGCCAGCACGGTGAAGGGTTTCATGACCGAACCCGGCTCGTAGATATCGGTCACGGCGCGGTTGCGATAACGCCCGCCGGTGATGTCCTGCCGCCGATTGGGGTTGAATGACGGCTGATTGACCATGGCGAGGATATCGCCGGTGGTCACATCGAGCAGCACGAGCGACCCGCCCAGCGCGTCATTGCGCTCCACGGCCGCCTTCAGCTCGCGATAGGCGATGTACTGGAGGCGCTTGTCGATGGTCAGATGCAGATCGCGTCCCGGCGCCGGCTCGCGCAGGCGTTCGACATCCTCGATATTGCGACCGAGACGGTCCCGCAGGACACGCTTGGCGCCGGACTCACCCGAGAGCCAGTCATCGTAGGCAAGCTCCAGCCCCTCCTGACCGCGATCATCGATATCGGTGAACCCCAGCACATGACCCGTGACCTCGCCGGCGGGATAGAAGCGGCGGTATTCCCGCTGCAGCGCCACACCAGGGACTCCCAGCGACATCACGTTGTCCGCGAGGGCCGGGTCGACGTGGCGGCGCAGATAGAAGAACTCCCGGGAGCGACGGGCCTCGAGGTCAGCACGCAGGGTGGCGGGATCCAGACCCAGCTGCCCGGCAAGGGCGCGTAGTTGTGCCGCATCCGCCTCGGCCAGCGTGACCCCGGGGTCCGCCCAGACCGAGTCCACCGGCGCACTGATCGCCAGCGGCTCACCATGCCGATCGTG
This sequence comes from Spiribacter sp. 1M189, assembly GCF_040838345.1. NCBI lineage: Bacteria > Pseudomonadati > Pseudomonadota > Gammaproteobacteria > Chromatiales > Ectothiorhodospiraceae > Spiribacter > Spiribacter insolitus. Next base: position 166,073 of record NZ_JBAKFF010000001.1, on the reverse strand, counting down.
GATTGTGCCCCGGTGGGCGGGCAGCGACTCCACCCGCAGATGCCGCTGATCGCCCTGCCCCTGCAGGAAGTCGCCCTCCAGCAACTGCAATGACACCGCCCGTCCCATCAGGATCAGCGGCAACGCCAGCAGCAGGATCAACACCACGCCCCGACGCCAGGCCGGCGGCGTATCGACGGACTCGGGTCGACGGCTCATCGCCGAGCCTCCCCGATATCGAGCCGCAGCATGGTCGTGGTCTCCGGCGAGGGTTGATGCAGCCCGATGGAATCGCGCGCGATCCGCTCCACCCGAGAGTGCATGGCAAGCGCCCCCTGCTCGAGGCGGAGCCGACTCCATGCCGTATTCAAGTCATCACGTGAATCGCGCAGGGATTCGAGGGTCAGGAACAGGCTGCGGCTCTGATGCTTGACCTCGACCACAGCGATCGCCGACCCCATCACTGCCAGCGCCAGCAGAGCCACCAGCAGCCCCTGGCGACTCATGGCAGACGCTCCGCGACCCGCATCGTAGCGCTCCGAGCCCGTGGGTTGGCATTGACTTCCTCGCTCGAGGCCTGGCGTGCCCGGCCGACCCGGCGCAGCGTCGGGCGCTTCTCGGGGGGTACCACGCCGGCTCCGGGCGGTAGGTCCCCGACCTGACTGCGCCGGTTGATGAAGCGCTTGACCCGGCGATCCTCCAGGGAGTGGAAGCTGATGACGACCAACCGGCCGTGGGGGCCAAGCAGCTCACAGACATCGTCCAGCAGCCGCTCCAGCGAGCCGAGCTCATCATTGAGGTGAATGCGGATCGCCTGAAAACTCCGCGTCGCCGGATGACGGCCAGGCTCGGAACGCGGCACGGCATCAGCGATCAACTCGGCCAGCCCGGTGGTGGTCGCCGGGAGATCGCCGGCATCACGGGCAGCGCAGATGGCGGCAGCGATCCGACGGGCGTATCGCTCTTCGCCGTATTCCTTCAGGACACGGAATAGCGTGGCGAAATCCACCCGCTGCAGCCATTCCGCCGCGGTCTCACCCACTGCGTTATCCATCCGCATGTCGAGCGGTCCCTCGCGCAGAAAGCTGAAGCCTCGGCCGGCCTCATCCAGCTGCGGGGAAGAAACGCCTAGATCGAGCAGGATGCCGGCCACCCGACCAGCCAGACCCGCCCTGCGGAGATGCTCGCCGAGCGTGGCGAAATTGGCCTGCAGGATATGGCAGCGCGGATCGTCACCGTGGCGCTCTCGGGCGAGGGCGATGGCCGATGGGTCGCGATCCACCAGCCAGATGCAGGCGCTGCTGTCCAGCTCGGAGATCAGCGCCATGGCGTGCCCGCCACGGCCATAGGTGCCATCCACGTAGACGCCTCCCGCGTGCGGGACCAATGCCGCAACGGCCTGATCCCGCATCACCGCCTGATGTCCCGTGGAATCGCGCAAACCCAGCACTCCCTACAATGAAAGCGATTCGAGATCGCCGGGCAGATCCTCGGCCGCGGCCGCTTCCTCAAGCCACTCGTCACGGCGACGGGTCCAGATGTCTTCGTCCCAGAGCTCGAACTTGTTGCCTTGGCCAATCAGAACGGTGCGCTTCTCCAGCGCGGCGAACTCGCGCAGAGGCCCCGGCAGGAGGATGCGTCCATTGCCATCCAGCTGGCATTCGGTGGCATGGCCGATGAGCAGTCGCTGGAGACGACGCGCCGTGGGGTTGAGGCTGGGTAGGCGGACGAGCTTCTGCTCGATGTGCTCCCACTCCGGCAGCGGGTAGACAAGCAGGCAATGGTCGCGGTCCACGGTCACCACCAGATTCCCGTCGCAAAGACCCGACAGCCGCTCGCGATAGCGGCTCGGGAAGGCGATTCGCCCTTTCGCGTCGAGATTGATGTGGGTGACACCACGAAACACTAGATTCCCCCTGACTCACCCGTGGCAACCATTTTTCACCACTTTTCCCCACTTATGGCCACACTCTAGACAGCAGCACTCCACCCGTCAACCCAGTGGAAGCGGAATTTTTTCCATTACGACAGGAACTTACGAAGCCTCGCCCGGAATTCGAGGGATGCCCAAAAAGCCCCGATAAATCGGTTTTCAAAACATTGGGTTAGGGAGAAATGCGAGAATTCGCATCAAATAGAAAGGGTGGAAGCCGGCCTGTAAGCCGGGTTCTGTCGAAGACAGCCATTCATCTGGGATGCACGTCGCCGTGCAACTCGAGCGACCTACCCGGGAGCTGGCGCGGGCCGCGCTTTCGCCCCCCTATTCGGTCTTGCTCCGGGTGGGGTTTACCCTGCCGCGAGGTGTTGCCACCCGCGCGGTGCGCTCTTACCGCACCTTTTCACCCTTACCTGTGCCGTCCGGAGACAGCCATCGGCGGTTCGTTTTCTGCGGCACTTTCCGTCGGCTCACGCCGCCCAGGGGTTACCTGGCACCCTGCCCTATGGAGCCCGGACTTTCCTCCACGTCCGGGGACGCAGCGACTGTCCGGCCGGCTTCCGCTATGAATGATAACACTTCGACCACCCGCGGGCGCCCAGCCTCAGCCTTCCTGCACGGCCCGATCGTAGAGTGCATTGGCGGACTCACCCGTGATGCGCGCCGTCACCCGCGCCGCGGCCTTTGCACCGAGCCCCTCGGCCCGGAGCATCCGCAGCAGGGTCGCGGCGTCGGGGACACTGGCAGAGGCCGGTGCGCGCTCCTCCGAATCGGGCCCCACCAGGATGACGAACTCACCGCGCACCTGGGCGACATCCGCTCGGACCCATTCCGCCAGTTCCGCCAGCCGACCCGTTCGAGTGGTCTCGAACCGCTTGGTGAGCTCCCGACAAACCGCTCCTTCCCGCTCCGAACCGAGAATGCGGGCGAGATCATCAAGTGCCGCGGCAACCCGTCGACCAGCCTCCAGGAACACCAGCGTGTGCGGCTGACTGGCCAGGGCCTCGAGGCGCCGGCGCCGGGCGGCGGACCGGGACGGCAGAAACCCCTCGAAGAAGAAGCGGTCGGTCGGCAGACCGGCCACCGACAGCGCCGCGACCACACTGCTCGGCCCGGGCACGGCAAGCACTTCGAAGCCGGCCTGGCGGGCGGCGCGCACAAATCGATAACCGGGATCACTGATCAGCGGGGTCCCCGCGTCGCTGATCAGGGCGATCGACTCGCCGGCCTCCAGACAGGCGAGAATCCGCCCCACCCGGTCGGACTCATTGTGTTCATGAAGACTGATCATGGGGCAGCGGATGCCCAGACGGCTGAGCAGCTGACCACTATGGCGGGTATCCTCGGCGGCGATTCGATGAACGGTCGCAAGCACCTCCCGGGCGCGATCGCTCAGGTCTCCCAGGTTGCCAATGGGCGTGGCGACCACAAAAAGTCGGCCGGACTCGTTTGACACGCTTTATCCCCGGAATCGATACTTCCAGCAAACCTGCCGGGCAGTCTAACCGGCCGTTCCGATCACCGCGAGGCTCGCCCTTGTTCAGTGCCCGTATTGCAATCGCCCTGCTGACGATCGCGCTACTGATCGCCGGCTGTGCGCCGATGACGCCACAGGATGCCACCCCGCTCGACGAGATCCGCTCGCCACAACTGGATGATGCCGAAGAGGCGCTGGCGCTCGGTAATACCAGCCGGGCCATTACGCTGCTGCGGGCCGCGGCGGAGCAACTGCCGAAGCCCGAAGCCACCGGCCTGCAGCTGGAGGCCGCGACGCTGGCCCTGGAACTGGATGACTCGGCGCCCGCCGAGAGATGGCTGGGTACGCGCGAGGCCAACGCCACGCCATCGAATAGGGCCGTCGCCACCCTGCTGCGGACGCGGCTCAACCCAGAGCTGCCGCCGACGGAGGTGGTTGACCGCCTCGGCACACTGCCAGCCGCTCTGTCAGCGCGCATGGAGCCACTGCGTCTGCAGTCGCTGGCCCGCGCGGAGGGGGCCCGAGGCGATCTGGCGGCAGCGATTGACTACCGTGTCTCGCTGGCCGATCTGACGCTCTCCCGCGAACAGCGCCTGAATAATGAGTCGGCGCTTTGGGCGATTCTGATGGAGGCCACTATACCGGCGGTTCGCGAGAGCCTCTCCGGACAGCCGAACGAGGCCGTGGAGGGCTGGCTGCAACTGGCGATCGGCGTGCGTAACAGGGCGCTCCAGCCCGCGGAGACGGAGACCTTCATCGCTGACTGGCGGGACGCCCAGGGCAGCATCGAGATCAGCGACTCGTTCGTTGACGGAGTGCTGGCCGAACAGCGGGCCGACCTCTCACCACCACCGGTCGTGGCGGTTCTGCTACCCCTTACCGGAGAACTGGCCGCCGCTGGCAGTGCCATCCAGGAGGGTCTGCTGGCCGCCTACTATGCCGAGGCGGATCGGGACGATCGGCCGCGTCTGCTTTTCTTTGATGTAGGTGCCGCCGGCCGGGATGTAACCGCCGCCTATGATGCGGCGGTCGCCGCTGGCGCGGACCAGGTCATCGGGCCACTCAGCAAATCCGGCGTCCGCGAGCTCGTCTCCGCCGAATCGCTCCCGGTCCCCGTGCTCGCACTCAATCGCGTGCCGAGCAGGCCCGGCAACGATAACGTAGTACAGTTCGGCCTGGCACCGGAGAACGACGCCCGCGCCGTCGCTGCCATGGCGAGCGCAATGGGTCATCACCGCCTGCTGGTGATGGCCCGCGATGACGAATGGGGCAGTCGTGTCAGCGCCGCCTTCCGCAGCGCATTCCAGGAGGCCGGCGGCGAGATCCTCGGGCAACGCCGCTACCCCCCGGACCAGGACGACCTGACGGGGCCCATCCAGAGTCTGTTCCAGCTGGACCTGAGTGATGAGCGTTACCAGCGGCTGCGATCAATCACCGGCGAAGGCTTCGGTTTCGAGGCCCGACGACGCCAGGATGCGGATGGCGTTTTCATGGCCGCCTTCGGCCGTGACGCGCGGCTCATCACCCCACAGATCCGGTTTCATCGCGGTATCGACCTGCCGGTGTTCGCCATCAGCGAGAGCTACCCGCAGCAACAACAGGCCGGCGCCGATAATGATCTCAGCGGCGTAATGCTCGCACGCATGCCCTGGTTGCTGGACGAGGCACCGAATGATGCAGGCGCTGGCGCAAGGCAACAGCTCAGGGAAGCCAATCCGGAGCGTGATCCGGGCCAGCTGGTTGCTCTGGGGGTGGATAGCTATCGGCTGCTCCGGGGGCTTGATGCCCTTGCCGGCAGCACCGAGCTGTACCTGCCCGGGGCGACCGGTCGGCTCAGCCTCAATGCAGAGGGGCTAATCCAACGCCAGCTGATCCCGGCGCGGATCACATCCGCAGGCCTGGAGCGTGTCCAGCCGGCCCGGGAAAACGGATCAGGCCTACCGGCGTACCTGCCATGACACCGCGACCGCAGGAGACCGGCGAGGCCGCAGAGGCATACGCCCTCGCCTATCTCGAAGACCACGGTCTTCGCCTGAGAACCCGCAATTTCCGAATCCGTCGGGGCGAAATCGACCTCATCATGCAGGATGGGGCGGAGGTGGTTTTCGTGGAGGTCAGAGCCCGATCAGCAAGCGGATTTGGTGACGGTGTAGACAGCATCACCCACGCCAAGCGGCGCCGCCTCCTGGCTGCTGCCGCTGCCTGGCTGCAACGCCAGCCCGACGAGCCGCCCGCCCGCTTCGACGTGATCGCCCTGCAACCGGGAGACGATCATGTCACTTGGGTGAAGGACGCCTTCAGGGCCGATGATTGACGAGACATGACAACGACAAGGTAGGGACATGAACGCCAGTGAGCGGATCGCACAGCATTTCCACGAGAGCATTCAGGCCAAGCAGGTCGCCCTGGACCAGCTCCGCCCCTTCATCGAACAGGCCGGGATGTTGATGACCGAATGCCTGCAGCGCGAAGGGCGTATCCTGAGCTGCGGCAACGGCGGCTCGGCGGGTGATGCACAGCATTTCTCCTCGGAGCTTCTCAACCGCTTCGAGATGGAGCGTCCGGGACTACCGGCCATTGCGCTCACTACGGATAGCTCGACCATCACCTCAATCGCCAACGACTACGACTTCCGCGAGGTCTTCGCGCGGCAGATCCGGGCCCTCGCCCTGCCCGGCGACGTGGTCCTGGCCATCAGCACCAGCGGAGGCAGCGACAACGTGATCCGAGCCATTGAGGCGGCCCATGACCGGGGCGCTCATGTCGTCGCGCTGAGTGGCCGGGATGGTGGCCCCATGGCCCTGAAACTGGCGGGAGAGGACGTCGAGATCCGGGTGCCCCACGAGGTGACCGCCCGGATCCAGGAAGTGCACCTGCTGGTCATTCACTGCCTGTGCGACCTGATCGACCGACAGCTCTTTGGCGGCTGAACACCGGTGGGATCCGGTGCGGGCTATTTGACGACGCGGAGTCCGGGACGGTTATCGCCGGCGGGCGGACCGGACCCCGCCCCACTCTCCTGGCCGCCTCCGGGTGGCGGCTCGCCATCGCCATCCTCGGGGGTAAAGAGCATCCCGCGGCCGTTCTCGCGGGCATAGATCGCCATGACCTCGACGACGGGAACATTCACCTGGCGGGGCTGGCCGCCGAAGCGCGCGTTGAAGGCCACCCACTCGTTGCCCAGATCGAGACCGCGTACCGCACTGGGCGAGACGTTCAGTACCAGACGCCCGCCATCCGCGAACTCGAGTGGTGCCTCGACCGCCTCGCCCTCGGCATTGACCAGCAGATGGGGCGTCAGGCCGTTATCGACGATCCACTCGTAGAGTCCGCGGATGAGATACGGTCGGCTCGGCGTCATCAGATCGTGCGCATTGCCTGTTCGGTTCGCGTGAGACTGCCCTGAAAAGGCTCGCGGGCAAACAGTCGCCCGGCATAGGACTCGATGGCGGCGGCTTCGGCCGGCAACTCAACGCCGTAGTGATCCAGCCGCCAGAGCAGCGGCGCCAGCACGCAATCCATCATGGTGATCTCGTCGCTCAGGAAATACGCCATGCCTGTGTCGAATACATCCGCACTGGCCGCAAGGCTCTCGGCGAGCTGCCGTCGGATGGCAGGCTTGCCGCGCCGTTCCGGCTGTTCGAGCTGGCCCAGCAACTGATACCAGTCACGGTCAATCCGAGAGATCACCAGTTTCGCCTTGGCACGGGATACCGGATCGATAGGCATCAACGGAGGATGAGGGAAACGCTCGTCGAGGTACTCGCAGATCACCCGCGGATCATAGAGCGCGAGGTCACGATCGACGAGCGTAGGCGTCTCGGCGTAGGGATTGAGGTCGGCAAGGTCTTCCGGCTGAGGGCCCTCGGGCGCGACCTCGACGACCTCGACGCCAATGCCTTTTTCGGCCAGTACCAACCGCACCCGATGGCTCTCCACCGCCGATGGATCGGTGTAGAGACCAATCGATGTTCGCTGGCTGAGCGTCACTGACGACGCACCCAGCTGTTCGGCCTGGCTACTCAGTGGATATCCCTCCAGTACTCACGTTTCATGAACCAGGCGAGCACCGTGAAGATGACCAGAAAGCCAATCACCCAGACGCCCATTTCCTGGCGCTTCGCCCGGACCGGCTCCGCCATGAAGGCCATGAAATTGGTGATGTCACGCGTGGCCTGATGGTATTCCTCTTCGGTCATCGTCCCCTGCTGTCCCTCGGGCACCCGGATTCCGGCCACCTGAAGTTCGCCATGACTCTCCTCGTAACGGGCTTCGGGCACACCCTGCAGGCGCCAGAGCACATGCGGCATCGAGGAATTGGCAAGCAGCGTATTGTTCCAGCCAATGCTGGCGTCCGGATCCTCGTAGAAGCTGTTCAGATAGGTATACACCCAATCCGCACCCCGGGAGCGTGCCGTCAGCGACAGGTCCGGCGGCGCCGCGCCGAACCAGTCGGCGGCATCCTCCGAACGCATGGCCGCGTTGATGGTATCGCCCGGCGTATAGGCCCCGTAGATGAGCGATTCCTCGACCATGGCCATGGGGATGCCGAGCGCCTCGGGCAACGCATTCCAGCGCACGTATTTGGCCGAGTGGCACCCCATGCAGTTATTGGCGAACAGATTCGCGCCGCGCTGCAGCGAGGCCTCGTTGGACACGTCGACCTGGGCATCCATCAGATCCGCGCTGCTGCCCGCGCCCAAGGCTCCGCCGGAGAACAGGCCAAGCAGCAGAATCAATGCGAGCTTTCTCATCAGTCGGTCACCCTCTCCGGTACGGGCTTGGTGCGTTCGAACCCAAAGGCCGTGTAGGTGAACAGGAACGCAAAGAACCCGAAATACACCACCGTCCAGATCTGCGCCCAGGTCGTCACAGTCAGACCGAAGTACACCTCGGAGGGGGCCCGGAGGCCGAGATAGCTCAGGCAGACGAACGCGATTGCAAACAGCCCCAGGTTGACCTTGTGTCCAAGGCCGCGATAGCGGATCGAGCGAACCCGACCGCGGTCGATCCAGGGCAGCAGGAACAGCAGGAAAATCGCCGATCCCATGGCGAGCACGCCGCCAAACTTGTCCGGAATCGCGCGCAGGATTGAGTAGAAGGCGGTGAAGTACCAGACTGGCGCGATGTGCGCCGGCGTCTGCAACGGATTGGCCGGCTCAAAGTTCGGCGGTTCGAGGAACAGCCCTCCCATCTCCGGCGCGAAGAACACAACCGCCGAGAAGAAAATCAGGAACACACCCAGCCCGAAGGTATCCTTGACCGTGTAGTAGGGATGGAACGGGATGCCGTCCTTCGGCTTGCCGCTCTGATCCTTGTTCTTCTTGATGTCAACGCCATCCGGGTTGTTGGAGCCCACCTCGTGCAGCGCCAGGATGTGGAACACCACCAGCCCCACCAGTGCGAGTGGCAGCGCCACCACATGCAACGCAAAGAAGCGGTTCAGCGTAACGCCGGAGATGTTGTAGTCACCCCGGATCCAGAGCGCCAGCTCTTCGCCGATGCCGGGAATGGCCCCGAACAGCGAGATGATCACCTGCGCACCCCAGTAGGACATCTGCCCCCAGGGCAGCAGATAGCCCATGAAGGCTTCGGCCATCAGCAGCAGGTAGATGATCATGCCGAACACCCAGATCAGCTCGCGCGGCTTCTGGTAGGAGCCGTACAGCAGGGCACGGAACATGTGCAGGTAAACCACCACGAAGAACGCCGACGCCCCCGTGGAGTGCATGTAGCGGATCAGCCAGCCGAACTCCACGTCGCGCATGATGTACTCGACCGAGTCGAATGCACCCGCCGCGGAGGGGTTGTAGTTCATGGTCAGCCAGATGCCGGTGAGTAGCTGATTGACCAGCACGAACAACGCCAGCGAGCCGAAGTAGTACCAGATGTTGAAGTTCTTCGGCGCGTAATACTCACCGATGTGCTCGTTCCACATCTTCGTGAGCGGGAAGCGCGCATCGATCCAGCCGAGCACTCCGCCCTGCGCCTTGGTGGTGGCATCACTCATCAGGCAGCCTCCTCATCTTCTCCGACCACGATCAGCCCATCATCGGCTACACGGTACGGAGGCACTACAAGGTTAGTCGGCGCAGGAACGCCGGAATAAACGCGGCCCGCCATATCGAAACGCGAACCATGGCAGGGGCAGAAAAGGCCACCTGGCCAGTTGGTGTCGAGGGACCCGGGTTGCGGCATGTACGAGGGGATGCAGCCCAGATGCGTGCAGATGGGCACGAGCACCAGGAACTCCGGATCAACGGACCGGTACAGATTCTGCGCGTAGGACGGCTGCTGCGAAGCCACCGTGGAATCCGGATCGCGCAGGCGGTCGTTGAGCTCGGGCAGTGTCTCGAGTGCCGCCTCGGAACGGCGGATCACCCAGACCGGTTGACCACGCCAGGTCAGGTTGATTTTCTGGCCTGGCTGGAGCGTGCTGGTATCGACTTCCACCGGTGCACCGGCCGCTCGGGTCCGAGCGCTCGGATTCCAGTAGGAGAGAAAGGGCACCGCCGTGTAGGCAACGCCGACGCCGCCGACGACCGACACCGCGCCGGTGAGAAAGCGGCGACGACTGTTGTTAGCGCCATCCTCGGACATCTGGATTCCCCTGCATGGGTAACGGATCATGGCGGCTGCGGCGGCTTTCTGATTGGCCCGCTGACCACCCCTCACACTATTGACGAATGGTGTTTATAACGCGCGTAGAATCCAACATCCAGCTCCCGCAGTCAACCCAGGAGCCCCGTCTGACGGGGCTTCCCCCTCAGTAAAACTTGCTTTCAATCAAGGGTTAAGCTCAAGCCGGGTTGGCGTCATCAATGAATTCATGAGCCAGACCGAATTGCGCGGCGAGATGCTCCCCGAGGGCCTGGACTCCGCCCCGCTCAGTGGCATGGTGCCCGGCGGCGAAATAATGCACACCGAGCTCGCGCGCCTCATGGGCCGTCGGCTCCGATATCTCGCCGCTGAAATAGGCATCCACCCCCAGTGCCGCGGCGGCAGCCATGAATTTCTGCCCCCCGCCACTGCACCAGGCGACGCGCCTCACGGGGTGGGGACCAGCGACCACCGGCGTCACCCAACGCCCCAGACGGGAGGCAAGGCGGTCGGCAAAGGCATCCGTGTCGATCGACTCGGCCAGCTGACCGTGCCATAGAAGCCCAGGCACGCCGCCGGCATCGACGGTGCCTTCAACCTCAATGCCGAGCCAGTCCGCCAGCACAGCGTTGTTGCCGAATACCGGGTGCACATCCAGTGGCAGGTGATAGGCGAAGAGGTTGATGTTATTGCGCAGCAGCAGACGCAATCGATGGGCCTTCATACCGGTAATTGGTGCCGGCTCGCCCTTCCAGAAATAACCGTGATGGACCAGAGCGGCATCGGCGCCGGCCTCAATGGCCTCGGTCAGGAAGCGCGCCGAGCCCGTCACGCCGGTGATCAGGCGTCGGATCTCCGGCCGCCCCTCCACCTGCAGGCCATTGGGGGTGAAATCGCTGACCCGCTCGGGGCACAGCAATTCATCGAGGTAAGCACTCAGTTGCCAACGGTGTACCATCGTATCCTCGTCACTCCAACGCTCGACGAGTATAGAAGATGGCCCTGCGACGATTCACCCGATTCGTGATCAGCTACACCCTGGTGGGGGTTGTTGTGGCCATCGCCGTGGTCTGGCTGGCGCCGGAGCTGCTTGAGCGTCAGCGGCCGGTGGTTCGCGTGGATGAGTCGCCGCGATCGGACGCCGGCGCACCGACACCGCCGAACCAACCATTCACCTACGCGGACGCGGTCGCGGCGGCAGCGCCGTCGGTGGTCAACATCTATACAGCCACGCGAACACCGGATCCGCGCAATGCGTTCCTCGATTCCCCCGCGCTGGATGACCTGTTCGGCGGACTGGCTCCGACGGAAAACCCGGATCTCGACACGTCGCTCGGCTCCGGCGTGCTGATCAGCGATGCGGGCCATCTGCTCACCAACCACCACGTGATCCGCGGCGCCGCCCGAATCCAGGTGATGCTCGCCGACGGGCGCAACGCGCCGGCGAACGTCGTCGGGACCGATCCCGAAACGGATCTGGCCGTGCTCAAGGTCGAGGGGGACAATCTGCCGCACATCACCCTTGCCAACTCCGCCAATAGCCGGGTGGGTGACGTGGCCTTCGCCATCGGCAACCCGTTTGGTGTTGGCCAGACGGTGACCCAGGGCATTGTCAGCGCCGTCGGCCGAAGTGAGCTCGGGCTGACGACCTTCGAGAACTTCATTCAAACCGATGCCGCCATCAATCCGGGCAACTCCGGCGGCGCATTGGTGAATGCCCATGGCGAGGTGATCGGCATCAACACGGCCATCTTCAGCCAGTCCGGTGGCTCCATGGGGATCGGCTTCGCCATCCCCGCCGACCTGGCGCGGGCGGTTTTCACGGAAATCATTGAAAACGGACGGGTTATCCGCGGCTGGATTGGCCTTCAGGTAATCCCGGAACAGGGCGGCCGGGGTGTCCGGGTGACCGGGGTACTGCCCGGCGGCCCGGCCGACAACGCCGGCCTGCGACCCGATGATGTCATACAGCGGGTCGGCGAACAGCCGATCCAAACGGTCCGCGGCCTGCTCAATCGCATCACCGAACTGCGACCGGAAACCCGCATCGTTCTGGGGGGTGCCCGCGAGGGCGAGTCCCTCAGCTGGCCGGTCCGCGTTGCCGAGCGCCCCACCGATCTCGGCGGAGACGCCCCGCAGCGGCCACCGGCGCGCTAGCGATCGGCTTCGTCGCCACCGCTGAAGCGATACTCCGCCGAACGGGCATGGGCAGTCAGCCCCTCGGCCCGAGCCAGGCGCGACGCCACCGGACCCAGGACCGCCGCACCTTCCGGCGTGCAGTGCACCAGGCTGGTGGTCTTGCAGAAGTCATAGACACCCAGCGGCGAGGCGAACCGCGCCGTGCGCGAAGTCGGCAGCACGTGACTCGGCCCGGCGCAGTAGTCGCCGAGCGCCTCCGGCGTATGCCGTCCCAGAAAGATCGCACCGGCGTGATGGATGGCCGAAGCCAGACGCTCCGGCTCCACCACCGACAACTCCAGATGCTCGGGGGCAATGGCGTTGGCCACGTCGGCCGCCTCGGCCAGATCCCGTACGCAGATCAGTGCCCCGCGCCGGGCCAGTGACGCGCGGATGATCTCGGATCGTTCCATCTCGGGTAGCAGACGCTCCATGGCGGCCTGCACGTCATCAAGATACCGCGCCTCGGGACAGACCAGCAGCGCGCGGGCGTCTTCATCATGTTCGGCCTGGGAGAACAGGTCCATGGCGATCCACTCCGGATCGGTCTGGCCATCGCAGATGATCAGGATCTCCGACGGGCCGGCCACCATATCGATCCCGACATGGCCGAAGACCCGGCGTTTGGCCTCCGCCACGTAGGCATTGCCGGGCCCGACGATCTTGTCGACCGCTGGCACGGTCTCGGTGCCGTAGGCAAGCGCGGCCACCGCCTGGGCACCGCCGAGCAGGAACAACCGATCGACACCGGCCACCGCCGCCGCGGCCAGCACCATGGGAGCAATCTCGCCGCCGGGGGCGGGGGCGACCATGATAATCTCGTCCACGCCAGCGACATGGGCCGGGATGGCGTTCATCAGTACCGACGACGGATACGCCGCCTTGCCACCGGGCACATAAATGCCCACGCGTTCCAGAGGCCTCACCTGCTGGCCAAGCCGAGTGCCGTCGGCCTCACGCTTCTCCCAGTCACTCTGGCGCTGGTGGAGATGATACTCGCGGACCCGCGCCGCTGCGGTCTCCAGCGCCTCGCGATCAGCGGAATCCAGCGCTTCCAGTGCCGCCTGGCAGCGCGCCAGATCGACCTCGAGGGACGCCACGGACTCTACGGCGAGACCGTCCAGACGCTCGCTGTAATGCAACAGCGCCGCATCACCCTGCTCGCGGACCGCGGTCAGGATCTCCGCGACCGCCGCTTCGACGCCATGGGTCGCACCGTCGTCCCAGTCGGTGAGGGCCTTGAGCCGGTCGCCGAAGTCGGGCTGCGTGGTACTGAGGCGTTCTATCTCCAACATGCCGCTCACCTGTCGTCGCGCCGGGCCACCACGTCGGCAATGCGGCCGAGCAGTGGCTTGATTTCGCGATGTCTGAGTTTCATTGATGCCTTATTGACCACCAGTCGCGAGCTGATATCCGCAATCTGCTCCAGGGGCTCGAGGCCGTTCGCCCGGAGCGTGTTGCCGGTGTCCACCAGGTCAACGATGACATCGGCAAGCCCGACCAGCGGCGCCAGTTCCATCGAGCCATAGAGCTTGATGAGGTCGACCTGCCGGCCCTTGCCGGCGAAATGCCGGCGGGTGATGTTGACGAACTTGGTCGCCACGCGCAGCCGGCGGCCTTCCAGACTGGCATCGGGATGCCCGGCGACCATGAGCCGGCACCGGGCAATCCCCAGGTCGATGGGTTCGTACAGGCCGTGCCCGCCCTGTTCCATCAATACGTCCTTGCCGGCGACACCGACATCCGCACCGCCCCCGGCGACATACGTGGGCACATCGGTGGCCCGGACGATGATCAGCCGCACCGCCGGGTCGGTGGTGGGCAGGACCAGGTTCCGGCTGCGCTCCGGATCTTCCAGCGGCTCAATGCCGAGGGGACGAAGCAGCGGCAGCGTCTGCTCGAGGATGCGCCCCTTGGACAGCGCGATGGTCAACATCTCAGGCATGGCTTCGGACGATCTCCCCGGGCATGCGGCGGATGTCGGCACCGAGCTGGGCGAGCTTCTCCTCGATGCACTCGTAACCGCGATCGATGTGATAGATGCGATCCACCAGCGTGTCACCCTCGCTGACCAGGCCGGCGAGGACGAGGCTCGCGGAGGCGCGCAGATCCGTTGCCATCACCGGTGCACCGGTGAGGCGATCAACGCCATTGCTGATGGCGGTATGCCCCTCGAGGCGCACGTCGGCGCCCATCCGCTGGATCTCGAGGACGTGCATGAAGCGGTTTTCGAAGACCGTCTCCGTGACCATCCCCACGCCCTCGGCCACCGCGTTGAGGGCGCAGATCTGCGCCTGCATGTCGGTCGGATAGGCGGGGTACGGCGCCGTCCGCACATTCACGGCACGCGGTCGACGCCCGGCCATGTCCAGATTGATCCAGTCCTCGCCCACCGTGATCTCGGCGCCGCTCTCGCGCAGCTTGGCGATCACGGCATCGAGGAGATAGGGAGCCGTGTTCTTCAAGTACACACGCCCGCCGGTCATGGCGGCAGCCACCAGAAAGGTGCCGGTCTCGATACGATCCGGCAGGACTTCGTAGCGGGTGCCCGCCAGGCGCTCCACCCCCTCGATGGTGATGGTGTCCGTGCCCGCTCCACTGACCCGCGCCCCCATGGCATTCAGGCAGTTGGCCAGATCGACCACCTCAGGTTCGCGGGCGGCATTCTCGATCACCGTCCGGCCCTCGGCCAGCACGGCAGCCATCATGAGGTTTTCGGTGCCGGTGACAGTCACCAGGTCCATGACCAGTCGCGCGCCCTTGAGGCGACTGCAGCGGGCCCGAATATAGCCGTTGGCGACAGTAATGTCGGCCCCGAGCGCGCGCAACCCCTCGACATGCAGGTTGACCGGCCGTGTGCCGATGGCGCAGCCCCCCGGCAGGGAGACGTCGGCCTCGCCGTAGCGGGCCAGGAGCGGGCCCAGCACCAGGATCGACGCCCGCATGGTCTTCACCAGCTCGTAGGGCGCATGGCAATTGTCGATACAGGTGGGGTCGATCTCGACGCGCATGCGCTCGTCGACGGTCAGACGCACGCCCATCCGCCCCAGCAGCTCCATGGTGGTGGTGACGTCATGCAGATCCGGGATGTTGCCGATCACCGAGGGCCCATCGGCCAGAAGCGTCGCTGCCATGATGGGCAGAGCCGCGTTCTTCGCACCGGATATGCGTATATCCCCTTCGAGGGCCCGCCCCCCGCGGATCAGCAGTCGCTCCACCGGCTCAGTCCTGCTCGGCGGCGGCCTGCGCCGGTGTCAGGGTGCGCATGGAGATGGCATGCAGCACATCGCTGTCGATATGCGACTGCAACAGGTCGTAGACCAGACGATGGCGGCGCAGCAAAGGCAGGCCGTCAAAGTCCGGCGAGACGATACGCGCCTGGAAATGCCGGCCATCACCGGCAACTTCCACCTCGGCATCCCTGAGCCCGGCTTGCAGCAGCGCCCGAATGGCCTCCGGTTCCATCATTCCTCTGTCATCCCCGTGTCGTTGGTTTGCATATTCAACAGTGTATCAACCCCGCTGATGCGGGCGAGCCGCACCAGCGCCGCCGGGGGTGCCACGATCACCAGCGCGCCGCCCGACTGCTCAAGCCGCTGTTGCCACTCCAGCAGCAGGGCGAGCCCGGCGCTGTCCATCGCCTCAAGGTCGGAGAGATCCAGGCGCACCGACCCGTCGGCCATCGGCAGCTCATCGAACAGTACCGCCGCATCGGCGGCGCGTAGCGTCCCCTCAAGTCGCAGTCCGCTCCGGGGCTCACCGCTGATTCGCCCGGCGCTCACTCACTGCCTCCGCTGCCGCTGTCACCGCCGTCACCGGACTGGTTGTAGAGGAACTGACTGACGAGATCCTCCAGAACCAGCGCCGATTGGGTAAGCATGATCTCGTCGCCATCCGCCAGCGCATCCGGCATGCCACCGGGCTGCAGCGAGACATACTGCTCGCCCAGCAGCCCCGAGGTGCGGATACTCGCCGCCGTATCGCTTGGCAGATCATCGTACTGTGCGTCGATGGTGAGCTCCACGCGGGCCTCGAAGCGGGCCGGATCGAGGGTGATGCCACTCACCCGGCCGATGGGCACGCCTCCCAGCCTCACCGGCGCGCGGTCCCGGAGACCACCGACGTTCTGGAAATAGGCCTCCACCGTATAGCCCTCCGCACGCTGAAAGGCCGTGATATTGCTGACCTGCATGGCCAGCACAAAGAGCGCCGCCAGACCGGCCGCCACGAAGGCGCCGACAACGATCTCCATACTCCGCGAATTCTCCACCTGGCGTACCTCCGTCAATCGAACATCAGGGCCGTGAGCACGAAATCCAGCCCCAGCACCACCAGCGATGTCACCACGACTGTCCGCGTCGTCGCGCGGCTGACGCCGGCGGATGTCGGCAGACAGTCATAGCCGTTGAAAACGGCGATCCAGCCGGCCGCAAGACCAAACAGGACGCTCTTGATCAGGCCGTTGAGCACATCATCCGAGAAACTGACCTGCGCCTGCATCTGCGACCAGAACGAGCCGCCATCCACTCCCAGCAGACTGGTGCCGACGATATACGCCCCGATGATACCCAGCAGGGTAAAAATCATGGCCAGCAGGGGCAGGGAAATCAGCGCCGCCACCAGGCGCGGCGCGATCACGCGCCGCTCCGGATCCACGGCCATCATCTCCATGCCGGCGAGCTGCTCGGTGGCCTTCATCAGACCAATCTCCGCGGTCAGTGCCGAGCCGGCGCGTCCGGCAAAAAGCAGCGCCGTCACCACCGGCCCCAGCTCGCGGGTGAGCGACAGCGCCACCAGCACGCCCAGCGACTGCTCGGCGCCAAAATCCACCAATGTGTAGTAACCCTGCAGGGCCAGCACCATACCGACAAAGAGGCCTGAGACGACGATGATGACAAGCGTCAGCACCCCCACGGAGTAGAGCTCCTGGATCAGCAGGTGCGGCCGGCGGACCAGCTCACCAAGGCCGGCAATCACCCGCAGGAGGAATGCCGTGGCCCGCCCGAGCGTGCCGAGACTGGCCAGCGTCGAGGCCCCGAGTCGCTGCAGCATCCCCACCATCAGCGCGCCCGCTGCAGATCGTCCGCCATCGAGGCGGCTGGATAGTGGAACGGCACCGGCCCGTCAGGGAGCGCGTGAAGAAACTGGTGCACCCAGGGGCTGTCGCTTTGCCTCAGTCGATCCGGCGTCCCGGACTCGATGATCTGCCCCTCGGAGATGACATAGGCCCGATCCGCGATGCTCAGTGTCTCATCAACATCGTGGGAGACCACGACGCTCGTCAGTCCGAGCGCGTCGTTGAGCTGCCGGATCACCTGCATGAGCGCCCCCATGGAGATCGGGTCCTGGCCGGCAAATGGCTCGTCGTAGAGGATGAGCTCGGGGTCGAGCGCCAGGGCACGGGCCAGCGATACCCGCCGGGCCATGCCGCCGGAGAGCTCGGCGGGGTAGAGATCACGTGCGCCCCGCAGCCCGACCGCCTCGAGCTTCATCAGCACCACAGTCCGGATTAGCGCTTCCGGCAGCTGCGTGTGCTCACGCAACGGAAATGCCACATTGTCGTAGCAGGTCAGGTCCGTGAATAGTGCACCGCTCTGAAACAGGACGCCCATGCGACGTCGCAGTCGGTAGAGATCACGCCGCGACAGCCCGCCGACCTCTTCGCCCGCGACACGGACGCTGCCGGCAGCGGCGCGCAGCTGACCGCCAATGAGACGCAGCAGGGTGGTCTTGCCGGTACCACTGGGGCCCATGATGGCCACCACTTCACCCCGGTTCACCGTCAGGTTCACGCCGTCGAAGAGCGGCCTTCCGCCCCGGCTGAAAGCCAGGTCACGGATATCGATCAGGGCCCGGGACTCGCCCGTGGACGGGTTTTCTGGCATTCGGATGGCTTCGCTGATGGATGGCCGTTCAGTCGCCGGCGAGTATCCGCCAAGGCATGAAGCCGGTCAAATACGGTATCGTGGGCGTTTTTATCCTGGGGCCCGATCCCACCCATGTCATTGCCGGTTCTGCTTATCATTCTCGCGATCGGTTTTGCCGCGCTGGCCTGGAGTGCCGATCGCTTCGTGGAAGGCGCCTCGGCCCTCGCCCGTCATCTGGGCGTCTCAAGCCTGCTCATCGGCCTGACGGTGGTTGGCATCGGCACCTCTTTGCCGGAGATGCTGGTCTCGGCCATCGCCGCGCTGGATGGCACCCCGGGCATAGCCCTGGGCAATGCGCTGGGCTCGAACGTGGCCAATGTCGGGCTGATCCTCGGCACCACGGCACTGATCACGCCGTTGGCCATGCATTCCGGCATCCTGCGCCGGGAGTTCCCGCTGCTCATGGCCGTCGTGGCGTTTACAGCGATTCTGCTCGCCGACGCCGCGCTCTCGCGCCTGGACGGCATGCTGCTGCTCGGTGGACTGGTGGCGGTGCTGTTCTGGATGGCCCGGCAGGCGCGTCGGCCCGCTGGCGAGAGCGATGTCATGACCCGCGAGCTGGAGGCCGCGCTCCCGGAAGAGATGCCAGTCGGCCGGGCCGCACTGTGGGTCGTGCTGGGCCTGATTGTCCTGTTGGTCAGCTCGCGCATGCTGGTCTGGGCAGCGGTGGCGCTGGCAAGCCAGCTTGGTGTAAGCGACCTGGTGATCGGCCTGACCATCGTTGCGGTGGGCACCAGCCTGCCCGAGCTTGCCGCCGGCATCGCCAGCGTGCGCCGCGGCGAGGACGAGCTGGCGGTGGGCAACATCGTCGGGTCCAATATCTTCAACCTGCTTGCCGTGCTCGGCATCGCCGGCGTCATTGTACCATTCGCCGTGGACGGCGTGAGTCTCGCGCGTGACTACGGCATCATGACGTTGTTCATGCTGGCCATCGCGGTCATCGGTTTTTCCGTCGGAAAAAGCGGGCGACTGGGCCGGTTAGAGGGCGGCGTCCTGCTCACCGGATTCATCGCCTACCAGGTGATGCTGTTCGTGATGCAAGGCTGAGAGCGGAGCAGACATGGTTGCGGATGAGGATTTCTGTCGGCTGGGCCGGGCGGTGCTCGACACCGAAGCCGCCGCCGTCGCCGCGCTGGGACAGCGTATTGGCGCGTCGTTCGCCCGCGCCTGCCGCCTTTTACTCGATGGCGAGGGCCGCGTGGTTGTCGTCGGCATGGGCAAATCCGGGCACATCGGGGGCAAGCTGGCGGCCACGCTGGCCAGCACCGGTACGCCGGCGTTCTTTGTGCACCCGGGGGAGGCAAGCCACGGCGATCTGGGCATGATCGTCGAAGGCGATCGGGTGATCGCGCTGTCCAATTCCGGCGAGACCGAGGAAATCAATCGACTGCTACCCGCCATCAAGCGTCGAGGACTGCCGCTCATCGCCATCACCGGCAACGCCGGATCGACCCTGGCCAGGGCCGCCGATGTCCACCTGGATGCCGGCGTGTATGCCGAGGCCTGTCCGCTCGGCCTGGCGCCCACCGCCAGCACCACGGCAGCGCTCGCCCTGGGCGATGCGCTGGCCATCGCCCTGCTGGATGCCCGTGGCTTCACCGCCGAGGATTTCGCCCATTCGCATCCGGGCGGACGGTTGGGCCGACGGCTGCTTTTGCGCATTGAGGATCTGATGCATACCGGGGAGGCCATTCCCCGGGTCGGACCGGAGACACCCATGGCCGAAGCCCTGCTGGAGATGACGCACAAGGGGCTGGGCATGACGGCCATCATCGATGACGACGCTCAGCTCATTGGTGTCTTCACTGATGGCGACCTGCGCCGGGCGCTGGACGAGGGCGTCGATGTGCACAACACGTCGATCCGCGAGGTCATGACCGCCGCGCCACGCGCCGTCGAGAGTGATCGGCTTGCCGCCGAGGCACTGGCGCTCATGGAGCGACACAGCATTAACGCGCTGCTGGTTACCGGCGCGGATGGCCGCCTCGCCGGCGCGCTCAACATGCATGATCTGTTGCGAGCCGGGGTGGTCTGAATGCGCCGGATCGTCACGATCGGCCTGACCCTCGTGGTCGTCGCGCTGATCGGCTGGCGCATGGCGGGGCGCGAAGAGGCGGAGCCCGCCTCTGCGACGGGCCCGGCCCCCGCCCTGACGGCCTACGCCCGGGAGGTGGTAGTGACGACCACGAACGCGGATGGTCAGGTGGCCTGGCAGATCACCACGCCTGCTGCCCGTTACTATGACGAGGAAGATTTCTGGCAACTGGACTCGCCAGAGTGGCAGCTGACCGCACAGCAGGGACCGCCCTGGACGGGTCATGCCGATCATGGCCGCAGCTGGGCGGGCCACAGCCGGGCCCGGCTGGAGGGCGACGTGGTCATGCGACGGGAGGGTCCGTCGGGGGTCACCCGCATCGACACGCCGCGGATCGATCTGGATATTCCCGCGCGCTATGCCGAAACCGATCAACCGGTGACCCTGACCGGCCCCGACTATCGTATCCGGGGCCAGGGCGCCCTGGCCTGGCTGGACGAACAGCGCATCGTTCTGCCGGACAACGCGAGAGGACGATATCATGCCGCACCACGCTAACCGCCTGACTCACCTGTTCTGGCTGACCCTCGCCACGATGCTGGCAGTGGCACAGGCGCAAACGGCGCCATCGGATCGCACCGAGGCCGTGGAACTGGCCGCTGACAGCGCTGAGGTGGATGACGCCAACGGCGTGAGCATCTATCGCGGCGATGTCGTGCTGACCCGCGGCGCACTGCGGATAACCGGCGATCTGATGCGCGTTTTCACCGACGCCGAGCGCCAACTGGAACGGGTCGTGGTCGAGGGGACACCCGCCACCTACCGCGAGACGCTGCCGGATGCGGCGCCACGACGCGCCGAGGCCCCCCGCATGGAGTATTACGCCCGCGGGCCGGAGCGACTGGTCCTGCTCGAGGGCGGCGAGCTTCGCCAGGGCGACAACACGGTCACCGGGCAGACGATCACCCACTACCCCGCCGAAAACCGGACCGTTGCCGATGGCGACGGTGACGGCGACGGGCGCGTGAACGTCCGCGTGCTGCCGGCACCGGAAGGGGATCAATGAGCGGCAGCGAACTCCGCGCCACTGGCCTTATGAAGGCCTACCGCGGCCGTCGGGTGGTGGATGACGTCTCTATCGGGCTGGACAGCGGCGAGATCGTCGGGCTGCTGGGGCCCAACGGCGCCGGCAAGACCACCAGCTTCTACATGATCGTCGGCCTGATCCGCGCCGATGGTGGCCAGATTCATCTGGATGGCGCCGACATCACCACACTCCCCATGCACGCCCGGGCGCGGATGGGCATCGGCTATCTTCCCCAGGAGGCGTCGGTCTTCCGGCGCCTGTCAGTCATCGACAACCTGCTGGCCGTGCTCGAGACCCGCCGCGACCTGGCCCGCACGGAGCGCGAAGAGCAGGCCAGCGCGCTCATGGACGAATTCAACATCGCCCATCTGCGGGATCAGACCGGCATCAGCCTGTCCGGTGGCGAGCGGCGCCGCCTGGAAATCGCCCGGGCCCTGGCCGCCGATCCGCGCTTCATCCTGCTGGACGAGCCGTTCGCCGGGGTCGACCCGATCTCCGTGGGTGACATCAAATCCATCGTGCGCCACCTCTCCGAGCGTGGCATCGGCGTATTGATCACCGATCATAACGTCCGCGAGACCCTCGCCCTGGTCGACCGGGCCAGCATTCTCAGCGCCGGCCGGGTCATTGCGGAGGGCAATGCCACGGCCGTGCTCGAGAACCCCGAGGTGCGTGCGGTCTACCTCGGTGAAGACTTCCGCCTCTAGTACTGGCGAGGGATCCATGGGCAGCGTTACTCTGGAACACCACTAAAGGGCACGGGTGACGATGAAGCAATCCCTGGAACTCCGGGTCAGCCAGCAACTGACCATGACGCCGCAACTCCAGCAGGCCATCCGTCTGCTGCAGCTGCCAGCGGCCGAACTCAGCCTGGAGATCCGCGACGCGCTTGAATCCAACGTCATGCTCGAGGCCGAGGAAGAGGCCGAGACCGCGGGCTCGGGTGATGAGACAAACATGGCGGAACAGTCCACCATTGATCCCTCGGAAGCGCCACTGGGATCGAGTGCCGCCGACGCCTCCCGGCTCGGCGAGGATATGCCGGTCGATGAGCGCTGGGACGATCCGGCCGCCGGCGCGGCCACCCCCAGCGCGCCGGATCCGGCACGTCGCGACAGCCTGCTGGACAACCAGGCGGGTCCGGAGGCCTCACTGCGTGATCACCTGCACTGGCAGGTGGAAATGTCGAGTCTCAGCGACCGGGATCGGCGGATTGCCGAGGCCGTGATCGACGCCCTCGACCAGCAGGGCCACCTGACGGAGTCATCCGAAGAACTGTGCGAGGCACTGGCCGACGACGACATCGAGCAGGATGACATCCGGGCCGTCATCGCCGTCATCCAGCATATGGATCCAGTGGGCGTCGCCGCCGGCGATGCCCGGGAGGCCCTGCGCCTGCAGATCGATGCCCTGCCCGAAGATACACCGCACCGGGAGCTGGCCCGTCTGGCCATTGCCGAGGACCTGAGACTGCTTGGCCCCGGGCAGCATGCCACGCTGCGTCGCCGGTTGGGCATCGATGAAGAGACGTTGACCGGCGTTCTGTCGCTCATCCAGCAGCTCGATCCACATCCCGGATCAGGCTTTGGCGAAACGCGGACCGAATATGTGATCCCCGACTGCTTCGTTCATCGGATCAATGGGCGCTGGGAAGTCGAGGTCAACCCCGACGCGTCGCCGCGAATCCGTGTCAACGACTACTATGCCAGCCTGGTGCGGCGGGGCGACACGAGCGCCGACAACAGCCTCCTGCGCCAGCACCTGCAGGAGGCACGCTGGCTGATCAAGAGCCTGCAGTCCCGTAGCGAGACCCTGCAGAAGGTCGCCGAGTGCATCGTCGAACGCCAGCAGGGGTTTCTGGAACACGGCGAGGAGGCCATGCAGCCACTGGTACTGCGTGAGGTGGCGGAGGCCATCGACATGCACGAATCCACGGTCTCCCGCATTACTTCCCGCAAGTACATGCGCACGCCGCAGGGCACACTGGAGTTCAAGCATTTCTTCTCCAGTCATGTCCCCACCGCCGATGGCGGCGAGTGCTCGGCCACGGCCATTCGAGCACGGATCCGGCGGCTGGTGGCCGCCGAGGATCCAGCCCGGCCGCTCAGCGACTCACGGCTGACCGACATCCTCCGGGAGGAGGGAATCAACGTTGCCCGGCGTACCGTGGCCAAGTATCGCGAGGTTATGGGCATTGCCTCGTCAACGGACCGTAAACGCCTGGTCTGATTCGACAAAAAAGGAGAGACCATGAAAATCGACGTCACCGGCCATCATGTCGACGTTACCGACGCACTCCGCGGCTATGTCGACGAGAAATTCCAGCGGCTCGAGCGCCACTTCGATAACGTGGTCGACGTCCACGTCATCCTGACCGTGGAGAAAAACACCCGGAAGGCCGAGGCCACGCTCGCCGTGAGCGGGGCCCGACTGTTTGCCGAGGCGACGTCGGAGGAAATGTACGCCGCCATTGATGCCCTGATCGACAAACTCGACCGCCAGGTGGTCAAGCACAAGGAGAAGCGCACTGATCATCACCGCGAGGAAGGCCGGGTCGGACCAACACTGGAACCCTGATCGCCATGGATCTTTCGACACTGCTCACGGCGGCCCGGACACGCTGCGGCGTCACGGTCACCAGCAAGAAGCGCGCGCTGGAACGTCTCAGCGAGCAGCTGATGGCCGACACCGATGCCGACCCGGACATCAGCCGTAGCATCTTCGAGGGTCTGATCGTGCGTGAGCGGCTCGGCAGCACGGGGCTCGGTCGCGGCGTCGCGCTGCCGCATACCCGCAGCCCCGACATTGACCAGCCGCGGGCGGCACTGATCCGGCTCGATGAGCCCATCGACTTCGACGCCGCTGACCGGCGGCCCGTGGATCTGTTGTTCGCGCTACTGGTGCCCGAGCACAGCAACGATGAGCATCTGCGCATCCTATCGCGGCTGGCGGAGATGTTCCGGGACGAGGCATTGTGCGCGCGGCTGCGCGCCTGCGAGACCGACCAGGACCTCTACGAAAGCGTCTGCGGCTGGCGCAGCGGAGCACCCGACGAATGAGCCTGTCGCCCGGCACGCTGGTCCTCGTCGGCGGGGTCGGTATTCTGTTGCGCGGGCCGGCCGGCAGTGGCAAGAGCGATACAGCGCTGGCGCTGATCCATGCCGGGCATCGGCTGGTGGCGGACGATGCCGTTGATATCCGCCACGAGGACGGTGGGCTCGTGGGCCGCGCGCCGGCGGCCGGCGCCGGGCTTCTTTGCCTGCGCGGCCCGGGACTGATCGATGTCGTGCAGTGTTTCGGCCGCGGGGCGGTCGCCCCGTCGGCACCCATTGACCGGGTCGTTGATCTCGTTGATGAGCCGCGGTCAGTGACGGCCGAGGCTGATTGGCAGTCAACCCGCATCCACGGGGCACGCTGTCCCCGCATGGCGCTCGCTCCCGGACGGCCGCTTGCGGCCCTGCTGGAAGTGATCGCCGCGGGCAGCCCAACCGCATCGCCACGCCCGGAGCCGCTGACATGCGGCTGATCATCGTCAGCGGCCTGTCCGGATCGGGCAAGAGTGTCGCCCTCGCGACGCTGGAAGACTCAGGGTTCTACTGCATCGACAATCTGCCGGTGGACCTGCTCGATGCCTTTGGCCGACATATCGCCGATACCGGCGGCGAGGAAAGCTATGCCGTCGGTATCGATGCGCGTAACCGGCCCGCCTCGCTGGCGCAGTTCCCCAGCATTCTCGACAGCCTCCGCGAGCAGGGGCTGGATGCCGAGATCGTGTTTCTCGACGCAGACGACCCCACCCTGCTCAAGCGCTTCTCCGAGACCCGCCGTCGCCATCCGCTGAGCGGTCCCGATCTGCCGCTGGCCGAGGCCATCCAGGGCGAGCGGGAACGGCTCATGCCGCTGCACGAGCGGGCCGACCTCACCGTGGATACGACCCGTACCACGCTGCACGAGCTGCGCGGCATCATTCGTGCGCGGCTCACCCAGTCGAGGACGCATCTGTCCGTCCAGCTGGAGTCGTTCGGCTATAAACATGGCACTCCCACGGATGCCGACTTCGTGTTCGACAGCCGTTGCCTGCCCAACCCGCACTGGCAGCCGGCACTCCGGCCACTGACCGGACGCGACCAGCCGGTCATCGACTTCCTCGATGCGACGCCGCTGGTCGCCCGCTACCGGCGCCAGATCAGCGATTTCATGGAGGACTGGCTGCCGGTTTTCGAGGCGGAGAACCGCAGCTACCTCACCGTCGCCATCGGCTGCACCGGGGGACAGCACCGGTCGGTCTATCTGGTCGAGGCGCTGGCGGCGAATCTGCGCCAGCATGATGTCGCGGTCACGGTCCGGCACCGGGAGCTGCCGTGAGCGCCGGCCTGCTGCTGATCACTCATCCCGGCGTTGGGGCGGCATTGCAGGAAACCGCCGAGGCCATCCTCGGCCGCCTGCCGCTGGAGACGGCAGCGCTCAGCCCACAGGACGCGGAATCGCCGGAGGCCGCGCATGGCCGCGCCGATGCCCTCGCCGACCGGCTCGACCAGGGTGATGGCGTGGTCATCCTGACCGATGCCTATGGAGCCACTCCAGGCAATCTGGCGGTCACCCTCGGCCGTGCCCGGGGCTACCCGGTCATCACCGGCCTCAACCTGCCCATGCTCCTGCGGATCCTCAACTACCCGTGGCTGTCCATGGATGCCCTGGCCGAGACGGCACTCGCCGCGGCCCGCAATGGTATCCTTCAAGCGACACCACCGGCGGCGGACACCGACAGGAACGGCGATGGCAGCGGATAATCCGGTTCAACAGGCCGAGCTCGAGATCGTCAACCGTCTTGGCCTGCATGCCCGGGCCGCTGCCCGGTTCGTGGCCGTCGCCAGCGAATACACCGCGGACATCGAGGTTCGGTTCAACGGCAACGAGGCCAATGGCAAAAGCATCATGGGTCTGATGATGCTGGCCGCCGGTCAGGGCAGTGTGCTGAGCGTGACGACCCGCGGTGACGATGGCAGCCAGGCGCTGCTGGCGCTTGGTGCCCTGCTCGCCGATCGCTTCGGCGAGGCCGACTGACACCGCGCGGGGAGCGCCATGGCAGAGGAACGCGAGAACAAGCAGGGGCGCGTCGCCGAGACCGTCACCGACCTGCTGCAGGGCGGGACGGTGCCGGAGGCACGCCGCATGCTCAACGCGCTGCATCCCGCCGAAATAGCCAATCTGCTCGAGTCCTTTCCGGCCCCCGAGCGCAAGCTTCTCTGGGAGCTGGTGGACGAGGCCAACGGCGGCGATGTGCTGCTGCAGGTCAACGATGAGGTACGCAGCGGGCTGATCCGGGAGATGGACGACCAGGAGCTGCTGGCGGCCACCTCCGGCATGGACATGGACGACCTCGCCGACTTCATGCAGGACCTGCCCAAGACACTGACCGGCGAGATCCTGCGTTCGCTCGACAATCAGAACCGCCAGCGGCTCGAAGCGGTGCTCGCCTACCCGGAGGACAGCGCCGGCGGGCTGATGAACACCGATACCGTGACGGTGAGGCCCGACGTCAGCCTGGATGTGGTGCTGCGCTACCTGCGCATGCGCGGGGAGATGCCCGAACTCACCGACCACCTGTTCGTGGTCAGCCGCTTCGATCATTTCCTGGGCGTACTCCGGGTCAGTGATCTGTTGACCCGCGATCCCGCCGGCCGTGTCGAGGATGTGCTGGATACCGAGGCGGTCGCGATCCCCGCGGAGACGTCGGATCGCGAAGTGGCCAAGATGTTCGAGGACCGTGACCTGATCTCGGCGCCGGTGCTGGATGCCCGCGGCCGGCTCATCGGCCGGATCACCATCGACGACGTAGTCGACGTCATCCGGGAGGAGGCCGAGCGCTCCATCCTCAGCATGGCGGGCCTCGGCGAGGAAGAAGACCTGTTCGCACCGATCTGGTCCAGCACGCGGCGCCGGGCCGTCTGGCTGGGCCTGAATCTGCTCACCGCGCTGCTCGCCGCCTATGTGATCGGCCTCTTCGAGGCCACCATCCAGCAGGTCGTCGCCCTGGCCGTGCTGATGCCCGTGGTGGCCAGCATGGGCGGCATCGCCGGCACGCAGACGCTGGCGCTGGTCATCCGGGCGCTGGCACTGGGGCAGATCGCCTCACGCAACACGCGGGCGCTGCTCTACAAGGAGCTCGGCATCGGTGTGCTCAACGGCCTCCTGTGGGCCGGAATCCTCGCCGGTATCGCCATTCTCTGGTTCGGCCGGCCGGCACTGGGCGCGATCATCGCCGCCGCCATGACCATCAATCTCGTCGTCGCGGCCCTCTCCGGTGTCGGCGTGCCGCTCGTTCTCAAACGCTTCGGCGTTGATCCGGCCCTTGCCGGCGGTGTCGTTCTCACCACCGTCACCGATGTCATCGGATTCATGTCCTTTCTCGGACTCGCTACGTTCTTCCTGCTTTAATTCTTTCCGCTTTTTTCCGTTCGCCGTTTCATTCGGGAAGCCCCTCCCGATCCATTACCCCCCTGTTCGAACTAGTTCATTCGAAGCATGCTTTTTAAATATCCTTTATATCCAGAAATCAGGTAAAGTAATTTCTAATGACAAGTTCCTAACTGGCCTCAATCCAAAGCGTGTGGAAAAGCATCAGATTCAGACTCTATGATTCACTCCATCAGCCCATCCATTCCGTATCGAGGTAAACCATGGAAAGGAATGCCCAGAAAACTGCGTTTCAATCGGCCAAGCCGGATGGCCATTATTCGGCCCGGTTCGGGTTATCAACTGAGCCGGCCACCCCCCTTCCCACCGCCATGCTGCTCTGCGATTCAACCATCCAGAATAGATTGATGGGCAAGTATCTTTCCGACTATGGCATCTGCCGCACCTACCTGGCCTCCCCCTCGCAGCTGAATGCCCTCATGCAGTGCGAGCGCCCCGCCCTGATCCTTCTCGATATCCGCAGCAGCGACCGCGCCGTGGCCGACCTGCTGGGCGATGGGGCCACCACAACGGATTCGCGCAAGCCAACGACTCCGATGATCCTGCTGAACGTCCCCTCCAATGCCGATCTACAGCACTTCATGGGCCGACGCGATGTTGTCGCGGCGTTTCACGACAACGAATCCGTCGACCAGTTGCTCGCCAAGATCCGCAGCGTGGTCCAGCCCGAGACCGGCCGTACCCGGGCCGGCATCGCGAATCACCTCGAGACGCTCACCCGCAAGGAGATGGCCGTGCTGCGTGCCCTCGCGCTCGGCCTCAGCAATGACCACATTGCCGACCAGCTCTCGGTGAGCCCGCATACCGTCAAGACGCATCTCTACAACGCCTATCGAAAGATCGGCTGCACCAATCGCGTCGCCGCCGCCATGTGGGCACAGCGGGCGTTACCGCTCGTCGACAGCCGATGACCGGGCACCGGCACCATCGCGGATGGGCCGGTATCGCGCTGATTGTCCTCGCCCTCGCCGGCATGCATGTCGTGGCCGAGGATCAGGCGAACGGCACCATCGACGACGGGCGCCCGCTGGAAGCGCCGCCGCTGCCCGATGGCACGCTGGAGAACGACGGCCTGGACAACATGGTCCTGCAACGCACCGTGACCGCCCTGGGCGACCGCTTCAGCGATGCCTTCGCCAGCCACTGGCGCAGCCAGCCCGTGGTGGCCGACGGCGTGATCACCATCGAAGAGCGGCCCTGGATGAGCGAGGGCACCGAGGTGATCGTGCGCTACCAGCGCCAGGCGATCTATCAAGTCCGCGTGTGGCCGCGCAATCCCTCGCCCGAGGAAACCGCCCAACAGGCGGTGGCGGAGGTGAGCCGCATTATCGACGACTATCAGACGAGACTTCGCAACCAGACCGGCGAATGACACGCAAGGAGCGACATCATGCAGGGACGAATGCCCATCCTTTGCCTGCTAGGCATTGGCCTCGCCGCCACGGCCCAGGCCGACCTCACCTATCAGCCCATCCAGTCGGGTGATCCCGGCATGCTGAGCCAGCGCTTTCAGCGCGCCACCACCCAGGATACCAGCCGGGCGCCGCTGCAGGCGGCACGGCGGCCCGCGCGCACTTCCATCGAACGCTTCGAGGAAGACCTGCAGGAGGCACTGCTGCGCGATGTCTCGCGGGCGAGCACCAGCAACATCGGCCTGCTCGATGACGAGGGCCAGCTGATCCCGTTCGACGGCACACGGCTCTTCAGCATCGGCGACTTCGAACTGCGCTTCACCGAAACCGAAGGCGAGCTGTCGATCTTTGCAAGGGATGAGGGGAGCAGCGAATTCACCGAAATCAACATCAACAACCAGCTATGATCGTCAAACGCAGCCTGATTCTGTCCATGGGGTTCGTCATCGTGGGCTGTACCACCCTTGATGGCGATCGCCCCCCCGACTGGGCCACCATGGAGCGCCCCGGTCTGGCATCGGCATCGACCACCTATGGCGATCTGCTCGAACTGCCGGACCCGGCCGGGGTCATTCCAGCGGCCGTCTACGGCTTCCGCGATCTCACCGGGCAGTACCGCGAGTCGCCCAGCAGCAACCTTTCCACCGCGGTCACCCAGGGCGGCGGCAGCCTACTCACCGAGGCGTTATTACGCTCGGGCTGGTTCCGCCCGCTGGAGCGGGAGGGGTTGCAGGATCTGCTCACCGAGCGTCGCGTCGCCCGTCAACTCAATACCAACGTCGCCACGCTCCAGGACGCGCGGGTGCTGTTCGAGGGGGGGGTCACCGGCTATGACCGCAACACCACCACCGGCGGTTTCGGGGCCCGTTACTTTGGCCTGGGTGCCAGCGAGGCCTATGTCATCGATCAGGTGACGGTGAGCCTGCGCGCGGTCAACGTGAGCAATGGCGAGGTCCTGGCCGCCGTCACCACGACCAAGACCATCTATTCCTATCAGCTCGAAGGCGGGCTTTTCCGTTTCGTGCGCAATCAGCGACTGCTCGAGATCGAAGCGGGCTACACCTATAACGAGCCCCGTTATCTGGCCACCCATGACGCCATTAACGCAGCATTGATCCATCTGATTGTCCGTGGACTTTCCGAGGATCACTGGCGTCTCGCCAATGCCGATGACTGGAATGCTCCCGTGATCCAGACCTACAACCAGGCGTTTCTCGAGCACCAGGAAACGGCCCGCCAGGAATCACCGCAGAGTTCCTGACTCCCCGGCCATCATTTCCGTCGCATTCCGTATTCCGACCACCCTCCCCTGAACCTACTCTGGAATTGCCCCGACGGGTTCTCCGGCAAACGGAATTGCCGAAGAACCCCAGGGGCATCACGCAATCATTTTTTCGCGATTCGGAATACAGGAGAACACCATGATCAGGAAGCCCAAAACGGTTTCTGCCCTCTCGCTGGCGCTCATGCTCGGCATGACCATGGGCACTGCCATGGCGCAGGATGATCACGATCACGGCGGCGGCGACCATGGCGGCGGCGGCATGGGTAACGGCGGCGGCTTTGGCGCCAATATGGCCACCATCAACCAGGACGGCGTCGACCATGTCGCCAGCATCGAGCAGGACGGCCGGGAGCTGACCGCCACGATCACCCAGAGCGGCTATCAGCAGGAGGCCTCCATCGAGCAGGAGGGCCGCGGTAACGAGACCACCATCAACCAGACCGGCGGTGGCAACAACAGTGCCATGATCGACCGGCGTGGCCGTGACGGCATGGTGGAGATCAACCAGGACGGCTGGTCGAACACCTCGGATGTCACCCAGCGTGGTCGCGAAGGCAGCATCACCATTACCCAGGAGGACTGGGGCAACGTGGCCGATGTGGATCAGCGCGGCCGCATGAACGAGATGACGCTGGAGCAGTCGGGTTGGGGTGGCAACTACGCCGAGCTCCGTCAGCGCGGCCGGGAAAACGTGATGACGGTGGCCCAGGATGACGCATTCGAGAGCGTCGCCAGGGTCAATCAGCGGGGTCGTGGCAACATGACCGATATCCTGCAGAGCGGCTCCTACCATGTCGCCGAAGTGACCCAGCGGGATCGCGGCAACATGGCCCAGGTGACCCAGGACGGGGTGGGCCATTACGCCTCGATCGATCAGTCGGCCCGTTAAGGCGCTGACCAACGGATGACCCGCCACCCGGTGGCGGGTCCCGCCTACCGCGGAGTCATTCCCATGCCCTTCTCCATGCCTCAAAGCCACGCACTCCTTGCTCCACTCGCCCTCGGCCTGATCACCCTGGTGGGCATCCAGCCCGGCATGGCCGACGCCGACAACGATCCGCCCATTCGCGCCTGGGTGGAATTCGACGAACAGGGTCAGACGGTCACCATCAGCGCGCATGCCATCGCGCCGCGGCCGGTGACAGCCCGCTATGCGCTGGTGATTGAATCCGTGAGCGATGCCGGTACCACCCGGAGCCGCGACAGCAGTCGAGCGCAGATTCAGTCCAGTCCGACGACGCTCGCCAGGATCAGCCTCTCGACAACGGATCCGCGGCGCATCGAGGTGCGCCTGGATGTGGAACCCGACGGCGCTGCACCACTGCAGGTGCGCGAAACCTATCCCATGAGCGGCGCCTGGGTCATGGCCCATTAGGCCGGCCCGACCGCCCGACCCGACAGGAGATCACGGTATGAAAAGGCTTTCCCGACTGGCGTATGGCACGCTCCTCGGCGCGCTGCTGAGCGGCGCGCCCTGGACGGTCAGTGTCGCCTCCCCCCTCGGTGATCTGGCCGCGCCGGAACTGACCCCGGCCGTGCACAACGGCAGCGGCAACCAGGCCCGAATCGATCAGCAGGGTCTATGGCATGAGGCCGCCATCAATCAGCAGGGCGACGCCAATCAAGCCGGCATCCTGCAACGCGGCATGGGCCATGAGGCGCTGATCGACCAGCAGGGCAGCGGCAACAACGCCCGCATCCTGCAGTTCGGCTGGCACCCGCAGGCAGCCGCCATCCAGCAGGTCGGCGATATCAACAACGCGCGGGTGGAACAGCAGGCGGGCACGCGAACCGGGGTAGCGGTGCGCCAGCATGGTGACGGCCTGAACGTCGAGGTCACCGTCGGCCGCTGACCCGACCGGACGGTCACGCCCCGATGATCGGGCGTGACCGCATTCCGGGTGTTTGAACGCGCCTCAGAAATGCCAGCGCAGGGATGCGCTCAGCGCCATGAAGTCGAAGTCCGGCTCGCTCAGATAGCTCACCGCGTCCACCGCCACCGAGAAATCTTCGGCAAAGCGGAACTGACTGCCCGCCCCGAAGCTCACCCCCGAATCCGAAGGCGCCTCGTCGGTCCCGGCGATCGTGAACGGTCGCAGCACCATGCGCACCGACGAGAACCCCGCCAGGGCGTAGACATCGAAGGTCTCGTTCAGCGGCCGGTTGAGCCGCACCAGCACGCTGTCCACCGAATCCAGTTCCACCATGCGGTCGGTTCCCGAGTCGTCTTCGCCCATCCAGGCGAAGTGCGCCTCAACGCCCAGGTAGTCACTGAACATGACCCCACCGACCAGTCGTCCGCCAATGGCGTCGACATCCTCACCCGAGCCCTCGTAGGACCAGGGCATGACGCCGGCCCCCAGATAGGCTTCCTCGATGAACCGCGCGTCGGCGGCGCCGTTGCCGGCCATGGCCAGCGTTCCCGCCAGCAGGACTGCCGGCATGGTTGCACGATTTTTCATGCAGTCTTCCCTCCACGCTTGTGATGACGCAGAGTCAGACCGGATAGAGGCACCCAAGTGCCTGTTTGCATTGCATATTCAGTCGTAGTAACCGAGCCGGTCAGCAGCCCGTGCCAGTCGGCTTGAGGCAGGAATATGGTGGCTACGGGTGGATTCGAACCACCGACCCCATCATTATGAGTGATGTGCTCTAACCAGCTGAGCTACGTAGCCATTCAGGCAAGGACGGGAAGTATCCAGAGCCGCGGCAGCGCTGTCAAATCCCCGCTCAGACATTGAACCGGAAGTGGCAGACATCCCCCTCGCGCATGACGTAATCCTTGCCCTCGAGACGCATCAGGCCCTGCTCCTTGGCCGCCTGCTCACTGCCCGACCGCACATAATCCTCGAAACCGATGACCTCGGCGCGAATGAACCCGCGCTCGAAATCCGTATGGATGCGACCGGCCGCCTGGGGTGCCGTCGCACCGCGGCGCACGGTCCAGGCCCGTACCTCCTTCGGCCCGGCGGTGAAGAACGTGAGCAGATCCAACAGGGCATACCCGGTGCGGATCAGGCGGTTCAGCCCGGGCTCCTCGAGCTCGTAGGCCGCCAGCAGCTCGCCCTGTTCTCCCGCATCGAGCTGAGCGAGCTCGGCCTCGATGGCGGCGCAGAGCGGCACCACCAGCGCTCCCTCGCGCTCCGCGAGGGCCTCGACGGCGGCCAGCTGGGCATTGTCGACCAGGCCTTCCTCGTTGACATTGGCGACATAGAGCACAGGCTTGGCCGTCAGGAGGTGTAGCTCACGCAGAACCGCCTCGCCGGTCTCGTCGAGATCCTGCGCCCGCACCGGCACACTCTGATCCAGCGCCGAGGCCATGGCCTTGAGCGCATCACGGGTGGCAATGGCCGCCTTATCCGCCGATTTTGCCCGCCGCTCGTAGCGATCCAGCGCCTTTTCGACGGTATCCATGTCGGCCAGCAGCAGCTCGGTATTGATGGTCTCGATGTCCTCCACCGGATCCACCCGCCCCTCGACGTGATGCACATCCTCGCTCTCGAAGCAGCGCACCACATGAGCGATGGCATCGGTCTCGCGGATATTGGCGAGAAACTGGTTGCCCAACCCCTCGCCGCGTGACGCCCCCGCCACCAGGCCGGCAATGTCGACGAACTCCATGGTCGTAGGGATGACGCTCTCAGGCTTGACCAGTTCGGCCAGCTTATCGAGCCGCGGATCCGGCACCGGCACGATCCCGACATTGGGGTCGATGGTGCAGAACGGGTAGTTCTCCGCCGGAATCTCGTTCTGTGTCAGGGCGTTGAAGAGTGTCGACTTGCCCACATTGGGCAGCCCGACGATACCGCATTTAAATCCCATCGACTGTCCTCAGTCTTGCGTATGCAACTGTTGCTGGGCCCGATCCCAATCGCCACCGGCGAGCCAGGGCAGGACATCCAGTGCCGCGGCAATGGCGGCATCAATGTCGGCCCGTTCGGCCCGGCCCGGCGCATGGAGGACGTAGGGGATCACCTGGTCACTGCTGCCGGGATGCCCCACCCCGAGCCGCAGCCGCGCGAATTCGCGGGTGCCCAGGGCGGCCACGATATCGCGCAGGCCATTGTGTCCACCATGCCCGCCACCGCGTTTCAGGCGCACGATGCCCGGCGGGAGATCGATCTCGTCATGCACCACCAGAATCGCCTCCGGCGGGATGCGGTGGAAATTCGCCAGCGCGGCCACAGCGCGGCCGCTGTGGTTCATGTAGGTGGTCGGGCAGAGCAGGTGCACGTCGGCACCCCCCTCCCGCCAGCGACCGGCCATGCCATGGAACTTGCGCTCGGCCCGCAGCGGGACACCGGCCCGATCGGCCAGGGCCTCAACAAACCAGAACCCGGCATTGTGCCGGGTTCCCGTGTACTTCGGCCCCGGGTTACCGAGGCCGACGATCAGCCGTATCGCCGTGGTGCTCATGTCCGCATGGACACCGCGCCGGGATCAGCCCTGATCTTCCGACTCGCCGGCGCCTTCTCCGCCACCGGCCTCACCACCGGCTTCGGCACCCTCGCCCTCCTCGGACTCCTCGACCGCCTTGCGCGGGGCGTGAATGCTCACCAGAACCGGGTCATGATCGGTTTCCGGATCGAGCCCCGGGAAGGCGACGCCCTCGGGTGCGGTGATCTCGGAGAGGTGCAGCGAGCTGCCGACATCGAGCTCGGCGATGTCCACATCGATGGCGGCCGGCAGATCATCGGGCAGGCACTCCACCTCGACCTCGATGGCATCGTGGTGGACCACACCACCGCCCTGCTTCACGCCCACGGCATCCTCCTGGTTGAGGAAATGGATGGGCACATGCTGGCGCATCTTCTCGCCGGCCTTGATCCGCAGCAGGTCGAGGTGCGAGACGAGCGGCTTGAAGGGATGCCGCTGCAGGTCCTTCAGGATGGCCTTTTCGGTGCGCTTGCCCTTCACCTTGACGTCCAGGATCTGCGAGAAGAAGGCCTCCTCACGCATCAGGCGCAGGATCTGCTCCTCGTCGAAGGTCAGCGCCACCGGCTTCTTGCCGGCGCCATAGAGGATGCCGGGGATCCGCTTCGCGCGACGCAGGCGGCGGCTCGCACCCTTGCCCTGGTCGTCGCGAACGGTGGCGTCCAGTTTCAGTTCAACGCTCATTGCTTGTCTGTCTCCATTGTGGCCCCCGCGACCAGGGGCGTTACGGCAGTCAGTCGACGAAAAGCTCGCTGACCGACTCGTCGTTGTTCACCCGCCGCATCGTCTCGGCGAGCATTTCCGCCAGCGACAGCTGGCGAATCCTTTCACTGGCACGGGCGGGCTCCGACAGCGGGATACTGTCGGTGACCACCAGCTCGTCCAGATGACTGTTCTCGATACGCTCGATGGCCGGCCCGGAGAGTACCGGGTGGGTAATGTAGGCCACCACCTTGCCGGCGCCGCGCTCCTTGAGCGCCGTGGCGGCCTGGCATAGCGTACCGGCGGTATCGATGATGTCGTCGACGATAATACAGGTCTTGTCCTCGACATCGCCGATGATATTCATGACCTCGAGTTCGTTGGCCCGGGGCCGGCGCTTGTCGATGATGGCCAGATCGGCGTTGTCAAGCCGCCGGGCCACCGCCCGGGCGCGCAGCACACCCCCGACATCCGGTGAGACCACGATCTTGTCGGGATGCGTCTGGCGCCAGATGTCGCCGAGCAGAACCGGCGAGGCGTAGACATTGTCCACCGGGATGTTGAAAAAGCCCTGGATCTGGTCGGCATGCAGATCCACCGTGATCACCCGGTTGATGCCGGCCGTGGTGATCATGTCCGCGGCGAGCTTGGCCGTGATCGGCACCCGCTGCGAGCGCTGGCGACGATCCTGACGGGCGTAGCCGTAGTATGGGACCACCGCCGTGATCCGTGCCGCCGAGGAACGCCGGAGCGCGTCGGCGATCACCAGCAGTTCCATGAGGTTGTCGTTGGTGGGCTGGCAGGTGGGCTGGATGATGAAGACGTCATGCCCGCGGACGTGCTCGTTGATCTCGACCTGCACTTCACCGTCACTGAAGCTGGTGACCAATGCATCACCCAACCGGATCTTCAGATGGGCGGCCACGGATCGGGCCAGTGCGGGATTGGCGTTCCCCGTGAACACCATCATGCTTCCGTTTTCCATGGCGGCGGCACCCTGCGGTGGCTGTCGGAAATTGGCTGGGGCGGCAGGATTCGAACCTGCGAATCCGGGGATCAAAACCCCGTGCCTTACCGCTTGGCTACGCCCCAGTCGTTCGTGCCCTATCGGCGTCGAGGCGGTCGAGCAAAGGTGAGCGATTCCGTGCCCGGGTCACCCAGGCGCTCCAGTGCCCCCGGACCCCGGCCGCGGCGTGCTCGGCGGACGTCCTGTCGTCGAATGTGGCGAACAGGCACCCCCCCGTGCCTGTCAGGCGGGTCGGACCGAATACCGCCAGGGCATCCAGTGCCTCCCCCACCGCCGGAACCATCCGGCGCACCACCGGCTCGCAGTCGTTTCTCGCCGCCCCGGTTTCGAAGCCGCGTATTGTTATACGCTCTCCATGACGTGTCAATTTGGTGTCAGCGAACACCGCCCGCGTCTCCACGGCGACGCCGGGATCGACGACGACCATCCAGGGGCAATCGAGCCGCTGTGGCGACAGCTGCTCGCCAATACCCTCCGCCCAACAGGCCTCGCCCCGCACGAACACCGGCACATCGGCACCCAGCTCCAGGCCGATTCGCTCGAGTCCGCTGGATGACAGGCCGCAGCCCCAGAGCGCATTGAGGGCCACCAGCGTCGTGGCCGCATCCGAGGAGCCGCCGCCGAGGCCACCACCCGCCGGGATATGCTTATCCAGGTGAATCCGGACGCCCTGTTCCGTGCCCACCGCCTGCTTGAGGGCCATCGCCGCACGGACCGCCAGATCCGATTGCGGCGCCAGACCGGGCAGCCCGCCGTCGCGACGGATGGTGCCATCCGATGTGATCGCAAAGGCCAGCTCGTCCACCGGATCAACGAACTGAAAGAACGTCTGTAGTTCGTGATACCCATCGGCCCGACGGCCGATGACATGCAGAAAGCGGTTGATCTTGGCCGGCGCCGGCCAGCCACGGGAGACTTCACCCATCAGCGCAGTCGCCAATCGCCGATGACCAGGCGGATGGCCATATCCTCGTGGGTGACGCCGACCCGGCCGGGCAGCCGATAACCGCCAACCGGGCGGTATCCGTCGAATGTCACGTCCCAGCCATCCTGTTGCAGCAGCCGCGGCCGCCCCGCTTCATCCAGGGTGACCCGACCATCCAGCCAGGGCACGGGGCTGGCCGTGACCCAGTGGCGCAGAAAGCCCACCGGCAGGTCATAGCCGGTAATGGCCCGAACCAGCTCGCGGGGACTGCCGGCTTCATAACGCTTGCCATCCGCGGTGGTCAGCTGCACGCCGGGCTCATCGCCGACGATGCGCAGGCTGCCGACGCCGAGCGCGCCACGCAGATCGATCCGGTAGGCGGTTTCATCCTGCGCCCAGGACACCGTGGCGGTGGCCCCCTGATCCCCGAGCCGCAACGATGTCCGGCCGCTGAACGACCAGGCGTCCGGCGCCGGCGGCGCATCCCAGTCCTCGACCATCACGACTCGACCGGCATCCACCGGCTGTGGCGCCCGCACCGCGCAACCCGCCAGGAGAACCAGAACCAGGCCAGCCATCGCCAGCCATCGCCATCGCGCCAGCCCGATCATGGATTCAGCCGCTCCCGGGTTTCCCGCAGGACGGGGTGATCGGCATCGTTGGCGGCCGCCTGCGCCCAGATATCCCGTGCCGCCTCACGCTGGCCGAGCACCCAGAGCACCTCCCCCAGATGGGCGGCGATCTCGGCATCACCGTCGGTCAGCTCGTGGGCCCGGCGCAGGTACCCCAGGGCGCGCTCAGGATCACCCTGGCGATAGGCGGCCCAACCCATGCTGTCGATAATGGCCGGGTCATCCGGCTTGATGGCGTAGGCCCGCTCGATGAGCACCGCCCCCTCAGCAATGCGATCGGTCTGATCCACCAGGGTGTAACCCAGCGCATTGAGCGTGCGGGCGTCGCCGGGGTCATCCTGCAGAATCCGCCGCAGGTCCGTCTCACCGCCGTTGAGATCGCCATCCATGATCCGGGTCATCGCCCGCCCGTAGCGCAGCTCCGTGTTGCCCGGATAGTCCCGGAGGCCGCGGTTGAAGACCGCCAGACTCTCCTCGAAGCGGTCGGCACGACGCAACAGCCCGCCCTCCAGCAACAGGCTGCGGGCGCGAAAACCGGGGTTCGCCTGGCGCAGACGCCGCAATGCCTCCAGCGCCAACTCGTCATCGCCGGCCTGCATGGCCAGGATGGCAGCGGTGCTGAGCAACTGCGGATGCGTCGCACCGGCGGTGACCAGATCCCGATACTGCATCAGCGCCTCGGCATCCCGGCCCAGATCGAGCAGGATCCGCGCATAGTCGCGACGCAGGGCACGGTTGTCCGGCGAGTCCACCAGCAGATTCTCGAAGATGGCGACGGCGGCATTCGGGCGATCGAGGGCCAGCAGGGCGTCGGAGCGCAGGAGAAGGGCGCTGACCCAGTCGGGCCGATCCGCGAGCGCTTCATCCACCGCGCGGAGGGCGATGGCCGGCTCTCCCCGCGCCAGCGCAAGCCGGGCCAGTGCGAGCTTCGCCGCTTCCGAGCGCGGTGCGGCGCGGGCGATGGCCTGCATGATATCGAGGGCCTCAGGCGGCAGCGCGCCATCGAGCAGCAATGCACCCAGTCGGGCAATCGCCGGATTTCGATTCGGGCCGGGTGGCGGAACGCTATCCAGCAGGGTCTGCATCGCCACATCACTCTGACCGGCGCGCAGCTGCATCACGCCGAGGAGCTGCTTTGCTTCGATGCTGTCCGGTGCCAACCCCACCCAACGCCGTGCCAGCGCGATCGCACGCTCGGGCCGATCGGCGCGAAGGGCGACCTGTACGGCGCGGGCCATGACCTCGGGATCACGAATCTGTTCGGCGGCCTCGGCATACAGCGCGCTGGCGCGCTCGAAGTGCCCCCGCACGGCCGCGAGCTCCGCCGCCATGACCCGATGCATGGGCGATTCCACGCCTGTTGCCACGGCATCGGCGGACACGGCCACGCGGGTGTCGGCGCGCTCAGCCACGGGCACATCGTTGCCGGCCATGGGCACGCAGGCCGTCAGCAGCCAGGCCATCAGCAAGGGCCCGGTCCGCGCACCCGGACACCGGGTCGAATTCGGCCGCCATGGCTTGCGGTTAGCGAACCTGCTCATCAAGGCCTTACTATACTTGTGTTGCAGCGATGCTGCCCTACAATCTGCCACTTTCCATTCAACCGGATCCCGATGCCTGTCGTCAGCCTGGGCCTCAATCACAAGTCAGCGCCGCTCGCCGTGCGGGAGCAGGTGGTTTTTCCGGCCGAACGACTGGACGCTGCCCTGACTGCCCTCGCCGAGAGACCGGGTGTGCGGGAGGCCGCCGTTCTCTCCACCTGCAATCGCACGGAGATCTATGCCGTACTGGCGCCCGAGGCAACGCCCGCGATCCTGCAGCGCTGGCTGGAAAGCCAGCATGGGCTGCCGCACGACGGCCTGAGCACCTATCTGTACACGCTCGAGGGTCGCGATGCCATCATCCATCTGTTGCGGGTCGCCGCAGGCCTCGACTCGCTGGTGCTGGGCGAGCCGCAGATACTGGGCCAGGCCAAGGTGGCCTATCACTCCGCCTCGCGGGCGGGACTTCTGGGGCAGATTCTCGACCGGCTCTTCCAGCACGCCTTCTCGGTGGCCAAGCGGGTGCGGACCGAGACTGACATCGGCGCGCATCCGGTCTCGGTGGCGTTCGTCGCGGTGACCCTCGCCCGCCAGATCTTTGGCGATCTTGGCGAGCGGCAGGCGCTGCTGATCGGTGCCGGTGAGATGATCGAACTCACGGCAAGACACTTCCAGGAACAGGGCATGGGCGGCCTGATGGTGGCCAACCGCAGCCGCGATCGTGCCCAGCGGGTGGCCGGACTGTGCGACGGGCAGGCCCTGGGTCTGGATGAGGTGGAGGCCAATCTGCCGAGGGCGGACATCGTGATCTCCTGTACGGCAAGCACTGAGCCCGTGCTGCGCCGCGATGCCGTGCGTCAGAGCCTCAAGGCAAGGCGACATCGGCCGGTTTTCATGGCCGACCTGGCGGTGCCCCGCGACATCGAGCCCAGCGTCGAGGATCTGGCGGACGTCTACCTGTACACTGTCGACGATCTGCGCGACGTGATCGACCGCAACCGGCGGTCGCGAGCGGAAGCCGCGGACGAGGCCGAACGCCTGGTGGCCGACCAGGCCGACCGGTTCATGGACTGGGTGCGGACGCTGGACGCGGTCAGCGCCATCCGCCGCTATCGCCAGCATGGCGAGCGCCAGCGCGACTACGCGCTGGACCAGGCCCGTCGGCAGCTCAACGCCGGCCAGCCCCCCGAGCAGGTGCTCGAGGCCCTGGCCCATCGGCTGACCCGAAAGCTATTGCATCTGCCCACGCTGGGGCTGCGCGAGGCAGCCCGTAGTGGTGATCCGGAGACCATCCGGGAGAGCCACCGCCTGCTGGGCCTCGACGACCGCAGAGATGACGACAACGAATGAATGACAACCTGCGCCGCAAACTCCAGAGCCTGGTCGAGCGGCACGAGGAAATCGAGCAACTGCTGGCCGACCCGGACATCATCGGCGACTCGGCCACCTTCACGCGCCTGTCGCGGGAGTACGCCCGGCTGGAGCCGGTGGCGCGCACCCTGAACGATTTCGAGGCCGCCGAGGCGGATCTGGCGGCGGCCGAAGAGATGGCCACCGAGGGTGACGCCGACATGCGGGCACTCGCCGAGGATGAGGCCGCCGATGCACGGGATCGCCTCGCGGATCTGGAGCAGGCCCTCAAGGTCCTGATGATCCCCGAGGATCCCAACGACGCGCGCAACACGTTCCTCGAGATCCGCGCCGGAACCGGCGGCGATGAGGCCGCGCTGTTCGCCGGTGATCTGCTGCGCATGTACCTGCGCTATGCCGAGCAGCAGGGCTGGCGCACCGAGATCCTCAGCGAGAGCCACGGCGAACAGGGTGGCTACCGTGAGGTCGTGGCGCGGGTGGCGGGTCAGGGCGTGTACTCGCGGCTGAAGTTCGAGTCCGGCGCCCATCGAGTCCAGCGCGTCCCCGCGACCGAATCCCAGGGCCGCATCCATACCTCCGCCTGCACCGTTGCGGTGCTCCCTGAAGCCGAGGCCCTCGACGAGATCGATATCAACCCATCGGACCTTCGCATCGACACCTTCCGCGCCTCCGGCGCCGGCGGTCAGCACGTCAACAAGACCGATTCGGCGGTACGGGTCACCCACCTGCCAACCGGCGTGGTCGTGGAATGCCAGGAGGAACGCTCGCAGCACAAGAACCGCGCCAAAGCGCTGTCACTGCTGCAGGCCCGACTCATGGACCAGCAGCGGGACGCCGCCGTCGCGGAGCGCACCGAAACCCGTCGTCTGCTGGTGGGCAGTGGCGACCGCTCGGAGCGGATCCGCACCTACAACTTCCCGCAGGCCCGGGTGACCGACCACCGGATCAACTTGACGCTCTACAAGCTGGAAGACGTCCTGATGGGCAATCTGGACGTGGTGATTGATCCGCTGATCAGCGAGTACCAGGCGGACCAGCTGGCCGCGCTGGCAGCCGAAGGCTGAGATCGACGCGGAGGCGGCGCAGAACCGCCCCCCGCCGTCAGGGCCGCTCCAGTCAGGCGACCCGCTGTTTTTCGCGGATTTCCTCGAGCGTCTTGCAATCCACGCAAAGCGTGGCCGTGGGTCGGGCTTCCAGACGTCGCAGCC
Source organism: Spiribacter sp. 1M189 (assembly GCF_040838345.1). Classification (NCBI taxonomy): domain Bacteria; kingdom Pseudomonadati; phylum Pseudomonadota; class Gammaproteobacteria; order Chromatiales; family Ectothiorhodospiraceae; genus Spiribacter; species Spiribacter insolitus. Next base: position 123,840 of record NZ_JBAKFF010000001.1, on the reverse strand, counting down.
CGATCTCCACCCCGCACTGGTCACAGAACCCGTAGTCATCCTTGCGGATGCGCTCCATGGTCTGATCGATCTTGCGGATCAGTTTGCGCTCCCGGTCCCGGGTGCGGAGTTCCAGGGCGAACTCCTCTTCCTGGGTGGCGCGGTCGGCCGGATCCGCATAATGATTCGCGTCATCACGCATGTGGCTGACCGTGCGCTCCACCTCTTCCTGCAGCTGCCGTTTCCACGCCTCGAGGATGGCCTGAAAATGCGCCAGTTGAGCCTCGTTCATGTACTCCTCGCCCTCGGCGGGCTGGTAGGGCTCAATCCCCCGAACGGGCAGTGAAGCCTTGTCGGTCATAGTGCACCTCCGTTAGGTCGAGGGCTGATTCAACCCTTCGCCGTCGAAACGGTCAAGCCCCAATTTCTTCCCTACCGTCAGCCGGTCCGGGCGAGCAGTGGCTGGGAGAGCCTGGAGGCGGCATCCCGAAGCACACGTTCGGTGGTCTCCCAGTCGATGCAGCCATCGGTGATGGACACCCCATAGTCCAGGGCGGCCGGATCATTGCCCAGTTTCTGATTACCCCAGCCGATGTTGCTCTCGATCATCACCGAGACGATGGAGCGGTTGCCCTCGATGATCTGGTTGACCAGATTCTCCATCACCAGTGGCTGCAGGCCAGGATCCTTGCTGGAATTGGCATGGCTGCAGTCCACCATCAGCCGTGCCGGCAGGCCGGCATCGGCCAGCGCCTTCTCGCACAGGGCAATGCTCACCGAATCGTAATTGGGCTGATCACCGCCGCGAAGCACGACATGGCCGTAGCGATTGCCGGCGGTGCGGATGATCGCCGAGCGCCCATCCTGCTGCGTGATCCCCAGGAAACTGTGGGGGCTGGAGGCCGAGCGCATGGCATTGATGGCCACGTCCAGGCTGCCGTCGGTGCCGTTCTTGAAGCCCACGGCGGTGGACAGGCCGCTGGCCATCTCGCGATGGGTCTGCGACTCGGTGGTCCGGGCACCGATCGCCGTCCAGCTGATCAGGTCGCCGAGGTACTGGGGTGTGATCGGATCCAGCGCCTCGGTGCCGGCGGGCAGCCCCAGTTCGGCCAGGTAGAGCAGCAGGTCGCGCGCGCGACCGAGTCCTTCCTCGATATCGAAGCTGTCGTCCATGTAGGGGTCGTTGATCAGCCCCTTCCAGCCCACCGTCGTGCGGGGCTTCTCGAAGTAGACGCGCATGACAATGAACAGTGAATCCTGCAACTCGTCATGCAGGGCCTTGAGGCGCCGCGCATAGTCCTTGGCCGCCTCCAGATCGTGGATGGAACAGGGCCCGATCACGACCAGCAACCGGGGATCCTGACCGTCCAGAATGGCTTCCACCGCCTTGCGACCGGCCTCCACCGTCTCGCGACCACGCTCGGAGAGCGGCTGTCGCGTCTTGATCTCCATCGGCGTGGGCAGGGGCTCCTGGGCGAGGACGTTCAGATTATCGATGGGCGCTTCACTCATGGCGTTTTCCAAACCCGCAGTTCCGTTGACGAATAGTCTTTCCATGGTAGCCCGCGCCGGCGAATTTCTCCACGACAAGGACCGCCGAACGGACATTCTGATATCCTGAGCAATAAGCCCAATCAGCCGAGTCGCCATGGCCATCGACCGCAAACTCCTCGACGTTCTCTGCTGCCCGGTGACCAAACAACCGGTCCGCGCCCTTGCCCGAGCGGAGCTGAAATCGCTCAACGAACGCATTGCCGGCGGCGAGGTGTACTACCAGGATGAGACGCCGGTGGAGTCCCCCGTCGAGGAGGGCCTGATCACCGCCAACGAGGAACGCGTCTACCGCGTCGACGACGGCATACCGGTCATGCTCGAGGAACGGGCCATCAATCTGCGGGCCGCCGGCCTGAAGTGATGGATCCCGCCACGCTGGCCGAGGCCCGGCGCTGGGGGATCGATCAGCTTGCCGAGACGAGCCCCAGCGCGGCGATCGACACCGACTGTCTGCTCGCTGCCGCCACCGGCCTTGAGCCGGTGCAGCTGCGCGCCTGGCCCGAGGCCTCGATCGAACCTGCCGCCTGGCAGCGTTTCAGGACCACCCTGCGGCGTCGGCGGGATGGCGAACCGGTGGCCTATCTGCTGGGGCGACGGGGCTTCATGGACTTCGAACTGGCCGTGACGCCGTCGGTCCTCATCCCCCGCCCCGAAACCGAACACCTGGTCGAGGCCGCCCTGGCGCAGCCCGCCGACCGGGTACTGGAACTGGGCACCGGCAGTGGCTGTATCGCCATCGCGCTGGCCCGCGCCTGGCCGAGCGCCCGCATCGACGCCGTCGACCGCTCAAGCGACGCGCTGGCGGTAGCCTCACGCAATGCCGAGGCCCTTGGCGCCGTCTCGGTCCGTTTTCTCGCGGGTGACTGGTACGCCCCGGTCGCGGGCAATCGCTTCGGGCTGATCATCGCCAATCCGCCCTACATCGCCGACGACGAACCCGAACCGGATCGCGACGACGCCCGCTTCGAGCCGCGCGGCGCGCTTCGCGCCGGCGCCACCGGCCTGGAAGCACTGGAGTTCATCATCGCCGCGGCACCGCGGCACCTCGACCCGGGCGGCCGGATCTGGCTCGAGCATGGGTACGGGCAGGGCGCTGCCGTGCGAGGGCGGCTTGCCGAGCAGGGTTTCACGGCCATCGAGACCCGTCGCGACCTGGCCGGGCATGAACGCGTGAGCGGCGGCATTCTGGAGCGTCCGGCATGAACGACGAACAGCTCATCCGCTACAGCCGGCAGATCATGGTGCCGGGGCTGGATCTGGCCGGCCAGGAACAATTGCTGGCAAGCCGCGCGCTGATCATTGGCCTGGGCGGGCTTGGCTCGCCGGTGGCGCTCTACCTGGCCGCCGCCGGCCTGGGGCATCTGGTTCTGGCAGACTTCGACCGGGTCGAACTGACCAATCTGCAGCGCCAGATCCTCCATGGCACCGACGACCTGGGCCGCCTCAAGACCGCGTCGGCCCGCGACCGGATCGCCGCGCTCAATCCGGAAGTCCATGTGGACACCCTGGCGGAGCGGATCACCGCCGACCATCTGGCCGCGGTGGTACGGGACGTCGATATCGTCATCGACGGGTCGGACAACTTTGCCACCCGCTTCGCCGTCAATGCCGCCTGTGTCGCCGTCGGACGGCCGCTGGTATCGGGGGCGGTGATCGGTATGGACGGCCAGGTGGCGGTCTTCCGGCCCGACCAGGGCGGCCCCTGCTATCGCTGCGTCTACGCCGACACCGGCGAGGAGGCGCAGAGCTGCAGCGAAACCGGCGTCCTGGGCCCGCTCACAGGCGTGATCGGCAGCCTGCAGGCCGTGGAAGCGGTCAAGGTGCTGACCGGGCTCGGCGAACCCCTGGCCGGTCGCCTGCTGGTGGTGGATGCCCTGACCCAGCAGTGGCGGCGCCTCAATCTGCGCCGTGATCCGCAGTGCCCCGTCTGTGGCGCACCAAGCGCTCAGTGAGACTCGTCGCTGCCCGGTGAACGGACGGCGGGGTCGGTGAAAAGCGCCTCGATATCCACCGCATCGAAGCGATAGGGCTCGTTGCAGAAATCGCAGTGAACCTCCACCTGGCCCTGCTCCTCCAGCGTTTCGCGCATCTCCTGCTCGCCCAGCCCCTGGAGCATGGCCGCCACCCGTGCCCGCGAGCATCGGCAGCGAAAGCGGAACGGCATCGGGTCGAAGAGCCGGATATCCTCCTCATGGAAAAGCCGCCGGATGACCTCCCCGGGCGCCAGCTCGCGAAGCTCGGAGCCGGTGATGGTGGCGGCGAGCTGCTCGGCCCGCGACCAGGCGTCGGCATCCCCATCAGCCGCCTCGCTCGCCGGCAGGCGCTGGATCAGCATGCCGGCGGCGTGATCCTCCCGGGCGGACAGCCAGACCCGGGTCAGCAGCTGTTCGGATTCGCGAAAGTAGTGTTCCAGCGCGGCCGACAGGCTGCCACCGGCCAGGTCCACCACGCCCTGATAGCGCTCACCACCGGACTCCGGCTCAATGGTGATGGCCAGCGTGCCATCACTGGCCTGAGCTTCCAGCGGGGCATCATCGGGCACCGGCTGCCGGGCATGGGCCATCGCCCGCAGCGAACCATCACTGGCCGCCTGCACCAATAGCAGGGTCAGCGGCCCGCGGGCCTGGAGCTGGAGGGTCAGGGCGCAGGGGTACTTGAGCGTGGCGGCGAGGAGCGCCACCGCCGCCAGCCCCTCACCGATCAGGCGCTCGACCGCCGGCTCGTGGTCGGTGCGCCGGACTATCTCGGCGAAGGCATCGTCCAGCTGCACCACCTCGCCACGGACATCGGCATGCTCGAACAGAAAGCGGTGGAGTCGATCGCTCATGCCCGGCTCAACCGTCCAGACGCTGTTTGAGGATGTCGTTGACCTGCTGCGGGTTGGCCTTGCCACCGGATGCCTTCATGACCTGGCCGACGAAAAAGCCCATCAGTTTCGTCTTGCCGGCACGATACTGCTCGAGCTGCTGCGGGTTGGCGGCGATGGCCTCATCCACCATGGCCTCGATGGCCGAGCTGTCGGTGACCTGCTCCAGGCCACGGTCAGCGATCACGGCATCGGCATCGCCCTCGCCCTGCCACATGGCCTCGAAGACCTCCTTGGCGATCTTGCCCGAGATGGTCTCGTCGACGATGCGGCGCAACAGCCCCGCCAGCGCCTCGGCATCCACCGGACTATCGGCAATGTCGAGCCCGGCCCTGTTGAGCGCGCCGGAGAACTCGCCCATCACCCAGTTGGCGGCGAGTTTGGCGTCGCCGCAGGCCGAGGCCACGGCTTCAAAGTAATCCGCCAGCTCACGCGAGCTGGTCAGGACGCCGGCATCGTAATCCGGCAGGCCGTAATCACTGGCAAACCGCGCCCGCTTGGCATCCGGCAGCTCCGGCAGCTCGGCACGCACCTCGTCGATGAACGCACGCGTGATCTCCAGTGGCAGCAGGTCCGGATCGGGGAAATAACGGTAGTCGTGGGCCTCTTCCTTGCCCCGCATGGAACGGGTCTCGCCACGGTCGGGATCGAACAGCCGGGTCTCCTGCACGACCGTGCCGCCGTCCTCGATGAGCTCGATCTGGCGTTCGATCTCGAAATTGATGGCCCGCTCGACGAAGCGGAATGAGTTGAGGTTCTTCAGCTCGGCCCGGGTGCCGAACTCGAGCTGCCCCACCGGCCGCACCGAGACGTTGGCGTCGCAGCGGAAGCTGCCCTCCTGCATGTTGCCATCGCAGATGCCGAGGTAGCGCACCAGCGAGTGCATCTTCTTCATGTAGGCCACCGCCTCTTTCGCCGAGCGCAGCTCGGGCTCGGAGACGATCTCCAGCAGCGGCGTGCCGGCACGGTTGAGGTCGATACCGCTCATGCCGGTGAAGCCCTCATGCAGGCTCTTGCCGGCATCTTCCTCGAGATGCGCCCGCGTCACGCCGATACGCTTCTGGCTGCCATCCTCGAGCTCGATATCCAGATGCCCGGTACCCACCACCGGGATCTCGTACTGCGAGATCTGGTAGCCCTTGGGCAGGTCGGGGTAGAAGTAGTTCTTGCGGGCGAATACCGATCGGCCCGCCACCTCCGCGTCCAGCGCCAGGCCCAGGCGCACGGCATAGCGCACCGCCCGCTCATTGAGCACCGGCAGCATGCCGGGCATGCCCAGATCGATGGCGCAGGCCTGGGTATTGGCCTCCGCCCCGTAGGCGGTGGAGGCACCGGAGAAGATCTTGGTGCGCGTGGCCAGCTGCGCGTGCAGCTCCAGACCGATGACTGCTTCCCATTGCATGATCCGCTATCCCTCCAGCGACGGCCGCCGCATGTGCCAGTCGGTGAGCTGCTGGTAGCCGTGGGCGGCGCCGAGCAGGCGCGCCTCGTCGAAATGATTGCCGATGAGCTGAAGCCCCACCGGCCGCCCGCCGCCAAAGCCCGCGGGAACGGACAGGGCCGGCAGCCCCGCCAGATTGACGGCAATGGTGAAAATGTCCGAGAGGTACATCTGCACCGGGTCGTCCGACTTCGCGCCCAGGGCAAAGGCCGTGGAGGGCGCCGTGGGACCGGCGATGACATCCACCTCTTCGAACGCCCGGGCGAAATCGTCGCGGATCATGCGCCGGACCTGCTGGGCCTTCAGGTAATAAGCATCGTAGTAACCGGCCGACAGCGCGTAGGTGCCTACCATGATCCGGCGCTTGACCTCTTCGCCGAAACCCTCTCCGCGGCTGCGCTTGTAGAGATCCTCGAGATCGGTCGGGTCATCGCAGCGGTGGCCATAACGGACGCCATCAAAGCGCGACAGGTTGGACGAGGCCTCCGCCGGCGCGATCACGTAGTAGACCGGCACCGCGAGGCTGGTGTTGGGCAGGGAGATTTCTCGGATCTCGGCGCCGGCCTCCCGCAGCGTGTCCACCGCGGCCTCGACGGCCCGGGTCACCTCGCTGTCGACGCCGTCCGCCTCGAAGTACTCCCGCGGCAGGCCGACGCGCAGTCCACTCAGGCTGCCACTGCCCAGCGCCGAGCGATAATCCGGCACCGGCCGATCCACACAGGTCGAATCGCGGGGGTCAAACCCGGCCATGGCCTCAAGCATGATCGCCAGGTCCTCTGCCGTGGCCGCCATGGGCCCCGCCTGATCGAGGCTGGAGGCGAAGGCGATCATCCCGTAGCGGGAGATCCGTCCGTAAGTGGGTTTGAGGCCGCTGATACCGGTGAGCGCCGCGGGCTGGCGGATGGAGCCACCGGTGTCGGTACCGGTCGCGCCGGGGACCAGGCGCGCGGCCACCGCCGCGGCGGAGCCACCGGATGACCCGCCGGGCACGGTATTCGTGTCCCAGGGGTTTCGCACCGAACCGTACCAGCTGGTCTCGTTGGACGAGCCCATGGCGAATTCGTCCATATTGGTCTTGCCGACGCTGACCGCGCCGGCGGCCCGCAGCTGACTGACAACGAAGGCATCATAAGGCGGGACAAAACCATCCAGCATGCGGCTGGCGCAGCTCGTGCGCGTACCCTCGGTGCAGAAGATGTCCTTGTGGGCGATGGGCACGCCGGTCAGCGGGCCGGCCTCGCCGCGGGCCCGTGCCGCATCGGCGGCGGCCGCCTCGGCCAGTGCGGTCTCGGGGGTCAACGTGATGAAGGCGTTGAGTTCGGCGGCCTGCTCGATGGCATTGAGCGCCGAGCGGGTCAGCTCGACGCTGGAACACTCGCCGCGCTCGAGCGCCGCGCCGAGTTCGGCAATGGTCCGGTCATGCATGGTCGGTCGAATCCTGAGCCGGGGCCCTGTCGGGCGGGATTATTCGATGACGCGTGGAACGAGGTAGTGACCATCCTCGGTCAGCGGGGCGATGGCCTGAAAGCGCTCGCGCTCGTTGCCTTCGATGACTTCGTCGGGACGCAGCCGCTGAGTCATCTCCAGCGGATGGGCGAGCGGCTCTACGCCCCGGGTATCGACGTTACCGAGCCGCTCGACGAAGGCGAGGATCTCGGACAGGTTCTGCGCGTGGGCCTGGCCGTCTTCGGTATTCACGGCGAGCCGGGCCAGATGCGCAATCTGCGCCACTTCATCGGCGTCGATGGACATGCGGGATCACCTCGAGAATCAAGCGTCAAGCGGGTTAAGCTACCACACCGGCCTGCTTGCCCAAACCCCCGGCGGTTGATAGATTAGCGGATCTTTCCTACTCGTCTGGATTTCTTCATGTTCAAGGGCATACGGGGCATTTTCTCCAACGATCTTTCGATCGATCTCGGCACGGCGAATACACTGATCTACTCCCGCGGGCAGTCCATTCTGCTCGATGAGCCGTCCGTGGTGGCGATCCGGCAGGACCGCGACGGAGGCCCCAAGACCATCGCCGCCGTCGGGCGCGAGGCCAAGCTCATGCTCGGCCGCACCCCGGGCACCATCAAGGCGATCCGGCCGCTGAAGGATGGCGTCATCGCCGACTTCACCGTCACCGAAAAGATGCTCCAGTACTTCATCAAGAAGGTCCACGAGGCCCGCTTCTTCCGGCCGAGCCCGCGGGTTCTCGTCTGCGTGCCCTGTGGCTCCACCCAGGTCGAGCGACGCGCCATCCGCGAATCGGCCGCCGGTGCCGGCGCCCGCGAGGTGTATCTGATTGAAGAGCCCATGGCCGCCGCCATTGGCGCCAACATGCCGGTCGGCGAGGCGCGCGGCTCCATGGTCCTCGACATCGGCGGCGGCACCTCCGAGGTGGCGGTCCTGTCGCTGAACGGCATTGTCTACTCCGCCTCGGTGCGGATCGGTGGCGATCGGTTCGACGAGGCGATCGTCAACTACGTGCGCCGCAACTACGGCATCCTCATCGGCGAGGCCACCGCCGAGCGCATCAAGCACGAGATCGGCCAGGCCTTTCCCGGCAACGAGGTCCGCGAGCTCGAGATCAAGGGCCGCAATCTCGCCCAGGGCATCCCGCGCAGCTTCACGCTCAACAGCAATGAAATGCTCGAAGCCCTGCAGGAACCGCTCTCCGGCATTGTCGGTGCGGTCAAGACGGCACTGGAGCAGACACCCCCGGAACTCGGCGCCGATGTGGCCGAGCGTGGCATCGTGCTCACCGGCGGCGGTGCCCTGCTGCGCAATATCGACCGGCTGCTGATGGAAGAGACGGGTCTCCCGGTGGTCATCGCCGAGGATCCGCTGACCTCCGTGGCGCGTGGTGGCGGTCGGGCCCTGGAGCTCATGGACGAGAAAGGCGCCGACCTGTTCACCAGCGAGTAGGCCCAGCGGGTCGGGCCGGAGGCAGAGGCGCTTGAGGGCTTGACCGAGCGCTCGCTAGGCTTTTGGCATTACGCGATTCGCTGGAGGACGCCAGGCCATCAAACCACTATTCACACAGGCTCCATCGACCACGGTACGGTTCGTGCTGCTGGCTCTGCTGTCGATCGCGCTCCTCGCCGTCGATCACCGCCAGGGGCTGCTGGAGCCGGCGCGGCAGACCCTCTCTGCCGCCGTCCACCCGATTCGAGCGATTGCCGGACTGCCCGACCGGCTGGCCAGCCTCACCGATCAATCCCTGACCAGCCGCCGGGAGCTCGTCACCGAAAACCAGCGCCTGCGGGATCGCCAGCGCATCTACGAGGCCCGGCTCCAGCGTCTTGACGCCCTGGAGGTGGAGAACATCCGCCTGCGCAGCCTGCTGGACTCCTCCTACGAACTGGAACGACCGGTACTGATCGCCGAGCTGGTCGCCGTTGACCTGGACCCGTTCAGCCACCTGATCCAGATCGACAAGGGTCTGCGGGATGGCATCCATGTCGGGCAACCGGTCATCGACGCCGACGGCGTGATCGGCCAGGTCGAACGCGTCTCGCCATTCACCGCCACCGTCCGTCTCATCAGCGATCCGAGCCACGGCATTCCGGTGCAGGTCAATCGCAACGGCCTGCGCAGCGTCGCGTTTGGCACCGGTCGGATCAATACGCTGACCATCGGCAGCCTGCCCAACAACGCCAACATCCGCGCCGGTGATCTGCTCGTCACCTCGGGGCTGGGCGGGCGTTTTCCGGCGGGCTATCCGGTCGGCGAGGTGCGCAGCGTCACCACCAACCCAGGGCGGGAATTCTCGGAAGTGGAGGTGGAACCGCTCGGCGCGCTGGGCCGCGTCCAGGAGGTGCTGCTCATCGAGCGGGGCGATGCCGCGGCCGCGATGGATCTGCCTGATGAATCAGGCACGGAAACGGACGATGAATGACGCGCGGCCACACGGGCGCTGGCTGATCGCGCTCACCATCCTGCTGGCGCTGGTGCTCACCGTGCTGCCGTTACCGTCGGCCGTTGAGCCGTGGCGGCCGGAGTGGACCATGCTGGTCATCATCTACTGGAGCCTCGCCCTGCCCTCACGGGTGGGCGTCGGCATCGCCTGGCTGGTGGGACTGCTGCAGGACGTCCTTCAGGCAACGCCGCTCGGCTCGCACGCCCTCGCCTTCGCCCTGGCCGCCTATCTGACCATTCAGCTCTACCAGCGCATCCGCAACTTCCCGGTCTGGCAACAGGCCCTGACCGTGCTGCTGCTGCTCCTCCTGGTCCGCAGTGCGCTGTTCACGACGCGAAGCCTGATGAACGCACCGGCACTCGACTGGCAGTTCTGGCTCCCGGTGCTCACCAGCACGCTGATCTGGCCGCCGGTTTTCCTGCTGCTGCGCTTCCTGCGCCGCGCCTACCGAGTCAACTGACATGAGCCTCGATCTGCTGCGTGACAAGACCGGTGAACGCCGCGTGGTGCGCGGCAGGCTGCTGGCCGCCGGCGTCCTCGCGGCGCTCCTGTTCAGCGTCCTGGTGGGGCGTATCGCCTACCTGCAGATCGCCCAGTATGACCACTTCGCGGCGCAGTCCCAGGACAATCGGGTGCGTCTCGCACCGGTCACGCCCACCCGGGGGCTCATCCTTGACCGCGACGGACGCATCCTCGCCGAGAACCGTCCCGCCTTCCGCCTGACGGTCATCCCCGAGCAAGTCGGCGACATGGATGCACTGCTGGAAGCACTGAACGGCCTGATCGATCTCACCCCTGAGGAGATCAACGCCTTTGAGGAGGCGCGCCGACGGGCCCGGGGCTTTCAGGAAATTCCGCTCAAACTCCAGCTGAGTGATGCCGACGTGGCCCGGCTTGCGGTCAACCGCCATCGCTTCCCCGGGGTGGAGGTCCGTCCGCACCTCACGCGTCACTATCCGTACGGAAAGATCGGCTCGCATGCCATCGGCTATGTCGGCCGGATCAGCGAATCGGAGCTGCGCGACCGTGATCGACGCCGGTACCGCGGCACCAGCATGATCGGCAAGACCGGCGTGGAACGCGCCTACGAGAATCGACTGCGCGGCGAAATGGGTCTCGAGCGGATCGAGACCAATGCCCTCGGGCGGCCGCTCTCGATCATCGATCGCGAACCGCCCATACCGGGCGATGACATCCGGCTGACCCTGGACATCGAGCTGCAGGGCGTAGCCGAAGCGGCGCTCGGCGAGCACCGCGGCGCCATTGTGGCCATGGATCCGCGAACCGGCGGCATCCTCGCCCTCGCCAGCCAACCCGGATTCGACCCCAACGCCATCTCGCGCGGCCTCGATCGCCAGGCGTTCCGTTCACTGCGCGGTCATCCCGATCAGCCGCTTTTCAACCGCGCGCTGCGCGGACGCTACCCGCCGGGTTCCGTGGTCAAGCCCTTCCTGGGGCTGGCCGGTGCCGCTTCGGGCCATGTCGACCCCGACGAGACCGTCTTCTGCAACGGCACTTACCACCTGCCCAACGTCTCCCGCACCTGGCGTGACTGGAAGCCCCAGGGCCACGGTCATGTCGATCTCATCCAGTCGGTGGCCCAGTCCTGCGACATCTACTACTACGACCTCGCCTATCAGATGGGCATTGATGCCGTGCACGACTGGATGACCCGATTCGGGTTCGGCCTTGAGACCGGTGTTGATCTGCCCGGCGAACGGCAAGGCGTCATGCCCTCCCGCGAGTGGAAGCGCGACAACCTGGGCGAGCCCTGGTATCAGGGCGAGACCGTCAACACCGGCATCGGTCAGGGGTTCACCCTGGCCACGCCGATCCAGCTGGCCACCTCCACCGCCATGTTCGCCAACCGCGGCGCGCCGGTCAGGCCACATCTGCTCGAGCCAGTCGATAGCGAGGCCATCGAACCGCCGCTCGTCGAGCCACTGACGCTTGACGACGAGGCCCTCTGGCAGACCGCCATCGACGCCATGGTCGAGGTGGTCCACGGTCCGCGGGGGACGGCGCGCGCCATCGGCGAGGACCTGGATTACCGCATCGCCGGCAAGACCGGTACCGCCCAGGTCATCGGCATCGCCCAGGACGAGGAATACGACGAGGACGCCATCGACGAGCGCTTTCACGATCATGCCCTGTTCACCGCCTTCGCACCGGCCACCTCGCCGCGTATTGCCGTCGCCGTGGTGGTGGAGAACGGCGGCAGTGGCAGCACCACGGCAGCCCCCATGGCACGCCGCGTGATCGAGGCCTGGATGCAACAACTGGAGGCACAGGGTGAACTGGCCCGCGGGTGGCGTTAACGCAGCGGCGCGGCGCGCCACCGGTGGCCTGCTGCAGCGTGCCCTGCACCTGGACGGCGTGCTGCTGGCGCTGCTGGCACTACTGGCCGGCCTTGGCGTCGTGGTGCTCTACAGCGCCTTCGGTGGGCGCATCGAGCCGGTTCATGATCACCTCATCCGCCTGGGCATCGGCCTCGGGGTGCTGGTGGTGGCGGCTCAGGTCCCGCCCTGGCGCCTGGCCCGACTGGCGCCGTGGGTTTTCGGCGTCGTCCTGCTATTGCTGATCGCCGTACTGGTGGCCGGCCAGATCGGCGGCGGCGCCCGGCGCTGGCTGGATCTGGGCGTGATCGGGTTCCAGCCCTCCGAGCTCATGAAACTGGCGTTGCCGATGATGGTGGCCTGGCTCATGGCCAGGGGCCCTCTGCCGGTGAGTCTGGGCCGCACCGCCATCGCCGTGCTGGTGATCGCCGTGCCGGTGGGCCTGATCGGCGCCCAACCCGACCTTGGTACCGCCGTCCTGGTAGCCGCCGCCGGGGCGAGTGTGCTGTTCCTCGGTGGCATCGGCTGGCGGCTCATGGGGGTGATGGCGGTGCTGGTCTCGGCGGCGGCCCCGCTGCTGTGGTTTTTCGGCATGCAGGACTACCAGCGCCAGCGCGTGCTGACCTTCCTCGACCCGGAGCGTGACCCGCTGGGCGCCGGCTACAACATCATCCAGTCACAGATCGCCATCGGCTCCGGCGGTGTCAGCGGCAAGGGCTGGCTGAATGGGACCCAGGCCCATCTGGAGTTCATCCCCGAACGCCATACCGACTTCGTTTTCGCAGTGATGGCCGAGGAGTTCGGGTTGCTCGGCGTGATCCTCACCCTCGCGGTCTACCTCGCCATCATCGCCCGAGGGCTCTGGATCGCCCATCAGGCCCAGGATAATTTCTCGCGCCTGCTCGCCGGCGGACTCACCCTGACCTTCTTCGTCTACTGCTTCGTCAACATCGGTATGGTCTCGGGGCTCCTGCCAGTGGTGGGCCTGCCGCTGCCCCTGGTGAGCTACGGCGGATCATCCATGGTGACGCTTCTCGCGGGGTTCGGTATTCTCATGGCTACCCATACCCACCGCCGCATGTGGTCATCGTGAACACCGCTCGTCCTGTCCTGTCTTTGCTGATTCTCTGCCTGGGGTTCATCACCCTGTCGGCCTGCAGTGTCACCGCCCACGGTGAAGACCCCGCCGATCCACAGGCGCTGCGGGATTTCTCCGAGGCAATGGCCACCCGCCATGGCATGGACGCGGACGCGGTGGAACGCCTGATCCGCGACGAGGCCCGTCATCAGCCCGAGATTATCGAGGCGATCAGCAACCCCGCCGAGGCACTGCCCTGGTACCGGTATCGCAGGATTTTCCTCACCGAGGATCGCATCGCTGCCGGCGTCGACTACTGGAATGAGCATGCCGAGTGGTTGGACGCCGCGCAGGCACGCTATGGGGTGCCACCGGCAGTGATGGTGGCGATTATCGGCGTGGAGACGCTCTATGGCCGCTACCGCGGCCGCCATCGGGTGATCGATTCCCTGCGCACGCTGGGTTTCGCGTATCCCCCCCGGGCGGACTTCTTCCGCTCCGAACTCGAGGAATTCCTGGTGCTCGCCGACGAGGAGGGCATGGACCCGACCACACCGCTGGGCTCCTACGCCGGTGCCATGGGCGTGCCGCAGTTCATCAGCAGCAGCTACCGCGCCTATGCCGTGGACTTCAATGAGAACGGCCGGCGTGATCTATTCTCCGAGGCCGCCGACGCCATCGGCAGCGTCGGCCATTACCTGGCGATCCATGGCTGGCAGCCCGGCGCGCCGGTGGCCGTCCCCGCCCGGGTCGATGGGAGCGCCTGGCAGGCCTTCCTGCGAACGCCCCTGGAGCCGGTGGACACCGTGGATGAGCTGGAACAGGCGGGCGTACAGCCCTGGCAGCCGCTGGATGGCGGCCAAAGCGCCCGGCTGTTGGCCCTTGAACTCGAGGACGGCACCGAGTACTGGGTAACGCTGGAGAATTTCTACGCCATCACGCGCTACAACCATAGTGCGCTCTACGCCATGGCCGTCCATCAGCTCGCCACCGCCATCCGCGAGGCCCGGCAATGAGGGCACTGGCGGTACTGGTCGTCACCCTGGTGCTGGCCGGCTGCAGCAGCCTGGCGCCGGAGCCCGGCGATGGCCCCGGGCGGGTCATCGACAATCCCATGGCGATCCCCGATGCCGTGCCGCAGGACGCGCCGCGCAGCCGATATGGCAACCCGGAGAGCTACGAAGTCTTCGGCAGACGCTACCAGGTCATGGAGACGGCCAGTGGGCATCGCGAGCGCGGCATCGCCTCGTGGTACGGCAGCAAGTTCCACGGACGCCGGACCTCCAGCGGCGAGCCCTACGACATGTACGCCATGACCGCCGCCCACAAGCACCTCCCCCTGCCGACCTGGGTGGAAGTACGGCACCTCGGCAACGACCGCCGCATCGTGGTCAAGGTCAACGACCGCGGGCCCTTCGCCGATAACCGCATCATCGACCTCTCCTACGCCGCGGCGGCCAAACTGGGCATGCTCGGCACCGGTACCGCCCCCGTGGAGATCCGCACCGTGACGCCGGACAACACCACGCCGACGCCCGGCCGGGTGCGCACCGCCGCCGCACCGATCGATGCCGGTGAACCGGCGGGCGATGAACCGGCCTACTGGATTCAGCTCGCCGCCTTCAGCCAGGCGGCCAACGCCCGGCAGCTGGCCGCGGAGCTGAACGGCGCCGGACTCTCCGCCGCGCCCCGGATCCACCGCGGCGATGACGGCCTGCATCGCGTGCGGGTGGGGCCGCTGCCCGATGTGGCCGCGGTCGATCGCATCAGCGCCGAACTTCAGCGTGCCCGTTTTTCGCCCGGGCATGTCATTATTCCGGATGAAACCGCCACCGCTGACTGAGACCATCGCCCATGACGCTGCTTCGTTTGACCGTCCTGCTGCTCACCCTGCTCCTCGGCTCCCAGGCCATGGCGCAGTCCCAGCCCATGCCCATTCCCGCCCCGCCGGCGCTGGGCGCGGAGAGCTACATCCTCATGGACTTCCATAGCGGCGAAATCCTGGCCGAGAAGAATGTCGACCTGCAGCGCGACCCGGCCAGCCTGACCAAGGTCATGACGGCCTTCGTGGTCTTCAGCGAGCTGAAATCCGGCAATCTCGCCCTCGACGAGGAAGTCCTGGTCAGCGAGAAGGCCTGGCGGGCCCCTGGATCCCGCATGTTCATCGAGGTCGGTGATCACATCACGGTCGAGAACCTGCTCCGCGGCATGATCATCCAGTCCGGTAACGACGCCAGTGTGGCGCTGGCCGAGCATGTCGCCGGCAGTGAAGAGACCTTCGCCGCGCTCATGAATCAGTACGCCGCTGAACTCGGCATGGACAACACGCACTACACCAACGCCGCCGGTCTGCCCGACCCCGATCACTATGCCTCGGCGGAGGATACCGCCCGGCTGGTGCGCGCCCTGATCGCCCGCTTCCCCGAGTACTACGACTTCTACTCGGAGCGCGCCTTCACCTGGAACGACATCGAGCAGTTCAACCGCAACCGCATGCTCTGGCAGGACAGCTCAGTGGACGGCGTCAAGACCGGCTACACCGAGGCCGCGGGCTACTGCCTGGCCACCTCCGCCAACCGCGACGGAATGCGCCTGATCTCGGTGGTCATGGGCGCTGGCACCCCGGAGAGCCGCGTGCAGCAGTCCAAGGCCCTGCTCAACTACGGTTATCGCTTCTTCGAGACCCACCGCCTGTATGCCGCCGACGAGGCCATCGACACCCCGCGCATCTGGAAGGGCAACGTCGATAACCTGCCCGTCGGGGTCACCGAGGATATCTATGTCACCGTCCCGATTCGCTCCTATGAGCGTCTGGATGCGCAAATGACCATCGCCGACCGACTCGAGGCGCCGGTCGAGTTCGGTCAGGCACTGGGGGAGCTGCAGGTCTCGCTGGATGGCGAGCCGGTGACCCGGCGCGATATCGTCGCCCTGGAGTCGGTCCCCGAGGGAGGACTGGTATCCCGTACCGTTGATAGCCTGATGCTATGGATGAACTGAACGATCAACCAGAAGGCCTGACTTTCCCCTGCGAGTTCCCCGTCAAGGCGATGGGGCCGGTGGACAGCGGCCTGCCCGAGGCCGTCCGGCACATCGTCTCGCAGCATGCACCGGAGATCTCCGAGGCGCACCTTCATACCGCTCAGAGCAGCGGCGGGCGTTTCATGTCGGTGACCGTCACCATCACCGCCCGGAGCCGGGACCAGCTTGATGCCATCTATGCCGATCTGCAGGCCCATGACGGTGTGCTCGCCACGCTCTGATGATGGATGCCATCCGGGTCCGCGACTGGGGGCGTAGCGACTACGAAACGGTCTGGCGCGCCATGCGCCGGTTCACCGACGAGCGCGATGCCGATGCGGCGGATGAAATCTGGCAGGTGGAACACCTCCCCGTCTTCACCCTGGGTCAGGCTGGCCGCACTGAGCATGTGCTGGATGCCGGCGACATCCCGCTGGTGCAGACCGACCGCGGCGGTCAGGTGACCTATCACGGCCCGGGTCAGGCCGTTCTCTACCCCCTGTTCGACCTGCGCCGCCATGGCCTCGGGGCCCGCCGTCTGGTCACCCTGCTGGAACAGACCGTGGTCGACTGGCTGGCTGGCCACGGCATCGAGTCGGCGCCACGGCCGGACGCCCCCGGCGTTTACGTCGGCGAGGCCAAGATCGCCGCGCTGGGCCTGAGGATCCGCCGCGGCTGCAGCTATCACGGCCTGGCAGTGAATATCGCCATGGATCTGGCACCGTTCCAGCGAATCAACCCCTGCGGCTATGCCGGCATGCCGGTCACCGACCTGGCCTCACTGGGTGTCGACTGCCCGATGGCGGCGGCCTTTGACGGGCTTACGGCGCGTCTGCGGGCGGGTCTTGACCGGCGCTGAGACGGGCATCCAGGGCCGCCAGCCGCGCCGGTGTGCCAATGTCATGCCACTCGCCACGATGATACTGACCCGTGAGCTGGCGCCGCTCGCCGGCCCGACGCAGCAGCGGCGCCAGCGGGGCCACCTCGAGCCCCACGCCGGCGAAGAGCTCCGGCCGGTAACAGCCGAGGCCGGTGTAGGTCAGCCAGGTACCCGGCCCGTGCGTCGTCACGGCGTCTGCCGATAGACAGAAGTCGCCATCGGGGTGGTGGAGCGGATTGTCGGTCAGCACCAGATGCGCGAGTCCCTCGGGCGCCACCGGCAGGCTGGCCAGATCGATATCGGTCCAGACATCCGCGTTGATCACTACAAACGGCTCGCTGCCCAGAAGCGGCAGAGCGCGGGCGATGCCGCCGGCGGTCTCGAGGGCCTGGTCGCCCTCATCGGACAGGCGGATGTCCAGCCTGGGGGGTGCGTGATAGGCCAGGTGGCGGCGAATCAGCTCGCCAAGCCAGGCCACGTTGATCACCACGCGCTCAAAGCCGGCGCCGGCCAGGCGTTCCAGGTGCCAGTCGAGCAGGGTCTTGCCGCCCACCGTGAGCAGGGGCTTGGGGCAGTGATCGGTCAGCGGACGCATGCGCTCGCCGCGACCGGCCGCCAGGATCATGGCATTCATGCCGTGGTCACCGCGGGCGGGGACGGGAGGGCCGCCACCAGTGCCGCCAGGTCATGGAAGGCCGGATAGGGCCGCAGCTCCCGATCGAGGTAGGCGAGAAACCGGGGCGCATCCGCGATATAGCGCGGTTTGCCGTCGCGATGGCAGAGGCGCGCGAAAATACCCAGCACCTTCAAATGACGCTGGGCGGCCATCAGATCCAGCGCCCGCACCGGATCATCCGGCAGTGCAATCCCGGCCCGCGCCGCCCGTTCACGGTAGATGCCGATCCAGCTCGCCTCCTCCGCCGGTTCGAGGCTGAAAAAGGCATCCCGCAACAGGCTCGCCAGGTCGTAGGTCACGGGGCCCAGGAGGGCATCCTGGAAATCGATGATGCCGGGATTGGGATCACTGACCAGCAGATTCCGGACCATGAAATCCCGATGCACCCACACCTGCGGCTGCGCCATGGCGGCTTCGATCAATGCGGTGCTGGCGGCCTGCCAGCGCCGCCACCAATCGGCATCGGGTTTGACCCCCAGGTGGCGCTCCACGTACCAGGCCGGGAACAGCGCCAGTTCGGCGGCGAGGTGCTCAGCGTCGTAGAAGGGCAATGCCCCGGGGCGGGTTGCCGCCTGCCAGCGCACCAGGGCGTGCACGGCGTCATCCAGCAATAGCTCACGGTCCGGTCCGGTCAGCCTGGCGAGGTAGTCGGCATCGCCCAGATCCTCGAGCAGCATGAACCCCCGCGCGCTATCCGCTGCCTCGATCCGCGGCACATGCAGCCTGGCAGCGGCCATCAGGCGCTGGACGCGTAGAAAGGCCTCACAGCTCGCGGCCTGCGCCGGGGCATCCATCACCACGCAATCACCCGCCGGGCCCGTGACCCGAAAATAGCGGCGTCCGCTGGCGTCGCCCCCCAGCGGACGCAGCCCCGCCGGCTCCACCCCCCGCTGGCGCAGCCAGTCGGCCATGGCCCGGTCGCGCTGATCCTCTGTCTGCCCGTCCATGATGCCCGGCGTCCTCCAGCGTGGTCCCGATGGAATGCATAGGGTACCCTTTCGGGACTTGTGGTTCCGCCCATCGACTGAATCAGGCGCTTCCTTGCAGCGAACACCACGAAAGCTACTGACCGCCCTTTTTCTGGCCATGGCCTGCAGCACCGCTGCGGCACAGGACAACGGCCGTTGGGCCCTCTGCGCCGCGCCTCTGCTCGAGCCGGTGGCGGGTGATGCGGAGCAGCGCTCGACCGGTGAGACACCGGTACGCATCAGCGCCGACGAGGCGAGCGTGAGCGATGTCCCGCCGGTCTACGAATTCACCGGCGATGTCATGCTCCGCCGTGGCGACCAGACCTTTACCGGTGAGCAACTGCGCTACGACACCGGGGCCGGTGAGATACAGGCCGATGGCGCCATCCGGCTGCGCGAGTCCGGTCTGCTCATCGCCGGCGAGCGCGCGCGCTACTGGCTGGCCCCGGAGCGCGGCCGCTTTGAGGGGGTCAGCGAGTACCGCATCGCGGCTGGCCATCTGCAGGGCCGGGCCGAGCGCGTCATCCGCGAAGGACCGACCCGTAGCCGCTATGAGGGCGTCACCCTGAGCACCTGCCTGCCCGGCCGCGAGTTCTGGACCCTGCGCGCCGGCAGCGCCGAGATCGATACGGAATCGCGGCAGGGGCGCGCCCGGGATGCCGTGCTCGCCATCGGCGGACTCCCCGTCTTCTACACGCCCTATCTGCAATTCCCTGTGGGAGATGAGCGCCTCAGCGGTTTCCTGGCACCGACCATCGGCCAATCACAGGCGAACGGCGCCACCCTGGCGCTGCCCTGGTACTGGAATATCGCTCCCGATCGCGACGCGACCATCACACCCACCGTCTATGGCAAGCGCGGTCTGATGCTGGGCGGTGAATTCCGCTATTTGGAGGATTGGGTAGAGGGCGAAGCCGCCGGCAGCTATCTGCCCAACGACGACGCCTTCGGCGAGGACCGCTGGTCCATCGACCAGGATCACCGCCTGGCCATCGGCGGCTCGCTGCGCGGCCGGCTGCACCAGCAGCGCGTGAGCGATCCACTCTACACCGACGACTTCAGCAACGACTTCGACACCCGATCGGCCGCCTTCCTGGAGAGCGAGGCGAGCCTCGCCTGGGCCCGGGAAGGCTTCACCGCTTCGGTGGATACCCAGTACTGGCAGCAGATCGACCAGGCGATCCGGGACAATGACCAGCCCTACGCCCGCGAACCGCGACTCCAGCTTGGCTATAACCCGCTCGACGGTATCGGCCCGCTGGATTACGCCTTCAATGCAGAGGTCACCGAGTTCACCCATCCGCTCAGCGAGCGCACCCGCGGTCGGCGAGTGGACGTCGCACCGCGCGTCGCCCTGCCCTGGCGCCGGCTTGGCTACTATCTGGAACCCGCGGTCACCTGGCGATATACGGAATACGACCTCAAGGGTTCGCTGCCCGGAGATAACGCCACACCGAGCCGCTCCATGCCAATCTACACGCTGGACGCCGGGCTTTTCCTGGAGCGCCCCGGGACGCTCTTCGATGGCGTCTACCAGACCCTCGAACCGCGGCTCTTCTACCGCTACGCGCCACGCCGCGACCAGTCCGACCTCCCGGTTTTCGACAGTGCGGCCACCACGCTCACCTACAGTGGCATGTTCCGCGAGACCACCTTCAGCGGCCCCGACCGCATCGAGGACGGCGAGCGCCTGACCACGGGCGTGACCACCCGATTCGTCGACGAGCGCAGCGGCCGGGAGTATCTGCGGGCGTCGGTGGGTCAGATCCACTACTTCGGCGATCGCGAGGTGGCGGCCGACGGGGATCCGGCCCGTAATCAATCCGAGATCATCACCGAGCTGCGCCTGGATCTGCCCCGGGGCTTCAGCGCCAGCACCGACTACCGCTGGGACCCGGAGAATAGCGGCAACCGCAGTCTGCGGGCACTGCTGCGCTGGCAGGGGCGGGACGAGCGCATCGTCAATCTGGGGCTGCGCCAGCGCGAGCGCGACGGCGACACCACCCTCGATCAGGCGGAGGCCTCGTTCACCGTCCCGGTCGGCACCGGCTGGCGGCTGTTCGGTGGGCTGCTGCAGGATCTGCAGGGCGGTGACGCCCGGGAACGCTTTCTGGGCATCGAGCAGGCCGGCTGCTGTCATGCCTGGCGGCTGGTCAGTCGTGAGTCGCTGCAGCGCGATCCCGACCGGGACGACGCCCGGCTCGAGCGGTCCTTCATGCTGGAGCTGGAACTCCGGGGGCTGGGCGGTATCGGTGATAGAATCCGGCCCTATCTTCGCGACGAAATCGACGGCTACGACCCGGGGCGCTGAAATCGATGGCAAGACGACTACTCGCTACGCTGCTGCTGTTGCTCTCCCTCAACATTGCTCAAGCCCAGGAGCAGGTGCTGGAGCGCATCATCGCTCTGGTCAATGACGACGTCGTCCTGGCCTCGGAGCTGGAAGCCGAGCTGATCTCGGTTCGCCAGAATCTCGAGCAGCGCAATGTGCGCATGCCCCCCGCCGAGGAACTGCGCCGGCAGGTCCTCGAGCGCCTGATCATGCAGACGTTGCAGCTCAACGAGGCCGAGCGTCGCGGGATCCGCGTGGACTCGGCCACCCTCGACGCGGCGGTGCGCCGGGTCGCCGAGCGCAACGGCCTCAGCCTCACCGGGCTGCGTGACGCCCTCGAGGGCCAGGGCCTCGATATGGCCCGCTTCCGGGACCAGCTGCGCCGCGAGATCATCATCAGCCGACTGCGCCAGCAGGTGATGAACCAGCGCGTGGATGTCACTGAACAGGAGATCCGCCAGTTCATTGAGCGCAACAGCAGCCTCGATCGCGAATACCGCCTGGAGCAGATCCTCATCAGCGTGCCCGAGGCCGCCTCTGCGAACGCCATCGCCGAGGCCCGGGAACGTGCCGATGCGGTTGTCGAGCGACTGGATGCCGGCGAGTCCTTTGCCCGGGTGGCGACGTCTGAATCGGACGCGCGCAATGCGCTGGAGGGCGGCGACATGGGCTGGCGACCCGCCTCGCAGCTGCCTCAGGCGGCCGCTGATGCCATCCGCGAGCTCGAGCCCGGCCAGTACACCTCACCGCTGCGCACCCCGGCGGGATTCCAGATCTATCGGCTGCGGGAGACCCGCGGCGGTGACGAACAGATGGTCCGGCAGGCCAACCTCCGTCATATTGTCATCCAGACCAACGAGGTGGTCACCGACACCGACGCACGCATGCGGCTGCAGGCCCTCCGCGAACGGATCATGGGGGGCAGCGACTTCGCCGACCTGGCCCGGGCCAACTCGGACGACCCGGCCTCGGCAAGCGATGGCGGCGAGCTGGGCTGGATCGATCCGACCAACCTGCCGCCCGGCTTCCGAACCGCGGTAGAATCCCTCGAGCCCGGCGAGGTCAGCGAAATCTTCCGCACCCGCGGCGGCTGGCATATCGCCGAGGTGATCGACTGGCGCGAGCGCGATGCCAGCGAGACCATCGCCCGGGAAGAGGCCGAGTCGGCCATCCGGCAGCGCAAGAGCGAGGAGGAAACCGAGCTCTGGCTGCGCGAGCTACGTGAGGAGGCCTACGTCGAGTCACGCCTCGGGGCCGGTGGATGAGCTCCCGACCCTGCGTCGCCATCACACCGGGCGAGCCGGCGGGGATCGGCCCCGAGCTGGTAGCCGGTCTGGGAGAGACGTTTCCCGAGGCGCGGCTGGTAGCCATTGCTGATCCGGCATTGATGGAAAACGCCGGCGCCACGGTGACGCCGTTTGAGCCGTCCGCCGATCCGGCGCCGGGCCACCTGGAGATCATGCCGGTCCCGCTGGGCGCCCCGGTCACTCCGGGTGTGCTCGATCCGGCCAATGCGGCCTATGTGCTGGAAACGCTCCGCATCGCCGTCGACGGCTGCCTGGATAACCGTTTCCAGGCCATGGTCACCGGCCCGGTGCACAAAGGGATCATCAACGAGGCTGGGCAGCCATTCAGCGGACACACCGAGTTCCTTGCAGAACGCACCGGCGCCGCAATGCCGGTGATGATGCTGGCCGCCGATACCCTGCGCGTCGCCCTCGCGACGACACATCTGCCGCTGCGGGCGGTGCCGGATGCGATCACCGATGAGCGACTCTGCCGCATTCTTCGCATCCTGCATAACGACCTGGCACGGTTCTACGGCCTATCCCGCCCGCATATCCTGGTGACGGGGCTCAATCCCCACGCCGGCGAGTCCGGCCACCTGGGCCACGAGGAGATCGAGGTCATCACCCCGGCGCTGGAGCGTCTGCGCGGCGAGGGGCTGCATCTGAGCGGTCCGCTGCCGGCGGATACGCTGTTCACACCCCGGCATCTGGCGGATGCCGCCGCGGTGCTGGCCATGTACCACGACCAGGGCCTGCCGGTGCTCAAGCATGTCGGATTCGGCCATGCCGTGAACATCACCCTGGGGCTGCCGATCATCCGCACGTCGGTGGATCACGGTACCGCACTCGATCTGGCCGGCCAGGGTGTGGCCGAGCCGGGCAGCCTGCAGGCGGCCATCCGCGAGGCAATCCGCATGAGCCGGGCCGGCGGCTGATCCATGCACCGCGCCCGGCGCCGATTCGGACAGAATTTCCTCCATGACCGAACGATCATCCAGCAGATGATCGTCGCCATATCACCACGGGCGGGGGAGTTTTTCCTGGAGATCGGCCCCGGCCAGGGCGCCCTCACGCGGCCGCTGCTGGATCATGGCGTGCAGCTGACAGCCATCGAGATCGACCGCGACCTCGCCACCGGCCTGCGGCGTTACCCGGCGGCGCAGGCCGGACAACTGCAGGTCATCGAGGATGATGCCCTGACCCTGCCTCTGGCGCCGCTGATCGACCAGGCCGACCAGACGCTGCGCATCGTCGGCAACCTCCCCTACAACCTCTCCACGCCGCTGCTCTTCCATCTCACCACCCCCCGTGCGGGCATCCGGGATCTGCATCTGCTCCTACAGCGGGAGGTGGTGGATCGCATGGCAGCGGCCCCCGGCAGCAAGACCTATGGCCGGCTGTCAGTCATGTTGCAGGCCCGCTGCCAGGTGGAGCCTTTACTCGATGTCCCGCCCGGCGCCTTCGCGCCGCCGCCGCAGGTCACCTCGCGCTTCGTGCGCCTTATCCCCCATCGCGAGCGCCCGCTGGGGGATGTCGATGACGACTGTCTGAGCCGCGTCGTGGCGCGGGCCTTCGGGCAGCGCCGCAAGACCCTGCGCAATGCTCTGCGCGGGCTGCTGGATGCGGCGGCCATCGAGGCGGCCGACATCAATCCCGCCATCAGGGCCGAGCAGGTGGATCTGGCCGGCTACGGCCGGCTGGCCCGAATCCTCGAGCATCACGATTCCGCCGACTAGGAGCCGCTATGGCCGACTATGCCATCGGAGATGTCCATGCCTGCCTGGACCCCCTGCGCAGGCTTCTTGAGCGTCTGCAGTTCGATCCTGTCCGCGATCGGCTCTGGTTCACCGGCGATCTCGTCGGGCGCGGGCCCCAGGCAGCGGAGACGCTGCGGTTCATTCGCGATCTCGGCGAAGCCGCCGAGAGCGTGCTCGGCAACCACGACCTCCACTGCCTCGCCGTGGCCGCCGGTCATGGCCGACGGCGGCGCAATGACCGGCTCGAGCCGCTACTGGAGGCGCCGGATGCAGTGGATCTGCTCGACTGGCTACGCCATCGGCCGCTGCTGACCGAACCAGAGCGCGGACTGGCACTGGTGCATGCCGGCATTCCGCCCCAGTGGGATCTGGCCACCGCCCGGCAGTGCGCCCGCGAGGCCGAAAACCAGCTCCGGGGCGAGGCGTCAGACACCCTCTTCGCCAATCTCTACGGTAATGAACCGGCGTCCTGGTCGGCAGAGCTGAGCGGCTGGCCGAAGCTTCGCTTCATCATCAACGCCTTCACGCGGATGCGCTTCTGCCGGGCCGACGGACGCCTCGACTTTAGCGACAATGGCCCGCCTGAGGAGGCGCCGGACGGGCTCTATCCGTGGTACGAGACGCCGGGCAGGCGCCTGCAAGCCGAGGAGACGACAGTCATCAGTGGCCACTGGTCCAGGCTGGGTTGCCGGCAGGGACCCGGCTACGCGGCACTGGATACCGGCTGCTTGTGGGGCGGCCAGTTGACGGCCATGCGGATTGACTCGACAGCACCGGTATTCACGCAGCTCGACTGCCCCGCGACGCTGCAGCCGAGCTGATTCCGCAGCGTCGTCAGCCGCGTCGGTGGCCAAGCGCCGGCAGGCGCTGACGCAGTGCCACCTGCTGTGACCGGTCGAGGTCGGCCACCGCCATGCCCGGGCCACCGCCCACCGGACAGGCCGCGAGACGCTCGCCCCACGGATCGATGATCAGGCTCTCACCATGGGTCCGGCGGTCGTTGGCATGCAGCCCGCCCTGATCCGCCGCGAGCATAAAGCAGAGGTTCTCGACGGCGCGGGCCCGCACCAGTACCGCCCAGTGCGCCGCGCCGGTGGTCGCGGTGAACGCCGACGGTGCCAGTAGGATTTCGGCACCGGCATCCACCAGGGCCCGGTAGTGCTCCGGGAAGCGCAGGTCGTAGCAGATCGACACCCCCAGACGGCCCGCCGGCGTATCCGCCACGACGATCTCATCACCTGGTGCGAAGGTGGCCGACTCGCGATAACCCTCACCGCCGGGCAGTGAGACATCGAATAGATGACGTTTGTCGTAGCGGGCAATACGCCGGCCATCGGGCCCGTAGACCAGGCAGGCCGAACGCACCCGATCCGGTTCATCGCCCTGCATCGGCAGGCTCCCGCCGACCAGCGTAATGCCGAGGCGCTGCGCGGTGGTGGCCAGAAAATCCTGGATCGGCCCCGCGCCATCGGGCTCGCCAACCTCAAGTGCCGCCCGCTCGTGCCGGCCGAGGAAGGCGAAATTCTCCGGCAGCACCACCAGCTCGGCGCCGTCACCCGCCGCCGCATCGACCCATGCGCCGGCATCGCGCAGGTTATCCGGCACGATATCGCTGGAGACCATCTGTATCACGGCGGCGCGAACGCGATCACTGCCCATTGTCTTCTCCATTGCCGGGAGCCACTGCCATCGGCGAGATCATCCGGAACTGCGGATCGGCCCAAGGCCCCTCAATACGATAGGTGAATTCGGTGAGCCGCTCGACCCCGGGCTCGATCATGCCACGGGTAAAGAACAGCATGACGGCGGCCGCCGGGCCGCCGGCGAGCCCGCCGAGGAAAGTCAGCGCCGAGGACAGCCGCGGCGTCACCGTCACCGTCTGATCGTAACGCTGCCGGACTAAATCCGTACGACCGCGCAGCATCAGGTTGAGCGACGGGCCCGTCACGCTCAAGCCATCGGTCTGCATCTGCCCGGCACGGATCTGCCAGGTCCCCTCCATGCGATCGTAGCTGAGGCCCTCGCCAACGACATCCGAGAAATCGAGCCCGAGGCGGCGCGGCAGCACCGACAGGCTGAAAAGCCCCAGGGCCCGTCCGGCACCGGGCTCCACGGCGGGCAGCCCACCGTTGCGCAGATCGATGTTGATGTCGCCGGCCAGCGTCGGCAAGCGCGGCGAGAACATCGGACCCAGCCAGCTCAGATCGCCACTGACCGAGCCCTCGCCCTTGTCCATGACCCGCGCCATGCCGAGCGCGCGCAGCAGCATACCGGCATCCCGCGTGTAGAGATCGAAGTGCAGGCGGTTGCCGGGAGCGGCATCGGCATGGGCCTCGATCCGCGCCTGCAGATCCACCACCTCGCCTTTCAACGTCAGTCGCCCCCGCCCCGTCGGCGTGCCGGCATTGACGCGACTGAATTCGAGACGTCCCAGTGAGGTCCCGTCCGCCACCAGCTCATCGGCGACCAGATCGATGTCCGGACCGGCCGCTGTCGGCTCGGGCGGCTGATCGGTATCGGTGTCCGCCACGTTGTCCGCATCAACGACGGCTTCGTCGGCCTCACGGGTCGCAAGCGCGAGGCGGTCCAGCCGCACCAGCCAGGGCGCCGATTCATCCGACTGGCTCAGCCTGCCATCCGCCGCTCCGCTGACATCCAGCGCCCAGCCAACCGCCTCCCTACCACCGCGGATGCGGGTCTCGGCCAACCGCCAGCGGCTGATATCGGCGCCGGCCAGCGTCAGATCGACGGCCCGCACCGGCGGCAGGGCATCAAGGACCCCGCCTTCGCCGGCCTCATCGCCACCGCCCATGGCCGATCCGGTCAGGTCCAGTCGCGGCAGCCGGCCGGTGACCCGGGTAATGGGCTCGACGGGCAGTGACGGCGGCGCGGTACCGAAATGCACGGCGGCCCGGCGGTCGCCATCGCCGGCGTCCCGAACCCGGACCTGCAGGCGCTCATCATAGGCAAGCCGCAACTGCTGCCGCCCGTCGGGCTGAGCCGACCAGTCAAGCCGCAGCGGCGCTGGATCGGAGGCCGGCTTGCCAAGCCCCAGCGGCAGGTCGAGCCGGATCCCCTCCAGTGCCGAGCGAACCGTGAGTTGCTGCGCGACCCGGAGGCCGCTGGCGACGGCAAACCCTGGCCGCTCCCAGCGCAGCCGCCAGGCGCCAACGCCCTCGGCCCGCCCGGCCATCCCGGCAAGACCCGGCCAGTCGGCCACCGCCAGGCGGGCATCCGCCGTGACCTTGATACGCGCATCGGCGCCCTCGCCGGTGGTGGTTGCACGAGACACCACCGGGCGACCGGCAAGGCGTGCCCGCAACCCCTCCCAGTTCACTCCCTGCTCGTCAAAGCCGATGTCGCCACGGATATCCTCCAGTGCCAGTCCGGGACCCGCCGGGGCGGCCACCTCGGCGCCGTCCAGACGCAATGCGCCATCCACCTGCAATGGCCGCTGCTGGAACGGGAAATACAACCCCAGGTCGAGCTCACCATCGCCCTGCCAGCGGACACCCGCCAGTGGACTGGTCTCGGGTAGCAGAGGCGAGCGGAGCAGAAAGTCCTGCATGGCCTGCACTTCGCCCCGGAACCGGCCGTCGATGCGCAGCCGTGGCGTCCACAGATCGTCGATGCGCGCCGTCGCTCCGAGTAGTAGGACACCGGCGATGCGAGCGGCATCAGCGTCGATGATCATGCCGCGATTGCGAAAGCGCAGCTCCGCATCGACCTGCTCGAAGCCGGGCCAGTCCGGGCGGAACCGGAACTCAAGCGGAGCAAGGCGGGTGCGTAGATCGAACAGCCCCGTGCCGTTATCAAACGGGAAATCCTGCAGTGGTCCAAACAGCCGCAGACTGGCATGACGCATCTCGCCGGCCCCGACCGCGCCGTCGAGCCAGTCCACCAGCCGCCGGTCCATCACGCCCACCGGCAGATGACGCATCACCCGTCGCGCGTCGGCAGCACCCGTTGAGGCCTGCAGATCGACAAACGGCGAGCGTCCTGGCGCCAGCCAGACCTGGCCATCCAGCGCGACGGGTGTACCCGCCCAGTCGCCGCGCCAGTCATCCAGCGCCAGATGCCAGCCA
This sequence comes from Spiribacter sp. 1M189, assembly GCF_040838345.1. Classification (NCBI taxonomy): domain Bacteria; kingdom Pseudomonadati; phylum Pseudomonadota; class Gammaproteobacteria; order Chromatiales; family Ectothiorhodospiraceae; genus Spiribacter; species Spiribacter insolitus. Next base: position 95,671 of record NZ_JBAKFF010000001.1, on the reverse strand, counting down.
TCCGCCGGGCCCTGCCACCAGCGCAGTCCGCCGCGAAGGGTCGTGAGATCAGCGGGATTGCGGAGCAGATCGGGCAGCCGGGTGGTGGCCTCTAACCCGCGGAACGTCACCTGACCACCGCGCGGTCCGGCGATCAGCTCGACATCGCCCCCTTCGAGCCGAGGCCAGGGTATCGGGCCGCTGACACCGACCGCGGCCAGATCGGCGGTCAGCCGCCAGTTGGCCGCGTCCCGCCAGACCAGCGCCAGGCGCTCCGCCTCGCCCCGCGTCCGGGGTGGATCCACGGCGTCCGATGGCAGCAGCGCCGCCAGCGGCTCGAGGGGTAGCCGGCTCATCGCCAGGCGCCATATGCCCTCGGCGGATCGCCCAACACTCAACGGCCCGGGGGTCAGGACCTGCCCGTTGGCGAGTCCGACCTCACCGGGCTGGATCCGCCCCCGCCATCCGCCGTTCTCACGCGCCAGCGTCGCCAGCGCCTCCACGGACTGCACGCCGCCCTCGAGCAGCCCCACACCCCGGGCCTCGAGCTCGGTGGTCATGTGCATCGCACCATCGGCGGCCAGATCCAGCCAGAGCCGGCCGGACAGCGTGCCATCCGGCGATGGCGCGGCCCGCAGGCGCGGCGCCCAGGCGGCAAGCCGTTCAGCCTTCACGGCCTGGAATTCCACCAGACCGCGGGCACTGGCCGGCTGGCCCGGACCGAGCTCCAACCGCCCCTGGATCTGCTCGTCAGCATGACGGGCGTCCAGGGCAAACCGCCACTGCCCGTCGGGTTCGCGGCGCCAGCGCAGGGCCACCGGCGAGAAGTCGATGCGCGCCGAGGCATCATGGTTGATCAGCGTCAGTCGCGAATCGCGGATCAGCAGCCGGTCCACGGGCAGGCCCTGGAGCGCGACCAGGAACGAGGCCGGTGTGGCCTCCTCCGGTCCGGGCAGCAGTCCGGAGACCTGCCAGCTGCCGCTGGCACGACGGCGCAGGGTGACGTCCATCCCCTGCGCCGAGAGGGCATGCAGTCGCAGCCCACCGGCACGCAGCGACTCCCAGGGCGCCACCGCCAGGGTCATGGCGGCGAGCCGCAGGGGTTCGGACTCGTCCGCCGCGCCGATACGCACATCGCGCAGGACCAGCCCCGGGCGCAGCCCCTGCAGCCGCGCATCGAGCCCGCCAATGGCCACCGGAACGCCCAGCTGTGTCGAGACCAGCTGGCCCACTGGACCGGTCAGCGACGGGGCGGCGGCAAACAGCAGGCGCACACCGGTGAGCAGCACCGCCGCCGAGATCACCAGCGTGACCAGCGTGTAGACAAAAGCCGCCTTCAGCCGCTCACCGCGCTGCGGCCAGATCCAGCGATGCAGTCTCTCCCCGACGGTCATGCCTACATCAGCACCACATCGAACTGCTCGGGGTTGTAGAGCGGCTCGGCCTGGAATTCGATGGGCTTGCCGACGAAGGCCTCCAGTTCGGCGAAGCTGTCACTCTCCTCCTCCAACGCCCGGTCGACCACCTCCTGCGACGCCAGGACCAGTAGTCGGGTGATCTCGAACTGCCGCGCCTCGCGCAGGATCTCACGGGTGATCTCATGGACCACCGTCTCAGCGCTTTTCAGATAGCCCCGCCCACTGCAGGTGGGGCAGGTCTCGCAGAGCTGGTGCTGGAGCGAGTCCCGCGTGCGCTTGCGGGTGATCTCCACCAGCCCCAGGGCCGAGACCTCGCTGATCTGAGTGCGCGCATGATCCCGCTCCAGGCTCTTGTCCAGGGCTCTCAGCACCTGCCGGCGATGCTCGGCATCGGCCATGTCGATGAAGTCGACGATGATGATGCCGCCGAGGTTGCGCAGGCGCAGCTGGCGGACGATGGCCTGTGCCGCCTCGAGGTTGGTCTTGAAGATGGTCTCCTCGAGGGTGCGGTGACCGACATAGCCCCCGGTATTGACATCGATGGTGGTCAGCGCTTCGGTCTGATCGATGATCAGATACCCACCGGACTTGAGGGTGACCCGGCGCTGCAGCGCCCGCTGGATCTCATCCTCGACGCCGTAGAGATCGAAGATCGGCCGCTCGCCGGGATAGTGCTCGAGGCGTGAGCGGGCATCCGGCAGGAAGGCCTCGCTGAAGGCGATCATGCGCTCATGCCACTCCCGCGAGTCGATCCGGACCCGCTCCACGTCATCGCCCACCAGGTCGCGCAGCACCCGCAGCATCAAGGGCAGGTCCTCGTGCAGCAGCGTGGCGGGCTGGGCCTCCTCGGCGCGCTCGCGCACCGCTGCCCAGAGCCGCTGGAGGAACGCCCAGTCACGCGTCAGCGCAGCCTCCGGGACCCCTTCGGCGGCGGTGCGCAGAATGCAGCCGTTGGGGCTGTCCTCGCCGAGCAGCGACAGGCCGATCTCCCGCAGCCGCTCACGCTCGGCATTGCTCTCGATGCGCGCCGACACGCCAAGTCCGGGATTGTCCACCAGCAGAACCAGATAGCGCGACGGAATGGCGATCTGGGTCGTCAGCCGTGCGCCCTTGCTGCCGATCGGGTCCTTGAGGACCTGGACCATGATACGCTGCTGCTCGCGCAGCAACTGCTGGATGGGCGGCTGCTCGCGCGGCGCACCCTCCACCACCGCCTGACCGGCGTTGATGTCGGAGGCGTGCAGAAAGGCCGTGCGCTGCAGCCCGGCGTTGATGAAGGCCGCCTGCATGCCGGGCAATACCCGCGAGACCTCGCCGAGGTAGATGTTGCCCACCAGCCCGCGGCTTCGCGAGCGCTCGATATGGATCTCCTGGACACTGCCATTGTCCAGCACCGCCACCCGCGTCTCCTGCGGGGTGATGTTGACCAGCAGCTCCTGACTCACTGACCCGCCGGCCAGCGTGACTGGTAGTCGATGCCGAACTCGCCGAGCAGGTCGTGGGTTTCGAACAGAGGCAGCCCCATGACGCCGGAATAGCTGCCCTCAAGCTGTTCGATGAACACGCCACCCCTGCCCTGGATGGCATAGGCGCCAGCCTTGTCGGCGGGCTCGCCGCTCTGCCAGTAGGCCGTCTTCTCGGCGCCCGCGAGTTCACGCAGCGTCACCATGCTCAGCGACAGCCGGGTCACCTCGCGATCCTCGTCCAGCAGGGCCACGCCGGTCACCACCCGATGCGTGCGGCCGGCGAGCCGGTCGAGCATGGTGAGCGCCTGATCGCGGTCCGCGGGCTTGCCGAGGATTTCGTCATCAATGACCACGGCGGTGTCGGCACCCAGTACGGGAGCCGTCGCCCCGGCCGGGCGGGCACGCAGTCCGGCCCGGGCCTTCTCCAGGGCCAGGCGGATCACAAAGACCTCCGGGGTCTCGTCGGGTTCGATCCGCTCATCCACCGCCTGGGGCACAGTGCGAAAACGCACGCCCATGCGCTCGAGGAGCTCGGCGCGCCGCGGCGAGGCCGAGGCGAGAAAGATATCGGGATCGGTGGCATCGGATTGGGCGTCGGTCATTGCAGCCTCCTGAAAGCGGGACGGCTCAGCCCCGATGGTAGGGATGCCCGGAGAGCAGCGTCCAGGCGCGATAGAGCTGTTCGGCCACGATCACGCGGACCAGCATGTGGGGCAGCGTGAGCGCGGAGAGCGACCACTGGCGCTCCGCTGCCTCCAGGCAGCGCGGATGCAGCCCGTCGGCACCGCCGATCAGAAAAGCCAGGTCACGGCCTTCCTGCATGGCGTCATCAAGGTAGTTTGCCAGATCCCGGGTCCGCCAGGACCGGCCTTTTTCATCCAGGGCAATCAGACGGGCATCACCGGCCGCGCCCAGCAGGGCATCGGCCTCCTGGCCGCGGGCCCGTGGCACATCCCCGCTGCGCCGCGCCTCGCCGGCGTTGACCGCGCGGACCGCCAGCGGCAGATGCCGTGGCATGCGGGTGGCGAACTCGTCCACGCCGCTACTGATCCACTCCGGCGCCCGCCGGCCCACGGCGATCAGATCGAGGCGCATGCCGCCTCAGGCCTCCGCCTCGTCAACACCCCAGATGCGCTCCAGACGATAGAAATCGCGGACATCCTCGAGCATCACGTGGACCACCACGTCCCCCAGGTCCACCAGCACCCATTCGCTGCCCTCCAGTCCCTCGACGCCGGTGGGCCGCAGCCCCAGCTCGCGGGCGGCGTCGATGACCGCATCGGCGATGGCACGGACATGACGACGCGAGTTGCCGGTGGCAAAGGCCATGAAATCGGTAATGGCGGTACGGCCCTGGACATCAATGATGCGCGGGTCGACGGCCTTCATGTCGTCCAGGGCCTCGACCACCTGGTCACGCAGGGCCTGGGGTGAAACAGCGGTTTCAGTCATAGTGCGGGTGCAACCTCCCGGGCCCGGTGGCCCGTGATGCCTGGGGATAACCATAGAGTCCAGTGGCGGCCAGGCGCTGCCAGACCGTATCCGGCGTGAGCCCCTGGACCGAAAAGCCGCGGGCCAGCAGGCCGCGGATGGCGGTGGCGGAAATCTCCAGCCGCGAGACCGGATGGAACCACACCCGCCCGGCCGGCGCATTACGCAGTTCGCCGGGGTGGCGGGCGCGGCGCGCCGCCAGCCATTCGGCAAGCGCCTCCGGCATGGGGGCAGTGTCACCGCCGCGGGTGGTCACCACCAGATGGGCCTCACCGATGAGTTCGCGCCAGCGATGCCACTGCATGAGCCCGCGGAATGCATCGCTGCCCATGACAAAGCACAGCGGTCGATCAGGACCGAGTTCACGGCGCAGGCCGGCGAGGGTGTCAACCGTATAGGACGGCCCCGAGCGCATCAGCTCGCGGCGATCCACCACCAGCCCCGGAATATCGGCCGCGGCGGTCTCCAGCAGTGCGCAGCGCATCGCGGCATCGAGCCGTGGCTGCGGGCGATGCGGTGGCACATGACCGGGCACCAGACGGAGCTCCGACAGGCCCAGCCCCTCCAGCAGTTCGATGGCGGGGCGCAGATGGCCGTAGTGTACCGGGTCGAAGGTGCCACCCAGCAGCGCCACCGGCGCCCCCTGCCCCGCGGTCATTCGCGGATATGCCCCTCGCCGAGGACGATGTATTTCTGCGTGGTCAGTCCCTCCAGCCCCACCGGGCCCCGGGCATGCAGCTTGTCGGTGCTGATGCCGATCTCGGCACCGAGACCATACTCGAAGCCATCGGCAAAGCGCGTTGAGGCGTTGACCATCACCGAACTGGAGTCGACCTCGCGCAGGAAGCGTTGGGCCCGGGCATAATCCTGGGTCACGATGGCCTCGGTGTGGCCGGAGCTGTGGCGCTCGATATGGGCCATGGCCGCATCAAGGCCATCCACCACCCGCACCGCCAGGATAGGGGCCAGGTACTCGGCGTCCCAGTCGGAGGGTTCGGCCGGCGTGAGCCCGTCGACCAGGGCGCGACTCGCCTCGCAGGCGCGAAGCTCGACGCCATGGCCGTCAAAGGCCGCTTTCAGTCGCGGCAGCAGCGACGGCGCAATGGCCTCGTCCAGCAACAGGGTCTCCAGGGTGTTACAGGTGCCGTAGCGCTGGGTCTTGGCATTGACCACGATGCGCTCGGCCATGTCCGCATCCGCGTCGGCGTCCACGAAACAATGGCAGACCCCGTCGAGGTGCTTGATCATGGGCACGGTGGCCTCCTGCATGATGCGCTCGATCAGGCCCTTTCCCCCGCGGGGCACCAGCACGTCGACGTACTCGTCCATGGTGATGAGCGTACCAACGGCGGCCCGGTCGGTGGTCTCCACCACCTGCACCGCGGTCTCCGGCAGCCCGGCCTCGGCCAGTCCCTCGGTAATGCAGGCGGCAATGGCCCGGTTGGAGCGCAGCGACTCGGACCCCCCGCGCAGGATGCAGGCGTTGCCGGATTTCAGGCAGAGGCCGGCGGCATCGGCGGTGACGTTGGGGCGGGACTCGTAGATGATGCCGACCACACCCAGCGGCACCCGCATGCGCCCCACCCGAATGCCGCTCGGCATGGGATCGAGGTGGCTCACCGCGCCCACCGGGTCGGGCAGCGCCGCGATCTGCTCGAGCCCGGCGGCCATGGCCTCGATCCGCGCCTCGGTCAGCGCCAGGCGATCGAGCAGGGCGGCGTCGAGCCCCTGTTCGCGACCCGCCGCCAGATCGGCTTCGTTGGCCTCACGCAGGGCCGCTTCGCCGGCCCGAAGGCGTCTGGCGATAGCCTGCAGCGCGGCGTTGCGCGGCCCGCTTTCGGTGGCCGCCAGGCGACGCCCGGCATCGCGCGCGGCCCGGCCAAGGCCACGCATGTAGTCGGTCACGTTGATGCTGACCGCCGGCTCGTTGGCACTCATCAATGTCTCTCCCTGCGATTCACGGTGGCAGCACCACGGGCTGCCCTCGTCGATAATTCTAGCAATTCATCCCAGGGGCGCCCGGATTCGGCGCCCTTGACGACCCGGTCCACGCCGGCGGCGCGGTTCAGCATCCGGGCCCAGGCACCCGGCTTCGTCCCGCGGGCGATGGCCTGCAGGCGGCTCTGCCGGTTCTTCCAAACCCGATGCCGGCTCATCACCTCGGCGACAGCGCCACGGCCGGCCAGCGCCGATTGCAGATCGGCCAGGACGCGGATGTCGCGGGCCAGCGCCCAGAGCACCAGCACCGGCTCCTCGCCCTCAGCCCGCAGCCGCTGGAGGATGCGCAGGGTCCGGGCCACATCGCCGGCCAGCACAGCCTCCGGCAGATCAAAGATGGCAAAGCGGGCGCTGTCACCGACCGCCTCGCGGGCGGTGTCCAGGCTCACCCGGCCATCGTCGGCGAGCAATGCCAGCTTTTCGATCTCCTGGGCCAGCGCCAGCAGGTTGCCCTCGTTGCGCTCGGCCAGGAGCGCCGCCACCTCGGCATCCAGCGCCAGGCCGCGGTCGCTCGCCCGGCGCCGGGTCCAGTCAGCGAGATCCGTGCGGCGCAGCGGCCAGGCATAGCTCATGACCCCCGCCCGCGCGATGGCGCTGGCCCAGGCGGATCTGCGCTGCGCCGGCTCAAGCCGCCCGCAGATGACCACCAGCAGATTATCGGCATCCGGCGCCGCCGCGCGGGCCTTGAGCACCGCACTGCCCTCGCGGCCAGGCTTGCCTCCCGGCAGGCGCAGCTCGATCAGGCGCCGTTGGGTGAACAGCGAGAGGTTATCGGTGGTGGCGGCCAGCCGGCTCCAGTCGAAGCTGCCGTCGGCGTGCAGCACCTCGCGCTCGCCGAAACCCTCACGACGGGCCTGGGCCCGCAGGCGATCGAGGACCTCCTCGATCAGCAAGGGCTCTTCGCCGGCGATCAGATAAATGGGGGCAAGCCCGCGGTCGATGCGGGCAGGTAGTTCGTCGAAGCGGATCTCGGCCATGGCGCCGCCGCCCTAGAGCTGCCGGCCGACCCGCGAGAGCAGGAGCTGAATGGCATCATCGCGCAGGTCCCGGCGCAGGAAGGCCTCTTCGGCATCCTGGCCCTGAAGATCCTGTGGGTTGGCGGGATAGCTGGCCGTGGTCTGCACGGTCTGGCTGGCGATGCCCCGTGTATCCGGGCCGGCCTCGCCACCGGGGGTGACACTGAAGCGCAGTCGGTAGCGCAGCTCGTACTCGCTGGCAAAGCCGTCGGCGTCGGTGGCCACCGTGCGCCGACGGCTGTCGGCCTCGGCCACATTGATGACCACGCGGGCATCGGCGGCGGAGGGCACCACATCGGCACCGAGATCGCGCAGCCTGGCGGCCACCTGCTCGATCAGGCGGTTGCCCACCGCGCCCTCGACGGCCACCGGCACCGCCTCGAAACCGCCGCCATCCGCCCCCCGCAGCTGCCAGCCACAGGCGGCCAGCAACAGCGCCAGGGCGACGACGGCAAGATGCCGGACGGGCCGGATCAATTGGCCACCACGTTCACCAGCCGGCCCGGCACGACAATGACCTTGCGGACCGTCTTGCCGTCGATGAATCGCTGGACATTGGCATCCTCCAGGGCCTGTTCGCGGATACTGTCCTCGCCGGCATCCGCCCGCACGGCGATGCGGCTGCGCAGCTTGCCATTGACCTGCACCACGAGCTCGACCTCATCGCGCACCAGAGCGGCCTCATCCACCACCGGCCAGGGCTGATCCACCGCCGCCCCGTCGCGCCCCAGGGCGTTCCACAGGCCGTGGCTCAAATGCGGCGTGATGGGCTGGAGCATCAGCACCACCGCCTCCAGGGCCTCCTGATGCAGGCCGCGGGCGGCCCCGGTGTCGGCCGGGTAGCGCCCGAGGGCGTTACAGAGCTCCATGACCGCAGCGATGGCGGTGTTGAAGGTATAGCGGCGGCCGATGTCATCACTCACCTTGGCGATGGTCTCGTGGAGCTTGCGGCGCAGGTCAACGCCCGCCCCGTCGAGATCGCCGGCACGGGGTGCCGGTACCGGCCCGGCGCTGACATGATCGTAGACCAGCGCATAGAGCCGGCGCAGAAAGCGCGAGGCCCCCTCGACACCGCTATCCTGCCACTCCAGGGCCTGATCCGGAGGCGCGGCGAACATGGTGAAAAGCCGCACGGTATCGGCCCCGAACCGATCGACCAGGCTTTCCGGGTCCTCGCCGTTGTTCTTCGATTTGGACATCGTGGTCCAGCCGGTGGCGACCAGTTCGGCCCCATCGCTCCGGCGCCGGGCCTGCACGATCCGCCCCTTGCCATCGCGCTCGACCTCCACCTCGCCGGGGGCGATCCACTCGCGGCCGGCATCCTCGCTGTCGTGGTAGTAGGCCTCGGCCAGCACCATGCCCTGGCAGAGCAGGTTGGTGGCGGGCTCATCGCTGTCCACGTAGCCGAGATCGCGCATGAGCTTGTGCCAGAAGCGGAAGTAGAGCAGATGCATCACCGCATGCTCGATGCCGCCGATGTACTGGTTCACTGGCAGCCAGTAGTTGGCCCGCTCGTCGAGCATGGCCTCGGCATCCGGGCTGCAGTAGCGGGCGTAGTACCAGGATGACTCGACAAAGGTATCGAAGGTATCCGTCTCGCGCTCGGCCTCGGCGCCACAGCGCGGGCAGGGGGTGCGGCGCCACTCGGGATCGGTCTTGAGCGGTGACTGCAGGCCGGTGAAGGTCACCTGCTCGGGCAGCGTCACCGGCAGGTCGTCATCCGGCACTGGCACGGCGCCGCAATCGGCGCAGTGGATCACCGGAATCGGGCAGCCCCAGTAGCGCTGGCGCGAGACACCCCAGTCGCGCAGGCGGTAGTTGATCGTGCGCTCGCCGATGCCCTTCGACTCCAGATAGTCGGCGATGGCATTGAAGGCGGTCGGGAAGTCCATGCCGGTGAACGTCCCGGCGTTCACCGTGACCAGCTGATCCTTGGCCGTCCAGGGCTCGGCCTGCACGTCCACGGTGCTGCCGTCGGCGGGCCCCACCGCCTGGCGGATCGGCAGCCCGAAGCGGGTGGCGAACTCATGGTCGCGCGCATCGTGGGCGGGCACGGCCATGATCGCGCCGGTGCCGTAGCCCATCAGTACGAAGTTGGCCACCCACACCGGGATGCGTTCGCCGGAGAGCGGATTGATCGCCTCCACACCCAGCGGCATGCCCTTTTTCTCAAGCTTCTCCAGCGCCTCCTCGGTGACCGCGCCCTTGCGGATTTCATCGAGGAACGCGGCAATGGCGGGATCCCGCTCCGCCGCCTCGAGGGCCAGCGGATGATCAGCGGCAACGGCCATATAGGTGGCCCCGAAGAGCGTGTCCGGCCGCGTGGTGTAGACGCGCAGCGGCCGCCCGCCATCGGCGAGGGCGAAGTCGAGCTCGACGCCCTCGGACCGGCCGATCCAGTTGCGCTGCATGGTCTTGACCGCATCCGGCCAGCCCGGCAGGGCGTCCAGCCCGTCCAGCAGCTCGTCGGCGTAATCGGTGATGCGCACGAACCACTGTGGGATTTCGCGTCGCTCCACCAGCGCCCCGGAGCGCCAGCCGCGGCCGTCCACCACCTGTTCGTTGGCGAGCACGGTCTGGTCCACCGGGTCCCAGTTCACTATCGCCCGGGCGCGGTAGACCAGCCCCTTTTCCAGGAGCCGGGTAAACATGAGCTGCTCCCAGCGGTAATAGGCCGGATCGCAGGTGGTGACCTCACGGGTCCAGTCATAGCCATAGCCCATGCGCTGGAGCTGGCGGCGCATGTGGTCGATGTTCTGGTAGGTCCACTGCGCCGGCGGCACGCCGCGCTTGATGGCGGCATTCTCGGCGGGCAGGCCGAAGGCGTCCCAGCCCATGGGCTGGAGCACGTTGCGGCCCTGCATGCGCTGATAGCGGCTGATGACATCGCCGATGGTGTAGTTGCGCACATGCCCCATGTGCAGCCGGCCGCTGGGGTACGGCAGCATCGACAGGCAGTAGTATTTCTCGCGCTCGGGGTCTTCGCTGACCCGGAAGCAGCCCTGGTCCTCCCAGTAGGCCTGCGCGTCCGTCTCCAGTCGGGCGGGATCGTAATGCTTTTCCATGGCGCGAGAGGATACCCCGGCGCCGGGCGCGATTGCACCTTCGATCAGTCGCTCCGCTGGCGGACTGCCCGCTCGAATCGGCTGCCATGACACTTCGGGCACGGCGGGATATGACCGGCGCGCTTGAAATGCAGGACCTCACCGCAATCCCGGCAGACCAGCGTCCCCGGACCGGTGATCTCGCCGGTGTGATAACGGGCCGCGGCCTGCAGCTCGCGGTTGAAGGCCTGCCACTGCAGCCGCGTCTGATCGGCCACCGACGAGAAGCGGTCCCAGATCCAGTTCTCCACCAGCTGCAGGTCCATGTGCAGCCAGTCGGAATAGGTGCCTCGGGCCTTCTCCACGTACTCGGCGGCATCCTCCAGGTCGCGCTGCAGCCAGGTGGCCACTCGGTCGGCCTCCTCGCGGGTGAGCTCGCCGAGCGCCACACTGCGCTCGCGCACGGCATCCAGGGCCTCGCTGAAGCCGTGCTCCACCGCCTCGCCGGTTTCCTCGAGCCGCTCGCGCAGGCGCTCAAGCATGCGCTCGTAACCGTGGACCTCGTGCTCGCGCGGGTTGTCTTTCTCGCTCATGGCCTGACTCCTGATCCGTGTCTGCCCCCAGTCTACCCGCTAATAATCACCGGCGACGATGTGGCCACGCCTCGCGCCAGCGCAGCACGAGCAGCAGTCCGGTACCGGCGAGCGCGAGCAGCGCCATGGGCCAATCACGCCAGTGCAGGTAGGGGGTGGTGCCGGCATGGGGCTGGACCGAGCCGCGCACCACCGTACGCTCGAACAGCGGCCCTCTGACCTGCACCCGCCCCTTCGCATCGATCAGCGCCGAGATGCCGGTGTTGGTCGCCCGGATCATCGGGCGGCCGGTCTCAAGCGCCCGCATGCGGGCCATCTGCAGATGCTGCCAGGGCGCGGTGGAGGCCCCGAACCAGGCGTCGTTGCTGACGTTGAGCAGGATCTCCGCCGCGGGCAGCGCATCCGCCACCTCGTCACCGAAGGTCACCTCGTAGCAGATGCTCACACCCAGGGCATGGCCCGCCGCCTGCAGCGGATCGGCCCGGGTGCCGGCATTGAAGTCGCCCAGCGGGGTGCCCACGAAATCCAGCACCCCGCCGGCGACATCCCGGAACGGTACGTATTCACCGAACGGCACCAGGTGGCGTTTATAGTAGAACTGCGGCGTCTCACCGGGGACGGCGACGGCGTTATAGAGCCCGTCCTCTGCCGCCACCGGCGCGCCGAGGACAATGCTGCTGCCGGCCGCCGCGGCCTGCTCCGCCAGCTGGTCGAGCCACTCGCGGCCCTGATGGTAGAACACCGGCAGGGCGGTCTCGGGCCAGACAATGAGGTCCTGGCCGAACTCGGCCCGGCTCATGCGCAGGTACTCCGCCAGAATGGCACCCCGCTCGTCCGGATCCCACTTGCGATCCTGGGCGATGTTGCCCTGGAGCATCGCCACCGTCACGGGCTCGTCCACGGGCCGCGTCCAGTCGCGTTCGAGAACGACGCCGATCACCGTCACCCCCAGCGTCGCGCCCAGCGGCAGCGCAATCCGCGCCGAGCGCGGCCGCAGCAGCCACCAGGCCAGGGTGCCGCCCAGCAGGGCCACCACCAGTCCGGGCCCGTAGACCCCGAATAGCGGCGCGAAATGCGCCAGCGGCGTATCGATCTGGCTGTAGCCCACGCTGAGCCAGGTCGCTCCGGTGAAAAGCCAGCTGCGCACCCACTCCACCAGCAGCCAGGCCAGCGGCAGTGCCAGCAGCGCGCGGCGGCCGGCGCGGCCGGCGCCCGCCCACCAACCGATGAACAGGGCGATCATTGGAATCAGCGCGAACAGCGCCACCAGGATGCCCGTGGCAAGCACCGCCGCCACCGGCCCGCCCCCGTAGTCGGCGATGCTGTGATAGATCCAGTAGACGCCGAGCCCGGCGTAGCCCAGGCCGAAGAGATAGCCATGGCCAAGCACCGCCCGGGCGCGGCCGAGGCGGGCCACCCGCGCAAAGACCACCCCGAGGCCCAGCACCGGCGCCCAGTAGAACGAGAACGGCGCCAGCCCCAGGGCCATCAGCAGCCCCGCGGCCAGCGCCAGGGCCGGCCCGGTCAGTCGCGCCATGCAGGCTCAGACGTCGTCATCACCGTCCACCGAGGTGCCGGCGCCGGGCTCGGGCGTGACCATGAGCAGGTGCACCCGGCGGCTGTCGGCGCGGACCACGTCGAAGCGCAGGTCATCAAGCAGCAGATGCTCGCCGCGGCGCGGGACATGACCGAAGCCGTTGGCCACCAGCCCGCCGATGGTGTCGAACTCCTCGTCACTGAAACGCGTGCCGAAGTGCTCGTTGAAGGTGTCGATGGGCGTGAGGGCCTTCACCACCGTCCGACCATCCTCGGTGCGGTTGAGGATCCACGAGGTCTCGTCGAGATCGTGCTCGTCATCGATCTCGCCGACGATCTGCTCGATGACATCCTCGATGGTGACGATACCGGCCAGGCCACCGTACTCATCCACCACGATGGCCAGATGATTACGACTCTCCTGGAAGAGCTTGAGCAGGGCATCCAGGCGCTTGCTCTCGGGGATGAACAGCGCCGGGCGCAGCAGCTCGCGCAGATGGAATTCGCGCTGGTGCTGCGGGTCGAGGTACGGCAGCAGATCCTTAGCGATGAGAATGCCGATGACATCGTCACGGCTGTCGCCGGTGACCGGAAAGCGCGAATGGCCGCTCTCGATGATCGTCGGCAGCAGGTCCCAGACCGACTCCGAGCGACGCAGCAGCGAGACCTTGGAGCGCGGGATCATCACGTCCCGCACCTGCAGCTCCGCGACATGCAGGACGCCCTCGCACATGGACAGGGCGTCGGCATCAAGAATGCTGCGCTTGTGGGCCCCGCGCAGGATCTGGATCAGGCTCTCGCGGTCCTGCGGCTCCTGTCCGCCCAGCGCCCGGCCGATGCGCTCCAGCCAGTTGCCCTGGCTGGCGCCGGTACTCCCGGATTGGTCGTCGTTCATGCTTCTCTTCATGTGCCTCGGTTGGCGACCTGTCGGTCGATGGGTTAGCGCGCTGGCCGGCAGCGCCCTAACCGATCGATTCGCGGTCCACCCCCGGGCTCATGCATACGGGTCGGGCCAGCCGAGCCGCGCCATGATGGCCCGCTCTTCGCCCTCCATGCACTCCGCCTCCACGCTAGTCATATGATCAAAGCCAAGCAAGTGCAAGACACCATGAATGGTCAGATGGGCCCAGTGCGCGCGCTCGGTCTTACCTTGTCCGGCGGCCTCGCGGATCACCACCGGCGCACAGATCACCAGATCGCCCAGCAGCGGCAGGGCCACGTCGGCGGGCAGCTCGGCGGGAAACGAGAGCACGTTGGTGGGGCGATCATGGCCGCGGTAGTCGCGGTTGAGCAGGCGGCTCTCGTCCTCGTCCACCAGCCGGATCGCCAGCTCCCAGTCATCACGCCGCCCGGCCAGGGCGGCCGCCACCCAGTGATGGAAGTCGTCGGCGTCGGGTACCGGCGCCGTGCTGGCGCACTGCAGGTCGAGATCGGGCATGTCGGAATCAGTGGCCGGCGGTGTCGTCTTCGCGCCGGTCGTAGGCACGCACGATGCGCTGGACCAGATCATGCCGCACCACGTCGTGGGCGTTGAAGAGGGTAAAGCTCACGCCGTTCACCTCGTGTAGCACGTCCACGGCATCGCGCAGCCCCGAGGTCTTGCCCGGCGGCAGATCGATCTGCGTGACATCACCGGTCACCACCGCGGTCGATCCAAAGCCGAGCCGGGTGAGGAACATCTTCATCTGCTCGACGGTGGTGTTCTGCGCCTCGTCGAGGATGATGAACGCCCCGTTGAGGGTCCGGCCGCGCATGTAGGCCAGTGGCGCCACTTCGATGACATTGCGCTCGATGAGCTTGTTGACGCGCTCGAAGCCGAGCATCTCGAACAGCGCGTCGTAGAGCGGCCGCAGGTAGGGATCGACCTTCTGGGCCAGGTCGCCGGGCAGGAAACCCAGCCGCTCGCCGGCCTCCACCGCCGGGCGCACCAGCACCAGGCGCTGGACCCGGTCCTGCTGCAGGGCCTCGACGGCACAGGCCACGGCCAGATAGGTCTTGCCGGTACCGGCGGGGCCGACGCCGAAGTTCAGGTCATGGCGCTGGATCGCCTCGAGGTAGGCCCGCTGGTTGGGGCCACGGCCCCGGATCATCCCCTTGCGGGTGCGGATGGTCACGCCCTCGGAGGACGCCGCCTCGACGCCCGCCTCGCCCTGCGCGCCGTCATCCGGGCCGAGGGCATCCGCTGCCTCCGCCTCGGCGGTGCGCAGCTGCAGGTGGACATTCTCGGCGCCGATCAGCTCACGGGCCGTGTGGTCATAGAGCGCACGGATCACGTCGGTGGCCACGCTGGCCGCCTCGTCATCGCCGATGATGCGAAAGCGGTGACCGCGGTTTTCGATCTCCACGCCCAGGCGTCGTTCGACCTGCCGCAGGTTCTCGTCGAACTGACCGCAGAGGTTGGCCAGCCGCTCGTTGTCGGCCGGTGCCAGCGTGAAATCCACGGCGTCGGGATGCTGGGCGGTCAAGCCGACTCCAGCCGCGCGAGCTCGGGCTCACGCTCGGTATCGATGTCGATCAGCTCGCCGCGCAGGGAATGCGCCAGCGCCTCGGTGATGCGCACCTTCACGAACCGGCCGATGAGCCGCGGGTTGCCGGGGAAGTTGATCACCCGGTTGTTCTCGGTACGGCCCTTGATCTCGGTGGCATCACGCCGCGAGATCCCGTCGACCAGCACCGACTCGACCCGTCCCACCATGGCCTGACTGATGGCCCGGGCGTTGCGATCGAGCAGGGCCTGCAGGCGCTGCAGCCGGGCCTTCTTGGCCTCGCGGCTGGTGGCATCGGGGAGCTGGGCGGCCGGCGTGCCGGGCCGGCGCGAGAAGATGAAACTGAACGACTGGTCGAAGCCGACCTGCTCGACCAGATCCATCGTGTCCTCGAAGTCGCGATCCATCTCGCCGGGGAAGCCGACGATGAAGTCCGATGACAGGGTGATGTCCGGGCGGGCCGCCTTGAGCCGCTCCACCAGTTCGAGGAAGTGCGCCCGCGTGTGATTGCGCTTCATCAACGCCAGGATATTGTCGGAGCCGCTCTGGACCGGCAGATGCAGGTGATTGACCAGCTCCGGCACCTCGGCGTAGGCATCCACCAGGGCCTGATTGAAATCCAACGGATGCGAGGTGGTGAAACGGATCCGGTCGATGCCGTCGATGGCCGCGATGTAGTGGATCAGCAGGGCCAGGTCGGCGGCCTCGCCGGAGGGTCCCTCGGCGGCATAGCCATTGACGTTCTGCCCCAGCAGGGTGACTTCGCGGACCCCCTGCTCGGCGAGCTCGGCACACTCGGCGAGCACGTCCTCGAACGGCCGGCTGATCTCCTCGCCCCGGGTGTAGGGCACCACGCAGAAGCTGCAGTACTTGCTGCAGCCCTCCATGATCGAGACGAACGCCGTCGGCCCCTCGGCGCGGGGCTCGGGGAGGCGATCGAATTTCTCGATCTCGGGAAAACTCACATCCACCACGGCCCGGCCCGACTCGCGGGCACGGCTGACCATGTCGGGCAGCCGATGCAGTGTCTGCGGGCCGAAGACCATGTCCACGAACGGCGCCCGCTCGACGATGGCCGCCCCTTCCTGGCTCGCCACGCAGCCGCCGACGCCGATCAGCAGCCCCGGATGCGTCTCCTTCAGGGCCCGCCAGCGACCGAGCTCGGAGAACACCTTCTCCTGCGCCTTCTCGCGGATCGAACAGGTGTTGAGCAGGATGACGTCCGCCTCTTCCGGCGTCTTCACCCGCTCGTAATCGCCCTCGGCAGCCAGCACGTCGACCATCTTGATCGAGTCGTACTCGTTCATCTGGCAGCCGTGGGTGCGCACGTAAACCTTCTGCATCATGGCGGGCAGAATACTAGGGCCGCCGCAGGCGGACAATCCACCGATCAGCGGCCATAGACATCCTCCAGCCGGGTGATGTCGTCCTCGCCCAGATAGCTGCCCGACTGCACCTCGACCAGCTCCAGCGGAATCATTCCGGGGTTGTCAAGACGGTGGACCGTCCCCAGCGGGATATAGGTGGACTGATCCTCGCCGAGCAGGAACTCCTCCTCGCCGCAGGTCACCCGCGCGGTCCCGCGCACCACCACCCAGTGCTCGGCGCGGTGATGATGCATCTGCAGCGACAGCCGGCAGCCGGGATTGACGACGATGCGCTTGACCTGGAAGCGCTCGGCCCGCACCAGGCCCTCATAGCTGCCCCAGGGCCGGTGCACCTGGCGATGCTCCACCGCCTCGGTGCGCCCACCATCCTGAAGGCGCTGGACGATCTGCTTGACGGCATGCACCTGGTCGCGCGGGGCGACCAGCACCGAGTCGGCGGTCTCCACCACCACATGGTCTTCGAGGCCCACCGTGGCCACCAGACGACTCTCGGCGCGCACATAGTTGTTGCGGCTCGACTCGGCGATGACATCACCCAGCAGGACATTACCCTCGGCATCGCGCTCGCCAGCCTCCATGAGCGTCGCCCACGAGCCCAGATCGCTCCAGCCGGCATCCAGCGGCAGGGTCACGGCGGCGTCGGTATGCTCCATGACCGCATAGTCGATGGAATCCGACGGACAGCGCGCGAAGGCCGCCTCCGCGAGGCGGATGAAGTCGAGATCCTCCTCGGCGCCGGCCAGGGCCGCCTCGCAGGCCTCGACGATGGCCGGGGCATGGCGCTGCAGCTCCTCGAGATAGCGCGAGGCGCGCATCACGAACATGCCCGAGTTCCAGTAGAAACGCCCAGATCCTAGATACGCTTCGGCGGTGGCGGCGTCGGGTTTCTCGACAAAGCACCGCACCGCATGGGCCGGGCCGCCGTCGACGGCCTCGCCGGCCTCGATGTAGCCATAGCCGGTCTCCGGGCGGGTCGGAACGATGCCGAAGGTGACCAGATAACCGGCCCGCGCCGCGGCCACGGCATCGGTGATGGCCGCGCGCAGCGCCCCGGGTTCACCCACCAGATGGTCGGCGGGGAACACCGCCAGGACGGCATCCTCGGACTCGCGCAGGGCCTGCAGGGCCGCCGCGGCCACCGCCGGGGCGGTGTTGCGGCCCACCGGCTCGAGCAGGATCCGGGCGGCGCCGAGCGGGTTGTCGCGCAGCTGCTCGGCCACCAGGAAGCGATGTTCCTGGTTGCAGACCACCATGGGCGAGTCTAGGCCGGCGACGCCCTCGAGCCGCGCCACGGTCTGCTGGACCAGCGTGTTGCCCCCGCCGGCGACGTCCAGGAACTGCTTGGGGTAGCGCTCGCGGGACAGCGGCCAGAGCCGAGACCCCACGCCACCGGAGAGAATCACCGGATGGACCGGCATGCCTGCCTCGCTGCTGCTCATGTCACGGGCCCTCCGTCGCCCGGCGCCACCGGCGGCCGGCCGATGGCGTAGTAGTGAAAGCCGAGCCCGGCCAGGATGGCCGGGTCATAGAGATTGCGCCCGTCGAAGATGACCGGTGCGGCCAGACGCTCGCGGATCAGCTCAAAATCCGGGCTGCGGAAGAGGTTCCACTCGGTCATGATGATCAGGGCATCGGCTCCCGCCAGGGCCGCCTCGGGACTGTCGCAGAGGGTGAGTGCCGAGCGGTCGCCATACAGGCGCCGGGTCTCCGGCATGGCCTTCGGGTCGAAGGCCTGCACCGCCGCCCCGGCCTCCCAGAGCGACTCCATCAGCCGCCGGCTGGCCGCCTCGCGCATATCGTCGGTGTTGGGCTTGAAGGACAGCCCCCAGAGCGCGAAACGCTTGCCGCTGAGCGCACCGGCGTAGTGGTCGCGGATGCGGTTGAACACGTAGTGCTTCTGGCGGTCGTTGACCTCCTCCACCGCCTGCAGCAGTTGCGGGACGTAATCCACGTCATGCGCGGTGCGCGCCAGCGCCTGGACATCCTTGGGAAAGCACGAGCCGCCGTAGCCGGCGCCGGGGTAGATGAAGTGATAGCCGATACGCGGGTCCGAGCCGATGCCGATGCGCACCCGCTCGATGTCCGCGCCCACCCGGTCGGCGATATTGGCGAGCTCGTTCATGAAGCTGATCTTGGTGGCGAGCATGGCATTGGCGGCGTATTTGGTGAGCTCCGCCGAGCGCACGTCCATGCTGATCAGCCGGTCGTGGTTGCGGTTGAACGGCGCATAGAGCGCGTGCAGCTTCTCGCGGGCCACGGCGTCATCGCAGCCCACGATGACCCGCTCGGGCTTCATGAAGTCCTCCACCGCGGCGCCTTCCTTGAGGAACTCGGGGTTGGAGACCACCGCATAGGGCACCGCGACGCCGCGCTCGGCGAGCCGCCGCTCCACCGTCTCGCGGACCCGGTCGGCCGTGCCCACCGGCACCGTGGACTTGTCGACGATGACCTTGTCGTCCTCCATCCAGGTGGCGATGGTGTCGGCCACCGCCAGCACGTAGCGCAGATCGGCGGAGCCATCCTCGTCGGGCGGCGTGCCCACGGCGATGAACTGGAACTGGCCATGATGGACGGCGGTGTCGGCGTCGGTGGTGAAGCGCAGCCGGCCGGCCTCGCGGTTGCGCACCACCATGCCCTCCAGGCCCGGCTCGTAGATGGGGATCTCGCCGCGGTTGAGCGCGGCGATCTTGTCCGCATCCACATCGACGCAGACGACGTCGTTGCCCACCTCGGCAAAGCAGGCCCCGGTCACCAGGCCGACATACCCGGTGCCGAAAATGGTGATTCTCATCGTCTTCCCCCGACGCCGTCAGTCGGCGTTCACGGCGGCCTCAAGCGCCACCTTCATCATGTCCTGGAAGCTGTTCTGGCGCTCCTCGGCACTGGTGGACGCCCCGGTGACCACGTGATCGCTCACCGTGAGCACGCTCACCGCCCGCTTGCCGGCCTCGGCCGCGGCACCATAAAGCCCGGCCGCCTCCATTTCCACGGCCAGGATGCCGTGGGCCTTCATCATGTCGAAGAACGACGGCGTCGGGTTGTAGAAAAGCTCCGAGGAGAAGACATTGCCGATGCGCGGGGCGATGCCGGCGGAACGGGCGGCACCGACGGTGGCCTCGAGCAGGCCGTAGTCGGCGATCGCGGCGAAGTCACAGCCCCCGAAACGCGTGCGGTTGACGCTGGAGTCGGTGGAGGCGCCCATGGCGATGATGATGTCGCGCACTTCCACGTCGGGGCGGACGCCGCCGCAGGTGCCGACGCGGATGATCTTCTCGACCCGGTATTCGTTGAACAGCTCGAAGGCGTAGATCGACATGGACGGAATGCCCATGCCCGAGCCCATCACCGAGACCGGTGTATCGCCGTAGCGGCCGGTGAAGCCGAGCATGTTGCGGGTGCTGGTGACCTCCCGCACATCCTCCAGGTAGTTCTCGGCGATGACCCTGGCACGCAGGGGATCGCCCGGCATGAGGACGGTCTCGGCAAAATCGCCCGGCTCGGCACTGATATGGGGGGTGGCCATGAGGGTCAGCTCCTTGTCCCGTTGTCTCTGGTGTTCGCGACCCGGAACTCTACTGAGTCGACGCGGTGCTGACCAGTCGCCAACCGGCGCCGGCGTGCATCCCCGCCGGACTGGCGGCAGAATGCAGGGTTCACTCTTGTGAGTAATTTTCATGACAACCACCCGCCCCCTGGCGCTTTTTGACCTCGATGGCACGCTCACCCGGCGCGATACGCTGAGTGACCTGCTGCTGCATCAGTTCGGCCTCGGGCGCTGTGTGGCGGCGGGCGTGCGGCTGTCACCCTGGCTGCTGGGCGTGCCGACGGGCGTCATCCATCGCGACACCGCCAAGGTGCACGTCCTGCGGCATTTCTTCGGCGGGCTCACCGAGGCGGAGTTCACGGCCATGGGCCGGCAGTACGCCCTCAACAACCTGCACGAGCTGCTGCGACCGCTGGCCCGGGAGCAACTCGACTGGCACCGCACATCCGGTCACCGGGTGATCGTGATCTCCGCGTCGGTGAGCGAATGGATCCGGCCCTGGACGGAGTCGATGGGCATCGAGCTCATCGCCACCGAGCTGGAGCGCCGGGACGGGCGCATCACCGGCAACCTGGCCGGCACGAACTGCCGCGGCCCGGAGAAGGTCCGACGTCTCAAGGAAGTGCTCGACCCCGACGCCTACCACCCGATTCATGCCTACGGGGACAGCCGCGGAGATACCGAGATGCTGGCACTGGCCGACCACCCGGTCTACCGGGGACTGCGCTGACATGCAGACGACGAGCGTACCGGCCCTGATCCGCGCCGCCGAGGTGAGCCGCGATCAGACCGCGCTGCTCGCCTTCACCGCCCACGGACTGCGCCGACTGAGCCGTGGCGAGCTGCTGGATACCGCCACCCAGCTGGCACGGACGTTCCGGGACGCCGGCCTGGGCCGGGGCGACCGGATCATGATCCAGGCGCCCAACAGCGTCGAGTGGGTCGTGATCGCCCTCGCCACGTTGATCAACGGCAGCATCCTGGTGCCGGTGGACGCGCAGATGGGCGCCGCCGACCTCGCCCATGTGCTCGCGGATGCCGACCCGGCGCGCGTCTACACCACCGCCGCGCTGCGCCAGGCGCTGCCGGCGAGCCTCCCGGCCCGCATCATCGAGCTCGACACCCTGACGCTGCCGGCCCCGGACGCACCCGCCAACGCCATGCCCGATGCCACGACGGAGGCTGCCGTGGCGCCGGAGGACGTGGCCGCCGTGTTCTACACCTCCGGCACCACCGGCCCGCCCAAAGGCGTGCCCCTCACCCATACCAACCTGACAAGCAATGTCCAGGCGCTACTGGAAGAGCGCATCGCCGGCGCCGATGACCGCGTCCTGCTGCCGCTGCCCCTGCACCACGTCTACCCCTTCAGCATCGGCCTGCTCACGGTCCTCACGGTGGGCGCGACACTCATCATGCCCCGCTCGCTGGTCGGCCCACGCATCGCCGAGGCCCTGGGCGAAGGCGAGGCGACCATCCTGCTGGGGGTGCCAAGGCTCTACGAGGCGCTCTGGAACCGCCTGGAGAGCCGCCTGACCGGTGGCAAGGCCGGACGCCGACGACTGCTGCACGGCGTCATCGGCCTATGCTCCACACTGCAGACGAGGCTCGGGCATCAGCCCGGGCGCTGGCTGTTCCGGCCGGTGATGAAGCGACTGGCCCCGCGCCTGCGCCTGGCGGTGAGTGGCGGCGCCGCCCTTGATCCCGCCGTCGGCGCCCGCCTGGAGGCGCTGGGCTGGACCGTGGCCACCGGTTACGGGCTCACCGAGACCTCACCCATCCTCACCCTGAACGCGCCCGGCGAGGCGCGTCTGGACACCGCCGGTCGCGCGCTGCCCGGGGTCGCGCTGCGCATCGTCGACGGCGAGGTCCGGGCCCGGGGGCCCAACGTCTTCGCCGGCTACTGGAACAATCCCGTCGATCCCGACGAGGTTTTCGATGCCGAGGGCTGGTTCCGTACCGGTGATGCCGGGCGGATCGATGACGACGGCTATCTGCATCTCGCCGGCCGGTTGTCCTCGACCATCGTGCTGCCGGGCGGGGAGAACATCGATCCGGAGCGCATCGAGCGGGTGCTGAACGCGCAGACAGCGATCCGCGAGGCCGGCGTGCTGGAGACCAACGGACGCCTGGCCGCCGTGGTGGTCCCCGAGCCGGATTCCGAGGGCGATCCGCAGGCAGAGGCCGAGGCGGCGGTGGACGCGGCGCAGGGCGAACTGCCCGGACACCATGCCCTCGGGGATGTGCAGTTCAGCGCCGACCCGCTGCCGCGCACGCGCCTCGGCAAACTCCGGCGACCTCACCTGGCACGTCTCTACGAGGATCTCCGCGCCGGCACGCGGCGGGTGGAGCAGCGCCCCATCGACCCCGAGGACATGGCCCCGGAGGACCAGGCGCTGCTCGCCGATGCCACCGCCGCCGCCACCTTGCAGTACCTGACCGAGCGCTTTGCCGAGCATCGCCTGACCCCCGACAGCCGCCTGAGCCGCGATCTGGGCCTGGACTCGCTGAGCTGGGTGGACATGGGCATCGCCCTGCGCGAGCGCGCCGGCGTCGAGCTCGGTGATGAGGCCATCGGTCGCGTGGAGACGGTCCGCGACCTGCTCCAGGAGGTGATCCAGGCCGATCTGGCCATGGGCGATGATGATGATCGCGCCGGCCAGTCCCTGATCCAGGCCCTGCAGTCGCCGGAAGCGCTGCTCGGCGATGCCGACCGCCGGGCCCTCGCCCCCCGCGGGCCGCTGCGTCACGGCGCGGCCCGCCTGGCATTGGGCGGCTGCCGGCTCCTCAACCGGCTGTTCGCGCGCATCGAGATCGACGGCGAATGGCCCGAGGGCGGGCCCTATCTGATCACCCCTCGGCATGCCAGCGCCTACGACCCGATCGCCCTGACCGCGGCGCTCTCGCGCGAGCGCATGGAGCCGCTGTTCTGGGCCGGCTGGACCGGGCTGCTGTTCTCCTCGGCCTGGCGGCGGGCCTTCAGCCGGGTCGCCCGGATTCTGCCCATCGACCCCGGCGCCGCGCCCCGACGCAGCCTGGCGCTGGCCGCGGCCACCCTGGAGCGGGGCCACTCGCTGGTCTGGTTCCCGGAGGGCCAGCGCGCCACGGATCAGGCCCTGCAGCCGCTGCGGCCGGGGATCGGCCTGCTGCTGGCCGCCCATCCGGTCCCGGTGGTCCCGGTCTGGATCGAGGGCACCCAGCATGTTCTGCCCATCGGCCACGTCATCCCGCGCCGCGGCGCCATCCGCATCCGCATCGGCCCGCCGATCAACCCAAGTGAGTATGGCGATGACCGGCGGCATATCGTGGAATGCGTGGGCAGTGCCCTGAATGCCCTGGGCGACGAGGACCGATCCAACGAATGACCGATTCCGCCTGGCACAAGCGCTCTCCCGAGACCGTCGCCAGGCAACTCGAGGTCGACCCGGCAAAGGGCCTCGATCAGCCGACCGTCGTGCGCCGGCGGAGCCGCTACGGCACCAACCGCCTGGCCGGTCGCCAGCAGCGCCATCCCCTGCGCATCCTCCTGCGACAGTTCCGCAGCATCGTCATCCTCGTGCTGGTGGTGGCCGGACTGCTGGCCCTGCTGCTGGGCCATCGCGTGGAGGCCGCCGCCGTCATGGCGGTGGTCGTCATCAACACACTGATCGGCTTTTTCTCGGAATGGCGGGCCGCCCGCTCCATGGCGGCACTGCAGGGTCTGCAGGCAGACCGGGTGCGGGTACGCCGGGCGGGCCGCAGCGAAGAGATCGCGGCGACCGAGCTGGTCCCCGGGGATGTGCTGCTGCTGAGCGAGGGCGACCTGGTGCCCGCCGATGCCCGCGTGGTGGAGGCCGAGGGTCTGCAGTGCGATCAGGCCGCCCTGACCGGCGAGTCGGTGCCGGTCAGCAAGACCGCCGATGCCGTCGCGGCGGACACGCCGCTCGCCGAGCGCCACGGCATGCTCTACAAGGGCACGACACTGACCCGTGGCGCCGGAGTCGCCCTCGTGACGGCCACCGGCATGGACACCGAGCTCGGCACCATCGCCGATCTCACCGCCTCGGCCCGGTCCAGCGCCACGCCACTGCAGGCCCGGCTCGACCGGCTCGGCCACCGACTGGCCTGGGTGGTGCTGGGAGTGGCCCTGGGACTCGCTGCCCTGGGTCTACTGACCGGCCGCGACATGCTGGTGATGGTGGAAACGGCCATCGCCCTGGGCGTCGCCGCCGTCCCCGAGGGCCTGCCCATCGTCGCCACCCTGGCGCTGGCCCGGGGCATGTGGCTGATGGCGCGGCGCAATGCCCTCATCAACCACCTGGCAGCGGTGGAGACGCTGGGCTCCACCGGCATCATCCTCACCGACAAGACCGGCACACTCACCGCCAACCGCATGCATCTGGAGACGCTGATGCTGCCACCGGACGTGGAGGACGAGACGGCGGCACGGCAGCGGGCACTGGCCATCGGCGTGCTCTGCAGCAACGCCGAGCTGGCCGCCGACAGCGACGACGGCGCCGATCATGGCGATCCCATGGAGATCGCCCTGCTGGAGGCGGGCCGGGAGGCCGGAATGCACCGCAGGCAGCTGATCGACGACTGGCCCGAGGTCTACGAACAGCCCTTCGATGCCGAGCGCATGATGATGGCCACCTGCCACGAGACAGCCGATGCGGGCCTGCGTGTCGCGGTGAAAGGCGCGCCCGAGGCGGTACTGGCGGCGAGTGAGCTGGACGAGGCCGGGCGTGACCAATGGCGGGCACGGGTGGAGGAACTCGCCGGCCGCGGGCTGCGCCCGCTGCTGCTGGCCGAGCGGACCATGAATGCCGTGCCGGATGATGCGGATCAGCTCTACCAGGCCCTGACGCCGGTGGGCCTTGCCGGGTTAATGGATCCACCGCGGCCGGGCGTCGCCGATGCCGTGGCGGCCTGCCAGCGCGCCGGCGTGCAGGTGATCATGGTCACCGGCGACCAGGCCGCCACCGCCCGGGCCATCGCCGCGGCGGTGGGCATCGGCCGGGCCGAGGACCTGCATGTCCTCGAGGGCCAGGATCTGGGCGAGCGCGGCGAGGACGGCGCCCGGGCCGATGCTACCGCGATCACCGACTCGCAGGTGTTCGCCCGGGTCACGCCGGCCCAGAAGCTCGACCTCGTCACCGCGTTTCAGGATGCCGGCTATGTGGTCGCCATGACCGGCGATGGCGTCAACGACGCGCCGGCGCTCAAGAAAGCCGATATCGGCATCGCCATGGGCCAGCGCGGCACCGATGCCGCCCGCGAGGTGGGGGATATCATCCTGCAGGACGACCGGTTCGAGCGCATCGTCACGGCGATCCGGCACGGCCGTGGGATCTTTGCCAACATCCGCCGCTCGCTCATGTTCATGCTCTGCACCAACTTCGCCGAGGTGGCGAGTGTCGCCCTGGCGACCCTCGCCGGCGCCCCGCTGCCGCTGCTGCCGTTGCAGATCCTGTATCTCAACCTGCTCACCGACGTCTTCCCGGCCCTGGCGCTCGCCGTGGGCGCGGCGCCGGCCAACGTCATGCAGCAACCGCCACGGCCCGCCGGCGAGGCGATTCTCACGCGCCGCCACTGGCTGGCCATCGGGGCCTGGAGCGCGGTCATCGCCGCGACCATCCTGGGAGTGCTCTACCTGGCCCTCACCGCGCTGGGCCTCGATCAGGCCAGCGCCGTGACCGTCTCATTCCTGACGCTGGGCTTCAGCAAGCTCTGGTTCGTGTTCGCACTGCGGGAGCCGGCAACGGCGCCCTGGCGGGGCACCGTTGCCGGCAATCCATGGATCTGGGTGTCGCTGGCGGTCTGCGGGGTGCTGCTGGCGGCGGCGGTTCATCTGCCCGGTCTCGACCGGATCCTCGGCACCGCCCCCATCGGCGGCGCCGGCTGGCTGCTGGTGATCGCGGCCAGCCTGGTGCCGCTGATGATCGGCGAGCTGCGGCGGCTCGCCCTGGCGCTGCGCGCCTAGAACGGGATGTCGTCGTCGAAGTCGTCCGCGGGGGCGGTCTGCGGCGCGGGTTCGGCAGTGGACGCGGGCGCCGCCTGGTTCATGCCGCCGCCGTTACCGCCGCCCATACCGCCACCGCCGGCGCCGTCGAGCATCTGCATGTCATTGACCACCACCTCGGTGGTGTAGCGATCCTGGCCGTCCTGACCCTGCCACTTGCGGGTCTGCAGACGGCCCTCGACGAACACCTTGGAGCCCTTTTTCAGGTACTCGCCCGAGATCTCCGCCAGGCGGCCGAAGAACACCAGCCGGTGCCACTCCGTGCGCTCCTGCTGCTCGCCGGTCTGACGGTCCTTCCACTGATCGGTGGTGGCCAGCCGCGCGTTGGTGACCGCGCTGCCAGCAGCGGAATAGCGCACCTCGGGATCGGCCCCGAGATTGCCGATGAGAATGACCTTATTGACTCCTCGCGCCATGACTGCCTCCGTTGACGGGTTGCGCGCGGGCCGCTGCGGCCCGCGCTGGTAATTCGCACTCTACGCCTTCCGGCCGCCATGCCAAATGCCGGCCGACGAGCGGCTAGCGCAGATCGATGAAGCCCAGGCCCTCGAGCTTGAGCAGGACCTTCTGCGCGGCCTCCTCCACCGTGCAGTCGGTGGTATCGATGCGCAGCTCCGGCGCCTCGGGGGCCTCGTAGGGGTCGTCGATGCCGGTGAAGCCCTTGATCAGCCCGGCCCGGGCCTTGGCGTAGAGCCCCTTGCGATCGCGCCGCTCGCACTCCTCAAGTGGCGTGGCGA
This sequence comes from Spiribacter sp. 1M189, assembly GCF_040838345.1. Classification (NCBI taxonomy): domain Bacteria; kingdom Pseudomonadati; phylum Pseudomonadota; class Gammaproteobacteria; order Chromatiales; family Ectothiorhodospiraceae; genus Spiribacter; species Spiribacter insolitus. The sequence goes on along the minus strand of NZ_JBAKFF010000001.1, from coordinate 68,977 downwards.
CATGGATCTCGATGAACCCGCCGTTGGCCGCCTCGGCCATCTCCCGAACCGCGCCGCGCGTGGCCGTGTAAGGCGCGATGGGGGCACAGATGGCGACACCGCCGTTGCGGGTGATCTCGGCGGCCACAAAGCCGATGCGGCGGATGTTGAGGTCGCGGTGGTCCTTGGAAAAGCCCAGCTCGCTGGACAGATGCTTACGCACCACATCGCCGTCGAGCAGGGTGACCGGCCGGCCACCGCGCTCCATGAGCTTGACCATCACGGCATTGGCGATGGTGGACTTGCCGGAGCCGGACAGCCCGGTGAAGAACAGGGTAAAGCCCTGCCGCGCCCGCGGCGGATAGGTCTTGCGCAGTTCCTGGACCACCTCCGGATAACCGAACCAGTCCGGAATCTCCAGTCCCTCGCGCATGCGGCGCCGGAACTCGGTGCCGGAGATGTTCATCACCGTCTCGGCGGCCTCGTCCACCTCGTCGATGGGCGCATAGCCGGCCCGCTCCTGAACGTAGACCATCATGCGGAACGGCACCATCTCGATGCCCAGCTCGTCGGCATGACGGGTGACCAGATCCTGGGCGTCGTAGGGGCCGTAGATCTCCTCACCGCGGCTGTCCTTGCCGGGGCCGGCATGATCGCGCCCCACAATGAGATGGGTGCAGCCGTAATTGCGGCGGATGATGGCATGCCAGACGGCCTCGCGCGGCCCGCCCATGCGCATGGCCAGCGGCAGCAGCGAGAGCGCCGTGGTCTGCTCGGGATATTTCTTCAGCACATGCTCGTAGCAGCGCACCCGCGAGTAGTGATCGACATCGCCGGGCTTGGTCATGCCCACCACCGGGTGGATCAGCAGGTTGGCCTCGGCCTGGCGCGCGGCCAGGAAGGTGAGCTCGACATGGGCGCGGTGCATGGGATTGCGGGTCTGGAAGGCCACCACCCGCCGCCAGCCATTGCGCCGGAAGCGCTCGCGCAGCTCGGCCGGCGTCAGGCGCAGGTGGGTGAAGTCGTAGTGCACCGGCAGATCCAGCGCCTCGATACGACCGCCCACGTAAACCGGATGACTCTGCTCCCGCAGCCAGGCCACCGCCGGGTGACCCGGGTCGGTGGTGCCGAACACCTGCTCCGCCTCCACCTCGCGGTCGGGCCGCCAGGTATCCGAGACGGTCAGGATCGCGAGGATCACCCCCTCGGGATCGCGCAGCGCCACCCGGTCGCCGGCGGCGATGCCCTCGGCGAAGGCCTCGCTCACATCCAGTGTCACCGGCATCGGCCAGAGGGTACCGTCGGCGAGCCGCATGTCGGTGACCACCCGCTCGTAGTCGGCCTGGCCCATGAAGCCCTCCAGCGGAGAGAAACCGCCGTTGGCAAGCAGTTCCAGATCGCAGAGCTGGCGCTCGGTGAGATCCCAGCTGGGGTAGTCCACGGCCGCGTCCTTGGCCGCCCGGGCCGACTCGGCGTCGAGCCTCAGATCCTTGAGGGTGCCGCCATAGGGCGGGATGAGATCCGTCATGTTGTCTCCGCTTCGGTTGCCGCGGCCTCGCGGTAGGATGCCGGCGCGCTGAGCCCCACGGCCGTCAGCAGCCAGAGTCCCGCCGCGATGGCGCAGAAGATGAATACCCCGCTCACGCCGAAGGCGCCCTGGATGATGCCGCCGAACACCCCACCCAAGAAGGCGCCAAGGAACTGCGCGGTGGAGTAGACCCCGAGCGCGGTGCCCCGCAGCCCATCCGGCGCGAAGCGCGTGAGCAGCGAGGGCAGGCTCGCCTCCAGGGTGTTGAAGCCGACGAAGAAGAGCCACAGGCCGATGAGCATGCCGGGCAGCCAGGCACTGAAACCCGCCAGGACCAGGTCGGCGACGATCACGATGCCCGCCACCCCCGCCAGCAGGCGATGCAGGATACGGCGCCGCTCGCCGATGCCGATGAGCACGGCCATGCCGGCCACCGAGAGCACCAGCACCGGGATATAGACCATCCAGTGATCCCCCCGCGGGATACCCAGTCGCGACTCCAGCACCACGGGCAGTACCACGAAACTCGCGGTCAGGATCAGATGCAGCACCAGCACCCCGAAGTCGAGGCGCAGCAGATCGGGCTGGCGCAGCACCACGGGCAGTCCGCCGGCGCGGGCATTGACCTCGGGCCGGAAGACCCGCTCGCCACCCGCCGGCACCAGGCCATAGAGCAGCACCATGGCCACCAGCGCAAAACCGGCGGTGGCCCAGAACACGCCGGGCAGCCCGGCCCAGGCGGCAATCGCCGGCCCGGCCACCAGCGCCACCATGAAGGCCACGCCCACGCTGATGCCGATCAGCGCCATGGTCTTGGTGCGCTGCCGGTCGCGGGTGAGATCCGCCGCCAGCGCCATCACCGCCGCGGCGATGGCACCGCAGCCCTGCAGTGCCCGACCGAGGATCACCCCGTAGATGCTCTCGGCTTCGGCGGCGAGGCCACTGCCAACGGCGAAGATGAGCAGGCCGAAGATGATCACCGGGCGCCGGCCGATGCGATCGGAGAGCATGCCGAAGGGGATCTGCAGGATCGCCTGGGTGAGGCCGTAGGCACCGATGGCGAGCCCCACCAGTGCCGGCGTGGCGCCGGGCAGATCGCTGCCATAGAGGGCAAAGACCGGAAGGATCAGGAACAACCCCAGCATGCGCAGGCCGAAGATGATGGAAAGCCCCGCCGTGGCCCGGCGTTCGTCGCTGTTCATCGGCCCGGCGCCGGATCCCTTTTTGCCGTGCACGCTTGCCCCTGTCGGTCTGAGTTGCGCAGGGGCGGTATACTAACAAATTGTTTTGACCGGGAAGTCCATGGACGCCATCGTCATCGAGGGCGCGCGTACCCATAACCTGCGCGACCTGCATCTGACCCTGCCCCGCGGCAAGCTCATCGTCATCACCGGCCTGTCCGGCTCGGGCAAGTCATCGCTTGCCTTCGACACGCTCTACGCCGAGGGACAGCGCCGCTACGTCGAGTCGCTGTCGGCCTATGCCCGGCAGTTCCTGTCGATGATGGACAAACCCGATGTCGACCATATCGAGGGCCTGTCGCCGGCGATCGCCATCGAGCAGAAGTCGACCTCGCACAACCCGCGCTCCACCGTAGGCACGGTCACCGAGATCCATGACTATCTGCGTCTGCTCTTCGCCCGCGCCGGTACGCCGCACTGCCCCACCCACGGCCATGCACTCGAGGCGCAGAGCGTCAGCGAGATGGTCGACCAGATCCTGGCCCAGCCGGATGAACGGCGATTCATGCTGCTGGCCCCGCGCATCCGCGGACGCAAGGGCGAGCACCGCGAGGTCTTCGCCGACCTGCGTAACCAGGGCTTTGTCCGGGCACGGGTGGACGGCGAGGTGGTGGACCTGGACGAGGTGCCGGCGCTGGACCCGCAGCGCAGCCACGACATCGACGTGGTGGTGGATCGCTTCCGGGTCCGACCGGATCTCGCGACCCGGCTCGCCGACTCGCTGGAGACCTGTCTGGCGCTGGGTGACGACGTCGCCCGGCTCGCGGACATGGACGATGCCACGCGCGAGGAACTGGTGTTCTCGGCGCGCTACGCCTGCCCCGAATGCGGCTATTCGCTGAGCGAGCTCGAACCGCGGCTGTTCTCGTTCAACAACCCCCAGGGGGCCTGCCCCACCTGCGACGGACTGGGCGTGGAGCAGTTCTTCGATCCGGCACGCATCGTCGCCCACCCGGAACTCTCGCTGGCGGCTGGCGCGGTGCGCGGCTGGGACCGGCGCAACGCCTATTACGGCCAGATCATCAACGACCTGGCCGCCCACTACGACTTTGACGTCGATACGCCCTGGCGAGATCTGCCGGCCGCCATCCGCGAGGTGGTGCTCTACGGCAGCGGCGAGGAGATGATCCGGTTTCACTACGCCGGCGCCCGACGCGGCAGTGGCCAGGCCAGCGAGCATCCCTTCGAGGGCGTGGTGAACAACATGTCGCGCCGCTACCGCGAGACCGACTCGGCGGCGGTGCGCGACGAGCTGGCCCGCTATCTCACCCGCCGGACCTGCCCCGACTGTGGCGGCAGCCGCCTGAATGCCGCCGCCCGGCATGTCACCGTGGCCGACTGGACGCTGCCGGCGATCAACGCGCTGTCCATCGCCGAGGCGGCCCGCATCATGGGCGCACTGGATCTGACCGGGGCCCGGGCCACCATCGCCGAGAGCATCCTGCGGGAAATCGACCAGCGCCTGCGTTTCCTGGTGAATGTGGGCCTGGATTATCTGAGCCTTGAGCGCAGCGCCGAGACCCTCTCCGGCGGCGAGGCCCAGCGCATCCGCCTGGCAAGCCAGATCGGCGCCGGACTGGTGGGCGTGATGTATGTGCTCGACGAGCCCTCCATCGGGCTGCATCAGCGCGACAACGACCGGCTGCTGGACACCCTCCGGCATCTGCGTGATCTCGATAACACGGTCATCGTGGTGGAGCACGACGAGGAGGCGATCCGCGCCGCCGACCACATCGTCGACATGGGCCCGGGGGCCGGCAGTGAGGGGGGCGCGGTGATCGCGGCGGGCGACGCCGAGGCGATCATGAACGCGCAGGATTCGCTGACCGGCGACTACCTGGCCGGGCGCCGCCGCATTGCCGTGCCGGCGGAACGGCTTGTCGCCGATGACGCCCGCGCCATCCATATCCGCGGCGCGCGCGGGCACAACCTCCAGGCGGTAGAGGCCCGCTTCCCCGCCGGTCTGATGATCGGGGTCACCGGCGTTTCCGGTTCGGGCAAGTCGACCCTCATCAACGACACGCTCTATCCCGCCGCCGCCGCGGCCCTGAATGGCGCCGAACTGACCCCGGCGGACTGCGAGGCAGTGGACGGCCTCGAGCACTTCGACAAGGTCGTGGATATCGACCAGAGCCCCATCGGCCGGACCCCGCGCTCGAACCCGGCCACCTATACGGGGCTTTTCACGCCCATTCGCGAGCTCTTCGCCGCCACCGCCGAGGCGCGGTCCCGTGGCTATGGCCCGGGGCGGTTCAGCTTCAACGTCCGCGGCGGGCGCTGCGAGGCCTGCCAGGGAGAGGGCGTGATCCGGGTGGCCATGCATTTCCTGCCCGATGTCTACGTCCCCTGCGATACCTGCCGGGGGGCGCGCTACAACCGCGAAACCCTGGAGATCCGCTACCGGGGCTACAACGTCGCCGAGGTGCTGGACATGAGTGTGGCCGAGGCGCTGGCGGTGTTCTCCAGCATCCCGGCGCTGGCGCGCAAGCTCCAGACCCTGATCGACGTGGGCCTCGGCTATGTCCGCCTGGGGCAGAACGCCGTCACCCTCTCCGGCGGCGAGGCCCAGCGGGTCAAACTGGCCCGGGAGCTCTCGCGCCGGGGTACCGGGCAGACGCTCTATATCCTCGACGAGCCCACCACCGGGCTCCATTTCCACGATATCGCCCAGCTGCTCGAGGTGCTGCACCGGCTGCGCGATGAGGGCAACACCCTGGTGGTCATCGAACACAACCTCGATGTCATCAAGACCTGTGACTGGCTGATCGATCTGGGCCCGGAGGGCGGCGCCGGTGGCGGGCGGATCGTGGCCACCGGCACACCAGAGCAGATCGCCGCCGATCCGCACTCGCATACCGGGCGATACCTGGAACCGCTGCTGGAGCGCGCTGGACAGCAATGAAAAAGGCCGATGCCCGGGCGGGTCATCGGCCTTCAGCGGACCCGGCGACCGGCGTGGGCACCGGCCATCGGGATCAGGGCAGCAGGTGCTGGACCGCGTCGCGCTCCTCGACCAGCTCCTGCTCGGTGGCGCTCATGCGCTCGCGGGAGAAGTCGTCGATGCTGAGGTCCTGGACGATCTCGTAGCGCCCGCCACTGCATCGTACCGGGAAGGAGTAGATGATCCCCTCGGCGATGCCGTAGCTGCCATCCGACGGGATCGCCATGCTCACCCAGTCACCCTCCGGTGTCCCGAGGGTCCAGTCGCGCATGTGGTCGATGGCCGCGCTGGCCGCCGAGGCCGCGCTGGACTGGCCACGGGCCTTGATGATGGCGGCGCCGCGCTGCTGCACGGTGGGGATGAAGCTCTCCTCGAGCCAGGCCTGGTCGACCAGGTCGCTGGCGGCCTTGCCGTCGACCACGGCGTGGCTGATGTCCGGATACTGGGTGGCGGAGTGATTGCCCCAGACCGTGAGCTTCTGGATATCGGTGACATGGGTGCCGGTGCGGTTGGCGAGCTGCGCCAGGGCCCGGTTGTGATCAAGCCGCGTCATGGCCGTGAAACAGCGCGGGTCCAGGTCCGGCGCATTGCGCTGGGCGATCAGGGCATTGGTGTTGGCCGGGTTGCCCACCGCCAGCACGCGCACATCGCGGCTTGCCACGGCGTTCATGGCCTTGCCCTGCACCGAGAAAATGGCCGCGTTGGCCTCAAGGAGGTCCTTGCGCTCCATGCCGGGGCCACGCGGCTTGGCGCCCACCAGCAGGATGTAGTCGGCGTCCTTGAACGCCTCCTCGGCCTGGTCACTGGCCTGCAGCCCCGCCAGCAGCGGGAAGGCGCAGTCGTCGAGCTCCATCATCACGCCCTGTACGGCGTCCATCGCCGGCGGCACTTCCAGGAGCTGGAGGATGACCGGCTGATCCGGCCCCAGCATGTCGCCCGAGGCGATACGGAAAAGGAGACTGTAACCGATCTGGCCGGCGGCGCCGGTTACCGCTACGCGTACAGGTGCTTTCATGGAACCCCCTCCATTGTTGTCAGCGCGCCGGCACTGGTGCACCGCCGCAATTCGGCGAAGTCTAGCACATGAAAAAGGCCACCCGGAGGTGGCCTTGTCTTGCGCGGTTCGCGGTCGTCAGCGCCCTGCCCGGACTGTCCCGGGACCTCAGGAGGCCTCGGCGACTTCTTCGTCGGCTTCCTCGGGCGCTTCCGCCATGGGCCGGTCCACCAGCTCCACAAATGCCATCGGCGCATTGTCTCCGGCCCGGAACCCGGCCTTGAGGATGCGCAGATAGCCACCGGGGCGCTCGCGGTAACGCGGACCCAACTCCTCGAAGAGCTTGGTGACGATTGCCTTGTTGCGCAGCCGGGCGAACGCCAGGCGGCGGTTCGCCACCGTATCATTACCGGCCAGCGTGATCAGTGGCTCGGCCACACGCCGCAGCTCCTTGGCCTTGGGCAGCGTGGTCCGAATGGCCTCGTGCTCGAACAGTGATGCCGACATGTTGCGGAACATCGCCTGCCGATGCGAACTGTTGCGGTTGAGTTTCCGTCCTGCCTTGCGATGACGCATCACGCTTCCCCCTTAACCCGTGGCCCGGCCACGCTCCTCAAGGCTGGCCGGCGGCCAGTTCTCGAGACGCATGCCAAGCTGAAGCCCGTGCTGTGCCAGGACTTCCTTGATTTCATTAAGCGACTTTTTACCGAGGTTCGGCGTCTTGAGCAGCTCCACCTCAGTGCGCTGGACCAGATCACCCACGTAGTGGATGCTCTCGGCCTTCAGGCAGTTGGCGGAGCGCACCGTGAGCTCCAGATCGTCGATCGGGCGCAGCAGCACCGGATCCACCTCCGGTTCCTTGCGACGCGGTTCGGCCTCGCCCTCGCCCCCTTCCAGGTCGACGAACACGGCCAGCTGATCGCGCAGCACGCCGGCGGCGAGGCGAATCGCCTCCTCCGGCTCGATGACGCCGCTGGTCTCGATGTCCATGACCAGCTTGTCGAGATCGGTCCGCTGTTCGACACGCGCGCTCTCGACATTGTAGGCGACGCGCCGGACCGGGCTGTAGGTCGCATCCAGGGCCAGCCGGCCGATGGTGCGCTCCTCTTCCGGATCACGTGCCGTGGCGGGCTCGTAACCGCGGCCACTGGCAATGGTGATCGACATGCTGATCTCACCCGCCTGGGTGAGGTTGCAGATCACCAGCTCCGGGTTCTTGACCTCGACGTTCTGCTCCTCGGCGATATCCGCCGCGGTCACCGCCCCGGGCCCCTTTTTGTGGAGCCGGAGCGTGGCCTCGTCCCGACCGTTCAGACGCACGGCCAGGTTCTTGAGGTTGAGCAGAATGTCGACGACATCCTCCTGCACGCCCTCGACGGCGGTGTACTCGTGGAGCACGCCTTCGATCTCGACCTCGGTGACGGCGAAACCCGGCATCGAGGAGAGCAGGACGCGCCGCAGCGCGTTACCCAGCGTGTGCCCGAATCCGCGCTCCAGCGGCTCGAGCGTGATACGGGCGCGCTTTTCGCTGACCGCATCCACGTCCACCACTCGAGGTTTAAGGAAATCCTTAAACTGACCCTGCATGAATGAAACTCCTGATCGGTAAGACCGCCCGCGGCGCCCTTACTTGGAATAAAGCTCGACGATGAGATGCTCGTTGATCTCGGCGGCCAGATCGGCGCGGTCGGGCAGCTGCTTGAAAGTGCCCTTGAACGCCTTGGCATCGACCTCGAGCCACTCCGGCAGTCCGTTCTGCTGTGCCATCTCTTGGGCGGCCTGCACGCGGAGCTGCTTCTGAGCGCGCTGGCGGATGCCCACCTCGTCACCCGCCTTGACCTCGGCGGAGGCGACGTTGGTCACCCGGCCGTTGTGCTCCACCGCGCGGTGCGCCACCAACTGGCGGGCCTCGGCGCGGGTCGCCGCAAAGCCCATGCGGTAGACGACGTTGTCGAGCCGGCTTTCAAGGAGCTGCAGCAGGTTCTCACCCGTGTTGCCCTTGCGGCGGTCGGCTTCCTTGTAGTACTTCCGGAACTGACGCTCCAGCACGCCGTACATGCGGCGCACTTTCTGCTTCTCGCGCAGCTGCAGGCCGTAATCCGAGAGGCGGCCGCGGCGCTGGCCGTGCTGCCCCGGAGGCGTATCCAACTTGCACTTGCTGTCGAGTGGCCGGACGCCGCTCTTCAGGTAGAGGTCGGTGCCCTCGCGGCGAGCGAGCTTGCAGGTCGGTCCGATGTAACGTGCCATGATTGCGTTCCCCTGATCAGACGCGACGCTTCTTGGGCGGACGGCATCCGTTGTGCGGGATGGGCGTCACGTCCTCGATATTCGTGATGCGGTAGCCAACGTTGTTGAGGGCCCGAACGGCGGACTCGCGGCCCGGCCCCGGTCCCTTGACCCGCACCTCCAGATTTTTCAGACCGTAGTCCTTGGCCGACTCGCCGGCCCGCTCGGACGCCACCTGCGCGGCGAACGGCGTGCTCTTGCGTGAGCCGCGGAAACCACTGCCGCCGGCACTGGCCCAGGCGAGGGCATTACCCTGCCGGTCGGTGATGGTGATCACCGTGTTATTGAAGCTCGCGTTGACGTGCGCGATCCCATCGACAACCGTACGCTTGACGCGCTTGCGGGTACGGGTGGTTGGCTTGGCCATGTGAATGCTGTCCTGCTATTGCGTTAACGGGTGACGGCACGGCGCGGGCCCTTGCGGGTACGCGCATTGGTCCGGGTCTTCTGTCCCCGCACCGTCATGCCACGCCGGTGGCGGATGCCGCGGTAGCAGCCCATGTCCATCAAACGCTTGATGTCCATGGCCACCTGACGCCGCAGGTCGCCCTCGACGGCATATTCGTTGACAACGCCGCGCACGCGCTCGAGCTCGTCATCCGTGAGCTCGTTGACCTTGCGGTCGGGCGCGATGTCGGCCGCCTTGCAGATAGACGCCGCCCGAGTCCGGCCAATGCCGTAAATCGAGGTCAGCGCGATCACTGTGTGCTTGTTGGCGGGGATATTGACGCCAGCAATACGGGCCATGAGCCGTTACTCCCGAGTTGTTCTTTGCTCGCGGAAACCCGCTAGTATAGCCGGATTACCGTATTTCATTCAAGCCACGATCGCCGGGGCTCAGCCCTGGCGCTGCTTATGGCGCGCATCCGTCGTGCAGATCACCCGCACCACGCCGCCACGCTTGATCACCTTGCAGTTGCGGCAGATTTTCTTGACCGAGGCACGTACCTTCATCGTCCCGTCTCCAGATTTCTCATTCAGCGCATCAGCCCGCCGCCGGCACCACGCCCGTGGGCCTGCAGATTAGCCTTCTTCATCAGCGGCTCGTACTGGTGGGATACGAGGTGTGCCTGCAGCTGCGACATGAAGTCCATCACCACCACCACGATGATCAGCAGCGAAGTGCCACCAAAGTAGAACGGCACGTTCCAGTAGAGGATCAGGAACTCCGGCAGCAGGCAGACCGCCGTGATGTACCCCGCGCCCACCAGCGTGAGCCGCGTCATGACCTTGTCGATATAGCGCGAGGTCTGCTCACCGGGCCGGACACCGGGAATGAAGGCACCGGAGCGCTTCAGGTTGTCGGCCGTATCCCGCGAGTTGAAAACCAGCGCCGTGTAGAAAAAACAGAAAAAGATGATCGCCGCCGCATAGAAGGCGATGTAGAGCGGCTGCCCGGGGCTCAGGGTCTGCCCGAGGCGCTGCATCCACGAAAGCCCCTCCATCTCACCGAACCACTGTCCAATGGTGGCGGGAAAGAGAATGATGCTGGAGGCGAAGATCGCCGGGATCACACCGGCCATGTTGATCTTCAGCGGCAGATGGCTGGTCTGCCCCGCATACATCTTCCGGCCCTGCTGCCGTCGCGCGTAGTGAATCGTGATCCGGCGCTGGCCGCGCTCCATGAACACAATGAACCAGATCACCCCCAGCGCCAGCATCAGCAGGATGATGACCGTCGGAATGCCCAGCTCGCCCGTCCGGGTCAGCTCAAGCGTGCCACCCAGCGCTGCCGGAAGCCCGGCCACGATGCCTGCGAAAATGATCAGCGAAATGCCGTTGCCGATACCCCGCTCGGTGATCTGCTCACCCAGCCACATGAGGAACATCGTCCCCGTGACGAGCGTCGTCGTGCCGATGAACACGAAACTCGGGCCCGGATCCAGGACCACGCCCTGGTTCTGCAGGGCCACCGTAATACCGATGCCCTGGAACAGCGCCAGCGCCAGCGTGCCGTAGCGCGTGTACTTGGTGATCACGCGGCGGCCCTGCTCGCCTTCCTTGCGCAGCTGCTGCAGCGAGGGCACCACCGCACTCATCAACTGCATGATGATTGATGCGCTGATATAGGGCATCACGCCCAGTGCAAAGATCGACAGCCGGCCCAGCGCACCGCCCGAAAACATGTTGAACATGTCCAGGATCGTCCCCGCCTGCTGCTCGAACATATCCGCGAGGGCGCCCTGGTCGATGCCCGGAATCGTGATATGCGCGCCCAGTCGATAGACGATCAGGGCCATGACCACGAACGTCAGCCGCTGGCGGACCTCCGTGAGCCGACCCATGCCCCCGAGGGCACCTGCATTGGCGGACGCCCGAGCCACTTACGCTTCGACCTTGCCGCCGGCCTTCTCGATGGCCGCCCGGGCACCGGCCGTGGCGCGCACGCCCTGTAGCGTCACCGCCCGAGCGATCTCGCCGGAGGCGATCACCTTCGCCGACCGCGCGTTCCGCGGCACAATCCCTGCGGCCTGCAGCGTCTCCAGCGAGACCACATCACCATCCACCAGGGCGAGCTCCGGCAGGCGGACCTCGGCCACGTACTGACCCTTGCGCGAGCGGAAGCCGACCTTGGGCACCCGACGCTGGAGCGGCATCTGGCCGCCCTCGAAACCGGTCTTGTGGAAGCCGCCGCTGCGGGACTTCTGCCCCTTATGACCACGGCTCGCGGTCTTGCCCATGCCCGAGCCGGCGCCACGGCCGACGCGCTCGGCATCGCGCCGCGAACCCGGTGCGGGGCGCAGTGAATTCAGTCGCATCGCTCAGACCTCCTCGACCTGGAGCATGTAGGAGACCTTGTTGATCATCCCGCGGTTCTCCGGCGTATCGTTGACCACCACGCTGTGGTGCATGCGCCGGAGGCCAAGCCCGGAGACGCAGGCCTTATGTCCGGCCAGCCGGCCCGACAGGCTGCGCACCAGGGTCACACGAATCTGCTTGTTCTTAGCCATGATCAGCTCTGAACCTCTTCGACCGTCTTGCCGCGCTTGGCCGCCACGTACTCCGGAGAGTGATAGTCGGAGAGCGCCTTGATGGTCGCCTGAACCACGTTGATCGGGTTGCGCGAGCCGATGGCCTTGGCCAGCACGTCCTGCACGCCGACCACCTCGAAGACGGCGCGCATGGCGCCACCGGCGATGATGCCGGTACCTTCCGAGGCCGGCTGCATGAACACCTTGCTCGAGCCGTGGTACCCCGTGATCGCGTACTGCAGGGTCGGGCCGTTGAGGTTGACCTGACGCATGTTCTGCCGGGCACGCTCCATGGCCTTCTGAATGGCCAGGGGCACTTCACGGGCCTTCCCGTACCCGTAACCCACGGAACCCTCGCCATCGCCGACCACGGTCAGGGCGGTAAAGCCGAACTGACGGCCACCCTTCACCACCTTGGCCACGCGATTGATGGTGATGAGCTTCTCGCGAAGACCCTCACCGCTGACATCACTGGTCGCCATCGCCACTATGCCTCTGTTCAGAATTTGAGTCCGGCTTCACGGGCGGCATCGGCAATCGCCTGAACACGTCCGTGAAACTTGAAGCCCGAGCGGTCGAAGGCCACCTCGGTGATGCCCGCGGCCGTCGCGCGCTCGGCGATGGCCCGGCCCACCGCCTTGGCGGCCTCGATATTGCCGCCGCTGGCGAGTTCGCCGCGCACGTCCTTCTCCAGGGTAGATGCCGCCGCCAGCGTCTGGCCGGCATCCGCGGAGATGACCTGGGCATAGGTATGCCGGGGGGTACGGTGGATCGTCAGCCGTACCGCTCCGAGCTCCCGCATCTTGGCGCGGGCCTTGCGGGCCCGGCGCTGTCTTGCTGCCTTCTTCTCCATCGCCATTACTTCTTCTTGGCTTCCTTCATGATGACCCGCTCGTCGGCGTACCGAACGCCCTTGCCCTTGTAGGGCTCCGGCGGACGGTAGGCGCGGATGTCTGCCGCCACCTGACCGACCTTCTGCTTGTCGATGCCCCTCACCACGATTTCCGTGTTGGACGGCGTCTCGACTGTGACGCCTTCGGGCACCGGATGCTCGACCGGGTGCGAAAATCCGAGCGTGAGGTTGAGCTTCTGCCCCTGCGCCTGGGCGCGGTACCCGACACCCACCAGCTGCAGACGCCGCTCGAAGCCCTCGCTCACACCACGGACCATATTGTTGACCAGGGCCCGGGTGGTGCCCGCCAGAGCGACAGCATCCTGCCGCTCACGGTTGGCCGCAAAGGTCAGGTTCTGCTCTTCCTGGCCCACGTCCACCCACTCGTGGATGGTGTGGCTGAGCTCACCCTTGCCGCCCTTGACGGTGATCTGACGATCGCCGCCAAGATTGACCTCGACACCACTCGGGATCGTTACCGGATTGTTCGCTACTCTGGACATGACCGCCTCGTCCCGTCTCTAGAACACGACACAGAGGACTTCACCGCCGTGGCCGGCGTCGCGCGCCGCCCGATCGGTCATGACACCCTGCGAGGTGGAAATGATGGCAGTCCCCAGCCCGCCTCGAACCTGCGGCAGAGAGCCCTTGCCCTCGAAGCGGCGCAGGCCGGGGCGGCTGACGCGCTGAATCTCCTCGATGACCGGACGGCCGTCGTGGTACTTCAGCGACACCACCAGCGTCGGCTTCTTCTCGTCGCCCTCGACCCGGTAGTCATGAACATAGCCTTCGTCCTTCAGCACTCGGGCGATGGCCATCTTCAGCTTCGAGGAGGGCATTGAGACCTCCGTCTTCTCGGCGGACTGACCGTTGCGAATGCGGGTCAGCATATCCGCGATGGGATCGGTCATGCTCATGTTCGCGTCACCTGGTTCCTTGCCTGGTTACCCTTGCCCATACCGCTCACCAGCTGGACAGCTTCAGGCCGGGGATCTCACCGCGCATCGCGGCCTGGCGGAGCATGTTCCGGGCCAGACCGAACTTGCGGTAGTAACCGCGAGGCCGACCCGAGACATTGCACCGGTTGCGGCCCCGCACCGGGCTGGCGTTCCGGGGCAGGTTCTGAAGCTGCTCCTGAGCCGCCGCCCGCTCCTCGTCCGAGGAGGCGGGGCTGCGAATGATTTCCTTGAGCTCGGCGCGCTTGGTCGCATACTTGTTGCGCAGCCGCTCGCGCTTGAGCTCACGCTGGACCATGGAAACCTTTGCCATTTCCTGCCCTCTTTTACTTGCGGAAGGGGAACCCAAAGCCCTCGAGCAGGGCCATGGCTTCCTCGTCCGTCTTTGCAGTAGTGCCGATCGCGATATCCATACCGCGAATGGCATCGATCTTGTCGAACTCGAGTTCCGGGAACACGAGCTGCTCCTGGATGCCGACGTTGTAGTTGCCCCGGCCGTCGAACGAGCGCGGCGAGAACCCCCGGAAGTCACGGACCCGCGGCGCGGCGATGTTGATCAGCCGGTCGAAGAACTCGTACATCCGCTCGCGGCGCAGCGTCACCTTGACCCCGATGGGCCAGTTCTCGCGGATCTTGAACCCCGCGACCGCCTTCCGCGTATAGGTCACGATCGGCTTCTGACCGGCCAGTGACGCCAGGTCACCGGCGGCGTGGTCGACAACCTTCTTGTCGCGGACCGCCTCACCGAGGCCCATGTTGATGACGATCTTCTCGAGCCGCGGCACCTGCATGGGATTGCCATACTCAAAGCGCTGCGACAGCGCCGAGACGATTTCGCTTTTGTATTGCTCCCGCAATCTGGCCATCACGGCACCCTAGTCAATCAGGTTGTTGTCGGACTTGAAGAAACGCACCTTGCGGCCGCCATCATCAACCCGGATACCGACCCGATCGGGCTTACCGGTATTGGGGTTGTAGATCGCCACGTTGGAGCGGTGCAGGGGCATTTCCTGCTCGATGATCCCGCCGGCGTCATTCGCCTGGGGATTCGCCCGCCGGTGCTTCTTCACCATATTCGCGTTCTCGACCACGATGCGGTCCCGCTCCGGGAGCACTCGGGTCACTCGGCCGCGCCGGCCCTTGTCCTTGCCGGCGATGACCATGACTTCGTCACCGGTTCTGATCTTGCGCATGACTACAGTACCTCCGGCGCCAACGAGATGATCCGCATGAAGCGCTCGGTGCGCAGCTCACGGGTCACCGGGCCGAACACACGGGTGCCGATGGGCTGCAGGTTGTTATTCAGCAGCACGGCGGCATTCCCGTCGAAGCGGATCAGCGAACCGTCGGGCCGGCGCACGCCGCGCTTGGTGCGCACCACCACGGCGTTGTAAACCTCGCCCTTCTTGACGCGACCCCGGGGGATGGCGTCCTTGACGCTGACCTTGATGATGTCGCCGATGCCGGCGTAGCGGCGCTTGGACCCGCCCAGCACCTTGATGCACTGGACTTCCCGCGCTCCGCTGTTATCCGCCGCGCCAAGCAGCGTCTGCATCTGAATCATGGCGATTGACTCTCTATGATTATCCGTTGCCTATTGGGCCGCGCGCTCGAGCACTTCCACGAGCCGCCAGGACTTGCGCTTGGAGATCGGGCGGCACTCCGCCACGGCCACCCAGTCGCCCTTCTGGCAGACGTTGTCCTCATCGTGCGCATGGACCTTGGTGGTCCGGCGGATGTATTTGCCATACAGCGGATGGGCGACCTGCCGCTCCACGGCCACCGTGATGGTCTTATCCATGGCCGTACTGGTCACGCGGCCGTTGACCGTGCGCTGGACGCTGTCTTTCTCGCTCATGACGTCTCGCCTGCCTTGATCTTCTCGTTGATCACGGTCTTGAGGCGGGCGATATCCCGCCGCACCCGTGTCACCTGGTCGGGCCGCGCGAGCTGCCCGGTCGCCTGCTGCATACGCAGGTTGAACTGTTCCTTGCGCTGCTCCAGGAGCTCGGCCTCAAGGGCCTCGATGTCCTTGTCGCGAAGTTCCGTTGCCTTCATCACATCGCCGTCCGTTCAACGAAACGGGTCTGCACCGGGAGCTTGGCCGCGGCGCGGCGGAATGCCTCGCGCGCCACCTCTTCGGAGACCCCTTCGATTTCATAGATCACCCGACCCGGCTGCACCTTGGCCGCCCAGTGATCGACATTGCCCTTGCCCTTGCCCTGCCGGACTTCGAGCGGCTTGGAGGTGATCGGGGTATCCGGGAAAATCCGGATCCAGATCTTGCCGCCACGACGCACGTGACGGTTGATCGCCCGACGCCCGGCCTCGATCTGCCGCGCCGTGATCGGCCCGCGGGTGGTCGACTTCAGACCGAACTCGCCGAAGTTGACCTTGTCGCCGCGACTGGCCAGACCGTTGTTGCGGCCCTTCTGCTGTTTTCTGAACTTGGTGCGCTTTGGCTGAAGCATGACTGTCTCCTTCCAACCGCCTCAGCTGGCGGCCGCCCGCTGATTGGGGGCGGCGTCCGTGTCCAGGATCTCGCCCTTGAACACCCAGACCTTCACGCCAATCACCCCATAGGTGGTCTTGGCTTCGGCGAATCCGTAATCAATGTCGGCGCGCAGCGTATGCAGCGGGACACTGCCCTCGTGGTAGCGCTCCGAACGGGCGATCTCCGCGCCGTTCAGGCGACCGCCAACCTGGATCTTGATGCCCTGCGCACCCAGCCGCATGGCATTGCCCACCGCCCGCTTCATGGCGCGGCGGAACATGATCCGGCGCTCGAGCTGCTGGGCGACACTCTCCGCCACCAACTGGGCGTCGAGCTCGGGCTTGCGGATCTCCTCGATGTTCACATGCACCGGGATCCCCATACGCTGGGTGAGCTCACGGCGCAGGCGATCGATATCCTCGCCCTTCTTGCCGATCACGATGCCCGGCCGGGCCGTGTGAATCGTGATCAGTGCGTTCTTCGCCGGCCGCTCGATCCGAATCCGGCTGATCGATGCATGCGACAGGCGCTTGCGAATGAATTCCCGAATCAGGTGATCGGTATACAACTGGTCGCCGAAACGATTGCTGTCGGCGTACCACATCGACCGCCAATCCTCGGTAATACCGAGCCGGAAACCCGTGGGATGAACCTTATGACCCATTCCTAGACCCCTACTCCTCGGCGACGGCCACGATAATGTGGCTGGTGCGCTTCAGGATGCGATTGGCCCGGCCTTTCGCCCGGGGCTGAATACGCTTGTACATCGGTCCCTCGTCCACCTGGATGCGGGCGATGCGAAGCTCGTCGATATCGGCGCCATTATTGTGCTCGGCATTAGCAATGGCGGAATCCACCACCTTGCGCACGATGCCGGCCGCCTTGCGAGGGCTGAACTCCAGCACCTCCAGCGCCCGCGACACCGGCAGACCACGGATCTGGTCCGCCACCAGCCGCACCTTCTGCGGCGAGATGATCGCGTATCGAAGCCTGGCCGCGGTCTCCATGCCTTACCTCTTCGCCTTCTTGTCGGCCTGGTGACCCTTGAAAGTCCGCGTGGGCGCGAACTCGCCAAGCTTGTGACCGACCATGTTCTCGTTGACGAGCACCGGCACATGCTGGCGCCCGTTGTGGACCGCGATAGTGAGTCCCACCATCTCCGGCACCACCATGGAGCGCCGCGACCAGGTCTTGATCGGGCGCTTGCTGTTGGCCTCGGACGCCTCCTGAACCTTCTTCAGGAGATGCGTTTCGATAAACGGGCCTTTTCGAATCGAGCGTGGCACGGTTCATCCACCCCTTTTCGTTAGCGTTTGCGACGGCGCACGATCAGCTTGTCCGTGCGCTTGTTGCTGCGGGTCTTGTGACCCTTCGTCGGGATGCCCCAGGGCGTGACCGGATGCCGGCCGCCCGAGGTACGGCCTTCACCGCCACCATGGGGATGGTCCACCGGATTCATGACCACGCCGCGAACGGTCGGCCGACGGCCGGCCCAACGACTGGCCCCTGCCTTGCCCAGCGAGCGCAGCGAGTGCTCCGAGTTGCTCACCTCGCCCACCGTCGCACGGCAGTCGCTGAGCACCTTGCGCATCTCGCCAGAGCGGAGCCGCAGCGTGGCGTAGGCGCCCTCACGGGCCACCAGCTGGACGCTCGCGCCGGCGGAGCGGGCCATCTGCGCGCCCTTGCCCGGGCGCAGCTCGATGCAGTGCACCTGCGTACCCAGCGGAATGTTGCGCAACGGCAGGCTGTTGCCCGGCTTGATCGGCGAGCCGATTCCGGAGCGTACTTCCTGATCCGCCTTCAGCCCCTTGGGCGCGATGATGTAGCGGCGCTCGCCATCGCGGTACAGCAGCAGGGCGATATGCGCGCTGCGATTCGGATCATACTCCAGCCGCTCAACCCGGGCGGGCACGCCGTCCTTGTTGCGGCGGAAGTCGATCTCGCGATAACGCCGCTTGTGACCCCCACCGATATGCCGCGTGGTGATGCGGCCGTGGTTGTTGCGTCCGCCGCTCTTGTTGAGCTTGCGGACCAGCGGCGCATACGGCTCGCCCCGATGGAGGCCGTCCTTCACCGGCTGGGCGACGAAGCGCCGGCCGGGGGAAGTCGGTTTTGCTTTACGCAATGCCATGATCGTTCAGTCCCGTTCGCCTGTTCGGTTACTCGACGCCGCCGATGAAGTCGAGCTCATTGCCGGCTTCGAGCGCCACGTAGGCCTTCTTCCAGTCCGGCCGGCGACCGCGGATGCGGCCGAAGTTCTTGCGCTTGCCATTGACATTGGCAACGCGCACATCGCGGACCTGCACCTCAAAGAGCTGCTCGACGGCCGCCTTGATCTCGCGCTTGGTGGCATCCACCGCCACCTTGAAGACCACCTGATTGGCCTCGTCGGCAATCACCGTGCTCTTCTCGGAGACGTGAGGGCCACGCAGCACCTGGTAGACGCGCTCCTGATTCATGCCAGCCACTCCTCGATGCGGCGCAGGGCATCGACGGTGACCACGACATGCTCATGGGTGAGCAGCGTGACCGGGTCGAGCCCTTCGGTATCCCGGACATCCACCCGCGGCAAATTACGCACCGCGAGGTAGAGGTTTTCGCTCACTTCGGTGCCAATGATGAGCGCATCCTCGCTCCCCACCAGCGCCTTGACCGCGGCGAGGGCATCCCTGGTGCGCGGGCTCTCGACATCAAAGCCCTGGACCACGTGCAGACGCTCCTGGCGCAGCAGCTCCGAGAGAATGGAGCGCAGCGCACCGCGATACATCTTGCGGTTGACCTTCACCGAATGATCGCGCGGCTTGGCCGCAAAGGCCCGGCCGCCACTGCGCCATAGCGGACTGCGGATCGTACCGGCGCGCGCGCGGCCCGTGCCTTTCTGACGCCACGGCTTGACGCCGCCGCCAGCCACCTCAGACCGCGTCTTCTGCGCCTTGGTACCGGCCCGCGCGCCCGCCATGTAGGACACCACCACCTGGTGGACCAGCGGCTCGCGGAAATCGGCACCCAGCACGGTCTCGGAGACCTCCAGCGTGCTGCCGTCGCCCTGCAGTTTGAGTTCCATCAGTTACCTCCTGCCGCGGCGAGCTGCTTGACCGCCGGACGGACGATGACATCACCGTCCCGGCTGCCCGGCACTGCACCACGAATCAGCAGCAGATTGCGCTCGGCATCGACCCGCACGATCTCAAGGTTCTGCGTGGTCGTGCGCGCGTTGCCCAGCTGACCCGACATCTTCTTGCCCGGCAGCACACGGCCCGGGTCCTGCGCCTGGCCGATGGAACCCGGCGCCCGGTGCGCGGTGGAGTTGCCGTGCGTGTTGTCCTGGGTGCGGAAGTTATGACGCTTGACCGTACCCGCGAAGCCCTTGCCCTTGGAGGTACCGGTCACATCCACGATCGCGCCGGCCTCGAACTGCTCAACCGTCAGCTCACCGCCCGGCTCGACCTCTGCCTCAACTCCGTCACGGAGCCGGAACTCCCAGAGCCCGCGACCCATTTCGACGCCAGCCTGGGCCACATGACCGGCCGCCGCGCGGTTCACCCGCGAGGGCCGACGCGTACCGGCGGTGACCTGCACGGCCCGATAGCCGTCCGACACTTCCGCCTTGATCTGGGTGACGCGGTTGGGCGTGGCCTCCACGACCGTCACCGGCACGGAGGCACCATCCTCCATGAAAATCCGCGTCATGCCGCGTTTGCGGCCGACGATTCCGATTGCCATCGTCGCTGTCCTCTTCTATCGACCGACACGCACCTGGCGAGCGCACGGGGCAAAGTCACCCCTGCGCCGCAACAGGCGCCAGCCACCCGAATTGTCTCGTTCAAATGGCACCGGCCAGTGGCCGGTTTGTTGAGGCCCGCCCCGGCTGGCTGGTCGACGACCAGGGCCAGGGTAGTTCCCCGAAACTCAAGAGAGCTTGATCTGAACGTCCACACCCGCAGCAAGGTCGAGCTTCATCAGCGCATCAACCGTTTTGTCCGTGGGGTCGACGATATCCATCAACCGCTTGTGAGTCCGAATCTCGTACTGATCGCGCGCGTCCTTATTGACGTGCGGCGAGATGAGCAAGGTATACCTTTCTTTCTTCGTAGGCAAGGGGACCGGGCCCCGAACCTGGGCCCCGGTACGCTTTGCCGTCTCGACGATCTCGCGCGCCGACTGATCAATCAGCCGATGGTCGAACGCCTTCAGACGAATTCGGATTTTCTGATTCGCTGCTGCCATGCCCGATTACTCGAGGATCTTGGAGACGACGCCGGCGCCGACCGTGCGGCCACCTTCGCGGACCGCGAAGCGCAGGCCCTCTTCCATGGCGATCGGCGCGATCAGCGAGACCGTCATCTGCACGTTATCACCCGGCATCACCATCTCCGTGCCCGAGGGCAGGTCACAGGCACCGGTGACATCAGTCGTGCGGAAGTAGAACTGCGGCCGGTAGCCATCGAAGAACGGCGTATGACGACCACCCTCGTCCTTGCCGAGGACATAGACCTCGCACTCGAACTTGGTGTGCGGCGTGATCGAGCCGGGCTTGCACAGCACCTGGCCACGCTCCACGTCGTCACGCTTGGTGCCACGCAGCAGCGCACCGATGTTGTCCCCGGCGCGGCCCTCGTCGAGCAGCTTGCGGAACATCTCGACACCCGTGACCACGGTCTTGGTGGTCTCCTTGATGCCCACGATCTCCACTTCCTCGCCGGTCTTGACGATGCCGCGCTCGACACGGCCCGTCACCACGGTGCCGCGGCCCGAGATCGAGAACACATCCTCGATCGGCATCAGGAAGGCACCGTCCACCGCGCGCTCCGGCTCGGGGATGTACTCATCCATCGACTCGACCAGCTGCACGATCGCCTGCGAGCCCATCTCACCCGTATCCCCCTCGAGCGCCTTCAGCGCCGAGCCGGTGGTGATCGGAATGTCATCACCCGGGAAGTCGTAGCTCGAGAGCAGCTCGCGGACCTCCATCTCGACGAGCTCGAGCAGCTCGGCATCGTCGACCATGTCCGCCTTGTTCAGGAACACCACCATCGCCGGCACGCCCACCTGGCGGGCCAGCAGGATGTGCTCACGGGTCTGCGGCATCGGGCCGTCCGCGGCCGAGACCACCAGGATGGCACCGTCCATCTGCGCGGCACCGGTGATCATGTTCTTCACATAGTCCGCGTGGCCGGGGCAGTCGACGTGCGCATAGTGGCGCTTGTCCGTCTCGTACTCCACGTGCGCCGTGGCGATCGTGATGCCGCGCTCGCGCTCCTCAGGGGCGTTGTCGATCTGGTCGAACGCCTGCGCCACACCACCGTACTCCGACGCCAGCACCTTCGTCATCGCCGCCGTCAACGTCGTCTTACCATGGTCAACATGACCAATCGTGCCAACGTTTACATGCGGCTTGCTGCGCTCAAACTTCTCCTTGGACACGGCTCACCTCGTTACCCGTCAAATACAAAAAATCCTGATCCGACCGAACCCTCGGTTCAGCCGGCCTTCTTGATCACTTCCTCGGCGATGCTGTTGGGCGCCTCGGCATAGCCGTCAAACTCCATGGAGTAGGCTGCCCGACCCTGCGTGGCCGAACGGAGGTCGGTAGCATACCCGAACATCTCCTTCAATGGCACTTCCGCGCGGATGATCTTGCCCGCGGGGCCGTCTTCCATGCCCTGGACCGTGCCACGACGACGGTTGACGTCGCCCATCACATCGCCCATGAAATCCTCGGGCGTGGTCACCTCGACCTTCATCATGGGCTCGAGCAACACTGGATCGCCCTGCATGAAGCCGTCCTTGAAGGCCATGGAGCCGGCGATCTTGAACGCCATCTCCGAGGAGTCGACATCATGATAGGAGCCGTCGAACAGCTCGACCTCGAGATCGACCACCGGGAAGCCGGCAAGCACGCCGTTTTCCATCTGCTCCTGGATGCCCTTGTCCACCGAGGGGATGTACTCCTTGGGCACCACACCGCCAACGATCTTGTTGTTGAACGCGTAGCCCTCGCCGCGCTCACGCGGCCGCATGCGGATCCAGACGTGACCGTACTGACCGCGACCACCGGACTGGCGGACGAACTTGCCTTCCACCTCGACCGGCTTGCGGATGGCCTCGCGGTAGGCGACCTGCGGCTCGCCGACGTTGGCCTCGACCTTGAACTCGCGCTTGAGGCGGTCGACGATGATCTCCAGGTGAAGCTCACCCATGCCGGAGATGATGGTCTGGCCCGACTCCTCGTCGGTGCGCACCTGGAAGGAGGGATCCTCCTGGGCGAGCTTGCCCAGCGCGATACCCATCTTCTCCTGGTCGCTCTTCGTCTTGGGCTCGACCGCCACGGAGATCACCGGGTCCGGGAACTCCATGCGCTCGAGCATGACGCGGTTGGCGTTGTCGCAGAGCGTATCGCCCGTGGTGACTTCCTTGAGACCGATGGCCGCGGCGATGTCGCCCGCGCGGACCTCGTCGATCTCCTTGCGCTCCTTGGAGTGCATCTGAACGATACGCCCCAGGCGCTCCTTTTTGCCCTTGACCGGATTGAACACCGTATCGCCGGACTTGACCACGCCGGAGTAGACGCGGAAGAAGGTCAGCGTGCCCACATAGGGATCGGTGGCGATCTTGAAGGCGAGGGCCGCGAACGGCGCATCGTCGTCGGGATCGCGGGTGACGACGGTGCCGTCATCCACCTCACCCTCGATGGCCGGCACTTCCACCGGCGAGGGCATGTACTCGACCACAGCGTCAAGCATCGCCTGAACGCCCTTGTTCTTGAACGCCGAGCCGCAGAGCACCGGAACCACCTCGTTGGCGATGGTCTGCACGCGGAGGCCGTGGTTGATTTCCTCGACGGTGAGCTCCTCGCCACCGATGTACTTGTCCATCAGCTCTTCGCTGGCCTCGGCCGCAGCCTCAATCAGCGCCTCGCGGTAGCTGGCGGCCTGATCAGCGAGCTCACCCGGGATCTCGACCTCATCGTAGGTCGCACCCCGATCGGCCTCATTCCAGTAGATGGCCTTCTGGCGGATCAGATCGACCACGCCGGCGAAGTTGTCCTCGGCACCGATGGGCAGCTGGACCGGCACGGCGTTGCAGCCCAGACGCTCCTTGACCATATCAACGCAGCGGAAGAAGTCCGCGCCCATCTTGTCCATCTTGTTGACGAATACCATGCGTGGGACACCGTAGCGGTTGGCCTGGCGCCACACAGTCTCGGTCTGGGGCTCGACACCGGCGTTGGCGTCGAGGACGCAGACCGCGCCGTCGAGCACACGCAGGGAGCGCTCCACCTCGATGGTGAAGTCGACGTGCCCGGGCGTGTCGATGATGTTGATGCGGGTCTCGGGGTACTGCTGGTCCATGCCACGCCAGAACGTGGTGGTGGCAGCGGAGGTGATCGTGATGCCACGCTCCTGCTCCTGCTCCATCCAGTCCATGACGGCCGCACCTTCGTGCACCTCGCCCATCTTGTGGGAGATGCCCGTGTAGAAGAGGATGCGCTCCGTGACCGTGGTCTTGCCGGCATCAATGTGCGCCATGATGCCGATATTGCGGTAGCGCTCGATCGGTGTCTTGCGTGCCAAAACGTGTACCCCTGAACCTGTTTACCAGCGGAAGTGCGAGAAGGCCTTGTTGGCCTCCGCCATGCGGTGCGTGTCCTCGCGCTTCTTCACTGCGCTGCCGCGACCCTCGGCCGCTTCCAGCAGCTCATTGCCGAGCCGGTGCCCCATGGTGGCCTCACTGCGCTTGCGCGCCGCCTCGATCACCCAGCGCATGCCCAGCGTGTTGCGACGCTGCGGCCGCACCTCGACGGGGACCTGATAGGTGGCCCCACCGACGCGGCGGGACTTGACCTCGACCACCGGCCGGACGTTCTCCAGGGCGGTCTCGAGGACCTCCATGGGATCGCCCGGGTTCTTCTCGGCAATGCGGTCAAGCGCCCCGTAGACGATCTTCTCCGCCACGGCGCGCTTGCCATCCCGCATGATCATGTTCACGAAGCGGGTGAGCATCTCGCTATCGTATTTCGGATCGGCGAGGACCTTGCGCTTGGGGACTTCTCTTCTTCTCGGCATGATGTTCTACCCGCTTATCCCTTGGGCCGCTTGGCGCCGTACTTGGAACGGCCCTGACGGCGCTTGCTGACCCCGGCGGTATCCAGGGAACCGCGCACGACGTGGTAACGCACACCCGGCAGGTCCTTGACTCGACCGCCGCGGATGAGCACCACGGAGTGTTCCTGCAGGTTGTGCCCCTCACCGCCGATGTAGCTGGACACCTCGTAGCCGTTGGTCAGCCGGACGCGCGCGACCTTACGCAGCGCGGAGTTCGGCTTCTTCGGCGTGGTGGTGTACACGCGGGTGCAGACGCCGCGCCGCTGTGGGCAGGCCTCCAGCGCCGGCACGTTGCTCTTCTCGTGCGGCCGCTTGCGGGGCTTGCGCACCAGCTGATTGATCGTGGCCATAGAGTTTGACTCCAGTCCTTCAACGAACATCAGGCCGGATACACCGGCCTGACGAAAGCCGTTAAGTTTAGAATCGGGCCCTCGGGGTGTCAACCGAAAGCCCCATTCCGCCTAGTTTTCCGAGAGGTCCGCCGCATCCGGCGCCGCCGCCGGGCTGCTGAGACCGAACTGCGGGGCCATCGGGATCATCGGTGCCGGCGCTTCGCGGCGCTGACGCTGACGGTCCTGATGGTAGGCATAGCCCGTTCCCGCGGGGATCAGACGACCCACGATGACGTTTTCCTTGAGACCGCGCAGATCGTCGCGGGCACCGCGCGTGGCGGCGTCCGTGAGCACCCGGGTGGTCTCCTGGAACGATGCCGCGGAGATGAACGAGTCGGTCGCCAGCGAGGCCTTGGTGATGCCAAGCAGCTGGGGTTCCCAGCGTGCCGGCGTCTTACCCTGCTCGATGAGCTGCTCGTTCTCTTCCTCGACCCGCGCCCAGTCGGCCTGCTCGCCGCGCAGGTAGCGGGTGTCGCCGGCATCACGGATCTCGACCTTACGCAGCATCTGGCGGCTGATCACCTCGATGTGCTTGTCGTTGATCTTCACGCCCTGCAGGCGGTAGACGTCCTGGATCTCCTTGACCATGTAGGCCGCCAGCTCGGTGACGCCCAGCAGGCGCAGGATGTCATGCGGGTTGGGCTCGCCATCGCAGATGACCTCGCCCTTCTCGACATGCTCGCCCTCGAACACCGTGACGTTACGCCACTTGGGAATGAGCTCCTCGTAGTGCTCGCCGTCCGGCGTGGTGATGACCAGGCGCTGTTTGCCCTTGGTGTCCTTGCCGAAGCTGACCGTGCCCGACGTCTCGGCAAGGATCGCCGGCTCCTTGGGCTTGCGGGCCTCGAACAGATCCGCCACCCGGGGCAGACCACCGGTGATGTCACGGGTCTTGGAGGACTCCTGGGGGATGCGGGCGATGACGTCGCCGACATCCACCTCGGCATTGTCCTCGACACTGACGATGGCACCGGCCGGCAGCGAGTAGTGCGCCGGGATGTCGGTCCCCGCCAGGTTGAGATCGTTGCCCTCCTCGTCCACCAGCTTGACCACCGGCCGCAGATCCTTGTAGGCGACCTTCTCGCCGGTGCTGCGGCGGGTATGCTCGCCGCTGCCGCGGGTCTTGGGATCGGTCACCACCAGACTGCTCAGGCCGGTGACCTCGTCATTCTCGCGGTTCACCGTGACACCCTCGACGAAGTCATAGAACTTCAGCCGGCCCTTCACCTCGGTGACGATCGGATGGGTGTGCGGATCCCAGTTGGCGACGATCTGGCCGGCCTCGACCGCCTCGTCGTCGGCCACGGCGATGGTGGCGCCGTAGGGCACCTTGTAGCGCTCGCGCTCACGCCCGGCCTCGTCCATGACGGTGATCTCGCCGGAGCGGGAGACCGCGACCAGGTTGCCGGAATGATGGGCCACGGTCTTGAGGTTATGCAGCCGCACGGTCCCCGCCGACTTGACCTGGACGTTGCTCACCGCCGCCGCGCGGGAGGCCGCCCCACCGATGTGGAAGGTGCGCATGGTGAGCTGCGTGCCGGGCTCGCCGATGGACTGGGCGGCGATGACGCCGACCGATTCGCCCACGTTGACGCGATGGCCACGGGCCAGGTCGCGGCCGTAACAGGCCGAGCACACGCCGTGACGGGTCTCGCAGGTGATCGGCGAGCGCACCCAGATTTCGTCGACGCCCTCGCTCTCGATCTGCTCGACCAGGCGCTCGTCGAGGAGCGTGCCCTGATCGACCAGCACCTCGCCGGTGCCGGGCTGGACCACGTCCTGGGCCACCACCCGGCCGAGCACGCGCTCACCCAGGGCCTCGACCACGTCGCCGCCCTCGATGAGCGGGGTCATGCGCAGGCCGCGATGGGTGCCACAGTCGTCGGAGGTGACCACCAGATCCTGCGAGACATCCACCAGGCGGCGGGTGAGATAGCCGGAGTTGGCCGTCTTCAGCGCCGTGTCGGCCAGACCCTTCCGGGCGCCGTGGGTGGAGATGAAGTACTGCAGGACGTTCAGCCCCTCGCGGAAGTTGGCGGTGATGGGCGTCTCGATGATCGAACCGTCGGGCTTGGCCATGAGGCCGCGCATGCCGGCGAGCTGACGGATCTGCGCCGCCGAGCCACGGGCCCCGGAGTCGGCCATCATGAAGATCGAGTTGGTGGACTTCTGCACCACCTCGTTGCCCTCGTGGTCGGTGACCGTCTCCTTGCCGAGCTTGTCCATCATGGCGGTGGCCACTTCATCGTTGGTCCGCGACCAGATGTCCACCACCTTGTTGTAGCGCTCGCCGTTGGTCACCAGGCCCGAGGCGTACTGATCCTCGATGTCCTTCACCTCGGCCTCGGCCTCGGTGAGGATGCGCTCCTTCTCCTCGGGCACGACCATGTCTTCCATGCCGATGGACACCGCCGCCCGCGTGGACATGCGGAAGCCCAGGTACATGATCTGGTCGGCGAAGATCACCGTGGCCTTCAGGCCCAGGCGCCGGTAGCACTGGTCGATGACCTCGGAGATGGCCTTCTTGGTCATGTCGCGGTCGACCAGCTCAAAGGGCAGGCCCTCGGGGACGATGCCATAGAGCAGCGCCCGGCCCACGGTGGTGTCGAAGCGCCGGGTGGCCTCGCTGCGATGGCCCTCGTCGTCGACCACCACCTCATGGATGCGCACGGTGGCGCGGGCCTGCAGGCCGACCTTGCCGCTCTCGTAGGCGCGGTGCACCTCGTTGAGATCAGAGAAGCTCATGCCCTCGCCGGGCTGGTTCTCCAGCGCCAGCGACATGTAGTAGAGACCCAGCACCACGTCCTGGGAGGCGCCGATGATCGGCTCACCCGAGGCCGGCGAGAGGACGTTGTTGGTGGCCATCATGAGGGCGCGGGCCTCGAGCTGCGCCTCCAGCGACAGCGGCACATGCACCGCCATCTGGTCGCCGTCGAAGTCGGCGTTGAATGCCGGGCAGACCAGCGGATGCAGCTGGATGGCCTTGCCCTCGATGAGGACCGGCTCGAAGGCCTGGATGCCCAGGCGATGCAGCGTCGGCGCGCGGTTCAGCATCACCGGGTGCTCGCGGATGACCTCCTCGAGGATGTCCCAGACTTCGGCGGTCTCGCGCTCGACCATCTTCTTGGCCGCCTTGATGGTGGTGGCGAGGCCCAGGCGCTGCAGGCGCGAGAAGATGAACGGCTTGAACAGCTCCAGCGCCATGCGCTTGGGCAGGCCGCACTGGTGCAGGCGCAGCGTGGGACCGACCACGATGACCGAACGGCCCGAGTAGTCGACGCGCTTGCCGAGCAGGTTCTGCCGGAAGCGGCCCTGCTTGCCCTTGATCATGTCCGCCAGCGACTTCAGCGGGCGCTTGTTGGTGCCGGTGATGGCCCGGCCGCGACGGCCGTTGTCGAGCAGCGCGTCCACCGACTCCTGCAGCATGCGCTTTTCGTTGCGCACGATGATGTCCGGCGCGGACAGATCCAGCAGCCTGCGCAGGCGGTTGTTGCGGTTGATCACCCGGCGGTAGAGATCGTTGAGATCGGAGGTGGCGAAACGCCCGCCATCCAGCGGCACCAGCGGCCGCAGGTCCGGCGGCAGCACCGGCAGGACGGTCATGATCATCCACTCGGGGCGGTTGCCCGACTCGAGGAACGACTCCACCAGCTTCAGGCGCTTGGACAGGCGCTTGATCTTGGTCTCGGAGTTGGTCGCGTCCATCTGCTCACGGAGCGTGTCCGTCTCCTCGCGCAGGTCGAGGTTCTTGAGCAGGTGGAACACCGCCTCCGCGCCCATGCGGGCGTCGAACTCGTCGCCGTACTGCTCCATGGCGTCCAGGTACTGGTCGTCACTGAGCAGCTGGCCCTTCTTGAGCGGCGTCATGTTGGGCTCGATGACCACGAACGCCTCGAAGTAGAGGATGCGCTCGATGTCGCGCAGGGTCATGTCAAGCAGCAGGCCGATGCGCGAGGGCAGCGACTTCAGGAACCAGATGTGCGCCGCTGGGCTCGCCAGCTCGATGTGGCCCATGCGCTCGCGGCGCACCTTGGCCAGGGTCACCTCGACGCCGCATTTCTCGCAGACCACGCCGCGGTGCTTGAGGCGCTTGTACTTGCCGCACAGGCACTCGTAGTCCTTCACCGGGCCGAAGATCTTGGCGCAGAACAGCCCGTCGCGCTCCGGCTTGAAGGTCCGGTAATTGATGGTCTCCGGCTTTTTCACCTCACCAAACGACCACGACCGGATCTTCTCCGGCGACGCCAGTCCGATGCGGATGCCGTCGAAATCGTCGAGCTGGGCGCCCGGCTGCTTGAACAGATTCAGTAGGTCTTTCATATCGGCTACCCGTTCAGTCCTGCTCGAGCTCGATATCGATACCGAGAGAGCGAATCTCCTTGACCAGCACGTTGAAGGATTCGGGCATGCCCGCCTCCATCTGGTGCTCGCCATCGACGATGTTCTTGTACATCTTGGTGCGGCCGGCGACGTCGTCGGACTTCACCGTGAGCATCTCCTGGAGCGTGTAGGCAGCGCCGTACGCCTCCAGTGCCCAGACCTCCATCTCGCCGAAGCGCTGGCCGCCGAACTGCGCCTTGCCGCCCAGCGGCTGCTGGGTGACCAGGCTGTACGGCCCGGTGGAGCGGGCATGCACCTTGTCGTCGACCAGGTGGTTGAGCTTGAGGATGTGCATGTAGCCCACGGTCACCGGCCGGTCGAAGGCCTCGCCGGTGCGACCGTCCCAGAGCTGAGCCTGGCCCGACTCGGGCAGCCCGGCGAGCCGCAGCATGGTCTTGATCTCGCCCTCGTTG
The DNA here is from genome assembly GCF_040838345.1 of Spiribacter sp. 1M189. NCBI lineage: Bacteria > Pseudomonadati > Pseudomonadota > Gammaproteobacteria > Chromatiales > Ectothiorhodospiraceae > Spiribacter > Spiribacter insolitus. The sequence goes on along the minus strand of NZ_JBAKFF010000001.1, from coordinate 39,404 downwards.
GCGCCATCGAACACCGGGGTGGCCATGGGGACGCCGGCGCGCAGGTTCTCGCAGAGCTCGATGATCTCGTCATCAGTGAGGCTGTCGAGGTCCTCCTGCTTGCCGCTGGAGTTGTAGATCTGGCCGAGGTACTCGCGCAGATCGGAGACCGCCTTCTGGGCGTCGAGCATCTCGGCGATGCGCCGGCCCAGGCCCTTGGCGGCCCAGCCCAGATGCACCTCGAGCACCTGGCCGATGTTCATGCGCGAGGGCACACCGAGCGGTGAGAGCACCACGTCGATGGGCTCGCCGTCGGCGGAGAACGGCATGTCCTCCACCGGCACCACGCGGGAGATGACGCCCTTGTTGCCGTGGCGGCCGGCGAGCTTGTCACCGGCCTGGATGCGACGCTTCACGGCGAGGTAGACCTTGACCATCTTGAGCACGCCGGGGGCGAGATCGTCGCCGGCGCTGATCTTGGCCTTCTTCTCCTCGAAGCGCTCGTCGAAGGCCTCACGCTGAGCCTTGAGCTGGGCCTGCACGGCCTCGAGCTGCGCCATGGCGCCCTCGTCGCGCAGGCGGATCTCGAACCAGCGCTGGCGGTCAACGCCCTGCAGGTACTCGGCGGTGATCTCGGTGCCGGCCTTCAGCTTGTCGGGGCCGCCATCCGCGACCTTGCCGATCAGCGCCTGCTCGAGGCGGGCGAAGGCATCGTCCTCGAAGATGCGGTACTGGTCATCCAGGTCCTTGCGCACGTCGGCCAGGGCGTCGGCCTCGATGGACAGCGCCCGGGCGTCCTTCTCGACGCCGTCGCGGGTGAACACCTGAACGTCCACCACCGTGCCGTCCATGCCCGAGGGCACACGCTGCGAGGTGTCCTTCACGTCGGAGGCCTTCTCGCCGAAGATCGCCCGCAGGAGCTTTTCCTCCGGCGTGAGCTGGGTCTCGCCCTTGGGCGTGACCTTGCCGACGAGGATGTCGCCGGCCTTGACCTCGGCGCCGACGTAGACGATGCCCGACTCGTCGAGCTTGGCCAGCGCGCTCTCGCCGACGTTGGGGATGTCGGCGGTGATCTCCTCGGGGCCCAGCTTGGTGTCGCGGGCCACGGCGGTGAGCTCCTCAATGTGGATCGTCGTGTAGCGATCCTCCTCGACCACCTTCTCGGAGATGAGGATGGAGTCCTCGAAGTTGTAGCCGTTCCAGGGCATGAAGGCGACGCGCATGTTCTGGCCCAGCGCCAGCTCGCCCATGTCGGTGGACGGGCCGTCGGCCAGCACATCACCCCGCGCCACCCGGTCGCCCGGTCGCACCAGCGGTTTCTGGTTCTGGCAGGTGTTCTGGTTGGAGCGCGTGTACTTGGTGAGGTTGTAGATATCCACACCCGGCTCGCCCGACTGGGTCTCGTCGTCGTTGACGCGGACCACCACACGGGCGGCGTCCACCTGGTCGACCACGCCGCCGCGGTCGGCCACCACGGTGACACCCGAGTCCACCGCCACGGCCCGCTCCATGCCGGTGCCCACCACGGGCTTTTCGGCGCGCAGCGTTGGAACGGCCTGGCGCTGCATGTTCGAGCCCATGAGCGCGCGGTTCGCGTCGTCATGCTCGAGGAACGGCACCATGGAGGCGGCCACCGAGACGATCTGCTTCGGCGAGACGTCCATGTACTGGACCTTGTCCGGGGAGGACATGCCGAACTCGTTCTGGTGGCGGATGGAGATCAGCGAGTCCACCAGACGGCCGTTCTCATCGATACGGGCGTTGGCCTGGGCGATGATGTAGCGGCTCTCCTCGATGGCCGAGAGATACTCCACATGATCGGTGACCCGGCCGTCCTCGACCCGGCGGTACGGCGTCTCGAGGAAGCCGTAGCTGTTCAACCGCGCATAGCAGGCCAGCGAGCTGATCAGGCCGATGTTCGGGCCTTCCGGCGTCTCGATGGGGCAGACCCGGCCGTAATGGGTGGGATGGACGTCGCGCACCTCAAAGCCGGCCCGCTCACGGGTCAGACCGCCCGGGCCCAGCGCCGAGACGCGGCGCTTGTGGGTGACCTCGGAGAGCGGGTTGTTCTGATCCATGAACTGCGAGAGCTGCGAGGAGCCGAAGAACTCCTTCATCGACGCCGCCACCGGCTTGGCGTTGATGAGCTCCTGGGGCATCAGCCCCTCGCTCTCGGCCAGGCTCAGGCGCTCGCGGACGGCCCGCTCGACGCGGACCAGTCCGACACGGAAATTGTTCTCGGCCATCTCGCCGACGCAGCGCACCCGGCGGTTGCCCAGGTGGTCGATGTCGTCGACCGTGCCCTTGCCGTTGCGGATGTTGATGAGCTCGTGCAGCACGGCGAGGATGTCATCGTTGTCGAGCACGCCACTGCCCTCGACCTCGTCGCGGCCGACGCGCAGGTTGAACTTCATCCGGCCCACGGCGGAGAGATCGTAGCGATCCTCGCTGAAGAAGAGGTTCGCGAACAGGTTCTCCGCGGCGTCCTTGGTCGGCGGCTCGCCGGGACGCATCATCCGGTAGATCTCCACCAGCGCCTCGAGCTGCGTGGTGGTGGTGTCGATAGCCAGGGTGTTGGAGATGTACGGCCCCTGGTCAAGATCGTTGATGAAGAGCACGCGGAAGGTCTTCACGCTATTGTCGCGCAGCGTCTGGACCAGCTCCTCGGTGAGCTCGGTGTTGGCCGAGGCCAGCACCTCGCCGGTGGACTTGTCGATGACGTCCTCGGCCAGGATGCGGCCCACCAGATAGTCGTCCGGCACCTGCAGCTTCTTCAGCGCGGCCTTGTCCATCTGGCGGATATGGCGGGCGGTGATGCGCCGGCCGGACTCGACGATGACATTGCCCTCGCCGTCCTTGATGTCGAAGGTGGCCGTCTCGCCACGCAGGCGCTCGGGCACCAGCTCGAGGTCGGCGCCCTTCTTGCGCAGATGATAGGTGTTCTTCTCGAAGAACAGATCCAGGATCTGCTGGTTGTCATAGCCCAGCGCGCGAAGCAGCACCGTCGCCGGCAGCTTGCGGCGGCGGTCGATGCGCACATAGATCGCGTCCTTGGGGTCGAACTCGAAGTCGAGCCAGGAGCCGCGATAGGGGATCACCCGCGCGGAGAACAGCAGCTTCCCGGAGCTGTGGGTCTTGCCCTTGTCGTGGTCGAAGAAAACGCCCGGCGAGCGGTGCAGCTGCTGGACGATGACCCGCTCGGTGCCGTTGACCACGAACGTGCCGTTACGCGTCATGAGCGGCATTTCGCCCATGTAGACTTCCTGCTCGCGGATGTCCTTGACCGTGCGGGTGTCCTTGTCGTTGATGACCAGGCGCACCAGCACGCGCAGCGGCGCGGCATAGGTCAGGCCGCGGAGCTGGCATTCCTTGACATCGAAGGCGGGCTCGCCGATGCGGTAGCGGACGTACTCCAGACGGGCATTGCCGGAGTAGCTCTCGATCGGGAACACCGAATCGAAGGCCGCATGCAGGCCCTTGCCGTCGCGGCCGTCCGGGTCCTGGTCCAGCTGCAGGAAATCCCGATAGGATTCGATCTGCGAGGCCAGCAGATAGGGGACATCCAGGATGTTCGGCTGCTTGCCGAAGTCATTGCGGATGCGCTTTTTTTCAGTAAACGTATAGGCCATCGAGGTTCCTCAACCAGGTTGGGTTCCGCCGTGTGCAAGGCTTCGGAGACTTGCCGGATGCAAGACCCCGCAGACTTGGACACGTCGGCCGCGCCGGGATTCCGCCCGGACGGTTTGCCTGCAAACACCAAGGGGCCGGTGGCCGAATCGGCCACCAGCCCCGTCAACGCCGACCCGCGGCGTTGCTGCCACCGAGCCCTTACTTGAGCTCGACAGTGGCACCGGCCTCTTCGAGCTGACCCTTCAGCTCGTCGGCCTCTTCCTTCGAGGCGCCTTCCTTCACCGGGGCGGGCACGCCCTCCACCAGCTCCTTGGCCTCCTTGAGGCCCAGGCCGGTGGCGGCACGCACGGCCTTGATGACGGCGACCTTGTTGTCGCCGAAGCCCGAGAGGACCACGTCGAACTCGGTCTGCTCCTCGGCGGCCTCGGCCTCGCCACCACCGGCGGCCGGGGCCGCGGCTACGGCGGCTGCCGCGGTGACGCCGAACTTCTCTTCCATGGCCTCGATGAGGTCAACGACCTCCATGACGCTCATGTTGGAAATGGTCTCGAGAATGTCTTCCTTTGAAACGGCCATCGTCTTGTCTCCTGGCTGATTCGATAGTTGAGTGTGCAAACGGCAGCGACAGGGGTCGCATCAGCCCGACTGCTTGGCGTCCTTGACCGCGGCAACGGTACGCACGAGCTTGCCGGGGACCTCGTTGAGGGTCGTGGCAAACTTCTGTACCGGCGCCTTCATGGTCGCCATGAGGCGACTGATCGCCTCGTCGTAGGTCGGTAGCGTGGCGAGCCGGTCGATTTCCGAGCCGGGGAACTTCTCCCCGCCCACGGCCAGCATCGTCACGACCAGCTGATCGTGTTCCTTCGAGAAACTCTTCAGAACACGGGCGGCCGAGCCGGGATCTTCCTGCGAGAATGCGAGCAGCAGCGGACCCTGAAGTTCATCGGTCATGCACTCGAACTCGGTGCCTTCCACCGCGCGCTTGGCCAGAGTGTTCTTGACCACACGCACGTAGACACCGGCCTCACGGGCCTGAACCCGCAGGGTATCCATCTCGCCGGCAGACAGGCCCCGATATTCCGCGGCCAGCGCGGAATGAGCCTGACCGGCCACCTCAGCGACTTCCTGCACCATCCGCTTTTTCTGTTCCAGACTTACGCCCATTCAAATGCCTCCTGGAACGGCGGTTGGTAATGGCTTCCGGGCCTTCGGCCCTTCCACCCCGTAACGGTGATCCCGTGCAGGAAACCCATCCTGTCCGGCACACCGTCTACCGTTGGCGGCCCGGGGGCCTTTATGCGGCGAACCGCACCGAACGGTCTTCGACGGCCGTCTATGACGACAGCCAGCGGTCATCCGCGGATGACCGCGCATCAAGCCCGGCGACCTCAGGTCATCGGGCTCAGATCCACCGGCACCCCCGGCCCCATGGTCGTCGAGACCGTGGCGCGCTTGAGGTAGACCCCCTTGGAGGAAGCCGGCTTGACCTTCTGCAGGTCGCTGATCAGCGCCCGCAGGTTCTCAGCCAGGGCCTGCGGATCGAAGTCCGCCTTGCCCAGGCTGCAGTGAATCAGTCCGCCCTTGTCGGCGCGGTAGCGCACCTGGCCGGCCTTGGCGTTCTGCACCGCCTCGGCGACATCGGCGGTCACCGTGCCCACCCGAGGGTTGGGCATGAGCCCGCGCGGGCCGAGCAGGCGGCCAAGCTTGCCGACCACGCCCATGGCGTCGGGGCTGGCGATGACCACGTCGTAGTCGATCTCGCCGCCCTGCATGCGCTCGGCCAGGTCGTCCATGCCGACGGTGTCGGCGCCGGCGGCCTCAGCGGCCTCGGCGTTGGCGCCCTGGGCGAACACCGCCACGCGCACGGTCTTGCCAGTGCCGTTGGGCAGCACGGTGGAGCCGCGGACCATCTGGTCACCCTTGCGTGGGTCGATGCCGAGGTTGACGGCCACGTCCACCGACTCGGTGAACTTCGCCGTGGCCAGCTCCTTCAACAGGGCAAAGGCCTCTTCGGCGGGGTAGAGCCGATCATGGTCGATCTTCTCTTCGAATACCTTCTGGCGTTTGGTCAACTTGCCCATGGCTTCACACCCCCTCCACGTCGAGGCCCATGCTGCGGGCCGAGCCGGCAATGGTGCGCACGGCGGCGTCCATGTCGGCGGCATTGAGATCGGGCCACTTGGTCTGGGCGATCTCCTCGAGCTGCTCACGGTTCACGGTGCCGACCTTGCTGGTGTTCGGCGTCCCGCTGCCGGACTTGATGCCGGCGGCCTTCTTGAGCAGCACCGCGGCGGGCGGCGTCTTGGTGACGAACGTGAAGCTGCGGTCGGAGTAGACCGTAATGACCACCGGGATCGGCAGGCCGTTCTCCATCTCCTGCGTGGCGGCATTGAACGCCTTGCAGAATTCCATGATGTTGAGGCCGTGCTGACCCAGCGCCGGGCCCACCGGGGGGCTCGGGTTGGCGGCCCCGGCCGGGACCTGCAGCTTGATGTAGGCTTCGACTTTTCTTGCCATTGGCTGGACTCCTGGTGTGGGTGGTAGCGCCAGGGACTTTCACCCTGGCTCCCCTGGGCGGGCGGACCGCCGTTGCTAGGCCTTCTCGACCTGACTGAAGTCGAGCTCCACCGGGGTGGAGCGGCCGAAGATGAGCACGGCCACGCGCAGCCGGCTCTTCTCGTAATTCACTTCCTCGACGACGCCGTTGAAATCGTTGAACGGGCCGTCGGTGACGCGCACCACCTCGCCCACTTCGAACAGCACCTTGGGCCGCGGCTTCTCGACGCCCTCGCGCACCCGGTTGAGGATCTGGTCGGCCTCGGCATCGGAGATCGGCGCCGGGCGGCCGCGGGACGGGCCGATGAAGCCCATGACCCGGGGCACGTCCTTGACCAGGTGCCAGGTGTCGTCGGTCATGTCCATCTGCACGAGGACATAGCCGGGGAAGAACTTGCGCTCACTGCGGCGCTGCTGGCCTTCCTTCATCTCCACCACTTCTTCGGTGGGCACGAGGATCTCGCCGAACGCATCTTCCATGTCGGCGCGCTTGATGCGCTCCTCCAGGGCTTTTTTCACCTGGTTCTCAAAACCGGAGTACGCGTGTACGACGTACCAGCGCTTTGCCATGAGTGATCAGCCTCCAGGGCGTACCAGGGCACCGACGCCCCACATGAAAAACATATCCATCAGCCAGAGCAGCAGAGCGACGATGAAGACCATCACCAGCACGATGAGCGTGGTCTGGATGGACTCCTGCCGCGTGGGCCATACGACGCGGCGCAGCTCCTGGCGCGCCTCGCGGGCGAAGGCCCAGAAGTTGCGGCCCGGCTGGCTGGTCATGGCGATGGCGATGGCAAGGGCGGCAACGGCCACCATGCCGATGACGCGGATCAGGTCGGACTGCCCCTCGAGCAGATAGAAACCCACCACGCCCGCCAGGAATACACCGGCTGCCAGCGTAAGCTTGGCCTTGTCGATCCCGGTGGTGGTGGCGGTCTGATCGTTTGCGCTCATGGAACCCGTGACGCTGTTGGTGGCCGGATAAAGTGGCAGGCCAGGAGGGACTCGAACCCCCAACCTACGGTTTTGGAGACCGTTGCTCTGCCAATTGAGCTACTGGCCTAATGTCGCCCCTGACCGGCCGTCAAACGGCGAACTCGGCAGTCTACGCCAGCACGCGGGGTAATGGAACCCCACGCGCCCGTGCAGCTGCCGAAACCGGATTACTCGAGGATCTTGGAGACGACGCCGGCGCCGACCGTGCGGCCACCTTCGCGGACCGCGAAGCGCAGGCCCTCTTCCATGGCGATCGGCGCGATCAGCGAGACCGTCATCTGCACGTTATCACCCGGCATCACCATCTCCGTGCCCGAGGGCAGGTCACAGGCACCGGTGACATCAGTCGTGCGGAAGTAGAACTGCGGCCGGTAGCCATCGAAGAACGGCGTATGACGACCACCCTCGTCCTTGCCGAGGACATAGACCTCGCACTCGAACTTGGTGTGCGGCGTGATCGAGCCGGGCTTGCACAGCACCTGGCCACGCTCCACGTCGTCACGCTTGGTGCCACGCAGCAGCGCACCGATGTTGTCCCCGGCGCGGCCCTCGTCGAGCAGCTTGCGGAACATCTCGACACCCGTGACCACGGTCTTGGTGGTCTCCTTGATGCCCACGATCTCCACTTCCTCGCCGGTCTTGACGATGCCGCGCTCGACACGGCCCGTCACCACGGTGCCGCGGCCCGAGATCGAGAACACATCCTCGATCGGCATCAGGAAGGCACCGTCCACCGCGCGCTCCGGCTCGGGGATGTACTCATCCATCGACTCGACCAGCTGCACGATCGCCTGCGAGCCCATCTCACCCGTATCCCCCTCGAGCGCCTTCAGCGCCGAGCCGGTGGTGATCGGAATGTCATCACCCGGGAAGTCGTAGCTCGAGAGCAGCTCGCGGACCTCCATCTCGACGAGCTCGAGCAGCTCGGCATCGTCGACCATGTCCGCCTTGTTCAGGAACACCACCATCGCCGGCACGCCCACCTGGCGGGCCAGCAGGATGTGCTCACGGGTCTGCGGCATCGGGCCGTCCGCGGCCGAGACCACCAGGATGGCACCGTCCATCTGCGCGGCACCGGTGATCATATTCTTCACATAGTCGGCGTGGCCGGGGCAGTCGACGTGCGCGTAGTGGCGCTTGTCCGTCTCATACTCCACGTGCGCCGTGGCGATCGTGATGCCGCGCTCGCGCTCCTCAGGGGCGTTGTCGATCTGGTCGAACGCCTGCGCCACACCACCGTACTCGGCCGCCAGCACCTTCGTCATCGCCGCCGTCAACGTCGTCTTACCATGGTCAACATGACCAATCGTGCCAACGTTTACATGCGGCTTGCTGCGCTCAAACTTCTCCTTGGACACGGTGGGTTCCCCCTGCGCTGTGCGTTCATTCTGGAGCCCATGGGCGGATTTGAACCGCCGGCCTCTCCCTTACCAAGGGAGTGCTCTACCCCTGAGCTACATGGGCGTTTCGCTCTGGAGCGGGTGATGGGAATCGAACCCACATCATCAGCTTGGAAGGCTGAGGTTCTACCGTTGAACTACACCCGCATGCCCGCGCCCGCGTGGTGGGCGGGCCAAAAATCTGGTGGAGGGAGGAGGATTCGAACCTCCGAAGGCTAAGCCAGCAGATTTACAGTCTGCCCCCGTTGACCGCTTGGGTATCCCTCCGGAATCAAGCCGCGTAGCGTGCGCAAAGTGTCGATGGATGTCAAGGGCTCAGGGGGACCGCAGGATTCTATTCGATCAGGCCGTGAAGTTAAGGAAGTTGCCGTCTCCAAGGTCGGTGACATCCGCAAGTCCAAGCAGCGTCACCAGATTGACGACCTCCAGATCACCCGCATCCGGCCGTGTTCCCGACTCGACCCTTTCTCGGGCAATCGCCAGGCCAAGGTACGAATCAACGCCATCGTCATAGCCAATGAAAAAGCCATCATTGGGCCCGACCGTGCCATTAACGGTCATTGCATTCGCCCCCCCGGCCTCGAGTGCAGATTCCACCGCATCAGTGTCAGCGAGGTTATTATCCAGCAGGAGAAAATTGGGATTACTCACGCCCATGATGCCGCCGGCCGCACTGAAAGGCGCACTGACGGTCGTCGTCTTGATGGCCTCGGTGGTGCCGACGTTCAGGTTGGCGCCAACCTTGATGAGATTGACGAAATCGTACTGATATATATCGGTATGCGACCAATTGCCGACCTTATCATTCTCCGTTGTGTCGAAATCCGTGATCACATCCGCGTCGATAACGCTGTTGACCACCTGATTCAACTGGATGAAATCGTCGGCGCCACCGCCGCCGGTCAGGCGATCCTCACCCCCGCCACCGGCAAGCCGATTGCTGCCAGCGCCACCGACAATGTGATCAGCAAAGTCACCGCCTGTCACGTTGCCATCGTTATTGACTGAAAATGCGGTCGCGGTGTCTCCGAGCTGGACGTTGGCTTGCCCCAGCGTCACGGTGCCACCAGTCTCGTTCTCGATTTCAAAGTCGGCGTCGTTGGCGAATACGATGGGATCGCCATCAGCGACGCTCGTACTGGCGGGATTATTGCTCAGATCGAGGTCCTCGTTCACATCATCAGACAGCGTCCCAGTCAGCAAAAACCGATCACCGGCATCGAAACCCTCCAACCGGTCCGCATTGCCATCGACACTATCTCCCGCATCGAAGACATACAGGTCGCTGCCGGTATCGCCATCCAGGGTATCGGCTCCGGCTCCGCCCATCATGGTGTCATCCCCGGCACCGCCCAATAACGAATCGGTGCCCGCACCGCCACGTATGTCATCCTTACCAGCCGAACCGGTCAGGTTGAACTGGTTCCCAGCATCTGATTCCCGCGACACGTCGATCCGATTCAGACCATCAGCGTCGGTATCTCCGGAGAGATCCACAGCGTTAAGCCCAGCTTCCCAAGCGTCGTCATTTAAGACGATCGATATCGCCGAATCCGAAGAAACGGCCCGCATTTCCTGCACACCGCGAATGAGCCCCGTCGTATCCTCCTTGCTGAATGCCCAAGAATCCAGCGCGGTCACCTCGAAGGGGTCGCCATTCGCCGACACGCGCAACGAATCCCAGCCCATGCCCCCGTTGATGACGCCGTTAATGCGGTTTGAACCATTGAAGAGATCCGAGTCGTCATTGAAAACGAACGTATCGTCACCGTCCCCACCTTTTAGTATGTCGACACCGCCACCCCCTGAAATCACGTCATCCTGAGTGGTGCCGGTGATTTCATCGGCATTAGCTCCACCGGTAATCTCAAAACCGCGCGCGGTCACAGCGCCGAGATCCACGACGTTCGTGTGCTCGGTGTCAGTGTCCTGCGAGAGGTCCACCGCGGCGATGGCAGAAGAGAGATCATTATTGTCGAGGGTGATGGAGTAAGCACCCGTCGCATCGATCGGCGTATCACCCAGATCGATCGTCTGGACGAGTGACATGCGGTTGCCGAGGTCGCCGGCGGCCAGGGTGAATCCGGCGGCATCCGCAATGCTGACCCGATTCCCGCCAGCGCCGCCGTCGATCTGATCGACGACCGCGTTGGCAGTGACGAAATCGGTAAACCGGGTGTACAGGAACTGGTCATCGCCGGCCCGGCCCGTCAGCGTATCAGCGGCATCACCGCCGGCAATAATGTCGTCACCTGCGGATCCGGTGAGCGCCGAAGCGGCGGTATTATCGGCCGCGCTTATGGTGTAGCCGTCATCCGGAGCGGTATTCACCGTCGCGTTTGATAGATCGATATCCACATCATCGGCCGCCGTGAGGCTGGCCGTCCCGCCATCGTTTTCGGTGGCCGCTGTCGCGGTGAAGTCGGCCGTCACCGTGGCATTGGCGGTTGCGCCAGGGGAAACCACCAAGACATCGCTGCCCTCGAGGTCACTGATGGTGTCCGTCCCGCTGTCGACATTGAACCGGTCGACTCCGGCGCCACCGTTCAACGTGTCGTCGCCGGCATTGCCGTCGAGGCTATCGTCTCCGTCGCCCCCATCAATCCGGTTATTGAAGATATTTCCTGTGAGGGTGTCGTCGTGATCGCTGCCGATGAGATTCACGATCGAGTTCAGCTGATCACCAAGCGCATCAGCGCCCGCGTTGTTGGCGTTATCCGTCAGGTCGACCGTCACCCCACCGGGACTGGTGGCATAGGACGCCGTATCCGCACCCGCACCGCCATCGATCACGTCGGCGCCGGCGCCGCCCGTCAGGGTGTCGTCACCGAAACCGCCATCCAGCGTATCGTCGCCTCTTCCGCCGACAATGACATCGTCACCGGCATTCCCCCGGAGGTCATCATCCCCGTTACGGCCGTCCAGTTCATCGTCACCGGCACCGCCGATGATCTCATCACCGCCAGAGCTCCCCGTGATCGTGTCATCGCCCCCGGGGTTATCCCCGCCTCGAATAGTCACGCCGGTATTCACTGCCGATACATCAATCGTGGAGGCATCAGTCGACGCGGAGATATTGATCTCTTCCAGGTCTGCGGCATTGGTGATCGTGATATCCGCCGCGGCGGTGTCGTTCTGAACCAGGCGCTCAAAGCTGGTGGCGCGGTTGAAGTTCAGGCCGTTGTCGGAATTGATCGCGTCGTCGACGCGGATCGTATCCGTCCCGGCGCCGCCGTGGAGCAGCGCACGGATGAAAGATGGGTTTAACGTGGGATTAAACAGATCCGCGAACGCCGTGTAGATCACCGTATCGGCACCCGCCCCACCGTTGATGTCCAGGTCCTGGCGAGCGGTGGCGGTGATGGTGTCGCCCTGGGCACTCAAATCGATCCGGGTGAAGTCATTACCCATCTGCGTGACAGTGCTGGGGTTGTTGGCACCCGTGAGATCGAGGATCTCGACATTGGTGATGTTGTTGAGCGTGAAAGTGCCTCCATCCGTCACCTCCAGCGTGTCCGTGCCGCCACCGCCATTGATCGTTGTCCCAGTAAGGAACGTGAACTGGGTCTCGATGGTGTCTTCGCCGGCCGTGGTCACCGCCGTCGCGTTCTGCAGCGTATTCGGGTCGGTGGTGAGATTGGCATTCTGAGCGGTGATGGTAATGACGCCAGCGCCGCCGTTATTGCCGTCGCCATTATCTTCCCGCCGCTGTTCGTAATCCTGACGCGCCCGGGACTTCAGCGACGGCCCATCCAGCTCCGCGGCCAACTCATAGCGAGTGCCCACCGCCCAGTCGCTCGAATGCGTGCTACCCAGCCGCTCGGCAGTCTGTCGGTAGGTGTACTCGATCTGCGCCGCGCCGTAGTTGGCGGAGAGGTGGTTGGCGTTGCGCAGCAGGAAATCCTGGTCGCTGTACATCGTCACCAACGCGGTCTCGGAGGCGGCCAGGGGATTATTTGAGGCAAGAATCGCGTCCCAGTCCCGCTCGTCCAGTCCGGCACCGATATATCCGTAGAGCGTATTCACCGCCCGACCGACCAGATCCGCGGTGAATACCGTGTGACCCGAGGCGCGCAGCAACTCGGCGATGGATGGCTTACTCATGAGAACCTCCTGAAAATTAGTCTTAAAATTATTCCCCTTATAGTTCGAGAAGGCTCTCAGTCGCTCTCAAGCGCAGGCCTTAAACAACAGCCCGCCGATTTGCCTCCGCATGGGCCATCCCTGATCATTAGTCGAACCGAGACCGCCAAAGGACCGGACGCGAATGCCAACCACCGCCGATAGTCTCCAGGCCGCGGAACGCCGCGCCCTTCGTGAGGACGGGGTGGTCTATGTCCGCACGGGCGACGTCGTCGGTTCCGGCGCCCTTCTCTATGACGGCCGGGCGGTACTTACTGCAGGTCATGTCGTTGATGCTGTTACGCGAGTGGGCGACCTCTCGGTCCAGTTCGATACCGAGAGTGGCAGGACGACACGTCAGATCGACGAGTTCATCATCCATCCGGAGTACGACTGGTGGCTCTACCGGCAAGACCTCGCGCTGCTCTGGCTGGCTGGAGATGCGCCTGCTGATGCCACCCGATACGTCCCCTACCGGGACAGCGATGAACTCGGCCAGACTGTCTCACTCGTCGGCTATGGGGACAGCGGTACGGGCAATGACGGCACGTTGCCGAATACGATCGGGGCACGCCGCCTGGTAGAAAACCGCCTTGATGCGGATGCACAGGCGATCGATGGCCTGATCGGTGGGCCCAACACCAATGAGCTGGAAGCCGACGAGCGTTTCCTCATCGATTTCGATAACGGCTTGATTGCCAACGATGCCCTGGGGCAGCTCATTGACATGCCGGGTCTCGGACTTGGGGATTTCGAAGGCATGGTTGCACCTGGCGACAGCGGTGGACCCGCACTGATCGAAGGCGAGATTGCCGGCGTCGCCAATGCCATCGCCAGCCTCTCTGACGGGGCTGCCGATCCCGATGTCGATGACGTCCTCAACGCAAGCTTTGGCGAGATCGGCGTATTGCAGCGGGTATCAACAGAGCAGCAATGGATCGACCAATCGCTCCGCGCGCGTTACCCGGATGCGCCACAGTCACCGGGTGAGGTTTCGGCAACAGTCGTTGAAGGCGATAGCGGCATCACCTATGCCTACTTCATGCTCCAGTTCACCGGAGAGCGGGAAACGCCGGATCAACTGTTGAGCGTTCGATACCGCACGGAAGACGGAACGGCCAAGGCGGGCGAGGATTACATTGCCACTCAGGGGAAACTGATCCTCTACCCCGGGGAGCGGGAAGGCCTGATTCCGGTGGAAGTCATTGGCGACACCATTACTGAGCCCGATGAAACCTTCTCCCTTACCGTCTATGACCCGATCGGCGGCAGCTTCGGCGAAGGCGTATCCGAGTTGACGGCCACACGCCTCATCACCGACGACGACGGGATGATGGTATAGCGCTCATACAAATTGCTGGGCGGCGACATGCCGTTCTCGGTTAGAATCCGACGCAATTACCGCTATGCATTGAGGCTCGGGCTTGGGAGATTCATCGCGCCGCGCCATCGTCACCGGTGCCGCCGGCCAGGACGGGAGCTACCTCTGCGAACTGCTCCTTGAGAAGGGCTACGAGGTGCACGGGATAACCCGTGAGACGACCGAAAACCCGAAAGCAGGGGGCCAACAAAGCGCGATTGTCTGGCATCCAGGTGGACTGGGCGATCAAGGGCGACTAGACGATTTGCTCGAGCAGGTTGCGCCGCGCGAGATCTATCATCTCGCTGCTGCCTCTCATGTCGCGAAGAGCTTCGATAACCCCTGGGCCGTGACAGAGGCCATCGGGGGCAATACAGTTCGCCTACTCGAAGCCATGCGCAGCGTATGCCCAGATGCGCGGCTTTTCCATGCGAGTTCAGCCGAAATCTTCGGCAATCCGGACCAATCCCCGCAGAACGAAAACACGCCCCTGGCGCCGATTAGCCCCTATGGCGCCGCGAAAACCTTCTCGACGCATATGGTGCGTATCTATCGGCAGGCTTACGGGCTGTTCGGCGTCAACGGGATTCTGTACAACCACGAGTCGGTTCGTCGTGGCGGTGATTTTGTCACTCGGAAGATCTGCCGGGGCGCGGCGACGATTTCGCTCGGACAACAAGAAAACCTTCACCTCGGCAATATCGAAGCCGCCCGCGACTGGGGCTATGCGCCGGATTACGTCAGAGGCATGTGGACCTCGCTGCAACACGACAAGCCAATGGACTACATCATGGCGACCGGCCGACTGCATCGGGTGAAAGACGTGCTGGAGGCGGCATTCAGTCTGCTCAATCTCGACTGGCGCGAGCATGTCGTAATCGATGAGGATCTATTCCGCCCCACGGAGCCCACTCGTCTGATCGGAGATGCCAGTCGGGCGAGGCAAACCCTAGGCTGGCAGGCCGAGACCCGCTTTGAGACATTCATTCAGGAAATGACCGAGTCAGAGCTTGAGAAGCTCTCGGACTCGCCCAATCAAGAGGATCACTCGTGACGAAGCGCGCATTGATTACCGGCGTCACCGGCCAGGATGGCGCCTACCTTGCCGAGCTGTTGCTGGAAAAAGGCTATGAGGTGCATGGGATTCGACGACGCGCCTCGCTTTTCAACACGGCGCGCATTGACCACCTGCATGAGGAGCCTCAAGAGGAAGATCCGCGCTTCACGCTGCACTATGCCGATCTGACCGACTCCAGCAGCCTGATGCGGGTCATGCAGCGGGTACAGCCTGATGAGGTCTACAACCTCGCCGCGCAATCTCACGTCGCGGTTTCATTCGAGGAACCGGAATACACGGCCAATGTCGACGCGGTGGGGACCCTTCGCCTGTTGGAGGCCATCAGAATCCTGGGCATGGGTGATCAATGTCGCTTCTACCAGGCGTCTTCATCAGAGTTGTACGGGCTTGTCCAGGAGGTCCCTCAGAAGGAGACGACCCCGTTCCACCCCAGAAGCCCTTACGCGGTCGCGAAGCTGTATGCCTACTGGATTACAGTGAATTACCGCGAGGCCTATGACTTTTTTGCCTGCAACGGCATTCTCTTCAACCATGAGAGCCCGCGGCGTGGCGAAACCTTCCTGACCCGCAAGGTCACCCGAGCCATCGCTCGAATCAAACTCGGCCTGCAGGATTGCCTCTACCTGGGCAATCTGGATGCCCGCCGGGATTGGGGTCATGCCCGCGACTACGTGGAGATGCAATGGCGGATGCTCCAGCAGGACAAGCCGCAGGACTATGTCATTGCCACTGGTGAACAGCACTCGGTTAGGGAATTCGTCGAGCTTGCTGCAGCCGAGGCTGGCTTCGGCATTGAATGGCAGGGAGACGGCGTAGAGGAAGTCGGCATCACCGAAATGGCGGGCGAGCGTCGGGTTATTGTGCGTATCGATCCCCGCTATTTCCGCCCCAGTGAGGTGGATACGCTCCTCGGCGACCCCAGCCTTGCGCATGAGGCGCTCGACTGGCAGCCGACGACCACTTTCCCGGAACTTGTCGCCGAGATGGTTGAAGAGGATCTGCGAGAGGCCGCGCGGACGCAGATAGTGCGCTGACCGGCGCGGCCTTTAACCCAGCATTAAGCGGGCAGCTCTTCCTGCAAGGCCCGCGCATAAGCCTGACGGGCGGTCTGAGCGATGGCCAGCTGCTGCTGAAGCCGGGCAATCTCCTGATCAGTGACCTGAATATTGCCGAGCTGGGACTTGGCGGCATCGCTCAACTTTTCCAGATCGTACTCTCTGCCGTCGATGGTGACCCTATTCGCCATGGTATTAACTCCTCTTCGTGGGTGAAACGACATACAGGGTAGCTGATCGGCGCGTGATACTCGAGGCTTGAGCGGCGGGGAGGGAGGCATTTCAGCCAGGCTTCAGCGCAGTCAGTGACATCGCATCTCGGTCCTTGCCAGAAAGCCGGGGCGGCCCATCCAGCGGCCATTCAATGCCGAGCGTCGGGTCGTCCCAGCGAATGCTGCGTTCATGCTCCGGGGCATAGTAATCGGTGGCCTTGTAGAGCACATCGGCGGAGTCGCTGGTGACCAGAAAGCCGTGGGCGAACCCCTCGGGCACCCAGAGCTGGCGCTGGTTTTCCGCGCTCAGCTCAACGCCCACCCACTGCCGAAATGTCGGGCTGTCCAGGCGAATATCCACCGCGACGTCGAAGATACTGCCAATGGCCACACGCACCAGCTTGCCCTGCGGCCGCTGGACCTGAAAATGCAGCCCACGCAGGACATTGCGCGCCGAGCGGGAGTGGTTGTCCTGGACGAAATCCAGATTCCGGCCGACCGCCTCCTCGAACACGCGGCAGTTGAAGCTCTCGAAGAAAAAACCCCGAGTGTCGCCAAAGACCTCCGGCTCGATGAGCATCACATCCGGGATGGAGAGCGGCGTCGCGGTCACCATGGGCTCAGTCGGCCTCCCGGGCAATCTGCTCGAGGTACTGCCCATAGCCAGTTTTCGCCAACGGCGCCGCGAGCGCCTCGAGTGCCCGACGATCAAGCCAGCCCATCCGGAAGGCGATCTCCTCGGGGCAGGCGACCTTCAGGCCCTGTCGCCGTTCCAGCGTCGCGATGAATTCGCTGGCGGAGAGGAGGCTTTCATGGGTACCGGTATCGAGCCAGGCAAAACCGCGCCCCATAAGTTGGACCTTGAGCTCCCCTGCCTCCAGGTACCGCTGGTTGAGGTCGGTGATCTCCAGCTCACCGCGGGCCGATGGCGTGAGGGCCCGGGCCAACTCCACCGCTTTTCCGTCATAGAAGTAAAGCCCCGTGACCGCGTAGGCACTGCGCGGCTGAGACGGTTTTTCCTCGATCCGGATGACGTTGCCCGCTGAGTCGAAATCCACCACCCCGTAGCGCTCCGGGTCATTCACCCGATAGGCGAATATCGAAGCCCCGGTTGTCTGGTCGTCCGCCTCGGCAAGCAGTGCACTCAGGTCATGGCCGTGGAAGATGTTGTCGCCGAGGATCAGGGCACAGGGCGCCCCATCGAGGAACGGCTCGGCGATGGTCAGCGCCTGAGCGATGCCTTCGGGCTGTTGCTGGATGGCATAGCTGAGAGACAGCCCCCACTGACTGCCATCCCCGAGCAGTTCGGTGAACCGCGGCGTATCCATGGGCGTAGAGATGATCAGGATCTCGCGAATCCCCGCCAGCATGAGCGTTGAGAGCGGGTGATAGATCATGGGCTTGTCGTACACCGGCAGAAGCTGTTTGCTGAGTGTCAGGGTTACCGGGTAGAGCCGACTCCCAGTGCCGCCCGCCAGAATAATCCCCTTGCGTCTGGATTCGTTCACCGCAACTGCTCCAGTGCCCAATGAATGCCGTCCCGCCAGTCCGGCGTCGTCAAGCCGAACTGACTCGTCAGCCGAGTCGTGTCGAGCCGGGAATTGCTCGGCCGCAGGGCCGCTTGCCCGTACTCGGCGGCTCGGATGGGTTCGATGGCTTCCGCCGCCAGGCGCAGGTCGAAGCCCAAACCACATGCGGTCTCCACAATATACCGGGCAACCTCAAACCAGCTCGCGCTACCCGAAGCGGTCAGGTGGTAGATGCCATCCGCCTCCGCCGATCCCCGACCGGAGAGACGTTGATGCAGGGCATGCGCCGTGACATCGGCGATCAGCGCCGCCGATGTCGGCGCGCCAAGCTGATCGCTCACGACCTGCAGGCGGTCACGCTCCGCCGCCAGACGCAGGATGGTTTGCAGGAAATTGCGGCCCCGCGGGCTGATCACCCAGGCCGTCCGAAACAGGTAGAACGCGGCCCCACTCTCGGCCAGCCGCACCTCCCCCAGCCGCTTGCTCTCACCGTATACGTTCAACGGACTGGTGGGATCCTCCTCACGATAGGCTCGATCCCGATCCCCGGAGAAGACATAGTCGGTGGAGTAATGCACGACGAAGGCGCCTGTCTCCCGGGCGGCCTCTCCAATCACCCCCGGGGCCTCGCCGTTGATTCGGAACGCCACCTCACGATGCGTCTCGGCGTCATCCACCCCCGTGTAAGCGGCGGCGTTGACGATGGCATCGGGGGCCAGCTGCATGAGTCCCCGGCGCAAGGCGCCCCGGTCGGACAGATCACATTCAGTCCGGTCAGGCAACACTACCTCGCCGAGCGGCGCCAGCGCCCGCCGCAACTCGAACCCGACCTGACCACTGGCGCCCAGCAGCGCGATCCGCATCCTGCCCCCTGACTCATCAAACCGGCATAATGGCATCAGTATATCGGCCCAGGCAGGGGCGCGCAGACGCATCATGCGCAATGGACACAGCCGCATCACCTGCCCCCGACCGGCTCATCAAACTCGATTTCCTGCGGATCACATCATGAGATTTCTCTTTGTCCACCAGAACTTCCCCGGTCAGTTCAAGCACCTGGCTCCGGCACTGGTCGCCCGGGGCCATGAAGTGACGGCGCTGATCATGCGGGACATCAAGGCCTCGGAATGGCAGGGAGTCCAGCTTGTCCGCTACAGCCCGACGCGCGGCACCAGCCGGGAGGTCCACCCCTGGGTCAGCGACTTCGAGACCAAGACCATCCGCGGCGAGGCAGCCTTCCGCAAAGCACTGGAGATGCGGGATTCAGGCTATCGTCCCGACGCCATCATTGCCCATCATGGCTGGGGCGAGAGCCTGTTTCTGAAGGAGGTGTGGCCCGAGACGGCGCTGGGCATTTACTGCGAGTTCTACTATCACCCGCGGGGCGCCGACACGGGGTTCGATCCGGAGTTCGCGACGAACGATCCAGGCGATGCCTGCCGGCTGCGCCTGAAGAATCTCAATAACCTGCTGCATTTTGAGACCGCAGACGCCGGGATCAGCCCCACCGAGTGGCAGGCAAGCACCTTCCCGCCGCGCTTCCGGGAGCGGATCACCGTGGTTCACGACGGCATCGATACCAACGTCGTGGCCCCCAACCCCAACGTGCAGATGGCCATCACGGGACAGGATGGCGGGAAAATTGCGCTCGATCGGGGCAGCGAGGTGATCACCTTCGTCAACCGCAACCTCGAGCCCTATCGCGGTTACCACATTTTCATGCGGGCACTCCCCGAGATCCTGGCAAGGCGGCCCAACGCCCGTGTGTTGATCGTCGGCGGAGATGGCGTGAGCTATGGCGCCCGCCCCGACCCTGACACGTACGGGGAAAAAAGCTGGCGGGAGGTATTCATCGACGAGGTGCGTAACCGCATTCCCGATGAGGACTGGGCGCGGGTCCATTTCCTCGGCAACATCCGCTACGAGCACTTCATCCCCTTGCTGCAGCTCTCCACGGTCCATGTGTATCTGACCTACCCCTTCGTCCTGAGCTGGAGCCTGTTGGAGGCCATGAGCGCGGGATGCGGCATCGTCGCGAGCGATACCCAGCCGCTGCAGGAAGCGATTAAGCATGATGTCACGGGGCGGTTGTTTAACTTCTTCGATCCACAGGCACTGGCAAGCGAGGTCTGTCTGTTGGCCGAAGATCCCGCACGGCGAGAAAAACTGGGTGAACAGGCCCGGGCGTTCGCCATCGCCAACTACGACCTGCAGTCGGTGTGTCTGCCGCGGCAGCTGGCATGGGCGGAGGGCCTGACATCGCACTCGACGGACGCCGGCCACGGCGCATAAGTCGCCAGACCCAACGCTCAGTAGGGCTTTTTAGAAAGTTCTCCAGCCAGGCTATTGGCCGCGGTCAACAGCGTCGCGGGTGCCAAATGCGCATAGCGCATGGTCATCTTGGGGCTCTGGTGCCCCAGCAGTGCCTGGACCTCGTAGAGCGAGTGGCCAGCATTGACTAGGAAACTGGCGAAGGAGTGTCTCAGGTCGTGGATGCGCAGATCCGGCATGCCGACCTCGCGCCGGACTCGATCCCAGCCGTAGTGGATTGAGACGATCGGCTTTTTGGTGCGGGGATTCGGGAACACCCAGGGCACACCCGGCTGTCGCGGTGTGGCGCGAAGGATTTCCAGCGCTGCATCCGACAGGGCAATATAGCGGACCTTGCCCGACTTGGAGCGCGGCACGGTGAGGAGCCGATGCTCAAAGTCGACCTGCTCCCAGCGCGCATCAAGGATCTCGCGCTTGCGTGCGCCGGTATAGAGCAGCATCCGCACCACTCGGGCCAGCTGCGGACTTCGGCTGCGGTCGAGGGCATCGAAAAGGCGCCTGACCTCCACAGCGTCCAGAAAGCGCTCGCGCGATACGGCTCCGGGCAAGGCCTTGACGCCCTTGGTGGGATTACAGTCCTCCGGCAGCAGCTCCCAGCGAATCGCCGCGTTAAAGATGGTGCGCATGTGAATCAGCAGCCGATTGCAGGTCCCCACGGCCATCCCGGCAAGCCGTGTTTCGTGCTGCATGGCGAGGATATCCGCCCGCCGGATCGCATCGAGGCGCCTGTCGCCGAACCGCGGCATCAGGTGCCGCGTGACCTGCGACCGGGTGCTCGGCCAACTGCGGTTGTGGAGCTCCACATGCGGGAAGTACCGGGTCTCGACGAACTCCCGGAATGTCACTGACCGTTGGGCAGGCGACAAGCTCTCTCGCGGGTTCTCGCCGGCCTCGACCAGCGCGTCGAAGCGCCTCGCTGCCTGCCTTGCCTTCGTCACCGAGAGCTCGCCCAGCCGGCCGAGTCTAAGCAGCCGAATCCGCCGACCCTGATCGCGGTATCGGTAGTACCAGGTGCCGGTTCCCGTCGAGCGCAGCTCGAGCATAAAACCCTTCAGCGTCCGATCAAACAGTGAAACCGCGCGGGTTTCGGGACGATATCGATCGATCCGCCGCAGGACGGCGTGGTTGAGGTCAAGTACGGGCATCGGCGGTCGGTAAGTTTTTGCAAGCTTCTTCGATGCCTCAGTTATATCCCCACTACACAGAGGGTACAATTGAATTTTATTACTATTCTTCAAACATATGTTTAAGATTCAGCCCCACCACGCAGCATCGCCACCATGGCGGAATCCGTCGCGCTGCGCAGCGAATCCCGGGACAGATGCGCATAGCGCATGGTGGTCTGGGGACTGGCATGGCCCAGCAACACCTGCACCTCATAGAGCGACCGTCCGCTGTTCACCAAAAAACTCGCGAACGAGTGCCGCAGATCATGCAGACGCACATCGGATAGACCCGCGCGGCGGCGAATCGTATCCCAGCCGTAGTAAATGGTGACGAAGGGTCGCCCCGTTCGCGGATTAGGAAAAACCCAGGGGTTATCGGGCTCGCGGGGCTGACGATGCAGCACCTCGATGGCTTCGTTGGCCAGGACAATGTGCCGCGGCTTCCCGGACTTCGATCGGGGCACGGTCAGAATGGCGTCCTCGAGGTTCACGAATTCCCACCTGGCATCCAGCACCTCGCGCTTGCGCGCGCCGGTGACGAGCAACAGCCGGATGATGTCCGCGAGCTGGACGTTCCTCGCATTATCCAGGACCGCCAGCAGCCGCGCGACCTCGTCCGGCGAGAGGTAACGCTCGTGCTTCTTCTCGCCAGTCAGTGGTTTGACACCCTCGGTGGGGTTGGTCCCATCCGCCAATATCCCCCAGCGGATGGCGCAGTTGAAGATATGGCAGAGCTGGACCAGCAGCCGGTTACAGGTGCCGACCGCATATCCTGCCTGAAGCCGCTCCTCCTGCCATCGAACGACATCCGCGCCGCTGATGCTGCGTATGGGCCGATCACCGAAGGTGGGCAGCAGATGGCGCTCGATCAACGAGACCTCGGACCGCCAGCTGCGCTTGCGGCTGCGGACATGGGGAAGATAGGTCTCCCGAATGAATTCTTCCAGCGTTGCCGGACCACGCGCACATCGGCGCTCAGTCATGGGATCGCCGCCGTCATCGACATGGCGGCGCAGCCGCAGCACCTCCTCCCGCGCCTCATCGACGCTGCAACGCTCCACCGCATTGATCCGGTACATGCGGGTGCGGTTAACCAGATCGCGGTAGCGGAAATACCAGGTGGCCCCGCCGGACGGCCGGACCTCAAGGTAGAGACCCCGCGTGACCGGATCGGCATACAGCCGGGGGCGATGCCTGGGTGGTTGCGCGAGCACACGACGTACCGCCTCTGCGGTGAGTGTAAGGACAGCCATCACAGCACTCAGCAGCGCGCTAAACAGAGGCCGAGTCGTGCGGCAAATCCAGTCGGTGATAGGTGACGAGCTCGCGCCAGAGCCCAGCGAGTTTTAAAAACCGGCGAATAAATAGATACTTGGCTGAGTTCCCAGAAACCGCCAGCAAGGCAGGAGGAACAGGTTGGTAGGTACTGTGTAGGTTGCATGCCAAACTCCCTGGCGTTTCGATTCATAAATTCCTGAATTATTGGGAAACCTGAAAATTACATAAT
Organism: Spiribacter sp. 1M189; assembly: GCF_040838345.1. Taxonomy (NCBI): domain Bacteria; kingdom Pseudomonadati; phylum Pseudomonadota; class Gammaproteobacteria; order Chromatiales; family Ectothiorhodospiraceae; genus Spiribacter; species Spiribacter insolitus. The sequence continues at coordinate 16,480 of NZ_JBAKFF010000001.1, read as the reverse complement.
TTTCCTCTCACAACGAGCGCTCAATCCGTCGATGAGGGCGACTCGGTTATATTCAACCTGGCGACCGTCAACGTCGCAGCGGGCACGACCTACTCCTACGAGATCACTGGCGTGCAGGGTGCGGATCTCAACACCCCCCTGACCGGCACGGTGACGATCGATGCGGATGGCAAGGCAAGCATCGCCGTGGATGTGGCTGAGGACGCCAAGCTCGCCGAGACCGAGACGATGACCCTCACCGTGGCAGGCCAGTCCGCCGACGTGACGGTGAACGACACGACGCCGGCGCCGCTGAACCCCGACTTCACCCTGACCGCCAGCGCGGATTCGGTCGACGAGGGCCAGTCGGTGACCTTCACGCTGGAGGATGCCAATCAGGTCGCCAACGGCAACACCTACAGCTACACCATCTCCGGTGTGCAGGCAGCTGACGTGGTCGGTGAGCTGAGCGGCACCACCACCGTGGGCTCTGACGGCAAAGCCGTGGTCACGGTGGATATCGCCGAGGATGCGCTCGTCGCCGAGACCGAAACGCTCACCCTTGAAGTCGCCGATCAGTCCAGCTCGGTCACCGTGAACGATGTGCCGCCTGAAGCGCAGACGTTCACGCTGACAACGAGCGGGGCAGTGATCACGCCCTCCGGCAACGAGGGCGTCACCCCGAGTGATTCGAATCCGACGGTCGCCGACGACACGTTCGAGGCAACGGCGGCGACGCTCAACGACTCCGAAATCGACGGTGCCGGTGGTCGGGACACCCTCGAGCTGATCCGCGTATCCGGGGACTCCCGGGCGACCAGCATTTCGAACGTCGAGGTGTTCAACATCGCGGCGCCGGACAATGACAACGGCACGGCTGGCGACGAGCAGACCATCAATGCGATTGGTGTGACCGGCGTTGAGCAAATCTGGTCTGTCGGTGGTCCAGGCAGTGATGATCTGACGGTGACCAACATCGGTGATCAGGCCACGATCGGCCTGAGGGGTCTGCACGACGGCATCACCTATACGGCCAACTTCGACACCACGCTCACCGATAGCTTTAACGACAGCCTTGACGTTGCGCTTGAGGGCATCAGCAGCCGGACATCAAGTGTCGCCGCCGCAGACAACGTTACACTGGATGTCGGCGGCGTTGGTGACGGCGATGGTTTTGAGACGCTCAATATCAATTCCGGCGGCGACACATTCAACCAGCTGGCGGCGATTACTTCTGATGGTGAGGCTCGGACACTTGATATTGGCGGAACGCAAAGCCTTAATGTGATCAACGATCTCGAGGCGAGCGTCGCAACAATCGACGCCTCGGATAATAACGCGACGATCAATCTCCAGTTTGGCAATGTCAACACAGGCGCCGGTGCTGGTCTCACTTATGTGGGCAGCACCGGGTTCGATGCCCTCGATGCCAATGGTGGCGGAGATACTGATCTCGACACCACCGGCGACTCGGTGGATATCCGCACCGGCGAGAACCGCGATGTTGTTCAGTTCGGTGAAAATGTCACAAATATTGCTGCGAATGCCTCGCTGAATGTCCAGCTCGGCAGCGGGAATGACTCGCTTGATCTGGATGCCGCGCTGTCTACGGTCGCCGTGGGTGCCAATGTCACTGTCGACGGTGGGGATGGCGATGGAGACGAGCTTCAGGTCACCGCCGCTGACGACACCTTTGATGCTGATCTCGCCGACGCCGGAATCACGGGTTTTGAAGCGCTCACGGTGGATAGCGCATCCAACACCGGAGACAACGTAAACCTGGCGAAGATGGACGCCGGCCTGTCTGAGGTCACGGTGAACTCGCTCGCTGACGCGCACAGCCTCACGCTTGACAATGTCATCAGTCAGGCCATCGAGCTTGCCGACTCGCGCGGTGGGGACTCAGGATTCGGTGACCTCACGATCAACCTGGCTGACGCCTCCGGCGGCGCCGACTTAGTCAACCTTACCGTCACCAACACTGAGTCAATCGCTGGTGGTGTTGGTGTCATGACCGTCAATGCAATCGACGTCAGCACCGATGTCGAGACGCTGAACCTTGAGTTGTCCACGGTCTTTGATGATAACGGCGACGAGGTTGCCGTCGACGCCATCACGAGCGGAGCTAACCTGATCCTCACGGGGGATGCGGACTCAACGCTCGGTGGCGGCACAGGGCTCACGAATACGAATATCGACGCCTCGCTCGCGACCGGTGACCTGACACTCAACCTCGGCTCCGCAGATCAGACGATCTCCGGCAGCACGCGCGCCACGGTCTTCGATTTCGCCGGGAATCTCGACGACAACGACACGGTGACGGGCAATAGTGGAAACGACACCATTGCGGCGACTATCGGGACCGGCGTGGACATTGCACCGACGCTCACCGGCGTCGAAACCGCTGATCTGGAGATCGACGGCGGTACGTTTGATGCCAGTAACGCCACGGGACTCAACACCATTCAGCTCGACGCCGTAGGTGAAGCAACGCTCGATAGTCTCGCCGACGGCACTGCGGTCCAGCAGGACGGTGATGGTGATGTGACGCTCGATCCGATCAACCTGAATGCGGTTGAGGGCTCTGCTGCGTCAGTCACATACAGCAATGCGGGTGCCGCGGGTGTGGCGCTCACCAACGGCAATCTCAGCACCACGGAAATTGGCACGTTAACCATCGATGCTGACGATGGGGAGGATGTCGGCGGCGGGAGTCCGCTCAGCTTCGCCGACCTGGTGGCAGACGAGAACCTGACCACGCTGCAGCTCAACACAGCGGCAGAATCCGCTGACAATCTCACGGTCGCCGACATCGACGCCTCCGGTCTGACCGACCTGACGGTGAATGCCGGTCAGGGTGCTGTATCTCTTGCCAACGGCATATCGACCACCGACGTCTCCGCCCTCGAGACCATCCTGCTTTCGGGTACTTCAGGCAATATCACAGTCGGTAATATTGGCGATGATGGGGTCACAGAAGCAGCCGCACTTTCTGATTTGAGTATCGATGCCTCGGGCGGGTCCGACGTCATCGTGGGAGATGTCAATGCGACGGGCGCCGCGAGCCTGAGCATCGATGTCGATCTGGTAGGTGATTTCGGTAGTTCGAGCATCGGCACGGTTGATGCAAATTCCGTCGGGCCGATCGCCGTGGATCTCGGTGATGGCGGGACCGATTTCACGCTCGGCAATGTGACGGCCGAATCAGGCAACATCGGCAACGTCACGGTCAACGCCGCCAAGGAGTTTGACGGTGGCGACCTGGTAGCCAGCGCTGCCGTTGGCGGGAGTATCGGGGATATCGATGTGACGCTGACGGGGGAGCCAGGGGCCGCCTCCGGGATCGGCTCGGTTACGGCGAATGCTACCGGGTCAGTCGGCAACATCACGGTGACGAACCGTTCAGATCAGGGCTTCACCCTCGGTGCGGTCACCGCGGCCACGCTCGGCAACATCGCGATCACCACGGCGGGTGAGAGCGCCGGAAACGACGTCACGCTTACTGACCTCAGTGGCGTGACCGGCGATGTCGGCACCCTTAACGTCACCGCAGACTCGGATGTCACGTTCACAACGGGACTGAGTGGTGCCGCGAGCGTCGGCGCCATTACCGTCGACGTCACTGATACGAATACTGTGGACTTCGATACCGTGGGTGCTGCCGGTGCCACACTCAGCGGCGCGACGATAACGGGGGCCGGCGATTTCGTGATGACCACGGGGGCGGTCGACACCGTTGGCTCGATCAACGCGGGCGGCGCGTCAGGCGCCGTCACCGTCACGCTGAGTAACATGACGACCAACGGCATGGTCTACACGGGCAGCAGTGGCGTGGATACGTTCACGGGCACCGGCGCCGCAGACCTGGTCAATGCGAACGGCGGTAACGACGTCATCACGGCACAGGGTGGTAACGACATCGTCAACGGTGGTGAAGGCAACGACACGCTCGACGGCGGACTTGGCGGCGACACGCTGAACGGCAACGCCGGTGACGACGTCATCATCGGCGGTCAGGGCGCCGACGCTGTCGATGGCGGCGCCGGAACGGACACCTTCTCGGCGGTTGGCATGACCGTTGAGGAGGTCGAGGGTTCGGCGGCGGATTCGATCGGGGCCGTCATCAACCTGAGTGACAGTGCGCTCACCGCCGGGGCCATCAACACAGCCACGGGCAACTTCATCTCGGGGCTTAACGCCGCTAATGAGGTGGCTTCGGGACAGGCGACATACCTGTTCGACACGCTGGAGGCCGCCCCGAACGTGATCGACACGCTCACCTCCATCGAGAACCTGATTGGCTCGGCTGGTACCGATTACCTGGTCGGTTCGTCTGGCGATAACGTCATCTCCGGCGGTACGGGCGCTGACACCATTGATGGTGGCAACGGTTCCGACACGGTGTCTTACGCCGATGCCCTCGTGGCTGCAGATGATTCTCCGCTCACTGCTGGTGATACCGGTATCAGCCTCGACCTCAGTGCAGCTGACCCGACAGTGACGGTTGGCGACACGAACGCCGGTGCCGATGAGGTGAGTAACGTTGAAAACATCATCGGCACTGGGGGCGATGACACGCTGACAGGCGATGGTGAGGCCAACGCCCTTACAGGCGGCGGCGGCAATGACACGATCACCGGTGGTGCTGGCAACGACCAGCTCTCTGGTGGCGATGGTGCTGACACATTCGTCCTCGAAACGACACAAAGTCTGAATGGAGAAGATACAATCGCCACTGGTGACCTGACTCTGGGTGCCGGTAACGATGTGATCGACTTTGACTTCGGGACTGGGGATAACATCGCTCAAACCGCGCTGCGTGGTGATGGATCCCTGTTTGAGGTCCTCGCAAATGGTGGAGCGATTGGCACCAATACGGGTCTCGTTGTCAGCAGTGCTGACGTCTCTGATGCTATAGCCGCTGAGGATGAAGCGGAAGCATTCACTGGCGAAGCAGCAGACGACATCATCTACCTCTTGACATCGACAGATTACGATTCTGCGGAAGGTGATGTGTCATTGTACTCGGTGACCTATGCAGGCGAGGGAGACGCGGCCCTCGAGCTGTTGGCAAGCGCGAATGGTGTTGACCTTAGTGGTATTGGCGCTGCCAATCTCGCTGATTTCGATGCTCCTGTGTAACCGACGGCCCCTCACCTGAGAAACGGTCCTGAGAAAGCCCTCGTCACTTAGTGGCGGGGGCTTTTCTTTTGGTGTCAAATCAGGAAGTCAAAAATGTCCTACGCGTCTAGTCCTGCCCAGCTCGGGCGACGATTTTCGCCGTACATGCGCTTAACCCAGACCAGGCGAAATCCAACGCCAGATGCGGGCATAAGGTCCGTTACGCATTGCCCCCAAAAATATCAAATCCCCGCTTGATAATTCTCTCAATCCGTGCGGAATCCCGTTCGACTAATTTACGGTCAGCGTTTCGAAAGTCCTTAGAAAAATCTCTCTTACCGCCGTTATCTGTCGGCATGGATACTTGCTGTGAAAAAGCTCTGTTCACCTTGAAAGCGACAATTGATTCAAAGACTTCAACCGACCAGACACGCCTGTCCTTCTGCTCTTTGACGAATGACCCGAATCGCGAGTTGACCCTGTCGATCCATCGCTTGCAATAGTTTATAAAGGATATGCTCTTGTCTCCAAAACCGTCCAGATAGGAGGTATGGGTGTCTTCCACGATCAACATTCCGCCATCCTTGATATGATCAAGGCCCATTTCGGTTGTAATGATCTGTTGGGTATACGTATGCCCCCCATCATCCAGCAGTATGTCCACCGCACCCACTTCAGAAAAAAATTCATCCCAAAAATCCGGTGATGATTGAGAGCCAACGAATATTTCAAAACCGTCAGCCTCCCATTTTTTCGCTTCTGGATTGAAATCGATACCTATGATTCTCGCCCGGGGTCCAAAGAATTCCCGCCACATGAAGAGCGATCCGCCCTCAAAGACTCCAACCTCGACAAACGTGATGTCCCGGTTCTGGTACGGTGACAGGAGCTGGTCATAAACAGGGAAGTAGGTGCTGTGCTTAATTGAGCGGAACGGACTCTTATCGTATGCGTCTCTGCTACTTGTTTTAGCCGATGTAGACATTAAGCTTTCCTCTATGCTCACGTTCTGATGAGAAATTACGCGTGTCTCCCGATCGAGCCTAGCAGTCGCGGCACATCCTGGGGGGCAACGCCGCTATCGGCGAGGGTGTGTACGGTACCGGTACAGGCCGGCAACAGATGCGAGAGCAGCTCTCGCAGGATTACTGAGACATCATTACCGGCCCGTCCTGCGCTCGGCTCGATGTTTACCCCGCAGATGATCACGCTATCGCATCGGTCAAACGGCAGGCCGTTACTAAGAAAGTGGTCGTCCTGGAGGACCACCAGAAGGGCTTCCGCCTCCGGATCGCATAAGACTGCACGGGAGGCAATCGCGCTACCGCATCCATCAATCGACCGCTGATGACCTCCCACCCATGCCCCAGCGGAGGATGCCAGCCCAACGGCCAGTCCATCGGCCCGCAGCGCCTGCAGACATATTTCCGGCACGGGGGAGTGCGCACTGGGCCCAACGAGCACATGGATCGGAATCCGACCGTTACCTTCGATCAGTCCGTCGAGAATCTCGGTGTACAGATGAGGACCGGTGGTTGCGCCCAGACTCGGCTGCGCATTGACCTCGCATATCAAGCCTCCATCAACCCGCCAGGAGGTCTCTATGTCATCGGTCAGCACATCCACTCCCGCCAAATCCAGATTCAATGCCCGTGCAGCACCAACCGCAAGGTCTCGGTTATCGGGGTGTACGGCCTCTACCGGAACGGCAACGGGCGTCCCGCCTGCGGTGACGCTGGCGGTTCGGCGGAGTTGGACGAACGCTCCATGATCCGGGATCGCGTTCCCGTCGAGTCCCTGCCTTGCGAGCAACTCCTGCGCCGTCTTATCCCATGTTAAGGGGTACAGCGGGGCACCTCTGACCGGCCTGCGGGTGGGCTCGGCATTGAGTGCGTCGACGAGCTGACGGACCGTTTGCACCCCGTCTCCGGTCACCCCGCCGGGGACACGTTCAAGCGCCCAGAACAGCTCGCCATTAAAGACGACCAGACGATAGTCACGGCCCGGGCAATGTGGCTCTATGAGCACTGCGTCACCATGCGCAGCCGCCACCGGAAAGGCCGCTTTCAGTTCCTCCTCATCTCTCAGATCGGCAACCACGCCACGGCCACCATCTTGATCCATCGGCTTGATGACCACCGGAAATCCAAGCGCCTTTGCCGCCGCACAAGCCTGCGCCGGATCCTGGACAACGCGCTGCCGGGCCACCGGCAGTCCTGCATCCCGGAGTACTCGATTCGAAAGCGTTTTCTGGCGCGCCATCCTGGCGCCTATTCGGGGGGTCTTATCCGTGAACGTGCTGTCGATATAGCGCATATGCCGGCCTTGTCCCAGGCGGAGCAAGTCACCACCCAGCGCTGTGAAGGGCACTCCTTTTTCGGAGGCAGCCTCGATGAACCGCCCAGTGTTTCGTCCACGTGGCGGACACTTCGAGAGTGTTTCCACTGTTGATGCGAAACGCTCGGCAAGTTCATCCGCGGACGCGGCGGCACCCGAATCCAGGACCGATCGCATATGCCATAACACCAACTGAATGGCTTGAAGCGATGGGTTGGGGGAGCCGGTCGGTATGGGGAGAAACAAAAAAAGCCGGCTGAATTGGTCGGAGGCCTGCGCACCGACCCGTACGACGCCATCTTCCGGCATGGGTAGGCCGGCATATCGCTGGAGTACGGTATTCCAGAATACTATCCAGCGTCCTATGCCTCTTGCCGAATCAAGCGCTGGAATCGCGCTCCACTGGGGCCCCGTCTCACTGAGTTGCTCCAGCCACCCGTGTGCCGAGGAGGCCACGGCAGGCATCGCCGCCCACTCTCCTGGAAAGGCACGGAGGCTCCCCACCGTGAGGGGGAGGCGCAGACAACCGCTTCTCAGCCCCGCGAGGTAACCCGGAAACGCATGCCCACGCCCTGCCGAGAGAAAACGTCCCGGTTTTTCCATCCCTAGACCGGGGTTGCGATGATAGTGCGAAGGGCCCAGCGCAGGCCGACACCACCGTCCGGTAGCGGATCAAACCCCAACCTTGCTTCCATTGCGTCGGCAAATGCCGAGGGCGTGACGCCCACCAAGCCGAATAGATCATGGCCGAATTCGCCGGCCTGTATCTTGGAGTCAAAGACCCAGTGAAATTCCACGATCTCATCCGACGTCACTTCCCAGCCCGCTTGTCGAAGCGACGGAACGGTAGTCTGATCGAGATATACGCCCTCGTGCCCAGTCGTGTTGTGCGCCCCAACAAACTCATCGAGGAAAAGCGCCACGGCCGACCCTGCGGCAACGTCTGACAGTCCTAATCGGCCTTGCGCGTGAACAACGCGCCGGAGTTCTGAGAAAAACGGCGCTTTATCCGTTATATGATGCACGCCCGCGAGGCTTGCAACGGCATCCACGCTATCCTGTTTCCAGGGCAGAGGGAGCAGAGGGCGTCCCCCGCCGCGGGTGGTGTCGCCATGGTTAGTGAAGCTCACACAAGGCTCATATGGCGCATGTACCACGCCAGCGGGTAGATAACCCGCCATGTAGCCGCCGCCGGCTGGAACATCGGCCAAGGTTTCTCCGGTCTGCGGCGCCAGGCGGCTGATCAGTTGGCGGAACTCAGCGGCCCTCGCCCGGGGAAGAGCGCGCATGGCATGGTCGTAGGCTGATCCACGCGCTTCAAAGATTTCGTCGTATTCCATGGCGTTCTTCAGCTGGTCCCCCATTCATCACCGGCGCAGCTTCAAGCGTATCGCCCTCTCAGTGCAATCCAAGATTAGCACGGCCATACGCGTCAGGCTGTTCAGGCGTGCTTCAGCACGGACGCTGCCGTCGATGGGCGTTAGCGCGCCACTTGACCGTCCCGTTCAGGGTTTCTCTCTAATGCTCTCAGCCATCCGCCGAGGGCGGCAAAAACCTGTTGTCTGAGAGGGCGAATTTGCGCTGCTCGTTCGACTTCAAGTGGCCCACCACCGGAATCGGCTGATCCTGGGCCCTGATTTGTGATCCTTCGACGACGGCTGTGCGACTTACATAGCAGGAAATTTCGTGCCGACCAAGATCTCACACTAATTTTTGAGCAGCGCAGGTGGCTGGCGCTGACGCTGAACGAGGAATACGCCAAGCTCTGTGAGCAGCAGCAGCGTTAACGAGCTTCTACAAGCAGGGATTCCTTCAAAGCGCAGCCTGAGATGCTGAAGGTGTATGAGGACTTTGGAGACGTGCGCTATGACGGCGACAGATACCGAGCCTTCTGCGACTGGTGGCGCAATCGTGTTAACACGAACGGCGAGGAGCGCGGCGTCTATCTCTCCGCTGAGCCGCTGCGTGGTGTATGGACACACATAGTGGAGGACGGTGAGCGTGCGGCTGAATATGCAGAGCACGACGACTGGCTTGTGATTGCAGTCCCCCTGCCACAGCAGCGCCGCTATGTGGACAAGAGCATCAATCGTCTGCTGAAAAAGCACCTGCCATCAGAGCACGGCAAGCGCGTTGACCCCGCAGAGCACAGCCAGGCTCTGTATCACCTCTCAAAGCCCGTGCTCGTCAAACGCCTGGAACGTGCGCTGACACTCTATGAGCTCAAACACTCACAGCGTGGCAAGCGCATGAGCAACGCCAAGCTCGCAGACACAGTCGGTTTGACCACAAAACCGAGCGAGAAGCGCATGGCCAACGAAGCAGTAGATGCTCGTGCGCAGAAAAACACCGTCGCCACACTGATATCACGTGAGCTGCGCTATGCACGTGCAATGATCGCACGTGCTGGCGTTGGCGAATTCCCCTAAATCACAAGCAGAGGATGGAAACCACGATGAGCAAAGCAGAAGAGTTGATCAAGCAGCGTGAGGAACTGGACAAGGCGATTAGAGAAGCCGTGCGTGAAGAGCGCAAGGCTGACCTCGCCACTGTGAAGCAGCTGTGCCGCAAGCATGGCTTTACCTACTCGCAGGTCAAATCTGCACTGGGCAAGGGAAGGCAGCGAAGAACACGCTGACGGATTGGCTTGGCAGCATAAGAAAAGCCCCCGCCACTAGGTGACGAGGGCTTTCTCAGGACCGTTCCTCAGGTGAGGGTGAGTCGGTTAGGCGATGATATCCGCAGCCTCGATTCCAGTGTCGTTGATGCCAGTGAGCACTACCACTTGGTCGGCAGCGCCATCGACGTCCGTGTCTTCAAAAAGATAACCGTTGTTGGCATCGAACTCGAAAGCATAGATTTCGGTATTCGAGTTGGTGGTATCTGACAACGTGCTCAACGCCGTGTTCGCTGCTGTCAACGCTGCTGCAAAGTCTTGAACAGCTGCAACTGCCTCAACGTAGTTACCCGTACCTGCGGTGGCGTCACCAGCTGTTCCGAGCCCAAGCTCGTTAGCACCAGTACCGAAATCAGCGATGGTGTCTGCCGTAGCAACGGTGATACCAGTGTCACCGTCGCCAATGACGAAGTCATCATCGCCAGTACCACCAGTCAGCGAGTCAGCACCAGCACCACCCGTATGATTTGCGACCGTACCTAACCGTTTGAAATCGTGCAACCGCCACCGTGCATATGACCGTGTTAACACGATGGACAAAGCGTATATCTCGCAGTGGCCAGCACGAATCACACAGTGATTGATAGCGAGAAGCGCTCAGACTCTGCATGCGAGACAGTGCGTTAGCGAGTCTCTTTGAGAGAGTGTTTGACGCAGACTTCTATTCCACCTGTGTCCACATTGTTGGCGCCGCCCAGTAGAGTCCTCTGATCGCCGGTTTGAGATGTCCCCTCGGACCAACGATCCTCGGTCTTGCAAGTTTGGCCGCTTGGAGACCGGGGATGATGACCCGAGAGGACTATTTGATGATAACCGAGAGATACAGACAGGGCGTATATATCAAGGACATTGCCGCGGAGCTCGGGGTTACCCCGAAGACCGTGAGTCGAGCGCTAAAGCGCGGCAGTGAGCCGCCGAAGCGACCAAAGCGACGGCCGCGGAAGTTGGACCCGTTCATCGATCAGATCGACGGGATGCTCCGTAAGGGGATCTGGAACGCCGAGGTGATCCTGCAAGATATCCGCAAGGCTGGGTATACCGGGGGCAGCACGCAGTTGCGTGACTACATCCAGCCCAAGCGCGTACTGCGTCCGGACGCCGGCGTTGTCCGCTACGAGACGCCGCCCGGTCAGCAGATGCAGCATGACTGGTGCGAGCGGCGGTTGCTGATCGGCGATGTGCGCCAGAAGGTCTATGTCGGGGTGAACGTGTTGGGGTATTCCCGTCATCTGCATGCCATGGGGATGCCCTCGCTGGATGCCAACCATACCTACGAGGTGATCATCGCTGCGCTCGAGGCCTTCGGCGGTGTCCCGAGCAGTGTACTGGTCGATAACCAGGCCTCGGCCGTGCTCGACTGGCGTGATGGCCGACCCCGCTTCAACCCGCGCTTCCGCGAACTCGGCGTCCACTACGGCTTCACGCCCCGCGCATGCCGGCCTCGACGGGCAAAGACCAAGGGTAAGGTCGAGCGGATGGTGCGTTACATCAGTGAGAACGCCCTTGCCGGTGATCCGGCGTTCGACAGCTTCGATCACCTCAACGCCTATCTCACCGCCTGGTGCCAGACGGTGGCTAACCAGCGCACGCTAAGGGAGCTGGGCGAGTCGGTCCCGGTCCGCTTCGCACGGGAGCGCGAGTCGCTCGGGCCGCTGCCGCGTAGCCGCTACGATACGGCCTACCACTACACCCGCGCGGTGAGCCTGGACGCCTACGTCTCTCTGCATGGCGTGCGCTATAGCGTGCCGGGGCAATTGGCCCAGCAGCGGGTCAGCATCCGCCAGACGTTGGATGGCGAGATCGAGATCCGTCATCTTGAGGGCCATCCCGTCGCCCACCACCGGCTTGCCACTGACGGCGAGCGCTTCGTCACGGTCGCCGAGCATCACGCTTGCCTCTGGGACCAGGTACGGGTCCAGACCCGTGACCTCGGTTACTACACGGAAGTGCTGTGATGGAGCTCGGCATACTGCTGGAGCGGTTGAAGCTCCAAGGGCTCGATGAGCAGCTCGATACGATCTGCGAACAGGCCGCCAAGCGGGATCTCGACTACCGGGCGTTCCTCACCGAAGCGCTCAAGGCCGAGTGGCAGTCCCGGAACGTCCGGGGCGTGGAGACGCGACTGCGTCAGGCACGCTTCCCGGCGATGCACACCCTGGAGGCCTTCGACTTCAGCTTCCAGCCCAGCATCGACCGGAAGGTCATCCGGGAACTGGCCTCGCTAGCCTTCGTCGAGCGCGGGAACAACGCCGTGTTCCTGGGTCCGCCCGGCGTTGGTAAGACGCATCTGGCCATCGCGCTCGGCATCAAGGCGGCACAGGCCGGTCACCGGGTGGTGTTCCTCACCCTCGATGAGCTCCTCACCAAGCTGCGCAAGGCGAGCGCTGAACAAAAGCTCGAGCGGGTGCTCAAGCAACTGACCTACCCGAAGGTCCTCATCCTCGATGAGCTGGGCTATCTGCCCATGAGCCGTGACGAGGCGAGCCTGTTCTTCCGGCTGGTTGCCCGGCGATACGAGAGGGCGAGCCTGATCCTGACCTCGAACAAGGGCTTCGCCGACTGGGGTGAGGTCTTCGGAGATCCGGTGATGGCCACTGCCATCCTGGATCGGTTGCTGCATCACGCCACCACGGTGAACATCAAAGGCGAGAGCTACCGGCTCAAGGAGAAGCGGAAAGCCGGCCTGCTCGCTAAGAGCCGCTCATCCCAGACCGCTAAGGAGGCTGCACTCGAGGAAACCGGAGAAAACGAGACTGCACTATGATGATCAGGGGACATCTCACTCCGGCGAAAAAAGGCTCTCTGGTTCCGGCGTTGACAGCTGCAGCGTCGTCGGCTTTTTCGTGAGCTTGAGACGCTTTTTCTCGCACTGCTTGCGCATGAACGCAGCAACGTCGCCTGAGAGCTTTGTGCTGCTGCGAGTGTGCTCGTAGAGCTCGTAGATTTGCTGGAGAATTGCGTAGAGTGCTTCGTTGCTGTCAGTGAACACAGTCGCCTGCCACTCTTTGCGCTGCTCAACGATCTCGTCAGCACGATTGATGATGTTGTGGAATGAAGTTGTCTTCGTCGCCATGTCTAAACTCCTATAATGTGGATGTTGCAGTCGCTGCTGTATTGCTAACGACTGGAACTATTATCTCGTTGATTAGAATGGAAAAAGACCGACAACCAACGGCAATCTCGATGGATGTTCATCTATGCAACGCCACTTCGTGTCCTACGCGCCGCGCTTTGGCTCGTACAAAGAGCCGCGTCCATTCCTCGTCAAACAGAGCCCCTACTACTGGTGGTGGCTGGCACTGACGATGAACGAGGAATACGCCAAGCTCTGTGAGCAGCAGCAGCGTCAACGAGCTTCTACAAGCAGGGATTCCTTCAAAGCGCAGCCTGAGATGCTGAAGGTGTATGGAGACTGGGGAGACGTGCGCTATGACGGCGACAGATACCGAGCCTTCTGCGACTGGTGGCGCAATCGTGTTAACACGAACGGCGAGGAGCGCGGCGTCTATCTCTCCGCTGAGCCGCTGCGTGGTGTATGGACACACATAGTGGAGGACGGTGAGCGTGCGGCTGAATATGCAGAGCACGACGACTGGCTTGTGATTGCAGTCCCCCTGCCACAGCAGCGCCGCTATGTGGACAAGAGCATCAATCGTCTGCTGAAAAAGCACCTGCCATCAGAGCACGGCAAGCGCGTTGACCCCGCAGAGCACAGCCAGGCTCTGTATCACCTCTCAAAGCCCGTGCTCGTCAAACGCCTGGAACGTGCGCTGACACTCTATGAGCTCAAACACTCACAGCGTGGCAAGCGCATGAGCAACGCCAAGCTCGCAGACACAGTCGGTTTGACCACAAAACCCAGTCAAAAGCGCATGGCCAACGAAGCAGTAGATGGTCGTGCGCAGAAAAACACCGTCGCCACACTGGTATCACGCGAGCTGCGCTATGCACGCGGCATGATCGCACGTGCTGGTGTTGGCAAATTCCCTTAAATCACAAGCAGAGGATGGAAACCACGATGAGCAGAGCAGAAGAGTTGATCAAGCAGCGTGAGGAACTGGACAAGGCGATTAGAGAAGCCGTGCGTGAAGAGCGCAAGACTGACCTCGCCACTGTGAAGCAGCTGTGCCGCAAGCATGGCATTACCTACTCGCAGGTCAAATCCGCACTGGGCAAGGGAAGGCAGCAGAGAGCACGCTGACGGATTGGTTTGGCAGCATAAGAAAAGCCCCCGCCACTAGGTGACGAGGGCTTTCTCAGGACCGTTCCTCAGGTGAGGGTGGGTCGGTTAGAAGACGCCAAAGTTATCGGCATCTAGGTTGCCGTACTCCGTGCCTGTGATGTCGAGACGGAACATCTCGTTAAACGCATCATTGCCATCGATGATGTTATCGGCGTCGCCAGCATTAGCCTCCTCGACGAAACCGATAACTGCTTGCGAATCCGCGTTGTCATAGTACGAAACCAGCATCACCGATGCGTCGGCTACGGTCACTTCGGTAGTCCCGATCGCGGCGGCAAACGTATCCTGATCGGTAGCCGTCAGCTTGATCAGGTCATCGTCGTCAGCACTGATATCCACGTTTGTGGCATCCGTAGCAAGCTCTTCAACCGCAGTGACTTCCGTGAGGTTATTAGCGCCGCTGTCCGTAAGGTTGGTTGTGCCACCACCGACGCCTGCGTCGGCGAAAGAGACCGTGTCGTCAGTTCCGCCGTCATCGACTTGGAAGTCTGTCACCGTATCGGTACCAGTGACATCGCCGTAGCGGAAATCATCCGCCCCACCACCGCCAGTCAGCTCGTCAGCACCAGCACCACCCGTGATGGTGTCGTTGCCAGCTTGGCCGCTGATGACGTTAGCCGCGGTATCACCTGTGATGGTATCGGCTCCAGTCGTGCCATTGACGTTTTCGATATTAACGACAGAGTCGTTATCCCCGCCCGTGACATTTACCGTGGCTGCCGTGTTGGTGTTTAGCGTCACGCTAATCGCGGTTCCGTCGCCAGCAGTGTAAGTATCAGCACCTGCACCACCATCGATCGTGTCAGCACCAGCACCACCCGTGATGGTGTCGTTGCCATCGCCACCGGCAATGGTGTCAGCACCTAATCCACCGGTGATGTTGTCGGCACGATCACCACCGTCAATGCTGTCATCACCGGCCTCACCACTGATGGTCTCAGCAGCATTGCTACCGGTAATGTCATCATCGCCAGATCCGCCAGTAGTAGTGACGACACCAGCTGTCTCAGCGTTAATTCCAAAGACTGCAGTGTTGCCTCCGTCAGCCAGTGTTACCGCTTCAACATTGGACACATCCGCAAAATCCGCGTCATCAATGTCGTCTGTGGCCGAGGTGAAGACGATGGTGTCGTCTCCCTTCTCACCGCCCACGGACACATCAGTCGCTAGCTCCGCGCCATCGAAGAACTGGAACTCATCATTCCCATCGCCACCGCTGAGCGCGTCGGCGCCGAGCCCACCGGTGATGATGTCTCCGCCGGCACCACCATCAATGGTCTCCGCGGCATTGCTGCCGTTGATGGTGTCGCCGCCGGAGCCGCCGGTTACAGCACGAATCCCCGCGGCCTCGGCGTTGCTGCCGAGCGTAAGAATGTTCGAGCCATTGGCCAGCGTTACGGCCTCCACGGTGCTGACGTTGGCGAAGTCCTGATCATCGATAGTTACACCATCGGTGGTCACAGCAATTGTGTCAGTTCCTTCACCACCGATTACGGTTGCATCTTCGGCCAACTCACTGGCATCTGCTACCTGGAAGGTGTCGTCACCGTCACCACCCGTCAACTCGTCAGCGCCCGCACCACCAGTGATGGTGTCGTTGCCGTTGCCACCTGTGAGGGTGTCATCCGCATTGGAACCGACAAACGTTGATGCCGCAGCATTCCCACTCGCATCCACGGTATAGCCGTCATCGGCCGTCGTGCCGACTATGGCAGCGTCAAGGTTGACATCGAAGTCGTTCTCAACGGTCAGCGTCGCCGTGCCGTCGGCGTTCGCCGTATCAGCCGTTGCCAAGAAGTCGCCCGTGACGGTCGCATTGGCTGTTGCGCCAGTGGATACAACCAGGACATCGGAGCCAGACAGGTCGGTCACCGAATCAGTGCCGTTGTCGACATTGAAGGTGTCATCCCCATCACCACCAGTCAGCGAGTCAGCACCAGCACCACCCGTGAGGGTGTCGGCACCCGCGGCGCCGGCTATGGTGTCGTCGCCGTCACCACCGATGAGCTCGTCATCGCCACTGTTGCCAGTGATCGAATCATTGAGCGACGTACCGGTCACCGTAGAGCCAGTTCCACCGGCCCCAACCCCGATGTTCACAGTGTCGTCGGTGGTGAAGGCGT